>DASVVT010000072.1:0-69838 GCA_036386415.1 Pyrinomonadaceae bacterium
CACTCCCAGAGGGGAGAGGTACACAAAAATGTCTATGAAACTTTATGTCGGCAATCTCGCGTTCCAGACTTCGAGCGAAGATTTGCAGCAGTTGTTCGCGCAGGCGGGCACGGTCGAGTCGGCTTCGGTCGTCGAAGACCGAGACACGGGACGCTCACGCGGCTTCGGCTTCGTCGAAATGTCTTCCAAGGAAGAAGGCCAGGCGGCGATTCAGCAGTTCAACGGCCATGAGGTCGGCGGGCGTGCCTTGAACGTCAACGAAGCTAAGCCCCGTGAAGATCGCGGCAGCCGTGGCGGTTTCGGCGGAGGCCGCAATGGTGGCGGACGCGGCGGCTACGGCGGCAATTCTCGCTACTAATTCATCGCTGGCTACTTCCGGCGACTCTCTTACACAAAGCCTCCGGCACGAGTATTCGTCCGAAGGCTTTGTGTCTTAATGAAGATCGCGCTCGATCAATTCGAGCGTGACACACAAAGGGTCTCAGATCCTTGTGGATAGGTCTTCCAGTCAAAGAAGGAAAGAGGACTAATGGAGAAGCAAACATACACGGTCGGCGAACGGGCGGATAAGTTATGCGCGGTATGCAAAGAGGAGCGCGGGCACGTTGTGACATCTGTCACCAAACGCGGCCAGATTTCGCGTGTTAATTGTCCGAAGTGCGGCACCCTCAGCACCTTCAAACTTAGTTCGCGCACATTACCTCGCCTGCCGACGCAAAACCTCTCGCCTTACGACCGGACAAGCACCTACCGCCCCGGGCAAACTATGATGCATACGACTTACGGTATGGGCGAAGTGACTGCGCTCATCGAGCCGCAGAAGATTGACGTGCTCTTCCCGGATCGTGTGCGCCGTCTTATTCATGCTCAATAAATTCTATTGGCGGGTTGAAAGAAGAAAGGTGTCACGAATTAAGAGGGAAGTATTTATATCCTGCCCGGTCTGCTATTCGGGAAATGGCTTTCAACTCAAGGGAGTGGAGGGGGCTTTCGCGTGTGCTGATTGCGGCTTCGTCCTGGCGAAAAATCCCGGGCCGGATATTTCGGAATCCGAAGAATGTATTTTCTGCGGGAGCAGATACTTCTATTTCGAATGGTTGCTTGATCTCTTCTTTCTAGGGCACGCGTCGGTCTGTTACGTCTGCGAGGCACGCTATAGAGGCGTAGGGATTGATCATCCCGATGAGAAATATAATCAGAGAGGCGCTCGCAGCGCCCGGAGATCATGGTCTTCTTTACGCTGGTATGAAAGGGTTAAGGATTACAGCCGCCTGCGGGCGTCTAGCCTTTGGCGGCGTTAACCTCAGAGAAGAGGCTTATACCAAATAGCAGTTGAGAGTATCGCGGCGATGATTCACCACCGCAGGCACCGCAGGACACAGAGATCACACAGAGGCTTAATGCTCTGTGCATCCTCTGTGTCCTCTCTGTGTCTCTGTGGTGAGTCTCATAAGGTATCGTCCGCTTACGTTTCGCCCCACATGCTCTCACTTGCTCTCGCTTCCGCAAGACCCGTAAACCCTTAACGCAGTGGTGCGCGAGCGGCGCGGAGTGCTTCGAGTAGGACAGGAGCGACGACGCGACTGAAGGATCATGAGAGCATAATATCCCACGAGCCACGCACGTACGCGCAGAGCGCATCACCATCCCATCCGCCGAACCAGAAGCGCAGCGGCCAGGGACGCGTCTTGTCGCCGCCGAGGTCGTCTTTATGTACAGGCCCGTTCACGTCAATGTCCCACCCTTCGAGTTGCAGCGCGAGCGTGTATGCACGGCGATCAATCGGGCGCTCGCTCCACGTCCCTTCGGAGAGGTCCCACCATTTCTCGACGATCTTGAGCTGTTCGATGCGCGTCTCAAGCGCAGCGCACTCTACCGGGTCCTCCGTCTCATTTAGCAGTTCCTCCAGGTTGACGCGCCGCTCATTGCGGTTCTCGATAAGCGTCTTGTTAGACGGGTCGGACAAGCCTGTGGCGGCGGCCACTTCCGGCGAATTCGTGATGAAGCGTTTCGGCTGCCGCCGCAAGAGCATCGCCGATGTCGCCTCCCACTGCGCCATTTTCGGGTCGGCCGGGTTGAGCCAGTCGGAGCGATCCACGAGAACTCGGCTCCCGTCGCTGCTTGAAACGCGCACGCGCAGGGGATCAATGATAAACATGTCGTTGCGGACGAGGATGCCGTTGTGTTCGATGACCTGCGCGTCCAGGAACGCGACCCGCGCTCCCGTCAGATCAGGCACGGCCTGGCCGTCGCGCGTCGCGCGCCTGACCGTCACGCCGACGCGCGGCCCCTCATCCTTCTTGCTCTTTGCGCCGTACGCCCGCTCGCAGACGCCTGGCTCGTCCGGTTGGAAGTGAATTATCCCGTCAAAGTCCGGCTCGCCCGCGAGCGCGAATGTGTAGCCGCTGACGCCGCGCTTCTCATCCGTCGGATCGGGGTCGGTTGCCATACGCATCTGGAAGTAGCCTTCAAACTCAAGCCGCAGCATGTCACAACACCTCCGTTGATCGACCGATATTCAGCCAATTCGCGCTCCAGTCCGCCGCGAGTCGCTCCATGCTCTGGCGCAGGTAATCGAGCCGCTGCCAGATTTGCGATGGTTTTGCGGGGTCTGTGCGTTGGCCTGGGAGATCAAGCCACGGGTCGCCCATCGAGACGACGCGCCCGAACCCCTGAACCAGCGAGTCGAGGCGCTCCTGAAAGAGCGTCCACGTCTGGTCCAGATTGGGGAACAGGATCACGTCGCCCGAAAGCTCAAACCCGGGGCCAGCCTGACCCGGCTCGTCCTTCTCCTTATAGGCCGGAATCTCTGTGAGAATCTCCGCGAGCGGGCGTATGAACATGGTCATGAAGGGGAAGAACGCCGCGTCCATCAGCGCGTCTGTCTCTGCTCTCGTCTTCACCTGATCGCTATAGAGATAGAGCAGCAGGAGGAGCATGACCTCGTAAGACTCGTTGAAGAGTTGTGCGATGGCGCGCGTGTGCGTGTTCGTGATTCGTGAGACCTCGTCCTCCGGGCAGACGTCGGGCTGCAAGACCGTCATCGGATTCGGCACGACCGCGCGCGCGGCTGTCTGCCCGAGGCCATACTTTTTCATCTCCTCGCGAATGCGCGTGAAAATGCAGAAGTGCGTGAACGGCTTATAGGCTGGTGGCACGCGCACCCCTTCTCCTTGCTCGACGATCATGCGGACGGCCTGCTTCGCGCTCGCGAGGTCGGTCACACTGATGATGTCGAGCCCGTACTGATTGAGGTCGTTCATCGTGCCGTGCTGCGGGCTTTGGGGCCCGCCGTAGAGTTGATTCTCCGGCTTCCCGACGAAGAGGTTTCGCTCGCCAAGCTTCAGGCTGAGCTTCTCGAATCCGAGATGGATCGTCTGGTAGAGTTCCTGAACCGAACTGTAAGGGATGCCATAGAGAAGGTCTATATGCGGCGCACCTTTCAAAAGGTCGCTCCGGGGTGGGGCATCGATGGCCTTCTCGACCTCTGTGACGCCGACGCCCTTGCGCTGAGAGCACCATTCGCCAGCCTTCTCCTGATCGACCGGCTTGGGGGGATTCTTGGAGCCGGGCGGTTCCGGCTCGACCAGCTCGTCAGGAGCTTCAAAGCGTTGGAAGCGCTCGATGGTCTGCTCGTCGCAACGCGTCAGCGTCAGCTTGATCTTCACTTCGCCGTAGTAGTCCAGTCTCTGCGGCATGTTAGGCCGCGAGAACGAGGGCGTCCCGCCGATGGCGGAGAGGAGATTCAGTGCCAGCCCCAAGTGCTCCATCTCCTGCCGCGCCACTAGCGTGATCAGTGAAGCCCAACGCCGCACGCGTTCCAACTGCTCCGGCTTGAGCCCCTCGTAGTCATAGCGCTTGAGCGAATACGCAGCGAAGAGGTATTGAGCCATCAACCCATGCTCAAGCTCCGATGCCAGCCGCAGCGCATCGATCAACTCGGCGCGGCTCGAAATCTCCTGTGCCATGTGGAACTCCTTCGGGCGAAGAGCAGCCGACGCAGGGATGACCACCGCGTGTGCAGACGTTTGAGGATGCGATATATCGTCACTCAAACGGGCTCCATCTGCGCCCCCGCGAGGGCGCGCCGACGCCCATAATCAGTTCAGATTGCCACGGCAATATAACAACCACTATCAGCGAAAGCAATTAGAACATCCGGGGCGGGCACGCCTTGCTGACGAGTTGGCCGGGCTGGCTGTATAGCGAGAGCCAAAGCCATGTCGGAGCGCTTCGATCACAGCTACAGAACCTCATATCCGTAGGCCCCCAACACGTCCTTATCAACCGTTCGGCGGATGAGCGCAAGCAGCGGCTCATTGAGTTGTGTCAGGTGGTTATTGAGCACAGAGCGGCGTTGATCGAAGCGGCGTGTCGGGTGCAGCAATTCTGACCGGCTTTGCCCGTCGATGCCGAGTCGGAGATAACGTTCGGGCTTGACGTAGCGCGTGTGGCGCGGGTTGAGCCCCCACAATCGACGGGCTCGATTCAACGTCGCAGTAAAGTTCGTCAGGAGGTCTTCAAGTCGAAAGAGCATGCCCCGGTTCTCGCCCGTCAGGAGGGGAAGATAGCTGCGATATAGGGTATTCCATTGCTCGACGGCTTCGATGATACGCTCTGGCGGCAAGTCTGCGAGCGGCGGCAGAGGGTGTGTCTCGTCCTCGTGTGTGAATCTCAGGTAGCTTTCGAGCCAGGAGTAGACGTTTCTTGAGCTGATGGCGTACTTCAACGCTTCTGTGCCGCATGCCACCCGAACCGCATCCAGGTCATGCTGATTAATACGCGTCAGTACGTCCACGCTTCGTCCCTCGCCTTCCCAGTCTGCGCCAGACCAATTGAAGGGCGTATCGGCAGTCGCGTGCTTCCATCGCCCGATGTTCACAAGGACGCTCACGTTGGTGAAATTCTCCTCCAGCGCGAACTTGACCAGATTAGTCCCCGTGCGCATCGCGCCCTGTTGCTTGACGAAAATGCGGCGACTCAAATCGACCGACTCCGATTGACATCTTTTGAATGTAGCCATTATTCACGCGAGGGTCTTCTCAGGTGCTCAGGAGGAGGCCAGTCCGACCCTCGCCATCCCTTGCGCCCCATCTTGGCGCTCATCATCCATTGATCCACCAGAGCATCGGGCTGTGGCTCGCCCTTAGCATCGGGGATGCCACAATATTTATCGTGATCCAGCTTCAGCAGACTGTAATTCGAGTCCTCCTTCGGAAGCTCGGCCAAAATGGTCGTCAAGACCTCTTGATCGGAGTCGGCCCAGGGGACTGTGGAAGGGCCGAGGTGCGCGATCTGTTGTAAACAAGCGTCGCTCCAGAGGCTCAATATCTTTGCCACCGGCCCCCGGCTTGCTCCTTGAAGCAAGAGCAATCCGCTGGTGATCGTATCGTAAGTGCTGTCATTCGGATTGAACCACCACGGGGCGGCAATCGTCTCGGCCATCGGATCAAGCTCTATATCCAGAGGAGCCTTCAACCGGCCATCGGCATCCAGCCACAACACACGATTGATGAGGGAATCGGCAAACCCGCCGAAGTGACGCCAGACCTCGGAGAGCCACCACCCTTTGATTCGCGTGATCTTGCGCCAATCGTCCTCCCCGCCGCCCAGATTAAGACGGACAGGAAGAGTCCAGCGAGTTTGGCCGGACGGAGCTTCAACATCGAATACAGCACCCTCGTCATTCGTCAGAACGCCCCGCCCAATCACACATGACCAGTCAGGATGATGCTGCTTAATGTTCGCGAGCATTCCATCCAGCTCAGGGAAGTATTCTTCCCGGAGAACAAAACACGTCAGCACGGTGGGCAGGTCTTTAAGCTGTCGAGCGATCATCATGCGGATGCCTCCGGTTTAGCAAGTTCGTCTCTGAAAAGGAGATGATAAAACGCAAAGAGCGCAAAGGAGAAAGACGCAGAGGCCGCAAAGCGGCAGCCTCTTTGCGCCCTTTGCGCGCCCCCCTTTGCGTCCTTTGCGTTTAAGATATTACTCCCATAGAAAATCCCTTCTCCCTCATTATCTCTCAATCCCCGCTCAAGCTTTTTGCCTGCCCGGCGGCGGGACGGGTGGCAGCCTGCATCGCTTCCCGCAACGGTCGCCATCCAATAACCTGAATGCCGCATTGGTGCACATGGTTGCGCAGCTCCGAGCTCAGGAACGTCTCATAGTCTGCAAGGCGCTGTTGCCAGTCGTCGGTCATGGCCTTCAGCTCGGGGGTATCCAGAGCCGGATGAACGAGCATGTAGGTTAGGCCTGGCGGTAGCTCATCGAAAATCTTTTGAGCCTGGCCGATCCGATCTGCGGCGGTCTCGTTCAGGTACATCTCTCTCAAGTGGTCGAAGACTGGAAGCCCCTGCTCCTCCCATTCATTGATCGCTTGCTCGGAGAGCGCCTCGACCCACTGTGGCTGCCGCACCATCATGACGGGTACACCCTGCTCGAACCCCAGACCGACATAATGATCCACGACTACGGGGACTAAGTTTGCGAACATGTGGCAGTCAATATGGGTCAGATCAAGACCCGCCTTCAAAGCTCTCCAGACCTGCGCTTGCATCTCCAAGCGGATGGCTTGTGGGTCGGGATTTTTCCACATGGATTGATTACGATAAAAATAGCCTTCCGGGTCGAGCAAGCCGGATTCAGGATCACACGTAGAAACAGGCCCCCAGCGATAGCCATCCCATTCACTTGTCAGCGTGAGATGAATGCCCACATCAACTGACGGGTAGCGGCGACACCAGCGAGCCGCTTCGGGAAACCATGGACACGCAGCCATGAGCGACCCGGAGGAGACTAGCCCGGCATCAACCAGGTCGAAAAACGCGGGCAGCGTGGATTGACACATCCCGACATCGTCGGCGTTGATGACGACGACACGATCCGTCGCGCCGAATCCCAGCTTACGCAGAACGGAACTGTGGTTCATTTAATCGTCTCCTTCCGAGGCTGAAACAGCGCCGGAGGCGCGACCGTATCAGTAGCCCACGACGCGTGAGTCCTGGGAAGATTGTCAGCAAATTTCAACCAAGCCCCGGCAGGGGCTGCATACTCATCATGGGCATCAGCCGTGTGGTCACACTTGAAATTATGCCGCCCTCTACGAGGGCTCGAATCCCTTGGCTCGGCTTGTTCCCAAGGCCCAGCGCCGTGGGCTACTGATACGGTCGCCCCTGCCGGGGCTGTCATCACGCCGTCTGCTTAACAATGAGTCATTTAACTTTCTGAATGGAAAAGACCGTCTCCGTCAGCCTGGAAACCCGGACGGGAAATTTCTTTTCCAGAGCGAGTAAATCTTCATAAGCTAAGACCCAACGGGAATCCTCTATCACCCAGTCCATCCCTTGCTGATCGGTCAGGATTTGCCCGCCAGGCCGCATTGACCACAGATAGTTATCCAGCATCCGGTAAAAGTGATACTTGCAGCAAGCAAAGCTTGCCAGATTGTTATCGATGATAAAGTCATACCTGTGATTTAAAGTTAAAAGAAATTCTCTCCCGTACTTGTTAAGCAAGTAGGCCGTGTAATTGCTAATCCGCAAGGAATCGGCAAGCTCTTTTTCGTTCTGGTTGACGGTCAGACCGTCTATCAGTTGGACGCGGCTGGCAAACCGTCGTGCAAATTTAGAGTTCCCCACGCCGACATGAAGTATGTTCTTGCCGCTCAGCTCCATCTTGTCTAACACGGCCTCTATTCTGGCCTGATCGACGGTCGTTTCATCCTTTGTGTGATCGACCCAGATTGGCATATCGAGCGCCAGCCCCGGATTCTCCAGCTCTCCGCATATTTCCAGGCACGATTCATATCGACTTTTGAACTCTGCCATCGCTCACCTCCTGCGGAGAGAAAGCCGCGCGCGATTGATACGCGGCTGATTGACCCACAAGCTTCATTTAACTCTCCTACCTCTCTCATCCCTCCTTACGAGCAATGAGCAGCCGGTAGGAGACCTTTTCTTTCAGATACAATCTTTCCAGGGCCAATCCGCCCAGATAGGCCGACAACACGATGCGAACGGAAGTCAGCGGGATCGCTTTGTATAGACGCTCATATATTCTCTCCAGCTTGTCGAGTGTCGCTGAGGTTCGCGGTTGGACTTGTAGAGTTAAGTCCTCCTCGTGAATCACACGAAGATGCGCCAGAGAGAGAGCCCGCCGATAGTCATCCTGGGTGTGATAGGGATTACAGCCCCAGTGATCACGCAGGAGCCTGGCCTCGGAAGGTGATTCGACATCTATTTCAGCTTTTGCCATGTCGTCCAGGATGAGCATCAAGCCGCCAGGGCGTAAGCTCTTTGCAAGGTTGGGTATGGTTCGGTCGAGCACGGGCGCATGGATCAGCGACTCGATGGCTGTGACCGCGTCGTAACTCCCGGCAATCGGCGCATCGTAGCTCCGAAGATGGAAGCGGCAGACCTCATCAATGCCGCGCCTGCGTGCCTCGCGCTGAGCAACCTGAAGCTGCACGCGACTCAGAGTCAGACCGTCATACGCCCCACCGATCTGATCATACCAATGGAAAATCGTGCCGCCGAATCCGCATCCGGCATCCAGCACGCGCGGCGCTTCGGGTAACTGAGCCGCCTTGAGCAGTCGGTCGTTGACGTATTCCAGGCCCGCACTCCGTCTCTGCTTTGCTCTGTCTGTCTCCGGCGGGACAGAGAGCGTCTTATGCATGGTGAAGCTGGCGAATCGATCCCCGTAAGAGAGCCAGTTTGCGAGCTGAACGTAACGAGAGAGCCAGTCATAGTAATCCGGGATTGTTTCGTGTGTAATCAAGGGGCTTTACCTCCAGCGTGAAGATGTTCCGGCCTGCCATACGCGAGCAGGGACTTGTACTCGTCAACTTGAATCATCTCTCCTTGTTCGACGAAGCCTTCGATAATGGTACGCGCCCGGGCAAAATGGCTCGATTCTCGATAGAAAAAGATCTTTCCTCCCGGCTTCAATTTCGACAGGAAAAGAGCAAGCAAAGAGGAATCGTCCAACTGAGCGTAGGCGGATTGCTCTTCGTCATAGAACTCACAGAGGTGAAACAGTGTGACCAGATCAAAATCGGGTATGATCCGGGGCGTCAGTGTGTAGATGTCTCCGAAGATGACCTTGTAGGTTCTGGCGGCTGATGGGTTGTCGATGATGAACTGGATATACTGATCATATTCCTGCCGCGAGGCGGTGATCGCCAGTATCTCGTTGGTTCCGCCTGTCTCAAGGTTCCGCTTGCCGATGATGTGATGCTCGCCCGTGCCGAAATGAAAGATGACCCGGTCTGTGACGTTGTTGGCCCGGAGGTATTCCAGAAAATGAATGTCGCAGGGACACATCTCGGCCATTAAGGGCCAAGACCAGTCCCAGTAATTTAGCTGCACGGGCGCACCTCCGGCTGCGAAGGTTGTAATGGCTCTTCGACTTCCACGCTGCTCAATCCATCGACGCAGGCGACCCATCTCCCTTCGGGCGTGAGAACGGGATCGACATGATGCATGCCTTCACTGTTCCACCCGTCGCTTGCGGCACAGAGAATAGGGCTCGCCGCGTCCTCTCTTTCACTGTAGGTTGTCCGTGTCAGGTCTGTGATCTCGAAAGCTCGAACCTGGCTGCCATAGCGGTCGTAGCAGTCCTGTGTGAATCGAATGAGGCGGCTATCCGCTTGGATCACTCTCCCTCCGGGTCTGGCGATCCGCGCATTTCCCTCCACCACCGGACTGCGTGGGTGCTCATGCCAGCCATCCGTCAGGCGATCCGAATAGTAGAGACGAAGCGTATCGCTCTTTTGAATCGGCGCGCAGGTAAACATCCACCACCTGGAGTCAAAGCGGAAGATGGACGTGTCGGCGCACCTTCCAGAAAGAAGCGTCCCCGCGCAAGTCCAGCGGGTTGGGAAGAGGGTCGCCCGATACAGGCAAATAGCGTCCATCGCCAGGGTCTCCGGGATCATGTAGTAGTCATCTTTCCACCTGAAGACGTAGGGGTAGGAGAGGTGGAAGGGTTCCCTGAGCACGATCTGGCGGTACTGCCAATGTAAGCCGTCTCGGCTGACGGCCAATCCGATCTCTCCCTTATCGGTCTCCTCGTTCATCACCTCGAAGAACATGTACCAGTTGCCATCTTCGACGACCATGAAGGGATCAGCGACAAAGCTGGCCCGAACATCTGACACCTCTCGGGAAGTTAAGACAGGGTTTTGAATCTCCGGCGCAGACGACAGGCGCAGAGGCGACTTCCCCGTGTAGATTCCTATCGACCAGCTTCTACGCAATGTTCCAGCCGCCCGCACCGCCCGCAGGGCGCTTTGCTTCTCATCTGTCAACTCTTTGCTCAAAGTGTTCGTGGTCAGAACCGCAAGAGTGCTGCTTCCGATTAGATTCGCTTGTTGATGAAACTCAATAGCGATTTCTTCGTCTCGCTTAACGAAAACTTCTTCACCCACTCGGACGCATCAATCCGAATCTCCCGGCTCAATGCTTCGTCCAGCACATCGAGGATTGACCCTCGCTTTCCGTTGATATGTCCATACACGTGGGGTCTCAGGTCAGCCTCATCAAAACCCCAATAGTTGCCGTTGACGACGCAAGTTACCCCACAAGCCATCGCTTCGACCAGCGCGATACAGAAACTTTCCTTCGGAGAGGCCATCACAAACATGCTCGCGCGATTGCAGAGATCGGCTAGCTGATGAGGCGTCCGCCAGTTAGTTCCTGCCTCTGGCCTGTGAGGATCAACGGTGGAAAAGATGCTCGTATTGTCGATGTACGCATTGACCTCTTTGAAATAGCTTTCATCCGTGACGCCGCCCACCAGATAGAGTTGCTTCTTGTATTTGCGATGGATTCTCTCTCGATAGTCGCGCACCAGCTCCAATTGATTCTTGTCCGGATGGATTCTTCCGACAGAGATAATGAACTCCTCGTCGCGCCTGTTTTTGTAAAAGATATCTGAATTATAGGAAGCGCCTAAGAGAAGCACATCCCTGTGCGGACGAACACTCAGGTGTGTCATGATCCCTTTAAAGAGATGGTCAGGCAGGTCATCGCGCGGGTGTATGTCTGTCAGGCAAAAAGATGGGAGACCAGCGACGAGTCTTCGAGTGAACTCATTTTCTCCAAAACCGATAAACAGGGCGAACTCAAAATTATGGTCAAGGATTCTTTCTACTGTTATATCACACGGAACAGCCAGGTCGTCATGGAACAGTCCGAGCGGCTCCCATCCGCTCGACTCAGTGTGAAGAAAGTAGATGTCATAGTCAGAGAAGATATATAACTGGTAGTCCATGATGAGCCTTTCACAGCCACTGGTCACGAAAGGATAAGGATTCGCGGACGAGACTATCAAGGCTTTCTTCTTCTTCATAGCTTGACGATGAACACTGCGGCCGATGCCCTCTCTCGGAGGTCGCGCCCTTCTGATGGTCGCTTGCAATAGTTATTACTATTGACTGATTCATTGCGCTAGTCCACAATAATATCATTCTTAACTCCTGGAAATGGAAGGAGAATATCGTATGAGTCAAATGAGGAAGGAACAACCGGTTGCCACTCAGACGGCGACTGGTGCCGAGGAGGAGTCAGGTATTCGGCAAGGTCGTAAGCTCGGAAGCGCAGGATCAATGCGCGGTGGATCGTTGCGTCAGATGGGTGGGGTCGGCATGCTGCTTCGGCATGCTGATGAGTTTGATCTCACGGAAGAGCAGGAAGAGCGTTTGAATGAGATCAGGACTGAGCATGAGCTGGAGAAGATCGACCTTTTGGCGGCGCTTCAGAAGGCCAAGGTCATGTTCCGCTCCCTGGTCCGTAAACATGACGCTGCCGAAAAGGACGTGATGGACGCCATCGACAAAGTAGCTGAGCGCGAGGCCGAGCTTCGCAAGATGCGCTACAGGCATATGAAAACGGCGCACAGCGTGCTCAGTGACGATCAGCGAAATAGTCTCAAGACTTTTCATAAGCAGAAGACACAAGACAAGGTCAAAGCATTCCGACAGGCGGAACGCGGAGTTTCGAGCTGACAATCTATACTTTGCCGATCAGCTCCGTTGTATGAAGCCGGGGAAGGTGGAATCAAGCCCACCGCGAACCCGGTTGATCGCTCTTTTTTTGCCTAACACGGTAATACCTCTAACAGCGTCGATCTTGCCTTGTCCGTAACGTGAGGCTGCGAGTCGGATCGGCTCAGGCGCTGGCAGTCTGTTGAATTGTGCCGAACCCCATCTTTATTCTTTGGTCCAGCACACTCATCATATCGCTGGTCGACGAGAGGCTGTGAGCCCGCCCTGGCGGGACATCCTCTGCGACCAAAACTCGATATTGGATGTACAACAAATGCAGTTCTTACTTTTTAACAACCCACGGTTTCATTCCGGCAATTTGGTCTCGTAAGTTCCTGTCCACGTCAATCCTGTACGGGGGTTGACTCAACATTGCAGTTAGTACTGATCGTTCCTGGAAGTAGGTCTTCGAAGGATGGCTAAGCCTTTTTCTATTTGCTTAAGGAGAACTCTGCGATGCGAAAAAAGATGATAGACAAGAAATCTCAAGACCCCGACATCGAGCCAAGGGAGAAGGGTGAGCTGGAGGGCGCGGCACACGCCGCCGTGGAGAAAAAATCGGGCGTCAACCGCCGCAAATTCCTGATCGCCGGGTCGGGCGCCGCCGCCGCCGCCCTGATCACGAGCAGATCACTCGCGCAGCAAGGCACGGGTCAGGGTGGCGGTCAAGGCCCACAAGGCCCGTCGGTCAGCGCTTTTAAAAAGGGAAGTTCTTCTGGTTCTTTTCAGTTCCGTGAGCCCGGAGCGGTGAGCGCTCGTCTCAGCTCGAGCGGGGATGGGAGCAGCTTTCTTGTCTGGGGACTCAGCGCCTCGCTGGTCAATTGGAAATATACCTGCGACGGGCAGACCACCGACGCGCCCCAGATACCCATCTTCAATTATAATGTCCCCGGAGTGACGTTTTTCGTAGACCCCGGCACCAACATGATGGTCCGGCTGATGAATAATCTTGGGAATATCTCCTTTCCCGGCGACAAATGCGAAATGGACACCGAGCATGCCGCTGAAATGAAGGGTGAAGCGCATGCCTGCCCGACCCCAGGCCCGACTCCCGCTGCATCTCCCGCCCCGCTGCCAGCTCCCAAGCCCGGCTGCTTCAATCACACCAACCTGCATACTCACGGCCTCATGGTCTCGCCGTGCAGCATAGACAAGAACGGTAATACACATTGCGGAGCGATCACCTCCGATAAGCTTGAGTCATCTTCCGATGATGTGCTGGTGGACATCCCGCCCGGTGGCTCGAACCTCTATCGCATCGTCCTGCCTAATTTCCACGCGCCCGGAACGCACTGGTATCACTCGCACCTGCATGGCGCATCGGGCTACCAGGTCTCCAGCGGCATGGCGGGGGCGATCATCGTCCGAGAGCCTTACGGGCAGCAAATCGTGCCGGATGATCGCGACAAAATATTCCTTATGCAAGAGGTTATTTTCGGGCAGGATGCCGCCTATCCAGCCGTCTATACTATCGCAGGTGGGAAGAATACGGCCGGCTTTCTGATCAACGGACAATGCCAGCCCACCCTGTCAATGGTCGCGGGCCAAACTCAGCGCTGGCGTTTCATCAACGGGACGGCGACACCTCGCGGGCTCATGAAGCTGCGGCTCGTCAAGTGCAGCGATACTCCCCAAGCCGTCTGTGATAACTCGGTCCCACCGCCTCCGACTCCGACTACTCCCAACGCCCTCATGTACCTGATCGCCGTGGACGGCATCTCCTTCTACGGCTTCCCGCCGCAACCCGTCAGGGCGCACCTGATCGGGCCGGGCAACCGCGCCGACTTCCTTATCAACATTCCGAGGCCGGGCAAGTACAAGTTGGTCAAGGATGCCTTTCCGACGGATGCCAAAAGCGTGAGCGATTACACGAACGTCATCGGGCCAACTCAGAATACCGCACAAGTGCTCGCCTATATTGAGGTGAATCACGCACCCCCTTACTTAACGCCGGAGAAGATGATCGACATCATCGGAGGGAAATACGGAGGCGAGAGGGCGATGTACTTGCAACCCATCGGGAAGGTAGACAAGTCGGATCAACAGCTTATCTTCTTTTCAGATAACCAGAGCGGAGTTGGCGGTGTGCTGGGTGGCCGGTTCCAGATCAACAACAACTACTACCCGTGCAACAGCGACTTCATCGCGGATGTCAATACGGCGCAAGAGGTGACGATTCAGAATCAGGGGCCTGTGGGAGCTGGGCAGATGCCGCACACCTTCCACATCCACGTCAATCCGTTCCAGATGGTCGGACGCACCAACGACTTTGAAGTGGAGGACGGAGACCTTGGTGGCAGGAGGAGGCTGGACCCGAATGATCCCTGTAATTGGATGTGGATGGATACTCTCGCCCTTCCTCCAAATACGTCGAAGGTCCGTTCCCGTTTTCTGGTCTACAACGGGGAGTATGTGTCGCACTGCCACCTCTTGATTCACGAAGATGTGGGTATGATGGTCAACGTGAAGATCAATGGCAAGGGGATCGGCCCGAACCAGCCGGTGACGGATTATCCCCCGGAGGCGCTCGCGTGCATTAAGCGGACGATGAAAACGTGCTGACCTTGAGAGTTCTCGCACAATTGATGTTTAATGGGATAGCCGCAGCAGTGGACTGCGGCTATCCCATTTTTATAGCGACTTGTAATTGGACGCGCGCTCCCAGGTCACACTCATTCGCAAATGGCGATGCACATCAAGCAGACCTCCCTCTACGGTGGCTCGGTCAAACGCGAAGCTCCGCATCGTGGTAACGGATTTTGATGCCCTGATACTCCTCGGCTAGAATGAATTGAAGAAGGAGCAAAATCTATCATGGCGGAAGAGGACGCGACCCCACCCACGCTGACGGCGGAGCAGTCGTCCGAGAACTCATCTTCAAACGAGGCCGCAGGCTTGAGTCGCCGCCGTTTCCTTGCTGCCGGAACAGGCGCGGCGGTGGCTGCTTTGGGGCCACGCGGCAGAGCATCTGGCAGGCAGATTCAGAGACAAACTACCGCAACGTCCGCGTATTACGAGTCGTTTTCCGAGCCGCATGTGGAGTATTCCAGAGACGGGGTGCTGCGCACGACTCTGCGTGTGATCGAGGCGGACGTGCCCATCCGGGAGGGTGACGGAGTGCGTATCGAGCGGACGCGCTGCTACAACGGGATGGTTCCCGGCCCGACCTTAAAGGTTCGCCCCGGCGAGGAGCTTAGAATCAGGCTCGTTAATGAGCTGCCCCTGCGCGCCGGTGCTCACTGCGGTCAAGATCAGGTCAATCAACCCCATTGCTTCAACACCACTAACCTTCATACGCACGGGCTGCACGTCTCTCCCCTCGCTCCCTCGGACAACTCTTTTCTGAAGATCGAGCCCCGGACTGAATATGACTACTGTTTCCAGGTGCCGAAGTTCCACCCGGCGGGGACATTCTGGTATCACGCCCACGTGCACGGCTCAACGGCGCTGCAAGTCATGAACGGGCTGGCTGGCGCGCTCATCATCGAAGAGCCTGAAGCGCAACAGATGATCCCTGAAGCCAGAGACCTGGTCTGGATGATTCAGGAGATTGTCGGACAAGCAGCGGAGAAGGTCTATACCTGTGACCACCCGCACGTTGCCTACACTGTCAACGGAAGATTCCAACCGACGCTGCGCTTGCGTCCGGGCGAGATTCAGCGCTGGCGCTTCATCAACGCCACGGCGACGCCCGGCGGCTTCGTCAACTTGCAGTTGCATGACGACGACCAGAAGCGACACGAGATGGTTCTGATCGCGGTGGACGGTTATCCATTGCGCCGGATGCAACGAAGGACTGAATACATCCTGCCCCCCGGCGGACGCGCAGACTTCCTGGTGCAGCTTCCGAGATCAGGGGGATACAGGATGATGAAACTGCGGTTTCAGGGGCAGGCGCGAGATCAAGTGCTCGCACGGATTGAGGTTGGCGGCCAGCCTCTCAGCATTCAGCTTCCGAACAGGCTGCCCCCGTTATCCTCTTTTCTGAATCCGATCACAGACAATGAGATCAGCAATCGCAGGACGGTCAGATTCCAGGTCTGTCCCGATCAAGCTCGCGGCGATGTCTGCAAGCGTTTCCCTGAAGCGAAACTCTGTAGCGGGCTCAAAGGTGACGAGATGGTCAAGAACGCGTTCCTGATTAACGATAAACCATATGCCCCGGATCGGATCGATCACTCGATTAAGCTGGGCACCGCAGAGGAATGGGAAATCGTCAACGAGAGCGGAGCGGAACACCCATTTCATATTCACATCAATCACTTTCAGGTCATGCGGGAAGGCGTCCCTCCGGAAGAGTGGGTGTGGCAAGACACGGTCAGCTTACCGGCAGAGGGGAGCGTGAAGATCCGCTCTCGCTTTCGGAATTACCACGGTCGATATTTGCTCCACTGTCACATCCTGGTTCATTCCGACCTTGGAATGATGCAGAACGTAGAAGTGATAGGCAACGGCCTGGAGCCGTGCAAACCTGCTTGAGCCGCTTCTGGGGCTGATCGAGAAAGCGTCCGCCTTGCCCACTTGAGATGGTTAGAGTAACGTGGATTTTCAAAGCACTTCGGGAGAAAGGTAGAGGTTGTTATGAATCGCATTTTCGTGGCGCTGCTGGTTCTACTTCTATACGTATCGATCACGGCCACACCTTCGTCACTCCTGACGGTTGCCTCCGTGGAAGAGACGAAGGTGTTGCAGGCCAGCAGGGACAACACCCTCATTGAGAGTCCGAAGGGTGAGCTGAGCGCTGGAATGACTCCGACATTTTTCGTCGGCCGTACAGGCCAGGCGGCAGGCAGCATCAGGCGAGGACTGATCGCGTTCGACGTTGCCAGCGCAATTCCCGCCGGGGCTAAGATCACGTCCGTGAAGCTGACTCTGAGCATGAAGCTCGGCGCTGGCGGAGGCCGCCCGGCGCAGGTCTCGCTGCATAGGGTTTTGGCCGACTGGGGAGAGGGCAAATCTAAAAGTGCGGGAGGCCGTGGCGCGCCAGCGGCTGAAGGCGATGCCACCTGGATTCATACCTTCTATCCAAAGAATCTGTGGGCGAAGCCCGGCGGCGATTATGCGGCAGACGAAAGTGCGGCGCAGGCAGTCGCAGGCGTGGGGGCATACACCTGGGGAACAACTCCTCAGATGGTCGCAGATGTTCAGGACTGGCTGGACTCGCCGAAAAAGAGCTTCGGTTGGCTCCTGCTCGGTGACGAGTCGCAAGGCGCAACCGCCAAGGTCTTCCAGAGCCTGCAAAGCGAGGATGCGCAAGCCCGTCCGAAGCTGACTGTGACGTTTACACCACCGACCGGGCCGAAAAAGTAAGAATGGATGGAAAAACTTTAAACGCAAAGGGCGCAAAGAAAAGATGCGCAAAGGACGCTAAGAATCTGCTCCTTTGCGATTACCCTTTGCGCCCTTTGCGTTTAATTATTCTTTTCCTGACGCTCAATTGAAATGCGTTCTGGCGCCGGGCTTCAGAACCATGTCTGCTTCATCGAAGTCTGGTCTGTCTGCATACCTGCGTCCATTCGTGTAGCCTTGCGAGCCGGAGAAGGCTTCGGGAAGAGGATGGCGTTCACCTTCTCCATCGTCTCAACGTCCTGCTGCGCAGGGTCAGCCGACATCTCATGATGGCCGCCATGAGATTCGTGTTTCGCACCGGCCCAAGGGTCGGCAGCGACCACCCACTTCCCTGGCTTGAACCATGAAACGCCATCGATGGTCGTCGTCTCTATCTCTCCGGCGTGAGCCTCCTGGTGAGCAGCATGCCAATCGTTAATCCTGTCATCTATCCAGCCATGTAAGCGCCAGAAGACGGGATTAACGTGCGATGAGTAGAACTCGCCCAGAAAATCATAGATCGGGTTATCCCATTTTGTAGAAACATCCCAGTCCGGTCTGCCTGACGCGACCACCTCTCCGCTCTCAGGATCACGAGGAGCTGAGGCCCAGCGCATGTGCATATCGTTGTGGACGGTGTATTCAAGTAACGAGCCCAGCTCACCGAGCTTGAGGGTACGCAGGTACTGTGGGTTCTTAAATTCTCTATCCCACCAACGCATACGCGACCAGAAATATTCATCCGTCTTTAAGGCCGCAATCCGGCGATTGGAAAGCTCATCAGCCGGATCAATCCAGGAGGGTGGAATAGCAAAGCCGTCTTCATTGCCGACGCGCGAAGCGGGGGGAGGGATGTTCAACCAGCCTTTGATCGGCTCCGCTCCGTCTTGCTGCGCCATCTCGTTGACCATCATAATCATCTGCCGGTGCATAAAGAGAAAGTCTTCTCCCGAACCATTGTTGATGATCGGCCCGCTAGGCTGCGCTGAAGCTCGCGGTGGAGCCCACCCCAAATCCTTGATGCTCTCGCGCTGGCTCTCGTTCAAGCGGAGCCAGAGACCTCTTGTGCCGTGCCAAACGGCGTGGAGAAGGCGATGGTGACGAGAGGCCAGCATCTCAAGCACCGGCCCGGGTAATGGGATGACCTCTCGTGGCTCGATGAAATCTTTAGTATCTAAAGCAAATCCTTCCTTCATTTCACTGACCTCCTATAATTAGATTTGTGTCACAGTGAGCAGCAAAGTTAGCAGCGAAAGCGAGCTTGGATGGGGCAGGCTGACCACCGCGACGCCCTCGCCGTAGCGATCAATGCGCGCCACAATCCTAAACAGGATATGGCTGCGAGTCCGCGTATATGATCGTGCCGACATGCTCGCCTGAAAGCGCGGCGACGATTCGATCCGGGTGCAGGCCGTTGACGATCTGGAATGACCGTAACAGTCTCGCATTGTCCAGCAGGTCTAGCAAAACACGGTCGAAGGGGAGCGTCTCGAACGAGCGCTTCCTCAACTCGGTGCTGCCGATCTCGCGTATGAAACCGGCGTCCGTGTGATCTTTAGGGTCACGGTCATACAGACCATCAACGTCCTTCACGAGAATCAGAGACTTGCACCCGAAACACTCTGCGAGCAGGAACGAGCCTGCGTCAGTGCGATGCGGGGGGATGCGCCCCACAGCAGGCGGATGCTCCCAGAGCGAATAGGGCGGGACGCCGTTGAAGATCACGCCGGGAGCGCTGTGGATGAACAGCGGCAAGAGATGACCAAAAATTTCGGGCGGGATGGCAACGACCCCGTAGGGTGCGAGCAGGGTGCCGAGAATGTGCGCGTTGCCGAGAGCATCGGCCATGGCTAACTGCGCCAGGACTCCGACGGGAAGCCCCAGATCAATCCCGATGGAGAAAACATGTCGGCTCCTGACCCCTCCGCCGACGCCGATGATGAGTTTCTCCTTTTCCAGGCCACGGGCCAGAGCCTCAACCACAGGATACATAACCGCCCGCCCCGCATCAATAATTGATCGCCCGCCGATTTTGATGACGTGCGCCAAGGGAAGCATGCGGAAGACCGGAGTTTCGGTTGACCTTTGCAGGTCTTTGTCCAGCAGGCTCTCTCGCATGAGCATTGATTGAAGATGGTGGCGGCCATCATCCATTTTGTGTGAATCAGTCAATTGAAGCTCCCCTCCATACCTGAGTGCCAACAAAGATTCCTACCACTTGCTTTAGATCACAGATCGGGCGTGCTCAATCAGCGGTGATAATGGTGCCGACATGCTCTCCATTAAGTGCTCTCGTCAGATTGCCCCGCTCCAGACCGTTGATCACCTGAATCGAGCGTCTGTAGGTCGCATGTTTCATCATCTCAATGACTGAGCGCTCGACAACTATGTCCTGAAGATCAAGCTCTTCCAACTCCGAGACGGTGATCTGCGGGATGAAACGGGCGCGGGCGTCCTTCTTGGGATCAGCCGTGTACAGCCCCTCTTCGTCCTTGACGTAGATCATCGCCCGTGCTCCGAAAACCTCGCTGACCAGGTAACTGCCCGTGTCCGTTCGATGCGGAGGGATGCGGCCTACTGCCGGATTCTGATGCCAGAAGACGTAAGGAGGCATCCCGAAGAAGATGACAGCCCCGCGCTCTGCCAGGTAGTGTGGAAGCTGTGCGAACTGCGCCGGTTCGATAAAAGGGATGCCATGCTTGGCGAGCAGATAGTTGAGCATGCGAGCGTTCTGCATGCTGACGAATGTGCCGAGCACGCTCAACACGCCGGTGGGAAGACCGAGATCAATGCCGACGCTGTAGGCATGCCTCGCGCGTGTGCCCGCTCCCGTGCCGATAATCATCTTGTGGTGTCCAAGGTTATCGACGATCTCTTCGATTAATGGGAAGACTGCCGCGCGCCCCCGATCAATGAAGCTCTGGCCGCCAATCTTGACCACGTTGGCTTCAGGCAGTATCTGCACCGGTCGAGGCCCGCCCGTCTTCTCCATCAGGCGCTCATCGTCGAGAGAGCCCGACAGCAATGACCTGCCGAGTTCGGTAAGAAGCTCATTTTGCATCTATTTTTTTTTCGCTCGCTATCGTCGGGGTTTCGTAGCCAATGTCTTGATAGTAGCTGCTCGGTCTGGGAGGCAGCGGAAGTCTCCCCTCGACCCGTCTGAAATCAAGTCCCGTCAGCCAAATGGTACGCGTATCGGTCTGAGGACATACGTCTCCTCAGCTTCACATCGTTTGTCCAGTCCGCCAAACACTTCTTCCGCCCATCCTTCAAGCTCCGTCAGAATCTGAGATCGCGCCGCATCCGGGACGGGAGCGCCGCCCAAGCTCTTCAGGCAGCGCCAGGAATCGAGCGATTGACGCGGACTCGTCGTCACACGCCACCTCGCCACCATCACAGGCTCCAGGATTTCTGCGCCGCGTCGGCTGAGCGATTCAAAGAGCAGCCGGGTTTGGCGCTCACCCCCGCGCCCCTCGAATCCATACGCACGCAAGCGCTCGTTCATCTCTCTAGCCATCCGTGCTCTGACGCTGTCGGACTCGCGTTGCACTCGCCCGACGATGAATGTTGCGCCTGCACCCGTTGCCATGCGGAACACTTCACGGGTGATATGCTCCTGATCCAACAAATGTATCGCCCGCGAGCTAAAGATCGCTCGCGCGACGCGGTCTGCGAGCGGCCATCTGGTATTGGCATCAGCCTGAATAAGCGCCCGATGACCGGTCTCCAAGCCTAAGCGCTTTCGGAATTCACTGAGCATGCCTGCTGATAAATCGAGCCCGACGTAGCGCACAGAGTCTGCGAACCATTGGCCGATCTGCCCCGTCCCCGGCCCGACTTCGACAAGTAGATCGCCCGCGCCCACCTCGCCTACTTTAAGCACGGCGCTCGCAATGTCGCGGCAATACTCTACAGGCAAGCCGGCTCGCCGCTCAAATATTGCAGCTTGGTCGTCGAACAACTCCCAACCAGGCTTCCTGGAATTAGCACTCAAGGGTTGAGAGTCTTTACAGTTGTTCGTTAATTCCATCTGGTATCCGCCGTGGCCCCGTGGCCCACCCATTACTTTGGTAATGTGCCTGGTCTGAGATAAACCTGCTTCGAACGCTTCAACGGCTTTGCATAAACACTCTCTCACCCTCACAAAAAGTTAGCACAGTCGCACACAAACTCTATCATGGCCTGATGGATTCTTCGCCCGGCAGGATGAAACCATACTTTCGCATGATGGGTCTACCTTGCGCACCATTGATGTACGCGGCGAACTGCCGAGCCTGCTGTTCATGTGTGCTGCTTTTGATGACGGCCAGTGCCTGGTCGAGTGGTTTATGAAGTTCCTCCGGGATGAGCGTCCACCTCCCTTTGCTCTGCACGCTCAAGCTGAGCGCGACAATCGAGACATCGACGTTGCCGGTCTCCGCATACTGTAATGTCTGCCGCACGTTCTCACCAAACACCAGCTTGGGCTTGACCGCCTCCCAGACGCCGACTGACTGAAGCGCTTCGCGCGCCGCCATGCCATACGGCGCATGTTCCGGGTGAGCGATGCCGATCTTCCCGACTCCAACGTCCGCCAGGTCTTTGAGCTTTTCAATCCGCAGCCGACTATCAGCCTTCGTCCAAATTGTGATGCGCCCGCGCGCATAGAGGGCTTTCGTGTCAGGAATAATCAATCCTTTCTGTGCAAGGCCATCAATGAATTCGATGTTCGCCGCCGCAAACAAGTCCATCGGAGCGCCGTTCTCTATCTGCTTCGCCAGAGTGCCGGTCGAGCCGAAGCTGTACACGACCTGTATCCCTGTCTCCTGCTCGAAAGCGTGCCCGATCTCCTCAAAAGCCGGGGCGAGGTCGGCGGCGGCGGCAACATACAGCTTTTTCGGATGAGCTTCCGTCTCGTTCGCAGAACGCTGCGCGCAGCTTGAGATGAGGAGCACGGTTAAGAGCACCATTAAGAGGCTCAGTTTTCGCAAAGAGAAGGATGTACATCTCATCACCTGCACCTTCATGCTGCTCTCTGCTCCCGCGAAAGATTGAGCGCGGAGGCGAGTAGTATTTGACCGAGAAAGACTTACAAGAGCGAACGCAACCGGATCAGGGCGAAGAAGATAACTGCCAAGTAAAGGTTCGAGAATGTAGCATGAGGAGATTGATGGCGCAATGTTTAATCCGTTGAATATCAGAGTATACCTGGAGCCACAAAGCCGCATCTTCTCGGACGCGACTATGAAGATATGTTATCTTCCTCATCCATGAGGAGCATAGACTGGTTTCCGCTGGCGCTATCTTTCAGAGTTGCTTTGATAGCAACTGTGCTGGCCCTCATCAGTGGTGTGGCCCTGGCGTGGTTGTTAGCTCGCCGCCGTTTCCTCGGTCGAGAAGTGGTGGACGCATTTGTGACTTTGCCGCTGGTTCTGCCGCCGACCGTGCTTGGCTACTATCTCCTCATGTTGTTGAGCCAGAATAGCCCGATTGGTCGTGGTATTAAGTTGATGACCGGCTTTCAACTTGTGTTCACCTGGCAGGGAGCAGTGCTGGCGGCGGCCATTGGTGCGCTGCCGTTGGTCGTGAAAACGTCGCGCGCCAGCATCTCAACCGTCAGCGTCGAGCTTGAGGATGCCGCGCGCACCTTTGGCAAGAGCGAATGGCAAATCTTCTGGCGCATCACTCTCCCGCTCGCATCCCGTGGAATCATCGCCTCCGCGATGCTGGCGTTCGCGCGTTCGCTCGGAGACTTCGGCGCGACACTGATGGTCGCCGGGAATATTCCTGGCCGCACGCAAACCGCTGCGATTGCGATCTACGATGCGACCCAGGCGGGGCACGATGATTACGCATTCACGCTGGTGATCATACTTTCGGTCATTGTTCTCACGCTGCTTTACGCGACGAACAAGCTCGTCGGGCGCAACAGTAGTAGTAGCTCTACTCAATGAAAGAGGGCCTGGTCTGAGCAATGATTTCGGTAAGAATCAGAAAGGGTTTCGGCGGGCGGGTGGGCGGCAATTCACGCGACACCCGGCAAACCACCCATTCCGCGCGGAACGCATTCGCCCTCAATGCAGAATTTGATGCGCCGCCGGGGATTACCATTCTGTTCGGCGCATCCGGTTCAGGCAAAACCACCACGATCAAGTCAATCGCCGGTATCATCCGTCCTGATTCAGGCTCCATCAGTATTAACGATTACACGCTGTTTGATTCAGAACGTGGAATCAACAGACCCATCCGGGCGCGCGGTGTTGGTTTAGTCTTTCAAAACCTGGCGCTCTTTCCGCACATGTCTGCTCTCGGTAATGTCGAGTTCGCGATCAACGGTTTATCCAGACAAGAGCGAAGACTTCGAGCACTTGAATTGATGGAACGTTTGAGAGTCGCACATACGGCGCCGCGTCGCCCCGGTGAAATATCGGGCGGCGAAGCGCAACGCATAGCTTTAGCGCGCGCGCTGGGAAGCGGTCCGCGCCTGCTGCTGCTCGACGAGCCACTTTCGGCCATCGACGAGGCGACCAAGCAGAATATTATCGCTGACCTTAAAACGATCAACAGAGAATTACGTTTGCCTATCATCTATGTGACCCACGACCGTGAAGAGGCCATCACGTTGGGTGATTTTCTGATTGCATATGATTGCGGTAGCGTGGTCGCCACCGGGGAACCTGCTGAAATCTTTGGCGGCCCTGTCAATGCCAGGGTGGCCCGGCTGACTGGCGTTGAGAATATCTTTGAGGGAGTCGTCGGACGAAGGAACCTTGGAGCGGGAACGATGAGCGTACGTGTGACAGACAAGAGCGGCGCTTGCGATCTGGATATTCCTCTGGGAAAAGAGAAGCAGGGAGATCAGGTTGTGGTCGCGATTCGCTCAGGGGATATATTGCTCGCGACTGAAGAGCTACGCTCGACCTCGGCTCGCAACATATTGTCCGGTCATATCATAGCAATTGAGGAAAGAAGCGCTCACTGCATGGTGTGGGTCAAGGGTGGCGTGACCTGGGCTGTCAGCGTGACCCGGCAGTCCGTCAGTGAATTGGGACTGTCCCACGGGCAAAAAATCTGGCTGGCTATTAAGACCTACTCCTGCTACTCGCTGGATGGTTGGAGGTAATGGTTTCCGTTGCTGTTGATTGTCATCTCCTCGGCGTGATGATTCGGCACTCCCGGCGCCAGGTATGTTCACACGGCCTGCTCTCGAGGCGGATGCTCCCCATGAACGAGAGTGACCAGTTCTGCACGGCAAACCGCTCAGTGCGCGCCGTTCGTTGTGTGGTCGCTTTATCCAGCGCCCTTAGTATGGATTGCAAGTTATCTTTCTGCGACGGCTTTTGCTTTTGTCTGCTCTGATTTAGATACTCTTTCTCTTGACAGGGTGGGAGTTATTGAGCATGATGCAAAAACCTGAAAGTGGTGGTCGTCCTTCGACAAGCATGTGGTTTAATCTCACCAAGCGGGATGCCGTCTTTGTTTATGATGTCCTACTCTGTACTACCGATGACGTGCTGGAGTCAATTATCTGAGATGGAACGGCAACGCAACCCTTCACCTCGCTTTTTGAAGGTTTTTGCCATGTATTCACTTCAATAATCCAGCCTCTCATCGCCCCGAATGCTATCGTCACGAGGTGGGTTTTAGTGGACTCGTCTGGAAGTCTCTATCTATGTTCAGGAAGTTAACAACGACGCCGGCGCATAGCACGGAGAATACAAAGACCTTTTTTGATAATTGCGCCGTTGCTTATTCCGAGCAACACGGCCATCCGCAGCGCCTGCTCAATTATCGAATTGGTCTCATCAGGAAATACGCCCAACCCTGTCGCGATGATGTGGTTCTGGACCTCGGTTGTGGTACTGGTCACCACCTTTTTGCCCTCGCAGAAGAGATCGTCCAAGGCATCGGTATTGATCTGTCGCCGGCAATGATCGAGGTGGCGCAAGCACATCTGCGTACTTCGTCGTTGCAAGGCAAGATCACCTTTCTTGTGGACAATGGAGAAGAGATGCGCACGATTCCTGAGCAATCAATTGATTTAGTGATATGTATCGGTGCTTTGGAACATATGCTCGACAAACGGGCTGTGCTGTCTAACGTCTACCGACTCCTCAAGCCTCGCGGTCGCTTTTTCTGCCTGACTCCTCACGGGGGCTACTTATGGTATCAAGCGCTCGCACCTTTGCTCAGGATGGACACCAAACATCTTTCCACCGACAAATTTCTAAAACGTCACGAGCTGGTAGACCTACTTAAAGCATCCGGTTTTCTACATGTTCAGGTTGGCTACTGGACGTTTATTCCGAAAGGAGATATGCCCTCATTTTTAGGGTTTGTGCTCACAGGACTGGATAATGTCGGGAAACTCTTTCGAGCGAATTCACTACGAGGTGGTCTCTCAGTGTGCGCATGGAAGGATGAATGTGACGGGTTCTCTCTGAGGAGGTTGAGGAAATGATTCCGAGGCGGTCGGAAGCCGAACAATTGAATCTGGAGGCATCATGGGCGAAATAACAGTGACTCAAATGGCCTGCTCCCGAATCCCCACAGCGAAGGGCCAATTTCGGTTATACTTTTATGTCAACACCCTGGATGATAAGGGGCACATGGCAGTCGTACATGGCGATGTCGCAGGCCGTCAGAACGTCCTTGTACGCATCCATTCCGAATGCTTCACCGGAGACATACTCGGCTCGCTGCGTTGCGACTGCGGCACGCAGTTGGAAGAGGCCATCAATCTGATCGCAAAAGAAGAGGCGGGAGTCCTCATCTACTTACGCCAGGAGGGGCGGGGCATCGGGCTGCTGGATAAGTTACGCGCCTATAATCTTCAGGATCAAGGCTACGACACGGTGGACGCCAATCTGATGTTGGGGCACGGTGCAGACGAACGTGACTACACCGTGGCAGCGCTGATCTTGAAACAATTGGGCACCCAGTCTGTCCGTTTGCTCACGAATAATCCGCTCAAAATTGATAGCCTGCAAGCATCTGGCATGAAGGTGACAGCTCAGATTCCGATTCAGTCTCACGTCACTGCCGAGAACGCCGCCTACCTGCTCACGAAGGCTCAACGGATGAACCACATTCTGAACCTCGACTCGCTCTCGGCGGTGCTCAAAGGCAACGGCAATGGGCACGACCGTGACCATCAAAGCTCTCAAATGCATCCCGAAAGCTTGCCGGCGGAGACGGATGAGCATATCAAAGTGCTATTGCAAAGAATCGCTGGACATCGCGAGCGTACGGGCCGCCCGTTTGTGACCTTGAGCTATGCGCAGAGCCTGGACGGCTGCATTGCGGCACGCTCCGGTCAGCCGTTGAACTTGAGCGGTCGCCAGTCACTTGTCTTAACACACAGGCTGCGAGCAACACATGATGCCATTCTCGTCGGCATCGGCACGGTGCTCTCTGATAACCCGCAACTCACGGTGCGTCTTGTCGAAGGCGAATCACCGCAGCCGGTGGTGGCAGATAGTCATTTGCGCTTTCCGCTCGATGCCAACCTGCTTCGTCAGCGCCCCCTTCCGCTTTTGATTGCCACCTGTGAAACGGCCGACCTCGAACGTCAGCAGGCGCTTGAAGACGCAAGGGCGCGCGTCCTGCGCTTGCCAGCCGATGCCGAGGGGCGAGTCAGTCTCCCTCTTCTATTAGATCGTTTAGGCGAGCTAAATATCGACAGCTTGATGGTCGAGGGTGGGGCGCGCATCATCACCAGTTTTCTCTCAGCGCGGCTGGTTGATCACCTGATCTTGACGGTTGCCCCTAAACTGATAGGCGGCATGCATGGCATCCGGAGGCTGGCGCAGACTGGCCCTGTCTGCTTCCCGCACCTGCATAACCTGCGTCATCAATGGCTGGGAGAGGATCTTGTGCTATGGGGTGATCCGGTCTGGGAGAAGCCATGAAGCGACGGGCTGTGTACTTCAACGCACCGCGTCAGGTATCAGTGCAGGAGGAGCCATTACCCTCACCCGCGACCGATCAAGTTCTAGTTCAAACCCTGATCTCAGCGATCAGTGCGGGCACGGAGCTGCTATTTTATAGAGGCCAGGCTCCCGCCGACATCCCCGTAGACGAGACCATCTCTGCCCTCGCCGGTGATTTTAACTTTCCACTCAAGTATGGGTATGCGGCTGTCGGACAAGTGATAGCGACGGGCGCTGAGGTTGTTCCGGCATGGCAGGGGCAGCTAGTCTTTGCCTTTCACCCTCACGAAAGCCATTTTCTCAGTTCTCCCGACGAGCTGATTCCGGTCCCTCCCGGCCTATCGCCTGAAGAAGCAGCTTTCTTACCTAATATGGAAACTGCCGTCAACTTTCTACAGGACGGCCAACCGATGATCGGGGAGCAGGTCGTAGTCTTTGGTCAGGGAGTGGTGGGACTACTGACAACGTCGTTGCTGGCCCGGCTGCCCTTAGCCAGATTGGTCACACTGGATTGCGCTTCCTTACGCCGAGAGAAATCCCTGGCGCTTGGCGCGCAATCGAGTCTCGACCCGGAAGCGCCCGATGTGCTAGCCCAGTTGAACTCCCTGCTCGCCGTGGAGGGTTCCCACACCGGGGCTGACCTGTCTTATGAGCTTTCCGGCAACCCGGCGGCACTTGACCTGGCTATCGCGGGCACGGGTATCAATGGACGCGTGGTCATCGGATCATGGTATGGTCAAAAGCGTGCGGCGCTTGACCTGGGAGGCCGTTTTCATCGCAGCCGCATGTCGTTGGTCAGCAGTCAGGTCAGCACCATTGCGCCGCAATGGTCGGGGCGATGGAGTAAATCTCGCCGTCTCCAGACCGCCTGGCAGATGATCCGGCAAGTGAAGCCCGGCTCACTCATTAGCCATCGCTTCCCTGTTGAACGGGCATCCCAGGCGTATGACCTTCTGGATCAACACCCGGAAGAAGCCGTTCAGGTAATTCTCACCTATCAAAGTTGATTGAGATCGAAGATAGCTGTCAGGAGCGTAGACTCTATGTATACCTTATGCGTCCATCAGGACTTTGTGGCCCAACATATCCTCGCCGGCGGGGACTCAGGCTCCGAAAATCATTGGCACTCGCATCATTACCAGGTAGAAGTGCGGCTGGAAGGAACGTCGCTGGATCAACAGGGATACATGATCGACATTGTTGATCTCAGGCATCATCTGGACGCGCTGCTCGACTCATATCGAGACAGGATGTTGAACGACGCGCCTGAGTTCGCAGGCTTGAATCCCAGCCTTGAGCACTTCGCGCGCATCTTCTGCCAGGCGCTCTCAAAACGAATTCAATCGTCGAACCTGAGCGCCATCACTGTCCGGCTGTGGGAAGATGAGAGAACCTGGGCAGCTTACCGGCAGGAGCGTTGATGCGTGTCGGGCTGGTGATCTACGGCAGCCTGGAAACCCTCACGGGGGGCTACCTGTATGACCGTGCACTGGTCAATTACCTGAGGGCTCATGGGGATGAGGTCGAGGTGATCTCTCTTCCCTGGCGAACCTACAGCCGTCACCTGATTGACAATTTTTCTCCCCTCCTCCGGCGGCGACTGCAAAATGCCGAGCTCGATCTACTCATCCAGGATGAGCTTAATCATCCATCGCTTTTTCTGATTAACCGATTACTGAAGAAACAGCTTCCTTATCCGATAGTGACAATCGTTCATCTACTGCGTTCGAGCGAGCCACGTGCGTCATGGTTGCGGCGAATGTACGGCGCTTTTGAACGGCAATATCTCAAGACCGTAGATGGTGCGATCTTTAATTGCCACACGACCCGCCTGACTGTTGAACGACTCTTAAAGCGAAATCTACCCGGCATCGTGGCCTATCCCGGGCGCGATCAACTGATTCCGACCATTTCCGTCGAAGAGCTGACGCGGCGGGCACTTGAGCCCGGCCCGCTCCGCATCATCTTCGTCGCAAATGTCGTCCCCAACAAGGGCTTGCATGTGCTCATCGAGGCGCTCAATCAGTTACCGCTACACAGTTGGCACCTGACAGTAGTGGGTAGCCTCACGATGAATCCTGCTTACGCCCGCGCGATCCGCCATCAAATCACACGGGGCGGATTCTCTAATCATGTGGAAATGATGGGAGCGATGCCGCATGATGAAATCCCAGGGCTTCTTGCCCGAAGCCACCTACTGGCCGTGCCATCCTACTATGAGGCAATCGGAATGGCTTATTTAGAAGCGATGGGATTTGGTCTTCCGGTGATTGCTTCGACGGCTGGCGGCGCGCACGAAATCATCGCTCATGGCGAGCAAGGTTTCCTGGCTGCTCCCGGAGATGCAAACTCCATCGCCCTTTATCTACAGGAGATCAATCAGGATCGCCCACGATTAATCGAGATGAGCCTCTCGGCCTACGAACGCTTCCAAAGGCATCCGACATGGGAGCAGAGTCTTGGAGACATACGTGAATACTTGCAGACCTTAATCAAAGCGAATTCGACGTAAGACAAGGATAGCTCCATCGGAAGAAAAGCATTAAACGCAAAGGGCACAGAGGAAAAGCGCGCAAAGAACGCGAAGAAGCATCTCCTCCAGCGTCTTCTTCCTCTGCTCCCTTTGCGCGCCTTTCCTCTGCGTCCTTTGCGTTAAATTTTTCCTCATCGCCAGACGGAAGCTGCTCTAGTGCCAATGAAGCTCATATCCCAGATATTCTTGGAGCCGATGATTATCAGGCCGGTAAAACTCTGCCAGTAGTGCCCGCAGAGGTGGCGCAAGCTGAGGCGGCTGCGCATGGTTGAAGCGGCGCGCCAGCAAGTCACCATACTCGTGATGTGGCAGCTCAAGATAGTCTTCCATTTCCCGCATGATCATCTGAGCCCTGCCTGGCCGCGCAAGCTCCTCTGTGACCACAACCTTGACCTGACCCCGACCGTATACGGACACCCACTCCTGTAGTTTATCAATATAGATGCCGGGAGAAATGTAATGAGTCTTTTTCCCGATAGCGTGCGCCTTCATCTCCGCCTGAATATCGGTCTCAAAATCCCTCACCTCAAACCCCAGATCGCTTCCCGCAGCTTGAAAGCGCCGGTACATACGATGATGCGAGTAGGCACGGTCAACGGGGTTGCGAACGAGGAGGATTAGTTTCACGCCCGGCAGATATTGATGGAGCAGCGACGGGGAGACTTCGTGAAAGGTATTAGCGCTCGCCTCGCCTGTGATGTAGTCTACCCCGGGCTTGCGCTCAACAGAGACCTTCACGGGAAACGACGTGCCTGCCTGATCCGACGCCTCCCACTCAAAAGATAGATTCCCCTGGTACTCGCGTGTTGGGAACAGACCATAATAATCGCTGATATGGGATGCGACGTACTCAGGACTATGTTGACCAAAAAAGTTTGGCTCTTTTTCTGCGCAGGGTAACACAGCGGGATGTGCTATCAAGTAGCGATAGAGGGAGGATGTCCCGCATTTATTCACACCGATGATAAAGAAGCTCGGGCGCAGGTGCTTCATAGCTCACGTTGCATTGACTGATGGAAAGCTTTTCGTTCAGGCCGTGCCACATTAAGCCCATCACCTTCGAGAAGCTCGCTGGCAGCCGTGAGAATTGCGTCAACCGTGATACCGGCGGTGCAGGGGGGTTCGATGGAAATGCCGCACGGCGGATCAAAGATGCAATCACAGGGACTGCAAGGTAGCGGGACTCTGATGATCCGGTAGCGCTCAGGCGGACACCAGGGGCCCCACTTCAGGGGGTCGAGCGGCCCATAAAGACCGATGACCCTTGCGCCGACCATCACAGCCAGGTGAAGCGGCCCACTGTCGATGCCGATCACCAGGGAAGCGCGGCGATAGAGCGCAGCCAGAGCGCCAACCGAAAGCCGTCCCGCCAGGCCGTAGGCGCATCCCTCGCTCGCCTCCACCACCTCGGCGACGAGCGCTTCTTCACCCGGCCCGCCCGGCACCAGCGAAGCCAGCCCCCAGCGTCGTCGAATCTCGATTGCCAGGCGGCCCCATCGTTGAGGAGACCAGTTCTTCAGCGGCCAACCCGAGCCGGGCTGAAACACAATCGGATTTCGTCCAGCCGCAGGCGCTTCCATGAGCACTTTCTCGGCAATCCCCTCTTCTAACCGTGTGGGCACAAAATTTCCCGCTGTGACCGGGCCAGGATCGTCAAGGGTCGTCGCTCCCAGGCAATTAGCCGCGACCTCAGTAAGATTGAGGGTTTGGCTGACGACGTGGCCTTGCTCATAAAAAGGAAGGGCAACTGTGAGAAATGGTTCGGTCCCAGGGGTCGCGTAGCCGATACGGATTGGGATGCCTGCCGCAACGGCCAACTCGCCCGACCAGGGGTCTTCCGGGCGAGATAAGATGATGATGTCGAAACGTCCACGAAGGGAGCTGGCCTTTTGGTTGACAATGGTCGTCCAGTTGGCCGGATCGGGTAGGGCTGTGAGCGGCGGAAAAGGGAGCGTGTATGTCCGGTCGATCTGAGTACAACGCCGGACAACTTCGCCCAGTTCAGAGGCCACCAGAAAGCTGATCTGCACGCCGGGCACGCTCGCGCGCAACGCCGCAGCGGCAGGCAGTGTCAGGAGCACGTCGCCGAGATGATCGGGACGAGCGATCAGAATACGTGGTCTCACTGCCTCCTGAGCGTGGGTCATGCTCTCTCTCTGGTGGATTAGGGATCGTAATGTAAAGTCGGCATGTGCGCCCCGTACTTTTGATAATACTCTTGATTGAATTCTAACCTGCTCTCCTGATAGTTCCACCGGTACGAGCACTCGCCGAAGTGTCTGATCTGGTACTCATATTTCTTCTTCCCGTTTTCATGGAGCCACGTTAAGTGCTCTACATGAGCTGTTTCTTCCGGGATAACCGTGCCTGCATGGTCAACGGATGCGCTGCCATCGCAATAAAGAATGACATTATCTGAGCGAAACTGCTTGATCCCCTGGTGGCGATTTGTGCGAAAGATTCTGGGAGGGTGAAATCCATCTACCCAGACGTGGCCGTCGAATATATAGTTCTTAAAGTTGATCGCATACCAATCTGCCGAATCATCTTCGCAGATATAATTCACGATTGCTTCGATTTGACTGACAGTATATATTTCATCTCCATCTAACATCCACACCGCGTCAATCTTTTCCGAGAGAAGGTATCTTAAGGCAAAATCCCTCGTTTCCGCCTCTGAGAAGAACCTTAACTGGCTCTTGTCTGTGAGAGCGTAAGGATTGTTGATGATGTAGAGATAATCGAAGGGGTATTTTTCGCGGCGTAAAAGCTCGCTCGCCGTTTCCATATCCAAAGCTTCCGCCTCGTAGCCAAGCTCAGCATACTCCTTGAACATGCCGCTCACGGCAGCTATTTTGAATTCGATCCCACCTCCCCTCAAATTAGTATCGAACCACGGACGAAGAACGCTCTCCAAATTAGCGGCGCAATCGAATAAACAGGCTAGTATCCCTATTCTCATACAGAAGGAGGTAGTGGCCTCAAGCAGGAGAGTTGAATTTTCTGCGACCTCTGCGCGTCCCCTTTGCGTCCTTTGCGTTTAAAGAGGAGATTAAACGCAAAGGACGCAAAGTATATTGGCAAAGGTCGCAAAGCTCTCTCTTGGCTGAACCATTACCCAGAAGGATCATCCCACTTAATTTTTAGAGAGAGCCTTTGTCATCAACCTTCTCATGGTGAAGACTCATTCGTGTTGACCCATGAAAGAATAATAGCGACGGGGCCTGAATTCGGGTCGGGCGGTGCGCCCGCCTTAATCCAGCGTGTGATCAGGCTCAGCTTATCGCGCGACATATCGCGCGTCACTTGCATATATCTGGGATCGCTCTTCGGAAGCATGAGCGCCTGCTGGATCGCCGACAGATTTTTCTTGACGTCAGCATAACTGGCAAGGTTAATACCGACGGCGGTCGTCATGTAAGGGTAGAGTTTCGCATACTGGGCGAAGATCGGCTGGACATCTTTCCACGTCGGCTGATCCGGCTGCGGGTAGCTATTGAACACCAGCACACTAATGAAGTTCGACGGATCATGATTGTAATTAGCGGTCGCCGCGCGCGCCTCTAGTTGATACGCCACCCCGTAGACCTGCCCGTCAATGAATTGTCTGGGATTGCCCGGATCGGATGCTTTCAAGGTGAAAGCGGCCTGACCGTTCTTATCAGTCACCACGCTGGACGGGAAAGTCAGCGCCGTGGCCGGTGTTCCGGTCGGGATATTCTGCGGATTCGGCGGGCTTTGCATCTGGTCAACCGATGACGAATCCTGAACGAGGGTGATCTTCTGTTTAGGCGCGCGCCGTCCGAACTGTGTGGCCGTCAAATTAACCTCCGCAGACTCGCCCGGATTTAATCTGAAGACGAAGCTATCAGCCCTCAGGTAGAGGCCGCTCGAATTCTCTTCAAGCAGCGGCTGGCTGATCGTTTCGTCCGCGTTTATTCGCACGATGCCCAGCGGCGTCTCGGCCAGTTGAGTAAGCTGCTCATTGGTGATTGGAAATTCCTGTATCCCGGCAGTCGTCTTATACCAGTTCGTTTCCTGATAATTAACTTTGCCGAGCAGGACAGGGGGCGCGTATGGAGGAAGGATGGCGAACCGTAAATCTCCAAGCGCAGGATTGACAGGCCCGCCGGGCGTGGTTGTCGAAATACTGTTACCAAGATCAAGGAGGACACGCATGCGTTTCTCGTCAACCCTGCACGGAGCGAAAAACATGGGTGACGCGGGCGGCGCACCTTGCAGCACCATCGGCTGAAGATTCGGATCAGTGCTCGTCCCCGGCGCGCTCCGCAAGATACGGCCTAACACAAAATGTTTGGGCTCGCCTTTCGTGACCGGCCCAATCGTTCCGACGATTCTGCCGAGCGTAAAATTCGGACTGCTCGAATTCATATTGATGCCGTCAAGGTTGAATTTGATGGAGAGCTGGTTCGAGCTCGCCTTCATCAGTTCTTTAAGAAACCGCGAATTTGAAACGTTGCTCCACTTCAGGGCTGTCAATACGGATTGATAGAAAGCGCCCATCGGGGCATCACCGCCACCCCCGCCCATCGCACGAAACCAGATATCGGAAAAAGCTGCGACTTCAAAGTCGCCGACGAACGAATCAGGCCCGGACGCCGAACCGAGCTGAACATGGAAGCCCCAGATTTCAGAGACCATCTGTTGCTCCGGGTCTAGGTCGACGAGCTTTGCGACCGCCGGTTGATCCGTGCCCTGTACCGGACTGCCGATCACACTGTCCTCCGAAGACTCCGTACATATCGTGCCGTCAGTGTAAACAACGCTCTGGACAGTACAGTTCAAGAATTGCCACTGGCCTGTGCCATTGGGATTCCAGCTTGGGTTGGGGTTGAAGACCTGTGGGTCATAATTCGATGGAACGTTATTGACCGTCGAAGGATCGGCCCTGAAAGTTCCGGCGAAATGCAATCGGGGTACGTCCAGGTAACTCATGGTCTCTTCTCCTTTATCAGACTGAAATGACTTCCTCTCCGGTTGAGGAGAGGCTCGACCAGGCGACCGATGAGCCAGAAGAAGCCCGCCATCAGAAGGACGAAACCGAACATCAGCGTCGTCTTCTGGAAGTTGGCGACCGCCGCTCCGGTCAGCGCATAGAGCAACGCGGGAGGCAGCGAACCGGCCAGTGCTGCCAGTGCCATTCGCCCCCACGAAAGTGTAGAAGCGCCCGCCATCATCGCCACTGTCTCGGCCAGCAGCGGCACGGGACGCGTCACGATGATCGCCAGTGCTCCCCATCTACGCAAAAGGTAGTCGGCGCGAGCACGCTCCTCCGGTGTCACAAGGCGCTCAAGCCAGCGCCCTCCACGCCTGCCGAGGAGGAAGCCAAACAGGGCTGCGCCCATACTTCCAACCAGTGAGAGAATTGTCCCGCCTACGACACCAAAGAGCGCGCCGTGGGCTACCATCACCAGGCTGGACGGAACCGGCAGCACCACATCGGCAATGAGCAGGCCGACACCGACAGCCGCCGCTAAAACCCCGCCATGCTTCATCCAGGGCGTCGGGTCTGTCAGGAGAGGGACACCGAGCGCTTCCACAATGAAGAAGATAATCAGGAAGAAGGCGACGATTGTGCCCATGACTAGCCAGTAACGCTTCATCTTCTTATCCCTCTAGTGGGCAGCTAAATATTTCAGTCAACTAAACGATTCAACTTGCTGCGGCCACTTCTACTTCCGCAGCAGGTTGAAGAGTTCGAGTGTCATCCCGAAGACGACCGCGCGTCCCGGTGCCGGGGCGGTCTGAAAGTGCTCGAAGTACAAGCGGTCGGTCAGATTCTCTACCCCGAAGGTAAACGAGGCCCTGTGATTTTCCTTCACGTAGGTGTATCCCATGCGGAGGGTGTGAACGGCAAATGAATTGAGACTCGCCAGCGAGCCATACTGAGTTGAGATCGTGGTCGTCAAATCGAGCGGGTCAACTCGCCTGACGCGCGATTGATAGCGCACCTCGTACTCGCCGAACCAGCGTCGCTTGGGGCTATCGTAGCGAACGCCGTTGATGGCGCGAAACGGCGTGATGCCGGATAAAGGCGCGTCTTCTGTTGAGCCGTGCAAGGGCACGGGCGTGTCCGTTCGATTATAGAAGAGGCGGATCAGGTTGAGAGTATCCTCGTCGGGAGTCAGGTTTGACCCTTTCAACCAGCCGAGCGTCCCCGTTGGTGACATCACACCCCATCGGCCGAGCGGCACACTGATCTCATAGGCGGCCTCTAAGCCACGTATGCGCGCTCTGGCCGTATTCGTCCGCTGCACATAGAGCACACCGTGGAACGGGAAGAAAGGAGAGATGGGATGTAGCCCACGGCTCGGATCGGCTGGCACAAACAGTGGGTCTGCGAAGACCGAGCGAATAAAGTCTTCAAGGTTGTTGTTGAAATAACCGAATGAAGCATTCCACCCGGAGCGTTGAAGATGGACGCCGAGTTCATAGGTCTGACCCCGTTCAGGCTTGAGAGCGGTGTTCGGAATTACGAGCACGCTGAAGGTCGGATCACCAAAATCGCGCAGCAGGTAGCGCTCCGTAATGCCTGGCTCGCGGTAGCTGTTGCCCCAGCGAAAATAGGGATTAAGGCCGCCGGGAAGGCGCAAAACGACCCCCGCATTGCCGGTGATGACGGTTCGATTGGTGGCGACTGTGCCCGTACCGTTGATGAGAGCGACAATGCCGCTCGTTCCTCCCGCATTGATCGGGCCGGGAGAGGCCATCAGTCCTTCGAGTGATGCATCCAAAATGGCCGATTCAACTCCGAGCGGAAATCCGCGCGTCGCTCGCGCCTCGGTCTTCCAATTATCAAGGCGCAGCCCCCCTGTGAGTCGCAGCCAACTGGCGGGCTCGTACTCAAAAAGATTGAACCAGCCCCAGTTCCGATAGACGGCGTCCGGGTTGCTGGCGCGGCCTGTGATAACGCTCAGCGGCGCTTGCAGGTTGCCCGGCGCGAACTCAACGCGCGAAAACTGGTCAGCCGAAGAATCGCGCAAGTATCCGATGCCGGTCGTGATTAATGTCCCGACGAACGGGGCGAAAGTGGCCTGGAGGTCAAACGCACTGGTGGTGACGGAGTTTTTGTTATCCGTAAAACTGGTGTCCGTGAAGGTTGAAGGAGCGCCGGTGAGAACTGCAAGCGGGTTCTGCGGATCAAGCGGGTTGGGCACGAATCTCCAACTGCTCCCCGGATTGATCGGTGAGGTAAGCGTGTCGTCCGGGAACGAATATTTCTGCCAGTAGAAACTGGCAGCCAGACGCGGCAGCCACCCTGTGAACTCGCGGCCCTCGTATCTCAGCCCATACTTGTCCAGCCGCCTGAAGCCGTTAAATTGTGTCCGTTGATCGTATGGCGGCGTAATAAAAGAGAAGCCCAAACTTTTGTGCTGGCTGTTCAATTGACGATATCGAAGGCTCTGGTTATCGCCGGGAAAGAGCCAGAGGTCCAACTGGTCGTTGAAGCCGTGAGCCTGGCCGTTTGGTATCTCTGCGCCCGCAGGCAAGCTCCAGACGGCGTAGGTGCGCGCGACGCTGTTGCCACTCTTGTTTCCCATCTCAGCAGCAAAACTTCCCAGCCGTACAACCTCTTCGAGTGAGATGGCTCGATTGCCGGAATGGTAATTACCGCTCCGAAAGAGCGAGCCGCTCAGACGCAAGGCAGCAGACGGGCTGCTCCAATTGATGGTCGCTGCGCCGCGACGGAAAAGACCGTTGGTGTGCAGGTCGCCGTCAAATCTGATGCCCAGGTATTGCGTACCGGCAACTCGCACAGGGCTCGTCGTAATCAGGTTGATGATTCCGCCCAACGCATCCGAACCGTAAAGGCTCGACCCCGCGCCGCTGAGGACTTCGACTGCTTCCAACTGCGTCACGTCAATGACGCTGGGCGACACGCCTGTGGTCGGGTCGCTGCGCACATTGTTGAGGCGCTCACCATCGAGGATGATGAGGAGCCTGTTTGAAGCCAGGCCGCGCAAGCGTGGGCGCTCCAGGGCAGGATTGGCGATAATGGGCGTCAGGTTCGGTGCTCTCTCTACGGCCCGCAGCGTGGACTGTGGACGACGCTCTTCGATCTGCAACTTGTCCGTGATAGAGATCGTCTGTGGCAGCTCCGCCGTGACACGTGCGCTGCCCTTCCCGGCTGTCACCGTGACGCTACTTTCAACGATGCCGGGCATGAGCAAAAAGTCTTCTATGACTGGTCTCTCACTACTACTACTACTACTGCGCAACGTGACGCTCCGCGAGGCGGTGGCGAAGCCCTCGCCGCGTGCAGAAAGCCGGTACGAGCCGAGTTGCAGTCCGGTCAATTCATATTTGCCGGATGCGTCCGTCGTTGCCGTCAAAGTCCGTCCGCTGGCGATACTCAGTGCTGTCACTTCTGCGCCCGCGACGCGCGCTCCGTCCTGATCCGTGACCGTCCCAACAAGCGCAGCAGCGCCTGATTGTGCCGCAAGGCTTGTTGCGCAGAGCAATAGTAGGCCAACCAAAACTGTGACCAGACAGATGAGAAAGCGAGCCATATCCTGTTACTCTGAGATTGATTCCCCCCTCGCGGGCTGAATTATTTACCCAACACGATTGGGTAATTGATAATCTTGCGAGAAGACATCCGGCTTCGGAAGGCTAACGTACTTCGAGTTAGAACTTCGGAAGGGCGGAGTATAGTCCGAAGACCTGTCCGACGACAATACTAAAATCATGTGCGAAACAGCCTTGCCGCACTCGTCACCGGGTGTCTGATTTTCGACTGGTCGGAATGCTGGAATATACTCTGAGACAGGGTGTCAGTAGCGGTGTGCAGTAGTCGTATCTTACTGGTATAAAAATGGTGAGAGAGAAAATTTTTTAACGCCCGGTTCTGGAGCGTATCATTCAGATGCTAGTAATATTTTTAGATTCCTTCGTCTTAACCATGCGATTGAAATCATGAGTAGGAAATGAGGAAAAGTCTTGAATGCTGTATTGGTGTTTGACGCTGATAACACTCTATGGGACACAAATGCAGTCTTTCACCGTGCGCAACTCGATTTGTTGCGCGTCTTTATGAAAGCCGGATACATCTCTGATGAAGAGTCGCAGTTTGAAATTTTAAGGACAGTTGATCGAGAACTGAGCAGTCAATTAGGCCGTTTTGAGTATGACTTCGGATTACTATCGGCGGCCATGGCACACCACTGTTCAGGCGCGTCAACAATAGAAGAGGCAGTTTCCAGGGCTATTCATCGGAGAAGCGAAAATTTAGATTCGGAGCTCATAGCGTTGATTGAGGAAGGCTACCACACGTTTGAGGTGGGATTACGTAGAGTCCCGGATTTATACCCTGATACTGCGTCTGTGCTCTCCTCCATCCGTGCCTCCCGCTCGCCTGATCTTCATTTAGTTACCATCCTCTTCTCAGAGGGTAATCCTGCGCGACTGGAACACATTCTACAAGCGCATGAGATCAGAAAGCGCTCTATTTTTGACGAGATCATCATCGGCACCAAGAGTGTAGAGGCGTTTCAGGCCACGAAGCTGACCGGACTAAAGCACCTGCCTGAACGACAAGATCATGCAGAGACGCTCTTTGTGATGACGGGCGACTCTTTACTACGCGACATAAAATATGGAAATCAAGCAGGTTTCGTCACCATCTACAAGCCAACAAATTTCTTAGGACAAGAAACGCCGTGTGAAAAAGACGAACAGCCCGACATGGTCATTAGTTCTTTAAGCGAGCTGCCCTCAATACTGAAGGATATGGGTATCCCCGTTAATCCTCATTAAATTGGCGGGCAGGCCTCCGAATTAGCGGGCAAGAGGATATTGTCGGGCAAAGCCAAGGTGCGCTGTCATAACATCTGTTGCCTCATTCATAGTATGTACGAGTTGAATCTAAAGCCTAAATTTTGGAGTGTGGCCGCATAGAGGAAAAGGCAGAGACGAGAAAGCCCCGCCTGTTACGGCGGGGCTTTCTTTTGTTTGGGGACAAGGAGAGTGCGCGCGTTCATCCTTGTCAGCCGTTGCGATGGCCGTTTCATGCACCGCAAGCCCAGAGTTTCCCTTTAGCCCGTTCTGAACTCCGGCACAATGGGTGGGGCTACCACCCGTGTAGGCTATCTGCTTGGCACGGGCTTATTCAAAAGTTTGGTCAACATAGCAACCTCCCTTTCAGTTTCGTTATACGATACGAAGCAACTTAGGTTCTATGAATTGTTGGGCAACCTCAGATTCCGTTGGGCAAAGCCCTATCAATCTGGCAAGCTGACCATATGCCGTCAATTTGACGCTCTCACTCTCTCAACCTGACCGGTCAGTCTTCTCGCGTTCCGGCGGTATCCCCAAAATACGCAGGAATTTAGGCGATTCTGTGCTGCTTCGCTTGCGGCACGGGGGTTGCCATTCCACCTTGAGCGCAGGCCCGAGGCTTTTCTCCTGCGCGAGCGCAAGCCCCAAAGAACCTTACAAACCGATCAACACCCGACCAAGGATTCGCTAGAGAGACAACCTCTGTGGAAGCTGTGGGCAAACAACGCTACGCACCAACGTACCAGTGGTCGATCATCGCCATTGGCGCAGCCATCGCTGTCTTCTCTATCTCCCGTCTCTCCTTCGATCAATTCAACGTTCGTTTCTGCATCCTCGCTCTCATCACGATTGGCATCGGCTCGCGCATTACCATTCAGATTCCGCGCGTCGAAGGCCACATCTCTGTCTCCGATACCTTCGTCTTTCTCGCGATCCTGCTCTTCGGCGGCGAGGCGGCTATCCTGCTGGCGGCGGCTGAAGCGCTCTGCTCCAGCCCACGCTTCAGCAAGAAGAAGATCACCTTCTTATTCAACTCAGCCGTCATGGCCTGCTCCACGTTTATCACCATCTGGACGCTGCGCCTCGCGTTCGGGTCGATCATGGATATACACGGTAACTATTCCGCCCCATACATCATAGGCATCTGTGTGATGGCGATGGTGCAATACGTGACCAACTCCGGCATGATCTCCATCGGCGCAGCGCTCAAGACGAACCAACCGCTCTGGCTCACCTGGCGAAAGCATTTCCTCTGGACTTCGATCACCTATTTCGCGGGAGCCAGCGCCGCAGCCATCATCGCCAAGCTCATCGACACGGTCGGCTTCTACGCTTTCATCGCCACCACCCCGATCATCGCCATCGTCTATTTCACCTACTGGACTTATCTGAAAAATGTCGAGGCCTCGAAAGCGCAGGCCGAGCAGGCGGAGCGCCACATGGCAGCGCTCAGAGAGAGCGAAGAACGCTTCCGCAGCGCCTTCGACCATGCCGCCGGAATGGCTATCGTCGCGTCTGACGGCCACTGGATCAGGGTCAATCGCTCTTTGTGCGAGATGGTCGGTTATTCCGAGCAGGAGCTGCTCGCCACACACTTTCAGGCCATCACCCACGAAAACGATCTCAGCAATATGATGTCTGAGATCAACAAGCTGCTGACGGGACAGACCAAAACTTTTCAGATGGAGCAGCGGTACATACACAAGCAGGGACATGCCGTGTGGATCCTTTTGAGTGTGACCCTGGTGCGCGACTCCGAGGCCGCTTCCGTCCACCTCATTTTCCAGATTCAGGACATCACAGACCGCAAGCGCGCCGAAGAGCGGCTGCTGCACGACGCTTTTCATGATGCGCTGACGGGGCTGCCCAACCGCGCTCTCTTCATAGACCACCTGAAACTTTCCGTCGAACGCGCCAAGCGGCGGCAGGACAGACAGTTCGCCGTTCTCTTCCTCGATTTTGATCGCTTCAAGATCATCAACGACAGTCTCGGCCACATGGTCGGAGACCAGCTTCTGGTCGGCATCGCACGCCGTCTGGAAGCCTGCCTGCGCCCCGGCGACACGGTTGCGCGCCTCGGCGGCGACGAGTTCACGGTTCTCCTCGAAGACCTCAACGACACGAATGAGGCCGTCGAAGTGGCCGAGCGGCTTCAGCAGACCCTCTCGCTGCCCTTCAATCTACAGGGCAGCGAAGTCTTCACCACGGTCAGCATCGGGATCGCTCTCTCCACCATCGGATATGATTATGCGGAGGAAGTTCTGCGCGATGCTGACACGGCGATGTATCGTGCCAAGCTCAACGGCAAAGCGCGTCACGAGTTGTTCGACAAGGCCATGCACGCTTCGGCCATGACGCTGCTTCAGCTCGAAACCGATTTGCGGCGTGCCATCGAGCGTAAAGAGTTCGTCCTTCATTACCAGCCCATCGTCGCGTTCGAAACAGGCGTTATTCGCGGCTTCGAGGCGCTGGTACGCTGGCAGCACCCCGAACGCGGCTTCATCTCTCCCGGCGATTTCATCCCGATTGCCGAAGAGACCGGCCTCATCATCCCCATCGGACAATGGGTCTTGGAACAGGCTTGCCGCCAGATTCGCAAGTGGCAGGAGCAGTATCCGCAGCATCCGCCTTTGCAGATCAGCGTCAACCTTTCCGGCAAGCAGTTCACGCAGCCCAACTTGATCGACCAGATCAGGCGCGTCCTGCGTGAAACCGGAATTGACCCGCGCAGCCTCAAGCTTGAGATCACCGAGAGCATGATGATGGAGAACATAGACACGGCCATCAACATGCTTGAGCAGCTTCGCATGCTCGGCATCGAGCTCAGCATGGACGACTTCGGCACGGGCTACTCTTCACTGAGCTACCTGCACCGCTTCCCCATCTCGACCCTGAAGATCGACCGTTCCTTCGTCGGTCGCATGACGGATAACAACGAGAACTCGGAGATCGTGCGCACCATCGTCATGCTGGCGCGCAATCTGGATATGAACATCGTCGCCGAAGGAGTCGAGACCGAAAGCCAGATCGCCCTGCTCCGCTCGCTTGAATGTGAATACGGACAGGGCTACTTCTTCTCCAAGCCTGTGGCTGCCGAAGGAGCGGCAAGCCTTCTCTCCGCCAACCATATTTACCAGATGACGCTTCCAACTCCCCTCGACAGCTATATACAGCACGAGAGCGTATTGGCTGCATAAAAGGGGGAGTACGGGCGCATCCCACATTGATGATCTCTTGCGCCCTCACCCGAAAGAGTTTCTGCATGGTATACGAGATAGAGACCGCACGCCTTTATCTTCGTCAGTTCAAAGCTGGCGATCTGGACGACCTGCATCCCATCTTTAACGATGCGGATGTCGTCAGATACCTGAAAGCGGATCTACCCGTATCAAGGGAAGAGACAGAGCGCGCCCTGCTCAGCATCATCCAGCACTGGGAACGGCACGGCTTCGGCAGGTGGGCTGTCATAGACAAAGAGGCGGGCGGGCTGATCGGCTACGGCGGTCTGCGAAATCTACAAGGGACGCCTGAGCTGGTCTACCTGCTCGACAAGGCTTTCTGGGGAAGGGGTCTGGCGACGGAGCTAGCCAGGGCATGTCTCAAGTGGGGCTTCGAGAATCTCTCCTGTGAGCGCATCGTCGCCATCACTCGCCCTGAACATACAGCCTCGCGCCGCATCATGGAAAAGATCGGCATGACCTACGAGAAGGACACCTGCTACCTTGACATAAATGTCGTGCAGTACACCATCTCTCGCACGTCCTATCCGTCCCTCTGTATTCTCAACCAGATTCCCTTCTCATGTGTCGCAGAGACAGCACCGCCGGACGCAGACCCACGGCGCACAGGGTATTAATGAAAGCTTGATGCCCGGCTCTCTTCTGTCCAGTACCGTTTCAAATAGAAGTAGAGGGCGACGAAGAGATAGCTCACTCCAAAGTTACGAAGGAAACCGCAGAGGGCGCAGAGACTAAATTTCTCTGCGCCCTCTGCGGTTTCCCTGTGTTGAATAAGATACGCCGCCCGCTCAAGCTGACCCTCATCCGAAATCCGTTGACATATCTTCAGATGGGGATTTATCTTGTGAATCAACTTCGGTCGTCGATATAAATGGTTGTGTAGCTGGTAGTAGACTCTATTCCCCTGACCGTCTCCCCCATCTGCAATGTTCTACTCAAGTGAGAGCAATGAAGAGAAGCCCTCGTCGCTACCGGTCATACCTAACAGTTCTAGTAGTGTGTGTGCTTCTGAGCGCAGGCTATTTGACCCATGCGCAGAAGCAAGAAGGACAGGCATCTGAGGCGCCAGAACTCGTCGAGCGTGTCCAGAGCGGCGTCGATGCCGCGACGCAAACCTCAGGGGTGCGCGGCGGTTCCGTCCGTTCAGTGGTGGTCAATTTCGCCAAGTTAGCCAGGCTGGAATCTTTCCGTGGCCTTCCACAGAGCGAACCCAAAGCTATCAGAGAGCCGCTGCCCGGCCCCCTGCCACGGCACACTCCGGAGCGCGCGACGCCGAGTTTCAGCGAGCCGGAAGCTTTTAGTGCGACCCCGAATGCTCCACAGGTCGCCTCTCCGGCTCCGGCTTCGAGTTTCAAAGCGCTTGAGGATAATGGGACGAGCGTTCCTCCCGACACGAACGGAGCCGTCGGCCCATACCATTTGATGGTCACGCACAATACTCAGCTACGCATTCAGACGAAGACGGGCGGCCATTTGAGCACCGTCACCCTCAACGAGTTCTGGTCGGGACTCGGCGCGTCCATCACGTTCGACCCCAGGGTGCTCTACGACCCTTACGGCAAGCGCTGGATGATCACTGCCGTCGCCGATTATGACTCGCCCAACGCAGCCGTCCTAATCGGCGTCTCTCAGACGAGCGATCCGACTGGCTTGTGGAAGCTCTACAAGGTGGACGTAGACTCTCGCAACACTGCCTGGGCGGACTACCCGAGTCTGGGGTTCAATAAGAACTGGATCGTCGTCACCGTCAACATGTTCACCAACTTCGAAAGAAGCTTCAAGCAAACACAGATCTACGCCTTCAATAAAGCTAATCTGTATGCCTTTGGCGCATCGGCCAGCCACACACTGTTTGAAGAACCGAACGGCTTTACGATGGTTCCCGCCGCCACCTATCACACTACACTCGCCGCTCTATATATGGTCGAAGAGTGGGACGGCGGCTCGCAACTGAGAATCAGCAGCCTCACGGGAACTGCCAGCGCGCCCGCGTACAGTACAGCCCATAGCTTTCCCACCAGCTCCGACATCTGGGGCTCAAGTCCATGGAGCAGAGCCGATCTACTGCCCCAGCTCAGCTCGAATAAGCTGATTCAGGCCAACGACTCGCGCATTCAAAATGTAGTCTATCGCAATGATTCGCTCTGGTGCGCGCAGACCATTTTTCTCACGCGTCAAACGCGGGATCGTAGCGCCATCCAGTGGTGGCAACTCTCTCCAACTGGCTCCGTCCAGCAAAGAGGGCGCATTGAGGATGAGACCGGCCAAACGTTATACGCCTACCCATCCATCGCAGTTAACAGAAACAGAGACGTGCTGATCGGCTTTTCGCGCTTCTCCGCGCAGCAGTATGTCAGTGCCAATTATGCTTTTCGTGCCGCGACCGATCCGCCGAACACGCTGCGCTCGGATGTCGTGCTTAAAGGCGGGAGCGCCCCTTACTATAAAACTCTGACCGGGACGGTAAACCGCTGGGGTGACTACAGCAGTACGGTCGTAGACCCCTCGAATGATCTGGACATGTGGACTCTTCAGGAGTATGCCGCGCCCGTTTCAGGAGGCACGAGCCGCTGGGGCACCTGGTGGGGACGCATCGCTCTGGGATCGTCTCCGCCGACTCCTGACATACTGCTCGATACGGTGACGGCCACGGATACGGGAAGCGATACGGACACAGTGATCGAGCCCGGCGAGGGCGCGACGCTCCAGGTCAAGCTACGCAACACAGGTTCGGCCACCGCGACAGCCGTGAGCGGGAAATTAACGACCACAACACAGGGCGTCACCATCACGTCGGACACTTCCAGCTATCCAAACCTCGCGGCGACATCGGGAGCGGGAACGAACGCCACGCCTTTTGCCTTCAAAGTGGCATCCACTGTGCGTTGCGGTCAGCTTCTCTCCTTCACCCTGACGGTGACGTATAGCGGCGGCAGTAGCCCGCGCACCTTAAAATTTACCGTCCCGACAGGAAATCGCGGCACGGCCACCGTTGAGAAGCCTCGCTCCGGGACGCCCGTCAAGATTGGCGAGCCTGCCACGGAGTCTGATCCTCCGGTCAGGACTCAGGTCAGGCTTGCGGTCAGCGGCGGGACAGGTAATATCTCTGATCTCAACTTCAAGATCGGCGGAACCCAGTGCACAGCCGCCGCCGGGGCGACGACCGTCGGCCTAGACCATACGCGGGTCGGCGACCTGTCCATCAGGCTCACCTCTCCGCAGGGCACGGTTGTTAATCTGATGAGTCGGCCAGGCGGCGCAAGCAATCCGGGTAATAACTTCTGCAACATGGTGCTGGACGACGACACCACTAATCCCTCTATTCAGAGCATCCCGTCAACAGGTGCTGGTGCGCCCTACAGCAACACCTACAAGCCTGCCAACCCGCTCTCTGTCTTCGACGGTCAGAACCCGAACGGGACATGGACTCTGACGGTCACGGACAGCGTGCATGGAGAGACCGGCTACGTGCGGGCGTTCTCATTAATCATCACTCCCTGCGTGTGCTCTACGACGACTGCCGCGCTCGGAGCACCCGTCGAGATCAGAAGCGACGCCGCGCTGGCAAGCCTGAGCACGGATGAGACAACTTCCGCGCGCGACTTTTCTGAACAGGGCGACCTGATACGGAAGCCGTATTTGGCGGCGCTCTTTGCGGGCACAGAAACGACACCCATCCACATTGAGGGTGCGCTATTGCGTGCGGCCTTAGTGTCGAATCAGAACGATGATCTGCGCTCTCGGCTGGCTAGGTAAAGAGGCGCTCAAGCGTGTATGTACGAGTTTCCAAGCCGAGTCAAAATTAAGACGTTCATCCCAAAATCCACGGTTGGGTAATCTCCCTTTAACGGCGAGGAAAATTCCCCAGAGAGAGCCGCCAAGTTGCATACTCACTTCGCACGCCTACTTTCTTCGCACCCGCGCAAAGAGCCTGTATCTACCTGATAAACGTTGCCGTCAAGCCTCACGCTTTACTCGGCTGCGAATGAAGTATGCATTCGGTGGCACTCAACTCCATTTATAGATAAAGCAATATCGCGTTATTCCCTCTATTTACTGCCCTTTCCGCGCAGTAATCCTCGCTCCTCGAATGGCACAACAGTTGTTATATCAACTCGTAGCCAATCCCTGTAACCAGTGGGACGGGGGAGGCCACACGGATGACGAGGCGCACCGGTTTTCAAGAGGAGAGACATGCAAACAGCGGGTCTTCAAAGTGTAATTCAGAGATTGCAGAGACGCATTCATGGCCGCCCGGACCATGCAACTTCTGCACCGGCTCACGCGTCTTATCTTATTGAAATATATGACACTTTACTCAATGTAGCGGCAGCCCGCAGGCCCCCTTTTCGCTAAACTTAACAAATCGTACAAGCATCATGAATAAGATAGGATCGAATAAACAGCCTTTAGCTTTGCGCGCCTTTAACCTGCCTGCGCCGGTTGGCATCTTGCGCCGCGTCTTCACACTCTCTCTCTTGATTCTCCTGAGCCTGGGCGGCGGCGCTGCGCTGCTCTCGAACGTAAGCGCGGCCAACATGCAGGCTGAGCCATCCGTCATCAACGAGCCGCCCATCGCACCGCACTCGATTATCGTCTTTCCGGCGCGCGATTTTGTCTCTGTCAGCGGTTATGATCCGGCGCAGGGGACTTTGGACATCAGCGTGCTGCGCCGCGACACTACGGGCGGAGGCACGGGTTACGTTGTCGTCAGCACGGCGCACAACCAGCAACCGTCCGAGGAGGGCGTCGTCGAAGTCAATCATCCCGGCGGCGGATGCTGGGAGACCGTCACGCCGGACATACGCCCCGGCGACATCGTTCGTGTGACGAATGCTCTGGGAGTTGCAGATCAGACGACCGTGGCTAATGTGACCGCAGAGCGCCCCGTCCGTGTGAACACGACGACCGTGTTGGTTCATGGCACGGCGCAGGACGCTGCGGGGCTCCCGCTGCCTTTGGACCAGCTTGAGCAGCGACTGGTCAACCCGGATCGCTTCAGCAACGGCAAGCGCACCCTTCGCGCCCCAGGCGACGGCACGATCACGTATGACGCGCCGGGCTCGACTAACTGGACGGCCACCTACACAAACTTGAGCGGGGCGAACGTGACGAAGGCTCTGGCCGCAGAGTCTCGTATTCTGTGGCTCGGAAGAGACGCGGGCGCGGCAACCGAGCTGACCATCTTCGAGACTGGCAATGACGTTTTCGGCGGGCCGCAAGCTCCCTGCAACGCTCCCTCAGAGAACGGCACGCAAGGGCCTGCCCCCGGCCCCGGCCCTGTGCCAACGGCTCCGTCCTACACGCAGTTGCGCGAGCACCCGGTCGCGCCGCACAGCATCAGCGTGTTTCCCGAACGTGACTTTGTTTCCGTAGAGGGTTATGACCCCACACAGACCGTCACCATCAACGTGCTTCGTAAGGTCGTCACGAACAACGGCACGACCCCCGTCACGACTTATGAGACAGTCGGCGCGGCGCAGAATCTGACCCCTGATGATGCCGGGCTCGTCGAAGTCAATCATCCGGGCGGGGCTTGCTGGGAAGGACAGACGCCGGACATACGCCCCGGCGACATCATTCGTGTGACGACTTCGGCAGGCGTCGCAGACCAGACGACGGTCGCGGACGTTACCGGCGAACGCCCGATCAAGATCAATCCTTTCACAGTCGAAGTTCATGGGAGCGCGCAGGACGCGCAAGGCAATCCGCTGCCGCTCGACCAGCTTGAGCATCGGCTTTTAAATCCCAATCAGTTCAGCAACGACAGGCGTACGCTGCGCGCCCCGGGCGATGGAATGATCACGTATGACGCGCCCGGTTCAATCAACTGGACGGCCACGTACACAAACCTGATCCCTGCGGATGTCGCGAAAGCGGTTGCTTCCGAATCGCTCGCCATGTGGCTGGGCGTTGATCCGTTGGCCGAGATTGAATCCACTATTTACGAGGTCGGCAACGAGGTCTTTCCCGGAGCGCAAGCCCCCTGCACGACCGTCTTCGAGCCGAGGCTGTCTGTGACAGCCAATCCGAAGACCGGCCTGCGCAACGCTCCCGTCACGGTCACGCTCACGGCTTCAGAGCCCGAAGCCGTCATTTACTACACGACGGATGGAAGTCATCCGACCACTTTCAGCACGAAGTATTTCGGGACGATTAACCTGGATGCGCCGACGACTCTGAAATTCATGGCGACAGACAAGGCGAGCACCGGTCTTACTTCGCAGGTCTTCATGGAGACCTACATCATAGACACTGTAGCCCCTGCCAAGCCTGCTGCGCCCGATCTGGACGCGGCGAGCGACACGGGCGATTCAGACACGGACAACGTGACACGCAGCAAGGCGCCCACCTTCAACGGCAGCGCCGAAGCAGGCTCAACGGTCAAGCTCTTCATAGACGACGTGCAGAAAGGGAGCGGCATCGCTGACGCGAGCGGCGCTTACCGCATCAGGTCGGCTTCGCTCAATGACGGTCTGCATAGCGCGACGGTAATAGCGACGGACTTCGCCGGTAACGCCAGCGCGGAATCCGCTGCGCTCAGCCTGACCGTCGATGCGGTTGTGCCCGCCGTTCCTTCCACGCCCGATCTGCTGGCGACGACCGACACGGGCTTTTCCAACGCGGATAACTACACGAAGGACAGCACTCCTACGTTACGCGGGACTGCCGAAGCGCGCTCAACCGTCAAGCTCTTCTTTGGCGCTGTGGAAAAAGGGAGCGTTACGGCTACAAGCAGCGGCGTCTACCAGATTGTGACGGGCGCTCTGGCCGACGGCGTCTATTCCGTGCGCGCGAAAGCCATTGATCCGGCGGGCAACGAGAGCACGGCTTCGGCGACACTCACACTGACCGTCGATACTGCCAACCGTGGAGTGCTTGCCAATCCCAAAGGCGGTCTCTACGGCGAGTCCGTCTCCGTCTCTCTCTCAGGCGAGCCGGGCGCGCGCATCTACTTCACTCAGAACGGAACCAATCCGAACACGTCCAGCCCGCGCTATACTGCGGCGATCAACATCACGACGACGCGAACGCTGAAGTTCATGTCCGTCGATCAGGCGGGCAACCAGTCTGTCATCTCGACTGAGACTTACACGCTGGCCGCGCCTGCTGCTCCGACGGGTCTCGTCGCGAGCAGCCCGACGCAAGGCCAGGTCGCCCTGCGTTGGGTCGATAACTCAACCAACGAAGCGAGCTTCCGCATAGAGCGTTCGACCAATGCGACCACGGGCTTCGCGCAGGTCGGCACAGTCAACGCCAACACCATCACCTACAGAGATGTAACGGGCGCAAGAGGGACGACCTACTTCTATCGCATACGCGCCGTCAATAGCATTGGCGTTTCCAATAACTCGAATACGGTGAGCGTTCGCGTCAAGTAGCAAGCAATAAGGAAGCAAAGCGCCGGAGGCGCGACATACCAGTAGCCCACGACGCCAGTCGTGGGTAGATGTTAGATAAACAAACCGGAGCCCCTGGAAGCGGCGGCATAATTCTCAAGTTGAAGATTATGCCGCCCCTCCAGGGGCTTCGACTCCTTTGTCTGACTGTTTCCCACTCCTCTAGTCTTGGGCTACTAATATACCGCCCCTACCGGGGCTGTTTCAGATCGCTGAGCCAGGCTTCGACCAACTCTAATTCCTGCTTCTCAATCCAGCCCATACTGACCAGTTTCTCATAGCAACTCAGAAGATTCTCTCCGATGCTCTCGACGCCGGATCGCAGTTGCAGGGAGGCGAGCGCTTCACAGATCGCACTGTTGTTTAAGTAGCCCGGGACTTCATCCTTGAAGTCGCGCATCAGGTCATGCTCATTGCGCTCCTGCCGGACGGTCGGCTCGTGAAAGAGAACTCCCCAGCCGTTGGCCCAGGCGATCCGCTGCGCGATGAAGCTGCGCCAGATATCCGTCATACGGAAAGAGCAGTACGCGGGCAGGTAAAGAAGCGGGAAGGCGTCAGACCACCAGGCCGTATTCTGGCTGTTAAACGGACACCAGGCGCCCTCTCTCAAGGCCACCCGCCGGTCTTTCGTGAATGATTGAGGAAGCTCAAGCAGCAGGCGATAGACCGCATCGACATCCGGGTTTTCGTCCGCCAGACCCTGCTGGATCGGACAATCGACGGCCTCCGACAGGAGAGATTCAAAAGGAGGCAGGCTGGATTTGATGCTATCGAGCGGCAGCCCCCTCGGCCAGATGTTCGCTTCCGAAAAGTAGCTGTAAACGTTCACCCAGCCGTGCCCGCCAAGCGTTTTGACCGCTTGCTGATGGCGGCTCCGCCGCGTCTCCCAGAACTCTTTGTAAGGAATGTTGTCGTCATCAGTTTCGATGATGATAGACGCGCCCTCGCGTATGGCCTGTAGGTAGCCTATGTTCTTGCGAGCATAATGGCGCGTCGGGCACATCAACGCGAACTCGAATCCGAGATCGCGTTGCTCTGCGAGACCGTAGAAGCGGCAGCCTTCGAGCTGGAAGTCTGCCGGGCTGGGCTCGTCGCCGATCAAGATGAAGTGGTAGCCGTGCGCCTTGCAGCCTTCGGCGAGCTGTCGCAAAACCGTGTTGGGTTTCGCAATCGAGGTGACGACCAGTGCGACCGATTCTCTCATGGAAGTTGAGTTTGCCCGTGGAGGCGAGGAGTTATAGAGCGCCCTGCATACGCAGCCGGAACAGACGCCACAAATTGCTGAAGGAATCCTTGATCACCTTATTGCTGATGTTGTGGCTGGCGGCGCGGTAATGTATGGGGACTTCGCTGATTTGCAGGTGACGACAATAGGCTTTGATCTCGGTCTGGAAGAAAGGGCCGCGCGATTGAATCCCTCTGTTCAATACATTCTCCAGCGCCGGACGCGAAAACATCTCGAACCCACTGGTCATGTCCGAGAGCTTCGTCCCCAAAAGCGTGTTAGCCAGGATCGTGCCTCCGCGACTGAGGATATATCTCTTGACAGGGCTCTCTGAGATTTCCCCGCCCTCACAAAAGCGGCTGCCAAAGACGCAATCGTGTCCCTCGATCATCCGGTTGAAGAATTTTGGAATGTCGGAGGGCTGGTGGCTGAACCCTGAATCTATCTCCAGAATCCAATCGCATCCTGACTGGATGGCCTCGCGGTATCCGCGCAGGTATGCATCCACGACGCCCCTGTTTTCGGGAGCCCAGACGACCTCAAGCCGCGACTCTGTTTTCTGTAGATTCTCTAATAGCTCCCGCGTATTATCTTTGGTTGCTTGATCCAGAATGGCAAAGAAGGTGACGGCCTTGAAGCCGCGAGAGTTGCACTGCTCTAATACCGCGTTGACGAAAGCCGTGGCCGTCATGCTCTCATTCGCCATCGGGCACACAACGCCCAGGCGTACGTCACTGAACCGCAAGCTATCATTGAAATTCTTTGAAGACTTCATAGAGAAACCGTTAGTCGAAATATTTTTGCGAGGGGAAGAATCTCCTGCACCGCGCACGAAGATCAAACCACCTCAACTCCTGCAAATTAATAGCACTACAAGCAAACCCGGCATTTTAGACTCGTGATCCTATTTTTGCAATTTGAGACGGTCGATCTCACAAGGGAGATTTAAACGCAGAGGACGCAAAGGCGGAAGACGCAAAGAACGCAGAAAGAACTCTATCCTTGCGTCCTTTGCGAACAGACTTTGCGTCCTCTGCGTTTAAATCTCCCCTTCTATCATGATCTTCTACCGAAGCGGCAGCCACGGGTTGAAACTCCATCCAGTAGATCGCTATGGCTAGGATTCGCGTGTCATCGCTTTGCCCCAGAGATTTTGGCGAGACGGCATCGGGCAACCCGAAGGTCAGGACGTTCCTTCCTCTCAAAACCTCTTTTGGAAGAAGCAGGGCGTATTCGCGCGCGCCATCTTCTCTGAGTAACAGCGTCTGTAGAGGCTGGCCGTTCAGACTGATGCTCACTCGCTGCTCATGCCGTCCCGTAACGACAAGCGCGCCCAGCCTGATCTTGAGCGTGATGTCTTCCTGCTGATCGGACGCGAAGACGAGCGCGGCCTCTTTCCCGTCGCTCCAACGCAGCCCCTCTTCGCGCTTGCCCCAGCCGTACCACATGTATCTCTCGGCCTCGGGGCTCCCGAACTCAACGCGGCCTTCGCCGGACGGGAAAACGCGCGGCGGCGGAACCGGCAATAGACCTGCGAGAAACTGCGGCTGTCGCCAGTCCCAGAGCCGCTCCGGGTGCTCATCGACGCCGAGCGGCTTCTGATTCCATAACCAGGTCGCATGCTCTGTCGCGCCCAGTGTATTAATAAGAACGCTCAGCAGCAGCAGCGCCCCGCCCAGCACAAGCTCAACTCGCCGAACTGCCCGTGAACCTGAGCGCACGGCGTGGCTCTCTCTACATGTCTGTCTAGCCTTTAAACCCAGGATCGTCAGCAGCACGAACCAGGGCACGAGGCCGGTCGTGAAGCGCGGGCCGAAGCTGTGCCCGGCCCACCAGTGCCCGAAGCCCGAGATGATGAAGAGATGGCCCGCCACGATTGATAAAGCGAGCAGCAAGAGGCGCGGCAGAGGTATGTATCGCCAGTAGCGCGCCAGCAAATAGGCGACGAAAAAGAGCGCGGGCACGTAGACCAGCGTGCCCCGCCCGGGGCTAATAAGATTGCCTGCGAGCGCCTCCCAGAAGACGTAAAACTGTAAACGACCCGCGCGGTAATAACTGGGCACAAGAGTTCCAAAATGATACCAGGAATAGAGGACGAAGCCTGCCAGCCAGACCGCTCCGGTCACGGCATACGAGATAAACTGTTTGCGAAGGAACATCAGCATGTAGATGCTGATGGCGAGAATGTGCACGGCAAAGGTCGGACGCACAAAGTACATCCATGCCAGCAGGGTTGCGAGCACAACCGCATTGAATCGCCGCCTGCCCGTCTCGTGCGCGAGGAGCAGAAGGATGACCACGCCCAACAGCAGGATTCCCCAGGTGTCTGACCATAAAGCACGCGAGGCGGTGCTGTAGACCTGCGTGCCGAGCGCTCCGCCGAGCGCCACCGCTACGCTCCAACTCAAGGGGAGCATCAATCGCGCCGTGAAAAAAAAGAGGCTCGCCAGCCCCGCCATCAGTATCGCGGCGAGCTTCACCTCGGTGCGTCCTTCACCCTCCAGATTGTATGTTCCATCCGGGTTGGCCGCAGAGACTCCGAACATGTTCATCACGCCCACGAAGGGCACGGAGAGAATGGATGAGCCGGGTGGGAAATGGTAGTAGAGATGACCGTCCACCACTTCCAGATGATAGAGCGGCCCATTTATGAAGTGATCCCCGAACCAGACGGGCTCGTAACGCGGAATCGCATAGGAGTCGAGCATGAAGCTCCGTTGATCCAAAAGGCTCTGGCTGAGCAGCATGGAATAGTTGGAGTCTGCTATTTGATGAACCTTTGAGGCCAGGAAGATCGAGAGCGTGACGACGAAGATGAGGACGCCGCTCAGCAGATCGGCTCTTCGACGCGCGATCAGCTTCGGAGTTCCTCTGCCAGCCTCTGTGTGCATTCTGGAAACCAACGGCAACTGTGGGTCTATCATTTCAGGGCTCAGAAATATTACACCGAATCGAACTGAAAAGAGAGTTTTGCAGATTGCGGAATGTGGATTAAAGACAGAACGCTTTTTATCAATCCGCAATCCACATTCCGCAATCGGCTCGCCTGCGCGTCTTAAGCAGACGGGCTCTCATCTATCATTTAGTCGCCGTCAAGCTCGAAGGCCTCTATTTAGTCGCGCAAGCAGGTTCATTTATTTTTGACGATGTCTGATTATTTGCATCGGGCATGATAAGCCTCGTCTCGAAGGAGTCTCCGGCGCACGAAAAAGCGCTGTTTTTCTGGTCTTTACGATCTTCAGGGGGCAAACATCGGGACGACGAATTATGGAGGGCCACCCCGCGTGCAATGGGTATTGCTATTGACATTTGGACCGTTTCATCATATTGTCTCCCGCGCAGTAACCTCGACCGGTTGGTCTGTAGAGCCTGTGTCTGAGTCTCAGAGCCGTACAGTCAACCCTTCCGTTAGGCTTCTTGCCCAAGGTTGCGACGCGTGTCGCAGCGCTATTTTCCATCACGGATTCAACAATCAATTGAAGGAGACACCCCTAATGAAGATCAGATTTACCCTTAATGCAATGGCAACCCTCGTCCTTCTCTTCGCAGCCAGCTCGCTCGCGCATGCGCAGGCGACGCGCACCTGGGTCTCAGGCGTCGGCGATGATGCCAACCCGTGCAGCCGCACCGCACCCTGTAAGACTTTTGCGGGAGCCATCTCGAAGACCGCCGCCTCTGGCGAGATTGACGCCCTTGATCGCGGCGGCTTCGGTGCTGTCACGATCACCAAGTCCATCACCATTGACGGCAACGAGACAGGTTCAGGCATTCTTGCCTCGCTGGTTAACGGAGTCATCGTAAATTTGCCCAACGCATCGGACAAGGTGACGCTTCGTAATCTGTCTATTAACGGGGCAGGTAACGGGCTGAACGGCATCCGCTTCATCCAGAATGGGAAGCTACACTTGGACAACTGCCGCATCTACGGCTTCGGCGGAAACACCGGCAGAGGCATTGATTTTGCGCCCTCTGCTCTGAACACGGTTCTCACCGTTCAAAACTCGTACATCCACGACAACTTCGGCGCCGGAATCGCGCTCGTGCCTACTGCTACCGGCTCGGTATTCGCTTCGATCGATAATACACGGGTGGAGAACAGTGCGAACGGCATCGTGGCCCAGGACAAATCAATCGTCGTGATCCACAACAGCCGCGCATCGCACAATGCGAGCAACGGATTCTTAGCCAACGGCTCGGCCAACGGCAACCCGGAGATGTTTCTGGAGAGCTGCGTGTCGGCCTATAACGGAACCAACGGAATCAGGAGCCAGGGCAGCGCCGGAACCCGCATACGTCTCTCGAACACTGCCATCACGGGTAATGCCACGGGCATCTCGATCACGGCGGGCGAGGTGAAGTCGTTCGGGAACAACCACAACACCGCCAACACGGGATCAGACGGAGCACCGACCGCAGGGCTTCTCGGCCTTCAATAGAGTTTCTTCTGAGGTATCCCTTTCTCCGCCCGACAGCGCCCTCGAAGCACGGGGGCGCTCGCGCGGGAGGAGGCTATCGTTCACGTTCGAGCAGGGGTGACTTCAGGCGTCTTTCTCTAGGCGCACTGGAATGCGTGGCGCGCCAAGCGCCTGGCCGCTGTTTAAAGGTCGAAGATGACTGTTGCTCGAATCCACGTAACTGTAGAGAAGAAACTGGAAGGAGAGAGATATTATTATGAAGACCCGAGATGGCTCAAGGATTCTCCATCCAGATAAGAGGATGAAGACGTCCATCTTTCAGAGGACGCGCGGCCCCCAGCCAACCGCGCGCTTCTACACGGGCTCCAGGCGCTTAGGCGCGCTGGCTGCCTTCATCATCATGCTAGCCGCGACCCTCTATTCGGCCTCCTCCGCTTCCGTATCCAGTAGATTGTCGCGTCAACTGACGAACAAAGCCGCCTCCGCAGCCGCTCGCGTGAGTGAGGCTGGCCGGGACAGCAATCTCGTCGGCGCGAATACCAAGGGGGCGATGGCAGAGAGCAGGCGCGACAGTACGTCTACGGCAGCCGCGCCCGCGTGGCTATCTCCGGCACTTCAGGCCCAACTTTCCGGCGAATCCATTCAGACCTACGCGCCTGACTGCACTACGCCGAGGACATCATTCGTCCTTGGCGAGACGGTCTGCGTCAAAGTCACGGGAGCGCCCCTGGGCACTGACGTGCAGAGACGTATCAGTTGGGTTAATCCTGACGGCGTCATCGTGCGGCTCTCAGATATCACGAGCGATCCGCAGAGTGACTCCGCCGCGCTTCCCAACTCCTCCACGATAGTCCTGGGAGCATCAACCCTCAACGTTCGCGGAACGTGGAGGCTCAACACCATTGCGACCTATGATGCCTCGCTGCGCTCTGAAGCATTCTTTACCGTGAGGGATCCTGCCAACGCGGCGACAGATGTCTCGGTTGCGGTCAACAAGTTCGGTATCGGCAGCGTTCCCGCGGATCAGAACGTCGCGTTCACGTTGGATGTCACAAACAACGGACCCGACAATGCCGCGAGCGTCGAGCTGACAAATCCCACCCCTGCCGGTACGACCTTCGTGTCTATCACGCAGACATCAGGCCCGACTTTCACGTGCTCCAACCCGCTTGCGGGAAATACCGGCACGATTGTCTGTACCATCCCAAGTATGGCGAAAGACGACACGGCCAGATTTACCGCCATTTACAAGGTGGATGCGGGTACACCGACTGGCACGACGCTCATCAACTCGGCCAGCGTCGCCAATACCGTGGCAGACCTGCGTCCCTCGAACAACGTCGCTGCCGACGCGGCCAAGGTCGGCCCGGCCACCTGCACTGTCGCGTGCCCGTCTGACATCGTAGTGGAGAACGCTAACAATGCCGCCGGCGCGACAGTAGATTTCACTATTCCGACCAACAACTGCAGCAGCGTGACGGCTGAACCGGCGTCGGGTTCATTCTTCCCCGTCGGCACCACCCTCGTCACTGTGTCGAGCAGTACGGGTAGCATCTGCACCTTCAAGGTCACGGTCAATGACACGCAGGTGCCGGTCATCAGTTGCCCGTCCGACGTGACTGCCGATGAAAATCCGCAGACTCCGGGACAGGCGGTCGTTGAATATGCGCCGCCCACCGTCACGGACAACGAGGAGGGATTAAGGGCCACTTGCGATCATCCGTCCGGGTCTAGCTTCCCGGTCGGTGATACTTTGGTCACCTGCACTGCGACAGACTCTAGCGGCAACACCTCTCAGCCATGCACGTTCACCGTTCATGTCAATGGTGATAACTGCTCGCTCACTTGCCCGGAGGACATCATCGTAGATGCGGATACCGGCGCGTGTAAGAAGGTCGTGACGTATGCGGCACAAGCCACAGAATGCGGCACGGTAACTTATAGTCACCCGTCAGGCTCAGAATTCCCGGTCGGCACGACCACCGTCACGGTTACAGCTCCCAATCGAAGCTGTAGCTTCAATGTCACGGTGAGGGATACGACACCACCAGAGTTGAGCGTCTCGGCGCCCCCGGAAGTTTTGACCGCGCCGGTGACCAATACAGCGGACGATACCTGTGTGGCGACGATTCCTGATCTCCGCCCGTATATCACGACAAGCGACAACTGTGCGTCCAATGTCAGGATCATACAGGAACCGGAGGCGGGATCGCTTGTTCACGCTGGCCCGCATACCATCACAATCTCGGCGCTTGATGGTGACCCTCTAGCGCTGCATAACACCAGCACTGCCGAGGTGACTTTCACGGCCAGAGACGAGACGCCGCCGACCATCGCTTTGGACGGCGCGCCCTCGATCACAATCGAGTGTCACACCACCTTCAACGATCCGGGAGCGACGGCCACGGATGTCTGCGCGGGCAGCTTCCCGGCCACACCTTCGGACACGCTGGATGTGAACACTCCTGGGACGTACACGATCACCTACACGGCGAGCGACCCGGCGGGTAATGCCTATGCCGGACCGCCTGTCACGCGGACGGTGATTGTGGAGGACACTCAAAAGCCGACGATTGCGCTTAACGGCGCCAATCCGATGACGGTCGAGTGTCACACCACCTTTAACGATCCGGGAGCGACGGCCACGGACGGCTGCGCGGGCAGCTTCGCGGCCACACCCTCCGGTAGTGTTGATGTGAACACGGTGGGTTCGTACACGATCACTTACAGTGCCAGCGATCCGTCGGGCAATGCCGCGACGCCTGTCACACGGACGGTGAACGTGGTCGACACCACACCGCCGACCATCGTCGTCAACGGTGCAAACCCGATGACGGTCGAGTGTCACACGAGCTTTACCGATCCGGGTGCGACCGCCGTGGACGGCTGCTCAGGCAACTCCCCGGCGAGCGCCTCCGGTACTGTTAATGTGAACACTCCTGGGACGTACACCATCACCTACAACGCCACTGATTCGGCGGGCAACGCGGCAACGCCTGTCACACGGACGGTGAACGTTGTGGATACCACACCACCTACGATCAACTGCCCGGCGAATATTGTCGTTTCGCTGCCACCGAATAGCACAGCCGTTTCGATGCCTGTGAGCTATCCGGCGGTGACGGCCTCCGACAGTTGCAGCAGCAGTGTGAACGTCACGAGCAGCCCTGCCTCCGGTTCGGTCTTCCCTGTGGGCACGACGGTAGTCAACGCCACAGCGACCGACGCGGCGGGCAATACAAGCTCGTGCAGTTTCACTGTGACGGTGCTTTACAGCTTCACGGGCTTCTTCTCACCGGTGGATAACCTGCCGGTGTTAAATATGGTCAATGCAGGCAGGGCTATCCCTGTGAAGTTCAGCCTGAGCGGGAACAAGGGTCTGGGCATCTTCGCTCCTAACCATCCGGCATCGGTTGAGATCGCTTGTAGCTCATCCGCTCCGGTCAACGAGGTGGAGGAAACGATCACGGCTGGCAGCAGTAGTCTCAGTTATGATGCCAGCTCTGACCAGTACATCTACGTCTGGAAGACCAATAGCGCGTGGGCCGGAACATGCCGTCAACTGGTCGTCAAGTTGAATGACGGCACTTACCACCGCGCGAACTTCAAATTCAGATAACAGGTATCTCCCGACACCTGTTATTCCCTGTATGAATAATCAAGGGAGTGGACATCTCAAGATGTCCACTCCCTCTTTTTTTGCTGGCAATCTCAATCAAATCAACCGGCGGTTATTTGGATCGGAGATGAGAAATACAGTTCTGTTCACTTGCATCTCTCAAGCCCTTCGTATATAGATCAAGTCAGCTATCCCCCAAAGTTCCCCTGCCGGAGTCGCGGAGCACGCGGCATCCTGGACATCAGAAGTGTTGCTCCGAGGCTCATCTCATCTCGCGGTGTACGATGACGAACTCGAAATCATAGAGTTTTCATTCACCGATCAAAACGGTTGACGACCTGGAACAGTCGCAGAGCTTTCCGGTCGATTGCCGGTAATCTGCTGAGCGTGAATAAGACATGACGGCAAATGATACGAGCAGTCTCATCATGGTGGTTGATGATGATGAAGACATACGCCAGATGATGCGCGTGTTGTTGGAGGAGGACGGCTATGGCGTGCTGGAAGCCGAGAACGGCCAACAGGCAGTGGATATAGCACAGAGCGTAAGCCCTAACCTTATCCTGATGGATTTAAGCATGCCTGTACTGGACGGCTTCGCCGCCACACGCCGCCTGCGCGAATTGGCTCACGTCAGCGATGTGCCGATCATCGCTATCACGGCGTTCGATACGCCCGAACATCGCCACGACGCCTCTGCCGCAGGCGTCAACGAATACCTCACCAAGCCGATTGATTTCGTACGACTCGACAAGCTGCTGGATCGCTTCCTCAAGACAACCTGAAGCGGGAGTCACATCCTGCACACCCTCCGCAGGCGGTCATGTTTCAGCCGTGGCTGACCATTGTAGGCCGAAACCCGAACCATCCACTGAGGATGCACAGGAAACTACAACTCTACTGATACCCCGGATGCAATCATAAAGAGGATGGGGGACGATCCACTAAGCAACACGAAAGAGCCGCTTCTGTTCGTCTCATTTTGTGTGGTTTCGTGTTGCTTGGTGGATCGCCTCGCACGCCCTCTTTTATTCTCCTCTCTGGTATGACTTTTCGGACGCTTCGCCCAATTTCTCTTCCAGCGGCGCGTGAGGTAATCTATTGAAAACCATTCTTCTGAAAGTTTGAGCAAAGATGAGACGCTATCTTCCTTTTGTGATCATCGCCGGGGTCTTGATTATTTCGACCGTGGCGGGGATGTGGCTGTACCGCAGTTCAACCCAGACCCCACCTGTCGATGCGTCTTCCAACGCGACGGATGCGGCGATGGCTAACGCGCACATGAGGGGCGAGGCGGGCGCGCCCGTTACGCTTGAAGAGTTTGGCGACTTTCAGTGTCCGCCGTGCGGCGCGCTCCACCCGGAGCTGAAAAAGATAGAGGCGGAATATGGCCCACGGCTCAGAGTTGTTTTCCGCCAAAATCCGATCATCTCATTGCACAAGCACGCGCTCAATGCAGCGCACGCGGCTGAGGCGGCGGGTCTGCAAGGCCGCTTCTGGGAGATGCACGACATGCTCTACGAAAATCAGGCGCAGTGGGACAAGGCAGACGACGTGCGCCCGATCTTCAGCGACTACGCGCGCTCGCTCAACCTTGATGTCCAGCGTTTCAACAACGACATGGACGGGACGGAAGTCTCCAAGCGGATCCTCAACGATCAGGATCGCGCCCGCTCGCTTCGCGTTAGAGGCACGCCGACTCTCTTCATTAACGGTCGCCAGTTGCAGCCGACGCAGGTCAGCCCCGAGGGACTTCGTGCGGCAATTGATGCGGCTCTGCGTGAGAGAGGTCAATAAGGTAAAGGTAGGTTTACGTGCGCCGTTTGAAATAATGGTGCTCCCGGTTGGACTCTAACCAACGGCCTTTCGCTTAGGAGGCGAACGCTCTATACAACTGAGCTACGGGAGCATGACTAAAATGAAATTAGCAGATGCACGACGCGCAGTCTAGCATTGCAGTCAGGACTGATACTTAATGAGCGAACGCACGTCGTAGCCTTCGAGCCGTTTGCGTCCGGGCAGAAATTCCAATTCAACGACGAAGACCAGACCGACGACTTCTCCACCTAAACTTTCGACCAGATCAATCACAGCGCGGGCCGTACCGCCGGTCGCCAGCAGATCGTCGGCGATGATGACGCGATGACCACGGCCTACCGCGTCGCGGTGAATCTCCAGGGTGTCCTGCCCGTACTCCAGATCGTAACAGATCGAGGCGCACTCAGCCGGAAGCTTGCGCGGCTTGCGCACGGGCACAAATCCTGCGCCCATGTGATAAGCCAGCGCCGGTGCGAAGATGAACCCGCGCGCTTCTATGCCGATGATCGTGTCAGCCTTCACACCGTCAAACTGCGCGGCCAGGGCATCGACCGTGCGGCGCAACCCTTCCGGCTGCTTGAGCAATGTCGTAATGTCGTAAAAATTGATGCCGGGCTTCGGGAAATCCGGCACCTCGCGGATCAGTTTTTTGAGGTCGTCCATAACTGTGAGTAGACAGTAGACAGTAGGCAGTAGCCAGTAGAAAAGAAAGCAGAGCGTGACGTGTTGCTGTCTAATATGATTTAGAGTTTCAGTACGAAAAAGCATCAACCGCTTTTCTTTTCTACTGACTACTGCCTACTGTCTACTGTCTACTGTTCTATCCCCTTTCTATTCGAAAAGAAGCGTACGTGCCGGTCGGTTCCAGGTTGAGCTCTTCGACCTTAGCGACGACGGCGAAGGCGGGGCCGGTGGCGAGGTCGTGTTTGAAAGCTTCGACGCTCGCGGACGTGCCTTCGGCGAGGGCTTCGACGCGTCCGTCCGGCAGGTTGCGCACGTAGCCTACGACCTGATGACGTGCGGCGGCGCGCTGGGCGAAGAAACGATAGCCGACGCCCTGCACTTCACCCTCGATCAGAAATTTACGCGCGACCTTCATCCTCGTCTGTCAGTCAAAGAGCCCCCGTGCCTGCTTTTGCGAGATTGCCGCCTTGCGACCTGAAACCTTTCAGTGATTCTTCTCTGGAGACTGATACTCCTTCTTCGGAGAGTGATGTTCGCTCATCGCCGCTGTCGTCAGAAAGCGCTTCGGCTCAGATGCGCCGAGAAGTTTTGCCGTATCGGGAGGAGCGAGGCTCACAGGCCCATATGATCGCTTTCCTCTTTGACGCAATCTGGAGACGAGCAGATAAACCGCTATGAACCAGATGGCAAACAGTACCCCAATGCCGACTTCAGCCATTCAAAACTCCTTCCGCTTTCCACAACACGCGGAGGCGGTATCGAACGCGGGCTCAATCAAGTTCATTCCGGAATGAAAACGCGCGCAGGAGAATACCACAGGAGCAGCGCGCCTCGCATCAGGCGCTATTTAGCTGGCGCTGGATCACCGGAGAGTCACATCAAACTCGCCCATGATGCGCTCGGCCGCATCGCTCCCGGCCTGTCTGAGCGCAGACTCCCAGGCGGCTCGACTGTCTGTCTGCGGCAGCGGCAGCCCTATGGGCACGCCGCCCACGCGCGCGGTGCGCCTGACCGGACGCAGATAAATCTTGCCCTGTGTCTTCACTTTGGCCGTGGCGGGCGCGAAGACTGTATAATCGACATAATAATCCCGCTCATCATGGCTGCGAGCGGACATCATATCGCTGCCGAAGTGAAGCCAGACCAGATAGGCATCAGTCTGTTTCCTGGCAAGCTCGATGCTTCGCTGCCGACCCATATCTTTTTCCACCTTGATCGTGACAGCAGAAGACTTCTTTAGCCGCTCGACAAAACCGGCCAGAATAATATTGGAGGCGTTGATCGGTGCCTGGATCCTCTCAAACGCGTATTCATCTGCGGTGACAATGAGGGGCAGGCGCTGTGCCTCCGTAGAAGCTGTGGGCTTCGTTTCACTCTTCTCATCTTCGGCTGGTGTCGAGACAGGCCGGGGCGGCGTCGCGCCTCCCTTAGCGCGACGGCCAGACTGCGCTTCGGACTCCCCGGCAGCGCACAGCACAAGCGATACGAAGAGCAGGGGCACTATCAAACGGCTGTATTTCATGAAACTCTCCTCATAGAAAGGCAGTAGACAGGAGACAGTAGACAGTAGTCAGTAGTAAAACAGCGCGCCTGTTTGACTCACTATTACGATTTAGGATGAGCGGTATCAACGGCATCAACGGCTTTTCTTTTCTACTGGCTCCTGGCTACTGTCTACTGTCTACTGTTTTCATCCCAGCGCTTCCAGGCACTCTGCGAGCGTGCGCTGGCGGCAGGTGAACATGGGCGTGTCGCGCAGCGTGAAACTGCTCGCCTTGGTCTCGCGCAGCTCCTGCACGAGGTCCAGGAAATCCGACGGCTCGTCAGTCTCGAAGGCGACGACGAACTCCTGATCGTCGAGGCCGAAAGAGTAGGTCGTATGGAGCTTGACCGAGCGATACTTTGAGCCGATCCGTATGTGCTCGTCCATCATCTCTTGCCGCTGCTCGGCGGGCTTAGTGTACCACTCGCGCGTCTTGACGAACGGGTAGACGAAGAGGTAGCTGGATTTGCCTGGAACGATGTGCAGACGATCTTCGACGTGCTCCGGGTTGTCCTTGTCTATGTACATCGAGCGCTTCGTCATTGAGAGGAATGATTGCGTCGCCTCAAGGTATTTGCCCATCATCGTGTTGTTGAGCCGCGCCGTCATCTCCTGGATGGGGTCGAGCGAGTAGCCGATGCGCCAGATCATGAACTCCGCGTTGGTGCGCAGGCCGACCAGTGAATAGGTATGGATTAACAGGTCGCGGCGAAAATTTTCCACCTGGTGGATGAATTCCTGCTTGCCCCGCTCTCTCTCCTGCCTGTCCAGAAGACGCCATTCGGGACGCGCGCGATAGAAAGTGAAGTTGACGAACTGGCGTGGGAGCGGGCCTGGCGCACGCTCCTCTTTCTCCTCGACGACCGGAGCCAATCGCAATGAGCCGCGATTGGCTCCGCCTGGCTGCCCTTGATCAGTGCTCATCTCATTCAACCTCTCAAAGAAAAATTCTCCAACCAGGGGTCGCACAGTTCTCTCACAATAGGATAGAATGCGCAGCCTACGGTCGAAGCTATTCTGCGGCGAACAGGGATGGATTGCAACCACAGAAGGGAAATGCGGATTGCGGATTGCGGAATGCGGAATTAAAACAAGACCCGAAATACTCATCTTCTTTCTTTTCATTCCGCATTCCGCAATCCGCATTCATCATTTGCTTTTATTGAGAGAGCTTGCTTATGCCTGACACGACTGCCGGTACGCCTTCTCAGCGTGAAGAGAGAAACCTGGATAGAGGGCGCAGGGAGTTCCTGTTATTGATCCCGTTCGGCATCTTCGCGGGTGTGGCGGCAACGATTGCGGCGGCTGCCCTGCGCTACCTGCGACCGTCTCTTCCGAGCCCGTCGTCAGAAGCAAAATGGTCGAACGTCGCGCATCTGTCAGAGTTGACGGGCGACAGGCCGATTATGCGCAGCATCGTCACGGAGCACCAGGCGGGCTGGGCCAGCACGATGGAAGAGCACTTCGTCTACGTCCTGCCGAATCAAGGCAACCGTGTGCTGTCGAGCGTCTGCCCGCATGAGGGCTGCAATGTCGCCTGGCGCGAGGATGCGAGCGAATTCTTTTGCCCCTGCCACGACAGCTACTTTGCGGCGGACGGCTCGCGCCTGAGCGGCCCTTCGCGGCGCGGCCTCGATCCTCTTCCCTCGCGTGAAAAGGAGGGTGTGCTTCAGGTTCAGTATCAGACTTTCGTCAACAACACGGAGGAGCGCATCGCGCGCGGATGATGGCCGAGGTCGAAAGATACAGATACCCGTGGCTTCACAGATGGCTCGCGCGCTGGACTACGCTAACCGACATCGAGCGCTCGGTGATAGACGAGCCTGAGAGCGGCTTTAAAGCCTGGGCGCGTACGACTGCCGGTGTGGTCGCCATGCTCCTGGCGCTCCAGATCGTGACGGGCATTCTCCTGGGCTTCTACTACATCCCCTCAACAGAAAGCGCTCACACGACCGTCGCCTACATTGAAAAGGTCGTCCCCGCGGGCTCCTGGCTGCGTTCCCTGCATCATTACGGCTCACAGTGGCTGACGCTCGCGCTCGTCCTGCACCTGGCGCAGATGTTCTGGCGAGCCAGTTACAGACGCCGCCCCGTCGGGTGGATGGGAACAGTCGTCCTGCTGCTGCTCGTGCTCGGGGCGGGCGCGACAGGTTACTCGCTTCCCTGGGATGCGCGTGCCTTCTTCGGCACGCGCGTGACTGAAGGGATCGCGGGCGGGCTTCCACTGGTCGGCAACACCTCAAGGCACTGGCTGATCGGCGGGGCGGAGATCACGCCGCTCACGCTCGCGCGCTTCTTCGCCGTTCACGTGCTCGTCTTGCCTCTGCTCATATTTTTGACGATCATGCTGCGCCTCTTCGTCTTTCGTGAGCGCGGGATGGTAAGCGACGCCGAAGAGCAGCAGTTGGAGAGATGGATGCACGTGCAGATCGCGCGCAACGCAGCGGTCGCCGGTCTTGTCTTCCTTGCGCTCGCGCTCTACGCGGCCAACACTCACGCGCCGCTTGGCCCGGCGGCGGACACGGCTGCCCCGGGTTACCTGCCGCGTCCGGGGGCGCAGTTCCTCTGGCTTTTTCAGATGCTGAAGTATCTGCCCGGTCGCGCGGCCTCCGTCGTGGCGGTCGCGCTCCCCAGCCTGATCTGCATAGGGCTCCTGATGCTGCCTTTTCTCAACCCGCCGCCGCTGCGCAAGGTCATGGCCCACCCGAGACGCACTGCCGGAGTCGTGCTCTTCGCGCTCGGCTTCGCGCTCGTGACGGGAATGACGATCATGGCTTACGTCAAGGATTTGACAGACCCGCTGACGCGCGTGCAACTGGCGCGTCAGTCTGCGGAAGAAGCGGCCTTCCGCCAGGCGCCGTTTACGCCCCTGCGCTCGCGCACCAGCGAATCTGTGATAGACGAGGAGCGTGACGGCACGCAAACGGCTGCGAACGGTGGAGGCGGCGTTGCGCCTACACCATCGCCCGTCGCATCGCCCGCTACAGACACGTCCGGTTCTGCGTCACAGGCAAAAACTTCTGCGACCGAGCCTCCTGCGGCCTATATCACACACTGTTCCGGCTGCCACGGGACGCGCGGCCAGGGCGCATCCATCTATCCACGCCTGATCGGCGTCTCTTCCAAGCCGCGACGCACCGTCGAAGACATGATCGCTATCATGAATGATCCGGCTTCGTACGATCTGGACCCGCTCATGCCATCCTTCGCCGCCAAGCTCTCGGAAGACGAAAAACGCTTGATCGCTGAATGGACAGCGGCGCTCAAGAAGAGGAAGTAAAGGAGTAGACAGTAGACAGTAGTCAGTAGCCAGTAGAAATGAAAAGCAGGCGTTGCGGTTAATAGTCTCCTGGTTTCAGCTCATCTCTCTGTGCATCCTCCGTGTTCTCTGTGCCTCTGTGGTGAATTAACTTTAGGCAAGACTCACCGCAGAGACACAGAGGATGCAGAGGATGCTTAGAGGACTAATCCCATGAGGATACTACCTTGCGGTTTGATATTGGCCTTCACATCATAGTATACAACAGAGCGTCGCATCTCTTTTTTCTACTGGCTACTGACTACTGTCTACTATCTCATGTGGGAGAACCGAACAGGTATGAAACTCATCAAGCTCGCGCTCTTGATTGCTGCCGTCACGCTTTTCGTCGTCGCCTGCCAGAGCAGCGGGAACACAAATCAAACAGCCGCCAACAACACAAACACGCCAGACAAGCCCGCCGCATCTCCGACCGCAGCCGCTAATACCGCGACGACGCCTGCGGACGAATTCGCCGCCGTGCGCCCTATCTATGCTGAAGCCTGCGGACGCTGCCACAAGCTGGATGGCGAGGGCGGGCAGGTTGAAGTCCTGGGCAAGAAGCTGAACGTCCCCAGTTTCAAGAAAGGGCATGCCCTCAAGCATACGGACGAAGAGTTCGCCAAACAGATCTCTGATGGCGGCGACGGCATGCCCGCTTTCAAAGATCGGCTCAACGAGCAACAGATCAAAGACCTTGTGCGCTTCATACGCAAGGAGCTTCAGAGCAACGTCGCCGCACCGGCGAAGGCAAGCCCGACCACGCCGAAAACATAACTATCCGGGAATTTCCCGAAGCGCTCGACCGGAGTAGTCTACTGGATTCTCTGTGCCCCCTCCGTGTTCTCTGTGCCTCTGTGGTGAATGAACTTTAGGCAAGACTCACCGCAGAGATACAGAGGATGCAGAGAGGGCACAGAGCACAAATCGAATTAAGTCACTACCTCGACCGGAAATAGCTGGACACACGTCTTCCGGCTGGCTTATGATCGTTCTTGCGCTTGAGAGAAGAGCGTCCTGCCCCACTGGATGAGCGATTCAGCCAGCCTTACCGTTCCTTTACATTAAATCACGCGTGGAAGTGCGCCTTTTCCGCCCTCGTCCAAAATGGGAAGCGTCAGGCTCTTTTTGAACGTAACAGGACGCGTGCGCGCTCCCTCGTCATCGGAGGACTCATTATGTTCAGAACGGAAAGAAATTCGAATAGCAATCAAGTTGCTAAAGAAGCCCTTAATAACCAGCCACCGCCCGCGCCCGCGCCGCGTCAGCCAAGCGCATCCCCCGCCACTGATGCGCACGCACAAAGTCAGGCGCAGCTTCAAACAGCCACAACGTCGCGCGCCGTCAGCGAAAGCGAAGCGCTGGCGCGCGACATCAAGGAGGGCGTCTTGAACGGCTTTGTCGGCGGCGGCACAGTGTTCACGGGCGAGGCCGCCTTCAAAGGGATGCTGCGCGTTGACGGGCGTCTCAAAGGTCACATCGCATCTCAGGACGGCACGCTGATCGTCGGCACCAACGGGCAGGTTGACGCCGACATAGAAGTCTCCGTGGCGACGATTCACGGCACAGTCAACGGTGACATCATCGCCACCAAGCGCATAGAGATCGGGCGCACCTCCAAAGTCATCGGCAATATTCAAACACCCGCACTGGTGATCGAGCAGGGCGCGATTTTTGAAGGTAGCTGCCGCATGCTACAGGTCAAGGACGAGGCTGATAAGCAGCAGAAGAAGGAGAAGCGCGAGGCAGAGCCCGCCATCATCGCCGCCGCCAGTCAACCGGTTGCCCCGTCAACCACTTCAAGCACCGCAAGCTGAAGGAAGGCAGAGAGAAGATACCTAGCCCCTGAAAGGGCGGCATATTAGGTAGTCCACGACGCCAGTCGTGGGGAAAGTCGAGCCAACAGATTCGAGCCCTCGAAGAGGGCGGCATAATATCCAGCCGAGCTGTTATCAAGCTGTGATTTTATGTCGCCCCTTCAGGGGCTCGCATATTTAATCCTGCTCTGTCCCCACGACTGGCGTCATGGGCTACCGGTACGGTCGCCCCTCCGGGGCTAGCAGCCGCGCGATCCCTCAGAATGATATAGACCCTCACGAAAACTCTATCCAAGGTGACAGAGAAACGGGAAATCAATATACTCTCTGCTGCTCTTTGCAGCTTCATTACATTCGCACCCGTAGCTCAGTTGGATAGAGCGTCTGACTTCCTGTTTTTTTTGAAGCCAATATATTTTTACTTTAAGTGCTTGATATGGAAGAACACGAAGTCTTACAGATACGTTAGACGGTACGGGCCGTTAGCTCAGTTTGGATAGAGCACTGGTCTTCGGAACCAGGTGTCGGGGGTTCGAGTCCCTCACGGCCCGCCTTTTTTTTCGAGTCTTGCCGGGTGCGTTCATTAATAAGGGCACGAACTCTCCTGCCCTTTCAGCTTTAAGTGTTCAAAAGCTTCCTGTAAACAGCCATGAGATTCGCGCGCCGCCTCTTCCTGATCGCAGGCATCTACGGCCTGCTGGTGCTCCTGCCACAGTATTTCCTTGAAGCGAAGAACGGGAGGGACTTCCCGCCCGCGATCACGCACCCGGAGTATTACTACGGCTTCATCGGCGTGGCTCTGGCGTGGCAGATACTCTTCCTCATCGTCGCGCGCGACCCCGTCAGATACAGGCAGATGATGATTCCGGCCATACTTGAGAAGGCTAGTTTCGGAATCGCCGTCATCGTACTCTTCCTACAGCACAGAGTCTCTTCATTTACGCTCGGCTTCGCGATAGTAGATTTGATCCTGGCCGCGCTCTTTGCGGTGGCCTACACGAGAACAGAGAAGCGCGGCTGATGGTAAGTCGATACAAAGGCCGGGCGGCATTGACAAAAAAGCCGGGGCGGTAGTGATCTAGAGCAAATTTCAATTGAGAGTATGTGAAGAGCGAACGTCTCACCGCAAAGAACGCCAGGGAGGAACGCGCCAAGGTCGCA
>DASVVT010000073.1:0-36979 GCA_036386415.1 Pyrinomonadaceae bacterium
GTAATGCCTGACTCCAGCCCCATCGGTCGAAAAGCTGCGCGTCGGCCCCCGCGAGCTGTAGGTCGTGATGCCGTCATCCTGGCGTTCATCAGTGCCGAAGGTATTACTGGCGCCGACGGTGATCGCCGAGGGCTCGTTGCCCGGCGAATGAATCTGGCCGTAGACCTTATGGCCGGAGCCGTCTTTGCCGTTATTTCCGGCGGCGGCGACGACCACTATGCCGGCGTCAACCAGCCGACGCACTGCCTGACACAGTGGATCGTCAACATACGAATCAACCGCGAGTGTGCCGAGGCTCATGTTGACGACGCGTATGTTATGAATCGCTCGATTAGTTATCACCCAGTCGAGAGCGGAGAGGAGAGAGGAGACAGTGCCGGTGCCCTGCGAGTTTAGCACGCGCAGGTTGAGGACGTTCGCGTTCGGCGCAATCCCTACGTACGCGCCGTTCGAGATTTGACCATTACCGGCAATCGTCGAAGCGACGTGCGTGCCGTGGCCGTAAGGGTCATCCGTGCGTCCCTCGCCCGTGAAGTCGCGGTTAACGATGACGCGGCTTAAACCGAGCGCGTTCTGGAACGATTTGTGATCTGTATCTATGCCTGAATCGAGCACGGCGATGGCGATGCCACTCCCATCGAGTACGGTGGTCGTAGTGATGCCAAGCAGCAAGGTGGTGGTCTGTATGCGGATCGCTTCCGCGCCCGTTGTGTTCGAGAGATGACCGAAGGATTGAGTCTCCCTGTCTGGAGAGATGTAGCGCACCTCACTGCGAGCGGCCAGCGCCTCGACAGCACGCACAGGCAGGCTGACTGTACGCGCATTCAGGTTCTTGAATTGATGAGTGATGCGTGCCCCTTCGCTCTGAAGCAGCGCGTCGAGCGTGGTGCTGCTCCAGGCGACCTTCGATTGAATGATCGCCGTCACGCGTGTATCTGCTTGCGCCTGGCGCAGTTGCTTGCGCAACTCTGGCGATATTTTCCTGCTTGAAGTTGAACGGGCCTGTGTCCTGCGACTTTTGACGCCGAGGTCAGAACAGATGGAAACCAGCAGCAAAGAAAGGATGATCCATTTGACGGCAGGAGAGCGTTTGATGGATTTCATCTAAATCTCCTCGGATAGAGCCGTGCGTCGAAGTCGAAGAATTGCCGGTTTGTTAATCGCAATGAAAGAGTCTGGCAAGTGCGACCTGTGGCAAATCTCGTACCGACAAACCTTTCCGCCTGATCTATTTATGGACGGCTCGGCAGGCTCACGCAAAAGAGCCCGCGTGGGGAGTGGAAACGGGACGCCGGGCGAGCCGTATATACTCTTATGAGGAAAGAGGATAAGCAGATCGAAGGGTTGTTCGACGGTATCGCAGAAGAAAGATTTTCTAAAGGACAGGATTGAAGACTGCGTAGACCCATGCCGGAAAGACCGTTTTCAAACGCCTTGCTTAGGGGCTGGCAACCGGCATAACGCCGCAGCAGTGAGACACTATGCCGCAGACTTATGCCTCACTCAAAGCTTTATTGTTTGCAGGCGCGGCTAAGTTTAGAACAAAAAAGGCCGCCAAGCTTGCGCGCAAGCAAGGGCGTGCAGTTTCGCGCCCCCTCTGGCCTGTAGGCATGCGGCCTTCTCTTTAAGAGCAGTCAGATTTACATACCCAAGCCTATTTTACATACCTCAGCCGGTTATCTTTACATGCTCTGGAGACAAACTCCCTAACAACAGGTGCGCGCCGCGCCTCTGATCTTTCGCTCGAATGTCGGCGAATAGATGCCCGTCGCCCGCGAGCTATTGCTTCCTCTCTGCGAGGGCGCGTTTGATCTTCTTGACGAGCTCCTGAGCTTCGCCTGAGTAAGCGCCCTTTGGCGCGAGCCGCAGATATTCTTGAAATTCAACCAGGGCGTCCTCAGGCTTATGCCCGCGCAGCAAAATATTTCCTGCCAGCAGGTGCGCTTCGGCGAGGTCTGGCTTGAGTTGAATGGTGATGCCGATCTGTGGGCCAGCCTTGACGATGTCATGCATCTCCCAATAAACACGCCCGAGCGTGTAGTGCCCCTGCCAGAAATGATTACCGATCTTGAGCCCTTCGCGCAAGACTTTCTCCGCCTCCGCGTATTTCTTCTGCTGGCGATGGATTTCGCCGAGCGCGAAGTAAGCTTCGGGAAACGCCGGATTGATCTGGAGCGCCTTGCGCAAAGTGGCTTCAGCTTTATCCAGTTGATGAGTATCTATGTAGGCCGTGCCGAGCATGAGATGTGCTTCGAGAAACTTCGGATAAATGTGGATCGCTTTCTCCAGGTGAGTGATTCCCTCTTGCTGGCTTTCTTTCTCCAGCATCGCGGTGCGTCCTAGTTCAAACTCTTTCCGCGCTTCAGCAGGCACTTTAACATCAAGGATCACGGCTGGCCCGGTCGTAGAAGTCGAAGAAGAATCGTCTGCCTTGAGCGTGAATATCAGGTAGTCGTTATTTTTGGTGAGCAGCTCGACCTGCTGCTCAACGGGAAGGAACCCCGCCGTGTTAATGAAGACGTTGTAGGTCAGTCGTCTTAACCCTGAGAAGCGAAACCGGCCATTACGGTCTGTCAACTGCTGGTCGACCAGGCCGCCATCAAATCTCTCCAGACGAACGAGAATTTGAAAGGCCGGAGCGCCTCCCACAGCGTAACGAACCTGCCCATGAATCTGTCCCGCAGAACTGGTGCCGCCGATCTGCGCGAGCACCGCCGGTGTGGAAGTAAAGGTTAGAATCAGGGATGTGATGAGAAGACGTAACACCTGGCCGGACATAACGCTTACCTCCATAAAGCAAAAAAGGGGGGACTCATGATGAGTTCCCCCCTATCTAAAAGGGGAATCGCTTCCCCCTCAAGTTAAAATTCAAGCCTCAAGCCCAGCCTCATGTTGAATGGAGCGTGGAACCATCGAGGCGCGAAGAAGTCAGGATTCAACTGACCCGCAAGGCTCTCGCGGAATTCATTGACTCTCTGGATCGAGCGATTGTTCGTGACGTTGAAGAAGTCTGCCACGAAGCTGAGACGCGTGTTCTCTGTGATCGCCCACGGATAGTCAACGTGCAGGTCCAGGCGGTAGTAGGGGCTGGTGCGTCCCAGCTTGCCACGACCGCCAAGAGGTATTTCACCCTGATTGAGATAAGCCGGATGAGCCAGGAACTCGCTGATCGGGATACCGGACTCGCCGTGCAAATTAGCACCCAGGGTGAGGCCGTGCAGCGCGCTGCCGAAGCCCTCTTTGCCGAGTGTGTAGCTGCCGTAGATGTTAACCAGCACCCGACGATCCGAGTTGAGCGGGCCGACGGCGAACTGATCTGCCAGCAGGTTGAACTGACCAGCCGAGAAGTCAAACAGCGAGCTGATGCCGGGATCAGTCTGGCCGTTATCGTTACGGAGGTGGCCTTCGTAGTTGCCTCTCAGGGAAGCGAAGCGAACGTTCGAGAGCAGTTGCCAGTTGTCGGCAAAGCGCTTATTCAGTTCGATCTCGATGGCCTTGTAGAGGCGCTTCGGAGTGACGAATCCATCCGCCATACCGTCCGGGATGTTGATCGTCCCGAGGGTCACCGGATTGATACCCTGTCCGCCGAAGCAGACGCCGCCCGGCGCGATTAAAGCACCCGTCACGTCTGTCGGCTGGTTGAAGAAAACTGGTTGACCGTGTTCATCCTGAAGACACCCTGCGGGAGTGTTCAGGATATTTCCCGCCAAATCAAACTCGGGCGTGAACAGAAACTCCGCCAGATTGATTCCCGCGTCGAGCGTCGGGCTCGGGTTGGCGAGGAAGTAGGTCTGGCCGATGCCCGCGTTGAACCCTTCGGGCGGCAGCAGCGCGCCGTCCTCGATGATCCTCTTGATCCGACGATCAAGATAGCGCACCGAGAGGGTGAAGTTCCTGGGCAGTTGCTGCTCGAAGCCGATCACATGCTCGTCCGTGAAACCGAGCTTGGTGCCGGGAAGGACGACCTGCGTCGGATCGTTCGCACCCGTTGAGTATGCGCACTGGACTCCGGCGACAAGACCGCCCTCCACATCTCCGCAGATGCTATGGAGCGGATCGACGACGGGGATTACCGCGCCGAACTGGTTGAGCACGGCGATACGCTGGCCCGCCAGCGCGCCGTCTGCCGCCGTACCAATCCTGAACTCAGGCGCATAGCGCATGCCTATATAATCCTGTTCGATGGAGAGCGAGCGCTCTGCGGCATCGAGCGGGAGATATTCGTGGTAGCGACCGAAGTTGTAATAAATCTTGGTCTTGCCACGACCCAACGGATCGACCGTCACGCCGAGGCGCGGCGACCACTGACCCGTGAACGTGTACTTGCTGCGCGTGCCCACGAAGCTGGACGGGATGCCTGCAATCTGGGCAGCCTGAGCGTCAATGGGTTTACCATTAATGTCCTCTTGCTCCCAGCGCAGGCCGACGAGCGCCGTGATGTACTTGTTGAAGCGCCAAGTGTCTTGCACGTAGGCGGCGTGATAGTTGCCGAACGTGTCGAAGTTGGTGTCCCCCAACTCGCCGCGCGTTTGCTGAAGCGAAACTCTTCTCCAGCCGGGGCCGAATCCGATGTCTCCGGTAAAGCCAGGGACGAAGAAGAGCGGGCAGGCCGTGCAGCCAGCGCCTTGAGACCGCAGAGAGAAGGTCGCCGTGAACGGTTGCCCGATGACGTTCGCGGGAACGTTGAAGTCTGTGAGCGGGTTGCCCGCCGCATCAAACCCAGGAACCGTGTAGCTCGGCCCGCTGCGACCACGCAGGCCAGAGTAGAAAGCTTTCTGGTACTGGTAGCCGATGCCAAAGGTATGCGTGCCGAGGAAGTTCTTCTGCTTGGTCATATCAACCGTGAAACGATTGGTGTGGCCTTCGGTCGGCTCGAAGAATCCATAACCGATCTGCTGGAAGTTACCGCGCACCGGGTTGGTGCGGTCGAAAATCCCGCTGAAGCTGTTATCGAACCCCGTCTCGTCGAAGCGGCTGTTGTTGCGGCTCAAGGTGATGCTCAAAGACGCAGGGTTCGATGCCCCGAAAGCACCGTTGTAGCGCACGCTCATATTGCGCGTGCCATAATCGAGCGTTGTGAACGCCGTCGTGTTGTCGATGTTCAGGAATGCAAACGATGAACGGTTCGTCTTCGAAGGATCGCCGAAGATCGAGAACGCGAGCGTGTGATTATGATTGATGGTGTAGTCCAGCTTGAACGCATAGTTCAAGGTGCGATAGCGCTGGACGTGTTTACCTAAGAGCCTGAACAACCCGGAATCGAGAAAAGCGCCAGCACCGTTCTCAAGGTCGAAGGTGTTGCGATGCGAGCCCTCCACGAGGTCGCGCGTGATGGTCGGGTTGAACGAGCCGAAGAAGAAGAGCTTATCTTTGGCGATGGGGCCGCCGAAGTCCACGCCAAAGTCGTACTGCTCCTGCGCGAGTTGCGCAAACGATCCAGGAGAAGCTCCGACCTTGTTGACGCTGAACTCATCGCGCTGGCGACGCGTTGCCTCAAACATATCCGGCTTGGCATAGCCGTAGACAGCGCCGTGGTATTCGTTGCCGCCGCTCTTGGTAATGACGTTGACGATACCACCCTGCGATTGTCCGTACTGCGGCTCGAAGCCTCCGGTCTTGACCTGCACTTCCTTGATGAAAGCGGTCGTGATGCCGGTTCCTAAGCTTCCGTAGTTGCGCGTAAACGTGCCGATGCCGCCGAAAGCGGAGTCGGTGATGTTCACGCCGTCGGCGATGTACAGGTTGTCGAGCGCCGAGCCGCCGGAGATCGACGGGTTGTCACGACCGCCGCCGAGACTATCCGTCGCGCCGGGCGAGAGATAGAAGAGGCTGGAGACGGAGCGCTGAACCGGAATGTTCTCGTAGAGCTGGTCGTTCAGATTCTGACCGACAGCCGTACTATTCTTGTCGATCTGCGCCACGTCCGTGATGACGACCTCTGCGGTGGGCTCGCCCACCTCCAGATTGGCTGTAATAGTATTTCTCTTGCCCAGAACAACTTCTACTACCGGTATCGAGGCTTTCTTAAAACCAGCCTGTTCGACCGTCACAGAGTAGTTGCCCGGATCAAGGTTTCTCACTTCAAAGTAGCCCTCGTCATTAGTGACGACATCGGTCGCGCCCCTCGCACCTGTGATGGTGACTTTAGCGCCCGGCAGAGCCGCCCCCTGCTGATCGAGGACCCTCCCATCAATTGATCCGGTCGTCGAGAGTTGTTGTGCGAAAGCCGATGATAGGCTCAGGCACACGACCACGACGAGCAGAAAGTATCTTCTCATTGCTCTATTTCCTTTCCGTTGATGATTCCTTCAGCTCTGACCCTCGGCCAGCTCTCTTTGTAAGGGGCGACCATTTCTACCAGGGCTCAAGGAACATTGATTCCATTTTTTTGGAATATAGTGAAGCAACCATCGGGCTGCCCTGACTTATGAAGGGCAACAGCCATACCAGAATATGATCGGCTCGCAGAAGCCAATCTTTTCATCACGTTCGTCTCTCAGGGAGAGCCGCGAAGCATGGCTGCATCTTGATGGTTTTGGATTTTCACCCGGAAAGGTCTTTCAAAATTCGGATATTTGAAGATCAGGATTTTCTGGACCAGTAGTCTTTATACGAATTCTCGGAGAAATCTTTTTTCGCAGCAGCCACACGCTTCTTCGTCAAATGAGGTTGGGGCAAAGGCAGAAGGCACGAGAGAGATGCAACACGTCTCTCGTGCCTTCTGCCATTTGCCCCAACTCTTCTTATCTGAGAAAGTAAGAGGGCCGAAACGCTCACTACAGATTCAAGCGCGCTCCAGATTGGGCAGCGTGCGCGGCTCGACAGCAGCGGCAGCGCCTGCCACCTCATCCGGGTCTATATGGTAACGTATAATCTTCGAGTTGAGCGTGGTCACTTTCACGCCGAGCAGCCGCGCGGCGCGCACCTGATGACCGCCCGTTTGCCTGAGGGCGTATCGTATGAGGTCGATCTCAAAGCGGCGCACCTCTTCCTGAAGGTTGATGCCACGCTTCATCTCAGTGGAAGCGGTTCCTCCTAAAGCCTCGACTTCTCTGAGCAAAGTCACCGTCAGTTCTCTGAGCGCCGAGATACGATGGCCTAAAGATGACTCATCCGGCGATTTAGCCGTATCAGCGTTGTTTATCAGGTGAATCTTCTGATTCTCTAAAGCTACTGCTCCCATGACAGGAAACCTCCTAAACTTACATTAAACCGGCATACCCCGGGGAGACAGCCACAGCATGCCGCGCTTCGGAAATGGGTCTCACGCACCCGCCCGCATCGCCAGCAGTTTTCTGATCGGATAAATAATAAGTCTGCGCGGCGACGTTAAAATGATAGCAGGCTAATTACGAGAAGATAGATTTTTGTGACGAAAGGGCTCTCATGCGAGACGAGTCGGCCTATTGAAATGATAAGTGACAAGAGAAGTTAGGAGATTTTCCTGAGATTTCCAGGTCGGATGAGTCAATTACGAGAAGATAGAATTCTCAAGTGAGAGAGGCGCTCGCTTAAAGTGGCATGTTCTAGTCGATGGCTCTCATCGGTGGCGGCAGCTAAAAAAACATCACCATATACCAGAGAGCAGAATGAGAAGAAGGCGAGCGAGGCGGTCCACGAAGCAACACGAAACAGCACCTCTGTTCGTGTCATTTCGTGTTGCTTCGTGGATCGTTCCCCGGTCTTTTCAAACGGGGCGACTATATGATTTTGCCCAGAGCCTTCTGTAAATTTTCGCGGTAGTTGCGCGAGAGCGTGAGCTGTGTGCCGTTCTGTAGGATGACGCGGTACTCCCCATGAAACCAGGGTTGCAGCTCCTGTATGCGATCAATCGTGACGATGGCCGAGCGATGAATGCGCACGAATTTTTTCGGGTCGAGCTGAGATTCGAGGCTGCTCACGGTCTCGCGCAGGAGATAGGATTTCTTCCCGTTATGAACGCGCACGTAGTTGCCTTCGGCTTCGATCCAGTAAATATCATCTGTGTCGAGGAAAAAGACGCGCCCTTCCGCCTTGATCACGAGACGCTCAAGATATTTTGATTCCGCCTTGAGCTCTTCCAGCAGCGCGAGGATGCGTTGATCGTAATCGCCATTCTTCTGGCGCGAGGTTTGCGCCTTCGCGCGCTGCAAAGAGCTTTCAAAGCGCTCTCGATCAAATGGCTTCAAGAGATAGTCGAAGGCGTGCACTTCAAAGGCGCGCACGGCGTACTGATCGTAGGCCGTCACGAAAATGACGAGCGGCATGCGCTCGGCAGGCTGTTCCGCCCTGATTGCTTCGAGGACTTCGAACCCGTTTATCTCAGGCATTTCCACATCGAGGAAGATCAAATCGGGCTCATGCTCTCGGATTGCGGCGATGGCTTCGTGGCCGTTGACACACTCTCCGATCAGCTCCACCTCCGTGTGGTCTGCCAACATCTCACGAATTATTTGACGCCCAAGTAATTCGTCGTCAACGACTAACGCCCGGATACGTGCACTAGCGTCCGCCATTGTCCCCCCATTTATTACTGAGCAGAGCCCTTTCAGGCTCTTCGGATTCCCCACCAGTGTCTGCTGAATATAGAACACCGCCCACAGCCCGTTCATGGCAGAAAAATTTTCCACGAGCGGGATGCGCGGCAGCCAGATCAGACGGATGACCACTACTCCTCTTTAAAGCCTTTAAGCTGCGGCGATCACGGTTTCAGATGGAATTTCAAGAGTCACGATCAATCCGCCCGCAGGGTCGTTGGTTAGCTCAAAGCGATGTGCCGCGCCGTAGAGTTGCTGTAGTCGCGCACGCGTGTTGGCTAGACCGAGACCTTCCTTAAACAGATTGACGGCACTTCGATTCACCGGCAGCCCTGGCCCGTTGTCTCTGACTTCTATACGGAGCACGCTATTTTTATGTTCCGCACGGATTTCAATCCGACCGGGCGTGGAACGCGGGGCGATCCCGTGACGAATGGCGTTCTCGACGATGGGCTGTAGGATCAAGTTAGGCACTTGCGCGTCCAGAGCCTGCGGCTCAACTTGCACATGCGTGGTCATGCGATCCTGAAAACGTATGTGCTCGATCTCCAGGTAGCTCTGGAGAAACTCTATTTCCGTTTGGAGGCTGACCTCCTGAGTGCCGGAGTTCTCCAATGTGAGCCTCAGGAAATCTCCCAGGCGCGCGATCATTTGGCGGGCTGCTTCCGTGTCACTATTGAGAAGCGCCGAGATGGAGTGGAGGGTGTTAAAGAGGAAATGCGGATGCAGTTGCATCTTGAGAGCCTGTAATTGCGCCTGCGCGAGCTGCATCTCAAGCTGCGACTTTTCCAAGACCTTCTCCTGATACCTGTGATAGTAGTCTAAAGCGTGGCTAATAAACAGGAGGAGCAGGTAGATGGAGACGCCTTCGCTGAAATTGAAGATGACGTTCTGAATAGTGAAGCGAAAGGTCAGAGGATAACCCAGGTTTTTGATGAATTCCATGTAGAAGATGCCTGTGTAGATCACATAGATGAGGGTGATCAAAAGCACGCTGACTGAGAGGTGTACGGATAGGTTGCGAAGCCAGTGCCGTCGCTCGAAGGGGAAGCGACGGGCGAGCCAGAGAATGAGCGGGGTCGCCAGCGCCCAGAGATAAGAGCCCGCCAGTTGCACCACGAGCACGTTGAGCCACGCCAGCGGCTTTTCCGTGTAGAGCCTGGCGAGATACAGTTGACTCGTGAAAAAGAGACCGATCAGGGTCCAGATGCCCCAGATCATTCCCAGTCGAAGCAAACGCCTATGCGCCATCTCTATCCCCTTCTCTTGAGAGCTTAACTTGCAGTGTAATATTCCGTAGGCCAGCAGTACAGGGCTACGGGGGCGAGTCAACTGCGCGTCAGGCGAGAATCGTGCGGTAAGGATTAGGCAAGGCAGCTACGTATGAGGGCTAGGAGTTTGTGACGAAAGGGCTGGTTGCCGTGACGAAGCGGCCTGAAAGAATGTCCAGGCGGCGTATGCCAGGACAATTTCGAAAGGGGTGGGGGTACTGTGACTCTCTTTTCATGCTGCCGGGTCTGCTACCTCGAACGATTCTGCGGGCGCAGCCTTACAAGTCTGTAAGGCTGCGCCCCCGCCGATTTGGAGCATCTCCAGGCCGCTTCTTATTTCGTCTGGCGGATTCGGTACGCACATCCTCAGGGGAGAGGCTCAACCGCCATGCGTACGGCACGCACCGTTGCATCGGCAGCAAATTCGGTGCTCCCGTCGAGCCTGGTAAGCTCTACGTGGACTTGTCCCGTGAACCCGTTTCCCCTTGGGCCGAGCGTTATGCTCTCCCGGAATTTCAGCGTGCCGAAAGGCTCGAAGGATGTGTTGTAGCAAAATCCTTTGAACGTCAGATCGACATGCGAACCCCCGTCCGGTCTAGACCATACCCCCTGTTGGTTGGTGCAAGGGACTGGGAAGGTGAAGTCGATATTTGAAGTAGAAAAGGCTGAGCCCACATTAGGGTCTGCGCCCGGCGCCAAGGTCAGAAGGCTCTTCACCCTGAAGCCGTCAGGGAAGGTGGCAGTGACCTCCCATGTCCCTAATGGACTGGGCGTTGTGGCGGTCGCCTCGCCGGTCTGGGGGCTGGCCTTCGCGTCCGCAGACTGTGCGTTGACTCTGGCCGTTGTGGCCGTCGCAGTCACGGCTACTATTAGCATCATAAAGATTCTCTTGAGGTACATCGGTTGTTCTCCTTTGTTTGGTTACGCGTTAATGATTCTCGTGCCGCTTGACGGGGCAGGCACGCTTCTGGTTTCTTCCGTCCGTTCAACAGACCTGCTCAAGCAGTGAGTTGAGGCAGATAAAGAGTCCGCCCTCTGGCGTTTCATTGAAGTGGAGTTGGTCTGCTTCCACGCGGCGGCAGATTTCTCGCAAGCCGACACGGGCGCGTGCCGCAGCCTCCGACGCGTGCACCATCCTGACCATGCTGTCGCAACGGTCGCACCAGCCTTCAATCGTGGGGCGAGGGCGACGGCTGACGACTAAGACGCGCTCGGTCTCTATGGTGATAATCCGTGTCCTTTTCATCTTCTGTACGGGCACGCTCGCCCATCGTTTTGAGGCCGTCCAGCCCGGATGGACGCTCCGCCCCCCTTTTATCTCTCCGAAGAGAGCGCGCCATTTCTGTTGTTTCGACCAAACGGCCTGTTTTAAAATGGGCGCGGCATGATTTCCGAAACGATTTTGCGGATCATCTCGGTCGCCGATAATCTTCCGAGCGCTATCTAAAAGTCCTTAACAGGGCGCTTAAAACTTCCAATTTTTTCCAAGAGCCAAGCGTGAGCGAGCCAAAAGAGCATTTTTACGAGTTCGGGCCTTTCCGCATCGACACCGTCAAGCGTCGGCTGCTCAGGGAGGACGAGCCCGTGCCGCTCAAGCCGAAGGCTTTCGAGACGCTGCTGGTGCTGATAGAGCACAGCGGACAGGTCATGGAGAAAGAGGAGTTGATGAAGCGTCTCTGGCCGGACAGCTTCGTCGAGGAGGCGAACCTCAGCGTCAACATCTCCGCCCTGCGGAAAGCCCTGGGTGAGAGCCCGCAGGAGCATCGCTACATCGTCACTATCCCAGGTCGAGGCTACTGCTTTGTCGCCAGTGTGAAAGAGTCCTCGGAGCAGGACACGGAACTGATTCTCAGCGAGCGCACCAGATCACAGATCATTATTGAGGAAGAGGAAGCGAGCGTTGAGGGCTATCGAGCACAGCCAGATGTCAGCCGGGACGCAAGTGTCGTAGCGACCGAAGGACGGAAGGCCCCTGAAGCCGCCGCTCACCTGACCGCGTCCGCCGGGAGTTTACGCCCCGGGCATCTAGACAATAAGCTTCACTCATATAGAAACGGGATGCGACTGGCCGTCGCGGTGTTGATCGTCGGGGCGATAGCTGTCGCCCTCCTGGCGTATCTGATCACCAACAGAAAGGGGTCTTCGGATGCTTTTCGAAATGTGAAGTTGACGAGGCTCACGACCACAGGCCGTGCCATCAATGCGTCGATCTCACCCGACGGCAAGTACATCGCTTACGTGATAGCCGAGGCGGGGCGGCAAAGTCTCTGGATCAAGCAGGTGGCTACAGCCAGCAGCATACAGATCATTCCTGCGGTCAACGCTCACTATACGGGGCTGACTTTCACAAATGATGGAGACTTCATCTATTACGTCAGGTCAGAGCAGGGTCCCGGCGTGCTCTACCGTATTCCGGTGCTCGGCGGCACGTCCATCAGGCTTCAAGAAGATGTAGACTCTCCCGTCACATTCTCTCCAGACGGCGCGCGCATGGCGTTCGTGCGAGGTTATCCCGACCGGAACGAGACATCTCTGATCGCTGCCAACTCTGACGGCACGGGGGAGCAAAAATTGGTCGCCCTCAAAGCTCCCACCAGCGTTTTCAATGTCGGCGTGCGGCCTGCATGGTCACCCGACGAAAAGAGTATCGCCTGCTCTGTCAAAAACATTGATGACAAGGGTGAATATCAGAACGTTTTAGAAGTTCAAGTGGGAGGAGGGGCGACCAGGCCGCTGACTTCTCGAAGATGGCAGCGAGTCGGGCGCATGGCATGGGTCTCAGGCGGTAAAGGCCTTGTGATGGTGGCCTCTGCCGACGAGGGGTCAACGCTGTACAGGCAGATATGGTATTTAGCTCTCCCGGAAGGCGCCGCGCGGAAGATCACCAATGATCTGAACGACTATGAAGACCTGAGTCTGACGGCGGACTCCCGGACTCTGGTGACGGTGCAGTCCGACCAACAGGCTAATCTCTGGATCGCGCCGGTTCAAGGCACAGGCCCGGCCACACAGATCACCTCCGGCAATTATGACGGCCTCAATGGCCTCTCCTGGACACCGCAAGGGGAGGTCGTCTACACAACACGCACGCTCGACAATCAGGATTTGTGGATCACCAGCCCGCAGGGGAACAACCAGAGACAGTTGACGGCAGGAGCGGGCATGAATCGTCAGCCGTCGGTAACGCCCGACGGTCGCTACGTTGTTTACTCCTCAAACCGCACCGGCTCGGAGTACATCTGGAGGATAGATCTAGACGGCAGCCATCCGACGCAGCTAACCAGCGGAATCGGTGACCATTACCCGGTCTGTTCTCCTGACGGTCGATGGGTAGTCTACAGGTCATACGTTTTCGGCCCGCCGAACCTCTGGAAAGTTTCAATAGATGGGGGAGAGCCGGTGCGATTGACTTACGAGATTTCCGGGCGCCATGACCTCTCGCCTCAAGACGGCCTCATCGCCTTTTACTACCGTAAACTGGCGCTCTCGCCTATCGAACTGGCGACGCTTCCTCTAGACGGGCAAGAGCAGCAGCATCCCGTGAACGTGCCCGGCTTTCAATATCACCCCGGCCCCATTCACTGGACGAGTGACGGGCGTGCTCTCACGTATATTGAGACGCGTGACGGCGTCTCAAATATCTGGAGCCAAACGCTGGACAGCGGTCCCGCAAAACAGTTGACCGACTTTAAGACGGACGAGATATTCTGGTTCGACTGGTCGCGCGACGGTCGCTGGCTAGTCTGTGCGCGCGGCGCAGTTACTCGTGACGTAATCATCATTAGTGATCTCAAGTAGGAAGAGAATTAAACGCCGGAGAGCGCAAAGAGGCTGATCCTTTCGCTGCACTTTGTGTCTTTTAAGTTTAATCACCCCTTTTTTAGAGATGATTCAATTTACAAAAGAGACGCTCGGCCACCTGGAAGCGGCGCTCACGCGTGAATGGCTGGAGACGAACGGGCTCGGCGGCTTCGCCTCTTCAACGATCATCGGCCTCAACACACGTCGTTATCACGGACTGCTCCTAGCGGCCACCAAACCACCCGTCGGTCGCATCCTTATGCTCTCGAAGCTGGAAGAGACGCTTGTCCTTGACGGGCGACGCTTCGAGCTGTCATCCAACCAGTATCCGGGCATCATTCATCCGCAGGGCTACCTGTACCAGACCGCGTTTCGACTCGACCCCTTCCCCGTCTTCACCTACGAAGTTGAAGGCGTGCGGTTAGAAAAATCCGTCTTCATGCCGGAGGGCGAGAACACGACGATCATTCAATACCAGTTATTCGTTCCGCGTTCAGAGTCCCAGGAGAAGCGTAATCAGGATGGTTTCATCCCTCATCCCTCATCCCTCATCCCTTCGTTAGAGGTGCGCCCGCTCATTGCGTTTCGCGATTATCACAGCCTGTCCCACGAAACCCCATCGATCAACCCGCGCGTGCAGATGGAGCACGCGCGGCTGACGTTTGCGCCCGACGAGAACTTGCCACCCCTGCACTTCGCTCACGACGCGGAGGTAGCGGACGCGGCAGGCTACTGGTATCGCAGCTTTGAGTACCGTGAAGAGCGCGAGCGCGGGTTTGATGACACAGAGGATCTGTTCAGCCCCTTTGTCTTGAAGTTTGACCTACGCCGTCGCACCGAAGGGAATATCATCGCGTCAACCGTGCAACACGCTGCCCATGAGGCGAACACATACCGCGAGGCCGAGTCCAGCCGTCGCAAGTCTGTGCTGACATCATCGCCAACCTCTTCTTTCGTGTCTGACGAACTGGTGACGGCGCTTGTGGCTGCCGCCGATAAATACATAGTGGCGCGCGGCAGCGGAAAGACAGTCATCGCCGGCTATCACTGGTTCAGCGATTGGGGGCGCGACACGATGATTGCGCTACCGGGGCTGACCCTCGTCACCGGACGCGCAGAGGAGGCTCGCAGCATTCTCCTAGCCTTCGCTCGCCACGTTGATCGCGGCATGCTTCCCAACCGCTTTCCAGACGCGGGCGAATCACCCGAATACAACAACGTGGACGCGACGCTCTGGTTCTTCGAAGCCATTCGTGCGCTCCTCACTTACACCAACGATTACGAGTTCGTTCGCGCGAATCTCTACGACGTGCTGACCGGTATCATCGACTGGCACATGCGCGGGACGCGCTACAACATTCGTGTGGACGCGGACGGGCTGCTCGCGTCCGGCGAAGAAGGCTTGCAACTGACATGGATGGACGCGAAGATAGGCGATCTGGTCGTCACGCCGCGTCGCGGGAAGCCTGTGGAGATTCAGGCGCTCTGGTATAACGCGCTGTGTGTCATGGAGCACCTGGCGCGGCAATTCAATGATGCGGCTCGCCGCAAGCTGTACGAAGAGATGGCAGCGCACGCGCTCCGAAATTTCGACCCGTTATTCTGGAACGAGGCGGCGGGCTGCCTCTACGATGTCATTGATGAAGAGGGGCGCGACCCTTCCATCCGCCCCAACCAGATTTTCGCCGTCAGCCTGCCCTTTACGATGCTCACCCGTGAGAGGGCGAGGCGCGTGCTGGAGGTCGTCGAGCGCGACCTGCTGACGCCCTACGGTCTCAGGAGTCTAGCACCGTCTGACCCGCGTTATCGTGCCACTTACGAAGGCGATGCCTTCAGTCGCGACACGGCCTATCATCAGGGCACTGTCTGGGGCTGGCTGATGGGGCCGTTTATCACAGCCTACATCAAAATTCACGGGCGAACTCCCGTAGCTCTTGAGCGGGTTGCCCTTTGGCTCGCCCCTTTCCAAAAGCACCTGCACGAAGCAGGACTCGGCCAGGTCTCGGAAATCTTTGACGGAGATGCGCCGCACAGCCCACGCGGCTGCATCGCACAGGCCTGGAGCGTGGCCGAACTGCTCCGAGTGGCAAGCAATGATTTTCAGTAGACAGTAGTCAGTAGACAGTAGACAGTAGAAAAGCATTCGCTAGCGAATCATCAGAGTTTCAGCGACAGCGCCCGCAAGCGCGAAGCGCCTACTGACTACTGACTACTGACTACTGTCTACTTCCTCCTATGCATCTCTTCGATCCCCCGTTTGCATCTTAATAGCGCTCATCTCTATGATATGGAATAGACCGAAGGTGGGCTTTGGTTTCGGACAAAGGATGACTTATATGAACGACTTTCAGTCTCAGAATCAGCGGTACTCACAGCCCCGGGGCTTAGGGCTTCCAGAAGGCGGATGGGGCGGCCTTCAGGCACAGACGGCGGCGCAGGCGAGCGTGGCCGAGCGCCTGAGTTTTATTCGCAAGGTATACGCTCTCTTTTTTGCGGCCACCTTGTTTGGCATCGGCGGCGTGCTGATCGGATTCGTCTTTCCGCCGCTCATGATTGCCGCAGCGCAGCATCCCTGGATCGCGCTGCTCGTTATGCTCGGCGGTGTGATGGGCGCGCAGGCTGTGCGGCATGTACCCGGCGTCAACCTGTTCGCGCTCTTCGGCTTTACGACGCTGACGGGCATTATCATTTCGCCGGTGCTGTGGATTATCGGCCAAGATAACCCGGCTTCGATCCTTCAGGCGGGCGTGCTGACGGTAGGCATCTTCGGCGGGTTGACGGCTTACGTCTTCATCTCGAAGCGCGACTTCAGTTTCTTACGCGGAATGGTCGTCACGGGATTAATCGTCGTCATCCTGGCAGGTCTCCTGAACGTCCTGATCGTCGGCTCAAGCGCGCTCGGGTTCGCGGTGGCCGCCGCCACGCTGCTGCTGTTTACGGGCTTCGTGCTCTACGATACGTCGAACATCATTCGCCATTACCCGACCAATGAGTATGTGGCGGGCGCGCTGTCGCTCTACCTGGATGTCTTCAACATCTTCCTCGCGCTGCTTCGCATATTGAATGCGGGCAGACGCTGACACGCCTGCGAAGAGACAATAAACGCAAAGGGCGCGAAGGTGAAGACGCAAAGGGACGCGAAAGAATTTATTAACTTTGCGTCCCTTTGCGTCCTTTGCGTTTAATTCGTCTTACTTGATAACACCAGACCTGTCATCAACGAGAGCCACTACGGGCTGATGCCATCAGTTGCTCGATCTCGTCGGGGGCGGATGGAATGGCGGCGGAGAGTTTGCGCAGAGTCTTTTCCGGCGTGACGATGTAATCATCTTCGATGCGCACGCCCAGCTTCTCTGTTTCAATATAGATGCCGGGCTCGATGGTGAAGACTTCGCCCGCCTGCATGGGGTAGCTCTCGTTGCCGACATCGTGGACATCCATCCCCAGGAAGTGGCCTAAACTGTGTATGAAGAAGTGATCCATCGTGTACTCGCGCCCGTCCGTGTCGCGCGCTCTGAGCGGGCTCTTGCGTAAAAACTCGACGGCGAATTGATGCAGGTCAGGGCTCCTCATCCCCGGCCTCCAGTAGGCAGCGGCAGCCGCCTGCGTATCAAGGACAAGCTGGTAGATGTCGCGCTGGCGGGCTGTGAATTTGCCGTTGGCGGGAAAGGTGCGCGTGATGTCCGCCGTGTAGAGCGAATACTCCGCGCCAATGTCGCAGACGACCAGATCACCTGCGTCTATCTTCTTGTGATTCTCGCTATAGTGCATGATCGTCGAATAGATGCCGCTGCCGACGATGGAGGGAAAGCCCGGTCGCTCAGCGCCGTTGCGTGTAAAAGCGGCTTCGAGAATCGCCTGCACCTCGTACTCGTACATGCCGGGCTTGAGCCCCTTCGCGATGTCGCGCACGGCTTCACCCGTAATGTCTATAGCCTTCTGAAGCAGCGCAACTTCCGATGACGATTTTATCTTGCGCATCTCTGCGACGAGACGGACGAACGAGCGCTCGCCTGTAGCCACCTCGACGCCCGGCAGTTGTTCCAGTGCTTTCTGGACGAACAGCGCCTGGCGCACGTTGCCTTCATTGATGCTGCGCGGCGCAATCGTGTAGAGCTTCATCGTCGTCTGACCATTCGCACCTTTAAAAGCCGGGAGCGCGGCAGCCTCTTTCAGCTTCGGCCACAGATCATCCCTGATTGAAAGGACGCGCTCGACGCCGTACGCGCTGGCGGTCTCCGGCCCCGGCGCGCGCTGCACGCCCGTCCAGCGTTCCATCAGAGGATTGCGCGGCGGAATGAAGACGATCTCACGCGCGCCGTCCAATGAAGGGAGGCCGGGCGGCACGAGCAGCACGGCAGCGTCAGGCGTGCGCACGCCCGTCAGGTAAGCCATCCAGTTGTTCTGCCTGTAGCGCTCTTCAATCCCGGCCTCTTCCTCAACGCTGCCGAGGATGAGGACGATGCCGTCTTTCGTCTCGCTCATCAGCTTCTGACGCCGCGCGCGGTATTCGCTCAAAGGTTGATTGAGCAGACGCACGCCCGGCTCGTCATAAAAGTCTCCGGCGGCTGGCGTAGCGAATACCAGATGGCAAGACAGGCTGACGAAGAGAAGGGATGTGAAATGCAGGCGCATTGCCCGGAGAAGCTTGTTCATCTGTATGATCTCGACTTTAAGATAAATCGGAGTTCGTTTGCGTGTACGGAAACACCTTAAACGCAGAGGGCGCAAAGGAGGAAGACGCAGAGGGCGCAGAGAATCTATTCTTTGCGCCCTCTGCGTGCCTTCCCTTTGCGCTCTTTGCGTTTAATTCTCTTCTTCCCCTGTTACTCAATGAAGAATTGCTCTTTGATGTTCATACGCTCAGGTGCGCCGCCCCACAGCGAGAGGCCGCCACAACTCCTGCAAGCGTCGCCCGCTGGCCGTCTGTAGCAGGCTCATGAGCCCCATGTAGCCGTAGCCGAAGAAGAAGAGGAAGAGAAAAGGGATCGTGCCCCACAGGTGCATACGCATGGCGTAGAGCATGGCGAGCAGGAAATAGATGGCGAAGCCAAGCTCCAAAAGCGGCAGGAGGCCGCGCTTGCGCTTATACTTTTTACGCTTCCACGTTTCGTCCGTCGTCTCCTCGACGCGATACTTGGGCGTGCGCACGAACTCCGTCTTCCACCCGACGAGGGCTTCGAGCACGGCGCGGGCGTTGGAGAAAGCGAGCCCTATGCCGAGCGCCATGACGAGCGGCAGGTGAAGAAGCCTCGGCGTGCGCCGCTTGTCCAGATACCAGACGCCCGTGCCGTAAAAGAGGATCACGGAGATGGTCGAGAAGAAGAGGAGCGGCACGTCGAAGGCCATCAAGTGGTAGAAGCCCTGATTGTAGCGTACGAGCAGGAGCGGGAATTGCAGGAGGCTGACGACGATCATCAAAGGGTAGCTGATATTGCCCGTCAGGCGAAAGAACATCTCCAGCTTGACCCGGAGCGGCAGGGGCGCGCCCCAGATTCTGCGGTAAAGCTTCAGCCCGACCTGCATCACGCCCTTCGCCCAGCGCCGCTGCTGCGCCTTGAAAGCGTTGATCTCGACGGGGATTTCAGCGGGCGCGTCTTCGTCCAACAGGTAGACGAAACGCCAGCCCATCAACTGCGCGCGGAAACTGAGGTCTGTATCTTCCGTCAGCGTATCGTGCTGCCAGCCGCCGGAGAGCTCTATGGCTTTGCGTCGCCAGATACCGGCTGTCCCGTTGAAATTGAAGAAGCCGCCCGTGCGGTTTCTGACCGTCTGTTCGACGACGAAGTGGCCGTCGAGCATGATGGTCTGAAGGCGCGTCAGAAGATTGTAGGAGCCGTTGATGTGTGACCAGCGCATCTGCGCACAACCGACGAGCGGGTCTGTGAAGTAGTGAACGAGCTTGCGCAGGCAATCCGGCTTGGGCACGAAATCCGCGTCGAAGATGGCGACCAGTTCGCCGCTGGCGGCCTTCAACCCGTTCTCCAGCGCCCCGGCCTTAAATCCCGTCCTGTCCGAGCGATGTATGTAGACGATGTCGAAGCCCTGCTCCCTGTAATGCTCGACGGTGGCGCGCGCAAGCCTCACAGTTTCGTCTGTCGAATCATCCAGCACCTGAATCTCTATGCGCTCGCGCGGGTAGTCTATCTCCGTCACAGCCTTCAAGAGCCGCTCGACGACGTACATCTCGTTAAAAAGCGGGAGCTGCACGGTGATGCGCGGCAATTCAGTCTCGCGGAAAGAGGCTTTCGGTCGAGGCACTATCTGGCGGTAGCGCCAGAAGTCCACCACCTGCTTGATGCGGTAAGCGCCATAGACGGCGAGCACTGTGAGGATGGTGAAGTAGAGGATGAGAATCGTCCAGTCAAAACCGTCGAGCCGGTAGAGCGGGCTGATGTTGCCGCTCGTCTTGGTGATTACAGACTGGTAGTTTTCCCACAACTCGATGGTCTTTTTCTTCAGTTCTTCGGGCGTGGCCTGTGCGGCTGCCATGAGCGCGCAGATCAGCATTGCGGGATTGGCGAAAGACATTTAGAAAACTCAGGAACGTTTCAATCAAGTACCCGACGCGGCGCTTTCGGAGCCGAACGCTTCCGGTTCCCACGAGCGGCCACAACGCTAAACGAGCAGCGCGTTCGGCTTAAATGCATCGAAGCGCTGCCCGGCTTAAGACGCTACATTGTACCCTAATAGATGCCTGTATTAAAGACCGGGTATGCCCCCCGGAGCGTCGGCGCTACCGGGCAGAGTTGGAGGAGGAGGAGGAGGCGGCAGCGTTGTCGTCTCATTGCGCTTCTCGAACAGAGTGACGCCGAGGAGGCCGCCGAGCGCTTCGAGGACGACCAACAGGACGACGCCGAAAATGATACCCGCGAGAATAATAAAAGTCAGCGAGTTCTCGTTGAACTCAACTCCGAACTGCCGCATACGCGCTTCCGCTTCGCGAAGCATTATCTGGATGTTGTCTCTATTGAGCAGGTAGCTGATCGCGAGAAACGCAAGCCTGAACACACCCGTGACGGCTCCGGCCAGGGCTCCGACGATTACGCCTTCGCCCTTCGAGACGGGAGTCTGTGACTTCCTGATCAAGAGGTAGGCTGCGAGCACGCCGCCGAGGATGGTCAAAATGATGGTGCAGCACCTGACGCCCGGAATGAGCGACAGCAGCAGTAAGAGCAGGAATATAGACCCTCCACCAATGAACGCTGGCAGCAACTTATTCTTCATCGCATGGTGCCTTCGGGGAAATATTGAACAAGCTTGAGGTACGGCCTTCCGAGTTTATATACGGCTCGACGGCGAGCTGTAATCGCTGGGCGCGCTGCGTCGCGTTGAAGTGAGGTTCACGTCGGCCATGCGCCGCTTATCTTCCACCGAAGCTGTGGCGCGGCGCGCTGGAAACAGGTAGCCCCAGCCGTAGAGGCTTAAATCGATTAGACCCGGCACAACGTAGAAAGCGCACACAGCGCCCAGCAGCGCCGCCGTCGCAAAGCGTGAAAGATGTGTATTCTCCCAGAAGCCTAAGAACCCGAGCGCCCAGTCCACGAGCGTCGGCACACAAGCCGCGAGCAGCCAGCGTCGTCGCGGCGTCTCCAGTTGACGCAAACTGCGCCCCAGCGGATAGACGAGCACACCCAGAGCAAACCCCGCATAGAGCCCCGTGCACCTGGCGCAGACGGCGAAGCTATGACCTGCAAGGTGAAACGAGCGTTCGGGAATTTGATGGCACAGGAAACTGAAAGCTCCGTAGACCGTGAGCGCAAAAAAATTGTGTCCGCGAGCCTGCGCCAGAGGCGCGCCCACGATTAACCCAGGCAGCGCGAGCGCGAGCCCCAAGACCACACACCACACGACGAGCGGCCCCTTCAAAGACAGCCCGCGCGGGGAGCACTGCGGAATGTAAACCTGGGCGGAAGAGAACATAAACACTCAAGTAGACAGTAGCCAGTAGTCAGTAGTCAGTAGAAAAGAAAAGCGTTTGATGTGGTTGATGTTGTTCATCATAAACCATAGTAGCCAGCGAAGCATCGCACTCTGCTTTCTTTCTACTGGCTACTGACTACTGTCTACTGTCTACTGTTTTTAGAATCGAATCACCGAGTCGGGGCCGCCTTCGACGTGCACGGTATCGACGAAGCGTATGTTCCTCGATTCAGTCGTCATGACGAGGGAATGCGTACGCTTGCCTGTGCCGAAGAAGCGTACGCCGCGCAGCAGCGCTCCGTCTGTGACGCCCGTGGCGGCGAAGATGATACTTTTGCCGGGCGCGAGATCGTCCGTGTCGTAAATCTTATCTGGATCAGTGATGCCCATCTCGCGCAGGCGCTCGATGACCTGATCGCGGGCTGGCACTTTGTCCTTATCGACGCCGAGGCGGTCGGGATCAAAGACCAGCCGGGCTTGAATCTCTCCGTTCAAGCACTTCATCGCCGCCGCCGTCAGCACGCCTTCCGGCGCTCCGCCGATGCCCATCAGCGCATGTATGTTTGTGCCCGCGACGGCTGCCGAGATACCCGCCGAAAGATCGCCATCGCCGATTAAGCGTATGCGCGCGCCCGCTTCGCGAACTTCGCTGATTAACTTCTTGTGACGTGATCTTTCGAGCACGATGACCGTCAAATCTTCCACGTCGCGCCCGAGACGACGCGCGATGTTCTTCAAGTTGTCTTTGACGGGCGCGTCAATGTCGATAGCGCCGCGCGACGAAGGGCCGACGACGATCTTATCCATGTAAATGTCGGGCGCGTTGAGGAGTCCGCCTCGTTCGGCGGCGGCCAGCACGGCGATGGCGTTGTTGGCTCCGAGCGCACACAGGTTCGTGCCTTCGAGCGGATCGACGGCGATGTCAACTTCCGGGAATGCATCGCGCGTATCCTTGGGCGCTCGGAAGCCTGCGCCGATCTCCTCGCCTATGTAGAGCATAGGCGCTTCGTCGCGCTCGCCTTCGCCGATCACGATCCGGCCACGCATCGGCACGGCGTCCATCACCTCGCGCATCGCTTCGACGGCGACGTGGTCCGAATACTTGCGGTCGCCCTGTCCCATCGTGCGTGCCGCCGCAATCGCCGCCGATTCACAGACGCGCAGAAAATCCAGAGACAGCTCACGCTCTATCTTCAACTCTTGTTTCATCCTTCTCCTGTGCTCCCGATTAGAAGTTTTGAGCCGCGCGCCGAGTTCAGACACAAAAGCGGCTCGCGTGATCGAAGAAATGCGCCGCCATACTAGCAGAGCAGGCGCGGAAATTGTAGAGCAAGAAGGGCAGTTGCTCGATCATAAATCTTGACTCCCCACATACTCAGGCATAGACTGCCCCTGGTTCGCATTAAGCGTTAGCAAGAGCCTGACTCACACAATGCCTAAAGGTCTTCCTCCTGCTGACCACTTCTCAACTTACTTCACGGTAGGTTGCCCCCATCGAAGGAGGAACTTCACATGAAAGCCCTTTCCAGACGCCGGATCACACTCAGTTTAGCATTTGTACTTTGCATCGGCCTGCCAAGCAGCATCGGGGTTGTGTTGAGCACGGCCCAGATCAAGTCACAACAGCAGGAAGCTTTACCTGCCTGGAAGGTTAAGAATGTCGGAGGTAAACGTGTAACAGAAGAGATGGACGAGGTCGATTATTCCGCTTCACCGGAGAGAGTGATAGAGAACCAGATACCTCGTCACCTGCCGATCAAAGTAGAGTTTCAAAATCTCAAGGCCGAGCCGCTGCTCCGCAACTTGCAGATTAAGGTGACGAACACCTCGAAGAAACCGATCTACTTTTTAGATATGGCGATCTTGTTTCCAGGTATTAAAGTTGGGGGTTATGGCATAATCATTCCCCTGCGATATGGCAGAATGGAACTGATAGATTTCAACGAGCCGTTGCGCGCCGAAGATACGCCGATCACTCCGGGCGAGAGCTATGTTTTTACGGTTCCTAAAGATGACGTGGAATCCTTCGAGCACCACGCGGCCAGCATCCACCTTGCGCAGTCTCAGATCAGAATGGTTCATCTTGTCTTTCAGCAACTCAACTTCGGCGATGGAACAGGATTTGTGAGTACGGGAGGAACGCCGATGCCAAACAAACCGAAGGGGAAGACATCAAACGGTTCTTGCGGGGTGGGGAGGGGGGCGGGGCGAGTCAGTATCAATCTCACAGACGTTCAGTTTAATCCTCCCACCATCACGCTCCTTCAAAACTTCTTGAGACCCATCGCCTTTATAAAAGGAAGCAGCCCATTTCCAGAACCTTCACTTCAGTCGAACTTATGCTGCCCTGGCTCATCTTGTTCTTTTCTAAAAAGAGCCTTTTACAATTGCCAATGCGGGCAAGCCAGAACTATCTCGGTCGTAGGCTGCGAAGACCCTCTTGGCATGTGTGGCGAACCAACTCGAAAAATTAAGAAATGTGGCACAAACAATGAAATTCTTTGTCCCGAATACCTGATTAACCCTTGTTCTGCCTACTGTGACCGAGATGGAGATGGTCGGTATGCCGAGAGTTGCGGCGGCACAGATTGTAATGATGAGCCTGGAGAAGGCGCGAATGTCTACCCCGGCGCTCCCGAATTATGCGACGGAAAGGATAACAACTGTGACGGGCGAACTGATGAAAATTGTCCCATCGCCGGATGTGGCACTATCCGATATTGCGGAGCAGGTTACTGGGATACGGAGTATTGCGGTTGCGTCTGCGATGTCGTCAACACCCTGACGGCTGTTGATGGCGGTGAGACTGATCTGGCCTGCCCGACCCCGATATTGATCGACCCTCGCGGCAACGGCTTTGACCTGACCAGCGTACAAAGCGGCGTTGTCTTCGATCTGAACAACGACGGCAGGCCGGAGCATCTGAGTTGGACACGCGCTGGCGCGGACGATGCGTGGCTGGCTTTGGATCGCAACGGTAATGAGACGATTGACAACGGCGCAGAGCTATTCGGCAACGTCACGCCACAGCCTCAGCCGCCAACAGGCCAGGCGCGCAACGGCTTCCTCGCACTTGCTGAATATGACAAGTCGGAGAACGGTGGCAACAGCGATGGCGAGATAGATGGCAGAGACGCCATCTTCTCCGCTTTACGTCTGTGGCAGGACACGAATCACAACGGCCTCTCAGAGCCGGGTGAGTTACGCGCGTTAGCATCGCTCAAGATCGGGTCTATTTCGCTGGACTATAGCGTCTCAAGGCGGCGCGACCAATACGGCAACCAGTTCCGTTATCGCGCCAGGGTGGACGACGCGCAACACTCACCAGCAGGGCGTTGGGCTTGGGACGTGATTCTCGTCTACTGGCCTTCTTGACGTGCCGACTGTCAAAGGAAATTCATGCAGGTAGAGGAAACCGCCCGCAGTTCTTAACAGACTTCCGGGCGGTTTCCCATATCTTCCCTTTAATCAGCAGCGGCGGCTTCTCTTGATTCCGTCGGACGCCACGGCGGAAGCGTCTTGCGCGCGGCCTTCGCTTTTTAGATCAAACGCCAAGTCCTAACATCAAAATGGGTCGCGAGATGTAAGAAATGCCCCGCCATACTAGCAGAGCGGGCGCGAAGAGGAAATGCGGAATGATGAACGCGAAATGATGAATGAAAAGTGGAACTGACCGCTTTTCTTTTGGTCTTTAATTCATCATTCATCATTCCTAATTCATCATTTGCTTTTAGTCTGCGGCGACGGCCTCTCTTGATTCCGTAGGCTTCCAGGGTGGAAGCCGCTTGCGCGCGGCCTTCTCTTTTCTCATCCCCAGCGCCCAGTCGGCCTGCATCAAGGTGTGTATGTCGCGCGTGCCTTCGTAGATGACCGCCGCTTTGCAGTTGCGCAGGTAGCGCTCGACAGGATAATCGTTCGAGTAGCCGTTAGCGCCGTGCACCTCTATCGCCATCGAGGCAGCCTTCTCGCTGCGGATGGTCGCTTGCCATTTCGCCAGAGAAGTCTCCTTGGCGTTGAACTTGCCCGTGTTCTTCAGGTAGCCCGCGCGCAGCCACAGGAGGTGGCACATCTGGTAATCGGCCTCCATCTCGGCGATCTTCTGTTTGACGAGCTGGTGGTTGGCGATCTTCGTCCCGAACGTCTCGCGCTCAAGGGCGTAAGCGACTGAGGCGTCGCGCGCCGCGCGTATGACGCCGGTTGCGCCCGCCGCCACAGTATAACGCCCCTGCTCCAAAGCGAACATGGCGATCTTGAATCCTTCGCCCTCTTCGCCCACCATGTTCTCTGCGGGCACGCGCACGTCCTGCAACGAAAAGTATCCGGTGTTGCCCGCGCGGATGCCCATCTTGCCGTGGATCGTGCCGGAGGAAAAGCCTTTCATTCCGCGCTCGACGATGAAGCAGGACATCCCCGTGTGATCGCGCTTGCGGCGTTTCTCTTCGTCCGTCCAGCAGAAGAAGAGGAAGTTGTCGGCCACATCCGCGAGACTGATCCACATCTTTTCGCCGTTCAAAATCCACTCGTCGCCCTCGCGTCGTGCGCTGGAGCGCGCGCCGACCACGTCCGAGCCCGCGCCGGGCTCCGTCAACCCGTAGGTGGCGAGTTTCTCGCCCTTGGCCTGTGGCACCAGATACTTGCGCTTCTGCTCCTCCGTGCCCCACGTCAGAAGCGTCATCGAATTAAGCCCCGTGTGCACGGACATGACGACGCGCAGGAACGTATCGACGGCCTCAAGCTCCTCGCACACCAGCCCGAGCGAGATATAGTCGAAGCCAGCGCCTCCATACTCTTCCGGGATGCAGACGCCGAGGATGTTTAGCTCCGCCATCTTGTCCAGGATGGAGCGATCAAACTGCTGCTTTTCGTCCAACTCCTTGATGCGGGGGGCGACCTCCTTTTGAGCGAAATCACGCACCGTCTGGCGTATCGCCTTATGGTCATCAGTCAATTCAAATTCAATCATTCGTCTCTTCCTTAGATAGGGGAATTACTGACTCGGCCTTGCCCTGCGAAAGCGGGCGGCAGGTCATATTAAAACTCTACGGGTTGCTTTTATGGGATCGCGCAACCGCACATACTACAACACGAACTACGTTCGGGCAAAAGCCGCCGCTCCGAGAAGAGGAGTATAGCCGAAGACGGTTAAATCTTAACCGCAAAGAGCGCAGAGAATAAGGCGCAAAGGTCACAAAGAGTCTTCTCCTTTCGTGTGCTCCCTTTGCGTCCCTGGCGCTTAATCTTTTCTTGGAGGGGATCGGGTTTTAGACACGAGAACGGCGATGAATGGGAGCTAAGCTCTAAGTACACCATTCATCGCCGCTTCGTTCACATTCAATTACGAATGTGAGGGCGCACTGGACGTCCTCACCCCGCCCAGCGCTAGACGGACACTTTCAGCATCCGTCCGAGTGGCGCGCATTCTACCCTACTAACAGTTTTGCGTCAATGCTTTTCCCTGAGCAGATATAATCAATTTTCGGCGACGTATTCCAGCCGTGGGAGAGGGGGGCTGGCAGCCGCGCGGTCTCTAAATTTAAGAGCCGCGATTCCATCTCACTCTTCCCTTGCCCGCCCTCTCTTGTATAAAATAAACGGGTCGAAGCATGGGAGCCGCTTCGGACGCGTGATCTTGGCTCCCGCTCTCATCGGGTTAAGCGATGAAGGGATTGTTTGATCTACGCTCACCGGCAGAAGGTTTATGAGCACGGGGGTTGAAACGACAAATCAAATCGCCTCTCAGCACCTTTCACAAGGAGATGTTTGGTCTTTGCTCTCCGGGATTGCGTGTGCGCTCGAAGAGAGACCTTTCAAGCCGCATCCCTGGTTCAGAAGCGGCCATGCGCAGACGCTCGCCGGTTATACCTGGCCGCGTCGGTTCGCGCTGCGCGCGCACCGCACCGACAGCGAGCGCCTGTTCGAGGTCGAGCCGGGCATCAAACTCCTCGCGCACTGCCGCTGGCAGACAGACCCGCTCAGACATCCGACCATCGTGCTCACGCACGGGCTCGAAGGCTCAAGCAGCTCCATCTATATTCTTGGCACTGCCGCGAAAGCCTTCAGCGCGGGCTTCAATGTCGTGCGCGTCAATATGCGCAACTGCGGCAACACGGAACACCTCACGCCGACGCTCTACAACAGCGGCCTCAGCAACGACCTGCGCGCCGTCGCCCACGAGTTGATCGAGCGCGACCGCCTCTCTTCCATCTTTCTCGTAGGCTTTTCGATGAGCGGCAACATGGCGCTGAAGCTCGCAGGCGAGGATGGAGAGCATGTGCCGCCCGAGCTTTCGGCCATCTGCGCCGTCTCGCCTTCGGTTGATTTGAGCACCTGCGCCGATGCTATCGAGCAGCGCGCGAACCTTCTCTACCAGCAGTCTTTCATACGCAGCCTGCGACGCCGCATGCGTCAGAAGAAGCGCCTCTATCCAGACCTTTATGATCTGAGCGACCTGCATCTGGTGCGTACGATCCGGGATTTCGACAATCGTTATACGGCGCTCGACGCAGGCTACAGGGATGCCGCAGATTACTACGAACGCGCGAGCGCGCTCCCGCTCATGGGTCGCATCCATACGCCGACCCTGATCATTCACGCGCAGGACGACCCCTTCATCCCTTTCCATCCGCTACACCACCCGGCGGTCGCCCAAAACCCTTACATCATTCTTCTCGATCCGCCTCACGGCGGGCACGTCGGTTTTGTCGGCGCGGACATGGGCGGCGAAGACCGTTTCTGGGCCGAGAACCGCATCGTTCAGTTTTGCAAACTGATCCATGACCGCTCTCTCACAGAGAGTAGTCAGCCGGTTGTGCTTCCAAGCTCAAACGATTAAGCTATTAACAGTCAAGAGTCAGGAGTCTTGAGTCTGGAGTCGATAGAAAGACCTGTCTTTTCCTTTGCCTCAATTCTACAGGCTCCTGACTCTTAACTCTAAAAATCATGCTGAATGCTCTCGGTATCCTTGCTGTTTTTCTCCTCGTTTTCGCTAACGGTTTCTTCGTGGCTTCGGAGTTTGCCCTGGTGGGTGTGCGGCGTTCGCGCATTGCGACGCTGGCGGCGGGCGGCGACCAGCGAGCCATACGCCTGTTAGGGCTGGTAGACGACCTCAACGCTTATATTTCCGCCACTCAGTTGGGCATCACGCTCGCCTCGCTCGGCCTGGGATGGTTGGGCGAACCGGCTGTCGCGCACCTCCTCGAAAAAGTACCGTACCTTGATCGCCTTCCGCCCGCTGTGATGGAAACGCTGGCCTTTGGCGTCGCCTTCACGATTATCACGTTTCTTCACATCGTGCTCGGTGAACTAGCGCCCAAGACGCTCGCCCTTGAGCGCGCCGAAAAAGTCGCCCTCGCTATCGCATGGCCGATGCTGATGTTTTACAAGATGTTTCGCTGGCCGATACGGCTTTTAGACTGGGCGGGCACGCGCACCGTGCGTCTCTTCGGCCTTCATCCTTCAGGCGAACACGCCTCTATTTATACGGGGGAAGAGTTGCGCCAGCTCGTAGATATTTCGCACAAGAGCGGACATCTCGAAGCCGACGAGCAACGATTAATCAATCGCATCTTCGACTTCTCGGCGGCGGAAGTTCGCGAGGCGATGGTGCCGCGTATCAACGTCGTCGCGTTGCCGGTGACGGCCACCATGGATGAGGCCGAGAAGGTTTTTTGCGAGACGGGCTATTCACGCCTGCCTGTCTATCGCGAGCGGCTCGACGAGATCATCGGCGTGCTTTTCATGAAGGACCTCGTCCCTTGCCTGCGCGCCGATCCCGCCAACTTCCATCTGGAGAAGCTGCTTCACCCGCCGATGTTCGTTCCGGCGACGGCGCGGCTCGGCAGCGTGCTCGCGCAGATGCAGTCGTCGCAAACGCACCTTCTCTTCGTCATAGACGAGCACGGCGGCATCGAAGGCATCGTCACGCTCGAAGATTTATTGGAAGAGATCGTCGGCGAGATCAACGACGAATATGACGAAGAGGTGAGAGCGCAGGTCGTCGAAGAGAACGGCACGTTCCTTTTGGACGGGATGCTGGCCGTGCGCGACGCTAATCGCCGCTTAAATTTGCGGCTGCCGGAAGAGGCAGGCTTTACGACGCTCGCCGGATTCCTGCTCGCGAAGGCGGGACGCCTTCTCAGAGCGGGTGAGACGGTCGAACATGAAGGCGCACGCTTTACGGTCGAACGCGTTGACCGCCGCCGCATACGCCGCGTGCGCTTCACGCCCCTCAGCAAAGACGGACAGAATGGCGTGGCTGCGGCGCTTCCGTTTATCGGAGCAACACTGGTGACGATGCTCTGACATCTGGTCGCAAAATGAAGTAATTCCAGAGAGCAGAATCAAAGAGGATAGGGACGATCCACGAATCAACACGAAACGACACGAAATGAGAGGAAGTTTCGTGTCGTTTCGTGTCGCTTAGTGGATCGTCCCACGCCCTCTTTTATTTGCAATCTGGTCTGAGATGGTAGCAGGGGCAGGAATCCAAAAGCCCTGCCCGAATCGAGAGACGAGAAAACGGGCAGGGACTTTACCTGCCCCTACTATTTGTTGGGTTCCGGGTCAGATTGATTTTCCGGCCTGGTCTCTTCGGCGGTCGCGTCCTCGCTCGCCGCAGCCGCCTCATCTTTTCGCCGGAAGTCGTCAGCCGGAGCATGATAGGCGAAGACCGCATCTCCAGCGTCGTCTGCGGAAGGGAGCACGCGCGCGGCCAGGTCTTGCAGGAGGCGACGGATGCGTCCAGGCTCTTCGGTCGAAGCGGGGGTGTGCGGCTCGGCTGCGCTCGTTTCGGAGTCCAGGCGAACCAGTTGCGCCGTGATGCGACGACAGAACCCACAGGAGACCAGATGCGAGATGACCGGCGCTGATTCGGTCTCCGTGAGGCGACCTTCAATAAAGGCAGAGAGGGCATCTTCGTCCAGATGCATGTCCGTGAGCATCGGCGGAGCTACAAGTGCGCTGCGTTGTAGGTGCTGATGAATCATGCGGCGCATGGCCTCGGTCTCTCTGTTTCTTTTTGGTCGCGGCACCGTATCTTTCGAGGCCTCCCTTCCGAGTAGACGGCTATTCGCCCCTGCCTTTGCTCAAATTCTCCGCAGGGACATCGGTTAAATGGCGGCGCACGTCTTCGCTTGCCAAATCTTCCGTCGCCATCTCAATGCAGATATCAATCTCTTCGGCGCTCAAGCCGCCCTTCTCTTCCAATTCACTGCGAAAGCGGTCAAGCACCTTACTGTAAACCTTCTCCAGCCAGCGCATCACGGTCGATTCGTGAACGCGGCTCTCGGGCGTAATCGTGCGCCGCTTCGACTGGCGCTGAAACCAGCGCCTGAGCGGCGAGGCCGGCTCTTCGACGAGCCGTGCGATCTCACGCAGCTTCAATCCTTCGACGTGGTAGTAGAGCAGCAAGAGCTTCTCGTGGTCGTCTAAGGTCGAGAGCGAAGTATCCAGAGCCGCGACGGTCGCCGACGCGTAACGTTCGCGTGCGATACGGTCTACCATCGCCCCTTCGCCTCCGCGCGCTTCTGCGCGCCAGCCCGGTCGATCATGCGTCTCGCCTCCACTCTCCGACCAATCGTCTATTGAAATCTCGTCGTGCCGCGCGCGGTGCATGTCTATGACGGCGTGCCAGACGACCGTGCGCAGCCACCCGCGTAAGGTTCCGCGCCCCGTGTAGGTCGCAAACTTTGATTGCCTCACCCCGCTGACCACGCGCGTGCCGTAAAGCTCGACGTAAACAGAATCAATGACTTCTTCGGCATCCAACTCGACGCTCGCCAGGTGGCGCGCGATGCGCTCAATATAAGGGCGGTATGACTGGTCAAACGCCACCCAGGCGTCATCGTTGCCGCGCGCGCAGGCCAGAGCCAGATAGAGGTCTGCGACCTGAAGCTCGCCGAGAAACTGGCGAATCTGGTCAGCCGACGGAGCGTTGCCGTGAGCGTGATCGACCAGGTATTTATCGACCGCCCCTCTCACCGCAGTTCCGAAATCGGCCTCGGACACGCCGTAAGTGGGCGCAGCTTCCGCGCAGCGCGCGTAAAGCGCGTCGATGTCGGCGGCGCAATCATTCAGAGCGCCCTCAAGCTTTGTGAGAAATTGAGTCGTCACTTGGCGGGCGTGATTATAAATTAAACTGCGCGATTTCGCATAACCACTTTCGATTGACAAAGATCGTTCATGAGCCATAACAGCAAAGACGCAGGCCACCGTGACCCCGCACACGCGCCCTGTTTTGCGAGAAATAAGGCCATTTCAGGCAGTCTGATACCGCTTTTAAGCGAGCACAAGACGGATTCTGTATTTCTCTATCGAGCGGGCAAGAAGGATGACACAGGCGACCGCTCATGCGTTGGGGACGGCAGGGGTCAAAGAGTTTTGCTAAAAATGGGCGATAATTTATTTGGATGACCGGAGCAAGTGATAACTGAAAGAAAGACATCAAACGCAAAGGGCGCAAAGGGAAGACGCGCAAAGGACGCGAAGAAGCATCTCCTTTGCGAAAACCTTTGCGCACCTCCAGCGTTCAAATCGCCGCTCATCGGCAATCAGCTACTTCTTTATCTTTTTTAAGAGACGCCCGGCGTGATTGCGTGCGATGAGAGGAATACGCTCATCCGTACTGAGATCGCGTAGCAGCGCGACCAGTTGCTGTGGGTCTGAGAGGCCGCCCCTGGAGAGAAGGAGATCGAGATTATCCATCAATTTTGGCGCATCGAGCGGTCGGTTCTCGCGCGCGACCGTGATGTCAAAGATGAAGATGGTCTGGTCGGCGGCGCGACGGTACTCGCTGGCGAGCGCCGCAGCATCACGATTCGATGTCCAGTTGAATTCCGCCGTGCGCTCGCGCCCTCCGTGCGCCATGCGCAGGCGCATCGTCCCCATGTGTGGAAACTGGCGATCCGACTGGTATTCCTCTTCCGAATCCAGAAACCGCAGCGACTCCCATAAAGCCGTGATGCGCGACAGCGCTGCGGCTGATAATTCAAGTGGCTCAACCACCATCTCTTCGTTGCCTTTGCGCTCGAAAGAGACGCGCCCACGCCCGTCCTGACCGTGCTCGACCAGTATGCGGCTGACGATAAAGTCCGGCTGCTTGAACTCGTAAGAATAACTCACGGCGTCAGCAGCAGCAGCAGTAGTAGTAGGAGCAGCACCTTTCTGATCGCCTTCTTCCCCGTGCGTCTCTTGAACCGTAGGGGGGATGGCTGTCTTGTCGCGCTCGTTCTGCTTAACAGACTTTGTGCCTTGCGCCGTCACACAAATCGCCGCGCTCAAGACTAAAAGCGCGGCAAGTATGGTGTGGGTGATGGTTCGGTTGAAAATGCTCACTCGAATTTCACGGAGACGAGTTTGGAGATGCCCGCCTCTTCCATCGTCACGCCGTAGAGGGCGCGCGCCATCTCCATCGTCCTCTTATTGTGCGTGATGACGATGAACTGCGTCATCTCTGCCATCTGACCGATCTTGTTGGTGAAGCGCCCGATATTGGCTTCGTCCAGCGGCGCGTCCACCTCATCCAAAAGGCAGAAGGGCGACGGACGGTAGCGAAAGATCGAGAGCACCAGGGCGAGCGCGGCCATAGCCTTCTCGCCGCCTGAGAGCAGAAGCACATTTTGCAAGCGCTTGCCCGGCGGCTGTGCGACGATGTCTATGCCGGACTCTAGCACATCGTCGGCTTCGATCAAACTCATCTCGCCGCGACCGCCTCCGAACAACTCCTGAAACAGCTCGCCGAAGTTGCGGTTGATCTCTTCAAAGGCATGACGGAAACGTTCGCGCGAGCGTCGCTTGATCTCCCTGAGCGCCTCTTCGGTCGAAGCGATGCCGTCCGTGATGTCCTGTCGCTGGCCTGTGAGAAACTGTAGACGCTCTTCCGATTCCGTCAACTCTTCGAGCGCCATCATATTGACCGCGCCGAAACTCTCTATGCGCGCGCGCAGCTCTTCCGTGCGCGCACGCCCGGCTTCGAGGTCGAAATCTTCATCCTGTGGACGCGCCTCAGACAACTCTTCGAGCGACTGGTTCAGTTCTGACATGCAGGCTTCGCGCACGTAAGCGAGCCGCGCCGTCGCTTCTGCGCGCTGGACATCAAGCTCAGCGCGTCTTTCGCGCGCCGCCGCCGCACGACGATTCAGCTCCATCAGCTCAGCCGAGAGGTTATCCGCACGCTCTCGCGCCCCTGCAACCTGCGCCGCTGCCAGGCTGATAGCCTGCTCGTCGCGCGCACGCTCCATTTCGACGCTGCTGGCGCTGCTGTCTATCTCTTCAATCGAACGTCCCAGTTCTTCAAGGCGAGCGCTTGCTTCCGTGATCTCGCGCATGTGACGCTCAAGTCTGGCTTCAAGCTCGCTGCGCTCAGCCTCCATGCGCCGGAGTTCGGCGGCCACGGCGCGGCGTCGCTCGGCGGCGGCTGCTGCTGCTGCGCGCTGCGTGCTCAAGGCTTCGCTTTCGGCTTCCGCTTCGCGTCGCGCCAAGGCCAGAAGCGTGGCGGCCTGCGCAACCGCATCGGAAGCGGCGAGGCGCGCCGCCCCTGCCGTCTCCGCTTCCAAGAGAGCGTTGGCACGACGTTCTTCGACTTCGAGGCGCTCTTCGGCCAGGCGGGCGGCGTCATCTGCGACGACGCGTAAGTGACGCTCGGCGCGCTCGATCTCCTGCGCCAGTTGTGCAGCATTCAATTCACGCGCCAGCCCGTCGCGCTCCTCGCGCCCGATCACTTCATTGAGCAGCACGACAGAGTCTTCGAGGCCGGTCAAGATAGCGCGCGCCTGTGTGGCGACCTGTTCGGCGGAGGCAGCCTCCGCTTCGAGACCTGCGGCGCGCACCTCCAGCTCGCGCAACTCGCGCTTGAAGGCGAGCAGCCCTGCGCCCTCTTCCAGCGCTCTTGCGTCGCCCGCAGCAACCAGTTGACCGCCCGCCACCCAATCACCATCCGTCGTCACGTACATCTCGCCGGTCGCGAGCGACATCGTCATAGCGTGATCCAGATTGGAGGCGATGCGCGCGTTCATCTTCTCAGGGATCGTGCGGCTCAAGACGGCCAGAAGCTCGCGCGGTGCGCCGAGCAGATCATGTATACGCACGTCTCCGAGAGACGCACCGTCGTCGCCCCCCGTGTGAGATGAGTTCGCGCCCTCCTCCTCCTCCTGCCCGTTCTTATACGCGGCGAGGATGTCGGCCTCTTCGCTTGCGCCGTGCAGACCTGCGACGAGGAAGCTCGCCCGACCCGCATCATTTTCTCTGAGCCAGAGGGCAGCGCGCGCAGCATCATCAGGCGTCGGCACGATGACTGATTGAAGGGTGGAGCCGAGCGCTCCCTCGACGGCGCGCTCCCAACGAGATTCGACCTGGAGCATGTCTGCGAGCGTGCCCATGAAGTGGAATTCCTCCACCGCATCGCCCGCAGAGAAGAGGCGTTGGACGGCTGGCGAATAATGCGCGCGTCGCTCATCCAATTCCTTCAGGCTATCCAGACGGTGGCGCGTGCGCGAGAACTCGTCGCGCACCTGCGCTAGTTGCGCGTCGGCGTCCGAGACGGCTTCGTGACCCTCCACGACACGATGCACGGCGGTCTCGCGTTCGGTCATCAGCTTGGCGAGACGCTCGCGCGCTATTTCTATCTCCTGGTTGAGGCTTTCGGCTTCAGCGGCGCGCTCTACGTGAAGGGCTGCGGCGCGTTCGCCTTCGCGCGCCAGACCTTCAGCTTGCAGCGCGAGCCGTTCGAGCGTCGCCTCAAGCTGGCGGCTGATCTCCATCAATCGCTCGGCCACAGCCGTGTGCTGTAGAAGCTCTGCGCGCGCGCTTTCAATCAGCGCTTCAGCCTCCAAAGCTTCAACCATCTTCTGACTGTAAGAGGCTTCAGCCGATTGTAGCTGTAGCGCGCTCTCTTCACTCTCGGCGCGCTGCCCCGCCTCCTGCTCGCGCAGGCGCTCGCACTCTTGCTCGACGCTCGCGAGGCGTGCGCGCACCTCTCCCATCTCACTCTGGACAGCCTCGCGCCGACGCTCAAGCCCGACCGCCTGCTCCTGCTGGTAGCCGCGCTCGCGCATCCTTCGGTCGCGCTGCAATTCGGCCTCGGCAGCGCGGGCGCGCGCCTCTGCCAGCGATTCTTCAAGCGTGCGTGCTTCCTGCGTCGCGCGGCGCGCATCCTCTTCCCGCACAGCCAGTTCCTCTGCGAGGGCGCGCTCCGTCTCATTGGCTTCACGGAGCTGGAGTCGCGTCTCTTCGAGCAAGGATGCGAGCGTGCGTTCCTCCGCGACGTAAACGCGGCGAAGCAACTCGCGCAGTTCCTCGCGCAGCACACGGTAACGGCGCGCCTTCGCCGCCTGGCGTCGCAGGCTCCCGACCTGTCTTTCGATCTCGGAGATGATGTCTGAGACGCGGCTCAGATTCGAGCGCGCCGATTCAAGGCGCGCTTCCGCCGCGCGCTGGCGCACCCGAAATTTCGTGATCCCCGCTGCCTCTTCGATGAGCGTGCGACGATCCATCGGCTTGGCAGATAGAATCTGGCCGATGCGTCCCTGCTCGATGATGGCGTAGTGAGCGCCTGAGAGTCCCGTGCCCGAAAAGAGGTCTTGAATATCGCGCAGGCGGCAGTTGCGACCGTTGAGCAAGTATTCGCTCTCGCCCGAACGATAGAGACGGCGCGTCACAGAGACGGCTTCGCCCGGAGCAAACTCCAGCGCCAGGCGGCTCGGTCGCCAGTGCCGCTTGCCGTGCAGCTTCATCGTCGTCGCTTCAACGGTGTGCGGCTCCGGCACAGCCTCTGCGGCAGCAGGCTCCTGGCTTGCAGCGGCAAACGCCCCCACCGCCATCTCGCTCTCCGAGTTGTTCTCACTTCCAGCGTCGGTTTGCGCAGCCTCGCCCGTCGCAACGGCCTCAACCGGAGGCGTTGCCGCTTCGGGAGTTTCAGGCGCTGCCGCCTCTTCTATGACGACGCTGTGCTCGTCTATCTCTTCGAGCGTAGAGTCTATGTCCTCTATGTCCGGCTCGTGCTCGACCGTTTCGTCGCGCACCATGTGCAGGACGACTTCGGCCATCCCGCTCGGCGCGCGATTGCGCGAGCCCTGAAAGATCACATCCTTCATCTCCGCGCCGCGCAGGTGCTTGATCCGCTGCTCGCCCAGAACCCAGGCGATAGCGTCCGCCACGTTGCTCTTACCGCAGCCGTTCGGGCCGACGACCGCAGTGATGCCGTCGCCCGTAAAGACAAGTTCCGTATGATCCGCGAAGGATTTGAAGCCGGTGATTTCTAAGCGTTGCAGTTTAAACATGCAGTTGTAGCCTGCTGGCAGCCCCGAAAGAGTAAACTCGGCGGCGGCTAAACAGATGCCGCACGCCTCGTCCTCGCAGGTGGGGCATTCACCCCACCCTTGACCAAAGGGATGCTGCGCCCCTTTGGAAACCCAAGCGCGAAGACTGATTCATCCCCACCGCAAGCGGATGGGGCACTCTCAGGTTCTTCGTAGA
>DASVVT010000074.1:0-32958 GCA_036386415.1 Pyrinomonadaceae bacterium
GCTGCTCGCGGCCATAGGCATCTACGGCGTAATCTCGTATTCGGTGACAAAACGCACGCACGAGATAGGCATACGCATGGCTTTGGGCGCGCAGCGCGGCGACGTGCTGCGGATGGTGATGCGGCAGGGGATGGCGCTGACGCTCGCTGGCGTCGTCGTCGGGCTCGCGGCCGCTTACGCGCTCGGGCGCTACGTGTCGAGCCTTGGCAAGATGCTCTACGGCGTCGAGCCGGCCGACCCGCTGACCTTCGCCGCCATCGCCGCCCTCCTGACGCTCGTCGCCCTCGTCGCCTGCTACGTCCCCGCGCGCCGCGCGACGAAGGTGGACCCGATGGAGGCGCTCAGGTACGAGTGATGCGGTCTCTGGTTCAGGACCTGCGCTTCGGGGCGCGCGTGCTCAGGAAGCGGCCGGGGTTCACGGCCGTGGCCGTCGTGGCGCTCGCGCTCGGGATAGGCGCGAACACGGCCATCTTCTCGGTCGTCGAGGCCGTGCTGCTGCGCCCCCTGCCTTACGAGCGGCCGGAGCAGCTCGTCTGGATGTACGAGGACGGGCGCGACGTGCCGAACCGCTGGGTCTCGTACCCGAACTTCCTCGACTGGCGCGCGCGCGGCCGCAGCTTCGAGGCGATGTCGGCCACGCGCGGCTGGGCGACGACGCTGACGGGCGACGGCGGCCCGCCCGAAAGCCTCGACGCGCGCATGGTCTCGGCCGAGTACTTCGACGTGATGCGGGCGCGCCCGCTCATCGGCCGCGCCTTCCTGCGCGAAGAGGACGGGCCGGGCGCCGCGCGCGTCGTCGTCCTCAGCCACGGCTTCTGGCAGAGGCGCTTCGGCGGCGACGAAAAGATTGTCGGCAAGAGCGTCACGCTCGAAGACCGCCCGTTCACGGTCGTCGGCGTGATGCCGCCCGACTTCCGACATCAGGGGCCTCCGCCCGTCTGGGTGCTGATGGGGCAGTGGACGGACGAGAAGGGCTGGATGGAGCGCGACGTGCGCATCGCCGGCAACGTCGTCGCGCGCTTGAAGGAGGGCGTCGGCGTAGAGCAGGCGCGCGCCGACATGGCCGCCGTCAAGGAGGCCCTGACGCGCGAGTCGCCCTACACCAACGCCGGCCACGTCATACGCGTCGTCCCGCTGCGAGAGAGCATGGTCGGCGAGTCGCGCACGCCGCTGCTCCTGATGTTCGGCGCGGTCGGCTTCGTGCTGCTGATCGCGTGCGCCAACGTCGCTAACCTCCTGCTCGCTCGCGCGGCGGCCCGGGAGAAGGAGATCGCGCTACGGGCGGCGCTCGGCGCGCAACGCCTGCGAATAGTCCGACAACTGCTCACAGAGAGCGTGCTGCTCGCCGTCCTGGGCAGCCTGCTCGGGCTGGTGTTCGCGTGGTGGGGTATGGGGGCGCTCGTGGCGATCAGCCCGCGCGACCTGGTGAACCTGCACGGCGTCGGCCTCAATCTGACGGTGCTCGCCTGGACGCTGGCCGTCTCGCTTGTGACCGGAATTATCTTCGGCCTCGCGCCGGCCCTGGAGGCGACGCGCCTGAACCTCAACGACGCGCTCAAGGAAGGGGGCAAGGGCGCGGGGGGGCAGGGCAGCACCCGTAGCCGCCGCCTGCGGAACGCCCTCGTGGTCGCAGAAGTCGCGCTGGCGCTCGTGCTGTTGGCGAGCGCGGGATTGCTGGTCAAGAGCTTCGTCCGCCTGCAAAAGATCGACACAGGGTTCAACACGGAGAACGTGTTGACGATGGTCGTGCGTCTGCCGGACAGCAAGTACAAGGAGGATCCGCAGTTCGTCGCCTTCTTCCGTCAGGCCATGGAGCGTATCCGTACGCTCCCCGGCGTCCGCGCCGTCGGGATGGTGAACTACCTGCCGCTCTACGGCGGGCTCGGCTCCGCGACCGGCTTCACCATCGAGGGACGGCCCGCACCGCCGCCGGGCGAGGAACCCAGCACGAACGTGCGCGTGACCGACGCAGACTATTTCAGCGCGATGGGCATCCCACTGCTGCGTGGCCGCAACTTCACGGACTTAGAGACCAGCGAGGCGAGGCGCGTCATACTCATCAGCGAGTCGCTGGCTCAGCAACACTTCCCCGGAGAAGAACCCTTGGGCAAGCGCCTCAGCGTCGGGATGTTTGACAAACCGGTGCTGACGGAGATCATCGGCATCGTCGGCGACGTGAAGTACGACAGCCTGACGGACAGAGCAGAGCCGACCGTCTACTTCCCGCACTCGGAACTCACCTACGCGTTCATGACCCTCGTCATACGAACCGATGGCGACCCCGCTCTGATGGCCCCAGCCGTCGAGCGCGAGCTGCGCGCGATAGACCCCGACCAGCCCGTCTCCGACGTGCGGACGATGAATCAGGTGATGGCCGACACGACGGGTCGCGCCCGCTTCAACACGCTCCTGCTCGCGCTCTTCGCCGGGCTGGCGACGCTGCTCGCAGCGGTCGGTATCTTCGGCGTGATGAACTACTCGGTGGCTCTGCGGACACACGAGATTGGGATCAGGATGGCTCTCGGCGCGCAGCCGGGCCGCATCCTGATGCTCATCCTCAAGCAGGGATTACTCCTCACATTGATCGGTATAGGCATCGGCCTGGTCGGCGCGCTGGCACTGACACGCGTCATGTCGGGTCTCCTCTTCGGGGTGGGCGCGACAGACCCCGTGACTTTCGCAGCCATCGTGCTGCTTCTCGCGGTCGTGTCATTAATAGCCTGTTACATCCCTGCGCGCCGAGCGACGCGCGTAGACCCGTTAATCGCCTTGAGGTACGAATAGGGAGACACACTTTAGCCAGGGGGCGGCGGGTATGGTTTTAGATTGAAGTGGTGTATCTCTGTGCATCCTCTGCGCCCTCTGTGTCTCTGTGGTGAGTCTTGTTTAAAGTAGACTCACCACAGAGACGCAGAGAACACGGAGATGGCACAGAGAAGGGATAAAACTCGGGTCACTACTTCAATGTGCTTAGATATTGCAATATGACCTGTGGGTATCAATACAGTATTGAGCTATTACAAGTGAGTACACGATTGATACGCTCCGTATCTTTATCATCAATTTCATCTCTCTCTTTAAATGACGGCTATTATGGTCTTTACGGAAGATATGCGGGAGAAGGAGCTTGCGGCATGGCAGATGCAGTTAGTCATGGTAAGCCCGCATGAACCGAAGCTGTAGCGACTATTCGCGAGAATTCAGTTGCTAGCGAGTTGTAGGGGCTGTGCCGGGTGAAGTTTAAAAGGGTTATTGATTGTCGTGCCTATTGGGGCTTGGGGGAGTCTCGTAGGAACATCAATAACCCTTACTTTTTTGGAGCGTACCCCTCACGTCCCAACCCGGTCGTGAATTCTGATCTATTCCTCATCGTAGATGGATTCGCAGATACGCGACAATTCCAGGCAGTCGCGGCGCGACACCTTCTGGCTGAAACGCTGGTGCTCTTCGGCTATGTGCGGGTGTATTTCTTCCAGGAGCCGCAGACCCTTCTTAGTGATGCGCGTGATGCTCAGGCGGCGATCCTCTTGGACACGCTCGCGCTCGACTAAACCTTGAGCTTCCAGCCGATCAACAAGACGCGTCACGTCCGGCGCGCTCGCTAATAAACGTGCGGCGATCTCTCCGCGCGGGTGTCCGCCGGGGTGTACGCCGCGCAAGATGCGTAGCACGTTGTACTGTGGACGCGTGATCCCGAACTCGGCGCAGACCCGCTCAAGGCGCAGACATACATAGTCTGCGGCGACAATCAGGTTAAGCATCGCTTCCTGCGCCGGGTTCTCGAAATCCGCCTTCTGCTTAATACGCCGCTTGAGAGCTTCGCCCATATAGAGAGGTTGTAGCATGAGAGGATGAGCGCGGCAATGATTTAGCTAGAGGGACAGATGCGTGTTGCAACAAAGACATTGACTTATCTGAGTAATAGGCTTATTTTTACCTCACCCCTGCCAGATTATCCCGACTCCAAGCGATTTTCCAACGTATCAGTGTGTCACCTACCCTGCGGTGTCGAAGGAGATCGAACACTATGCGACTCACCCCTCGCAAACAAACAGCGCGACCAATATCATTAACTTTACTTGCTACCCTCTTATTGATGTCGCTTTCCGCCGTCAGCGTTTTTGCTCAATCGCCGACTTTCGTCAGGACGGACTATCCCGGACTCGGCAACAATCAGGTCGTCGGAGACTTCAACAGCGACGGCAAACTTGATCTGGCGGGGCAAGGCGCGATGTCAGCGGCGGTCATGTTAGGCAATGGTGACGGGACGTTCGGGGCGAGGGTTGAGTATCCGGTAGCAAGCTGGAACCAGGACCTCGCGGCGGGTGACTTCAACGGCGACGGGAGATTAGATTTAGTCGTCACCATCAACGAGCCGCAAATCAGCCTCTCGCTGCTCACAGGCAACGGCGACGGGACGTTCAACGCGCCCGTTAATTTCCCCAACACTTCCGGTTTTGATTCGCCCGCGATTGTTGCCACTGATCTTAACAACGATGGCAGGCTCGATTTAGTCATCGGCCATCAAGTCGCCTGCTTTACCGCCCCTTGCACTGTCTCGCGGACAATTACCGTGATGCTCGGGATAGGCGACGGCACGTTCCAACCTGCGACAGAGATCGATATTGGGACGGAGACGGCAAAGATTGCTGTCGGTGATTTCAATCGTGATGGTTTGAAAGATTTAGGCATCGCTAGTTCGCGGGCGCGAGTCTGTATCCTTCTTGGTGTTGGTGATGGCACGTTCAATCAGCAACCGACTCTCACGCTGATCACCGAAAACAATCTTGGCATGGATGCTACTGATATAGATGTCGCTGACCTTAACCGCGACACCCTGGAGGATTTGGTGGTGGCGGTAGCTCTTAACGGGAGCAAGACTGCAATTCTGACCGGCAACGGCGACGGCACGTTCCGCCAGCCACCCTTGCTTATCACTGAGCCCGGCATAAACGTTCCTCAGTATCAAGCCGTCGCCGACTACAACGGCGATGGTTTTCTGGACCTTGCGCTTGCTTTAGCGAATGGTAATTCAGGCTTGATGGAGATACTGAACGGCAACGGCGATGGCACATTTCAGCCTCCGGTGTATTACCTGAAGCCGCCCGATAGATCGAGCCTCGGCGGGATCGCGATCATCACAGCGGACTTCAATAAGGATAGTAAGCCGGACATCGCGCTGGGAATCGGAGGCGCCAGCCACAGCCATGCGGTCTTAAGAAATACTACCGGAGGCGCTTCAGTTCCGCTCGCTTACGGCAGCGTCAACGTCACACCGTCGAGCGTCGCGGGCGGCCAGAGCGCGACGGTCAACGTGAGTTTGGCGACCGGCGCGGTAGCACCTGCGGGTGGTCTTCAGTTTGCAGTTTCCAGCAGCAACACTGCTGCCGTCACAGTACCTTCAACGGTTCTTATGCCAGCCGGAAGCTCAAGCGTCAAATTCAGCGCGAGCACGAAAAGCGTGACCTCTACTCAAACCGCCAGCATCAGGGTTTCAAACAGCCAGCTCGGCAGCCGCAGCGTTAGCCTGACGGTGACGCCGCCGCCCGCCAGCACAATCACGCTGTCGGCTTTAACATTAACTCCGACTTCGGTCACGGGTGGGAATACATCTCAAGGCAAGGTCACTTTGAGCGCCGCTGCTCCGGCTGCGACCAACGTCAACCTCGCCAGCAGCAACAGCGCACGCGCAACGGTCCCGGCGAGCGTGACTGTTCCGGCGGGCGCGACATCAGCGACTTTTAACATCAACACCACAACAGTGACTTCGACAACCAGCGCGACGATCAGTGCGACACTGAGCGGTGTGACGCGCAATGCAACGCTCAAGATCAATCCCGCGTCTTCGACCACCGACACGGTTACGATCACGCGCGCCGAGTACGAGACGGACAAACGCACGTTGCGCGTCGAAGCAACGAGCACGCGCTCAACAGCGACGCTGCAAGTTTTCGTCACATCGAGCGGGCAGTTGATAGGCACGCTGACGAACAATGGCGGCGGCAAATACAGCAGAGAGTTCAGCGTATCTGTTAACCCGCAAAGCATCACCGTCCGCAGCAGCCTGGGTGGTTCGGCGACGAGGTCTGTCGTTGCTCGCTGAAGACAGCAACGAGCGCCCGTCGCGGTTTATATGATTGCGTTCATCAATAAGCAGGGTTTTCGCTCATCTGTGTTATCTCTTTGAAAGGGGCTAAAATGAGACTCAATGCGAGCCTTTTTATACTCATCCTCCTTGCTTCGTGTTTCATTTACGCAGCTACGTATCGGGAGCTGGCGCTTGTAGAGACGAGTGCACGCGCGGCTGCCGCCGAAGACGTGCGCGAACAGTCTAAGCGGGCGAGGCCGCCCCTCGACTTCATCGAAAACCAGGGACAATGGGATTCGTCTGCGCGCTTCGTGGCGCAGAAGGGCGCGATGACCGCGCGCTTCGGGCGCGACCGTATAGAGTTATGGCACGGGAAGGAGCAGAGGGCTTCGCTTGCCTTGAGCTTCGAGGGCGCTTCCGCAGGCGTCACGGTTGTGGGCGAAGGAAAACAGGCAGGCTATTACAACTTCTTTTCGGGGAATGATCCGAAGAAGTGGCGGTCGAGAGTCGCTGCCTACAGCAGCATATTGTATCGCGGAGTCTACGACGGCGTGGACGTGCGCGTGCGCGAAGCGGGCGAGTTGCTTGAGTACGACCTGATGCTCGCTGCCGGAACGGATGTGTCGAAAATAGTTGCCCGCGCGGATGGTGCGACAGGGCTGGAGGTCGCAGGCGACGGGTCTCTGATTCTACAGACTGCTGCGGGGGCGATGCGTCAGACGCCGCCCGTCACGTGGGAAGAACTGCCCGGTGGAGAGAGGCGCACCCTTCTATGTCGTTTCCGAAAGATTGACGCGCAGCGCTACGGCTTCGAGGTAGTCGGGCGAAGCGGCAACCTGCCGCTCGTCATTGATCCCGGACTCGAATGGGCGACGTACCTGGGTGGGGGCAACTGGGATGAGATTCACGACATCGCCTCGGCGGGTGACGGCACGGGCGATGTGATTGTGGCCGGAGCGACTTTATCGCAAGACTTCACGGGGCGTCCTAACGCCGTCGCCGGATTCGTGACGCGCTTCAGCGCAAACGGCACGCTCCTCTATAAAACAATCCTGGTCGGCTCAGACCGCGAGTGGATTCGCGGCGTGGCGGTCGCGGCTGGCGGCGAGCCCGTCGTCGTCGGCGAGAGCTTTTCACCCGACTACCCTGTCACGCCCGGCGCATATGACACGACCCACGGGCTCGAGCCGGACGGGCGAGCCAGCGCCGATGCCTTCGTCACGCGCCTGAGCGCGGCGGGCGATCAGCTCGTTTTCTCCACTTACATCGGAACCAACGAGTACGATGAGGGCGTCGCCGTCGCCATCGCGCCCAATGGAGCGGTGGTCGTCATAGGCGAAACACTGTCGCCGGTCTTCCCGACCACGCCCGGCGCGTTCGACCGGACGCATAACTGCTGCACACCCTATTTTGAAGGCGTTTTTTCGGCGCGCGACACGTTCGTCGCTCGCTTGAACGCACAGGGCAGCACGCTTGAATACTCGACTTATCTAGGCGGCTTCGGCGACGAGCTGCCGAAGAGCGTTGTCGTGGACGCGCAAGGCTTCGTCACACTGACCGGACAGATATTCTCATCGCCGGACGTTAACGCCCCGAACCTGCCGACGACGCCGGACGCGCTCGCCCGCAATCCCGTGAGCCGTGAGGGAATGACGGATGCTTTTTTGACCCGTATGAAGCTTGACGGAGGCGGCGCAACAGACCTTAGATATTCAACCTTCCTCGCCGGAGACAGCAACGAGCAGGGCTACGCCGTTGCCCTCGACCCGATGAACCCGAATGACGTGCTCGTCTCCGGCGTCACCTATTCGACCACCGGGGCCGTAAAGTTCCCTACGACCGCCGGAACGCTCCGCCCGACCTCCAACAGCATTGACGGTTTCGTCATGCGCTTCCGATTTCCGACCACAGGCAGCGCGAGCCTCGTCTGGTCCACGCTCTTCGGCGGCTTAGACTACGAAGAAGTCTCAGACCTCGCGGTGGACAGTGACGGGACAATCATCCTCACGGGCGAGACGCGCTCGTTCGATTTTCCGGCCACGCCGGGAGCTTTCGACCGGTCGGTCGCTATCTCGACCGGCGTGCTCTGGTTCGACGCCTACGCTGCGCGCATCAGCGCCGACGGCTCGCGTGTGCTTTACGGAACATACCTCGGCGGGAGCTATAACGATCGGCACGCACAACTCGCCCTCGTCGCCCCGAACACCGCTGTCGTCGCCGGCTGGACTCTTTCGGGCGACTTCCCTGTCACTCCCGGCGCGCATGACATGATTCTCAACAACGACGGCATCGGCGGCGTGGCTGGCGGCCCCGGAGGCACGCCGTTCGACGGCTTCGTCGCCCGGATTGCGCTCCTGCCAGACAATGACGGCGATGACACGGTCGCCGCACCGTCCCTGCTCGCACCGGCTAACGGCACATTCCAACCGACCAACACGATCATCAATTTCGACTGGGAGGATGTCGCCGACCCGTCGGGATTGGACGGCTACCACATCCAGCTCAACCAGAGACCGGATTTCGTCTGCTGTAACGACTGGCAAGAGGTCTGGACGAAGAACTCGGACTGGATAGCCACCGTCCGCTTCGACGGGCCTTACTACTGGCGCGTTCAAACCGCCGACCGCTCAGGCAACCTGAGCGAGTGGTCGGAGGTGCGTACTTTCAACACCGGTGCTGGAGTTTCCACGCTCAATGTCAACCCGCCGAGCGTCGAGGGCGGCAACCCGTCGCAGGGGGAGGTCACGCTGACTTCAACGGCCACGCCCGGCGGCGCCGTCGTTTCGCTTAGGAGCAGTAACACCTCGGTCGCGACCGTGCCCGTGAGCGTCTCGATCCCGTCGGGCAGCAACTTGGCTAGATTCACTGTCTCGACCAGAGCCGTTTCGGTCACGACCAACGTGACTATCACTGCCACCCACAACTCGACCAGCCGAGATGTGGTTCTGACAGTAACGCCTACCACCGCGCCGCCCGCAGCACCGGTTTTACAGAGTCCGGCCAATAACGCGATATTGCCGCCCAGCCAGAGCATCAACTTCTCTTGGGATGCTGTCGCGGGCGCGGCGACCTATGAGATTCAAATTGATGATTCGAACACCTTCAGCGCTCCGCTGGTTGTCTCACGCACAGGGCTCACGCAGACACAAACCGCACAAACATTCACCAGCGAGCGACGCTACTGGTGGCGCGTGCGCGGGCGAAATGCTGGCGGGACTAATGGGGCTTGGTCTGCCGTCCGCGTGTTTGAAATCAAAAGAGGCGCGACAACGCCACCACCCCCAGGCCCCGCGACTCTCTCCACGCTGTCGCTGAGCCCGACGAGCGTCGTGGGTGGCAACTCTTCGCAAGGCACTGTCACGCTGACAAGCGCCGCTCCTTCCGGCGGGGCAGTCGTCACTCTTTCCAGCAGTAACACTGCTACTGCCACCGTCCCTGCCAGTATCACCGTCGCTGCCGGAGCGACCAGTGCGAGCTTTACAGTGACAACCAAATCGGTGACAGCATCAACTTCTGTCACCGTCTCTGCTGCTTATGGCGGAGTCACAAGGGCGGCGACGCTGACCGTGACGCCGCAAGCTGCTCCGCCGCCTGCGACCGATACGGTGGCGATTCAGATTGCAGAATACTCGTCCGGCAACAGGCTGTTGCGTGTTGAGGCGACGAGCAATAACTCAAGCGCCGTGCTGAAGGTCTACGTGACCGCAACAAACACGCTCATCGGGACACTACAAAATAGCGGTGGAGGTCGATACCGTGGCGACTTCTCCTGGTCGTCCAACCCGCAGAACATCACCGTGCGGAGCAGCCTGGGAGGTTCAGCGACAAGGACTGTGACTGTGAAGTAGCGCGCCTCTCAATCGAACATAGCGCCTGGCACGTACAGACTTTTCCGACTCAACTTATTTTGGCGAGCCGGATAGGAGAATAAAAGAAGTTGGGCGACGACCTACGAAGCAACACGAATCGACACGAATCAAGCTCCCTCTATTCGTGTCCTTTCGTTTTGCTTCGTGGGTCGTCGCCCGTCCTCTTTTATTTTCAGCCGGATATAACAAGTCTTTAATCGGTTTCTCGATTTAAGCAGTTTTGGATGAGTCGCGATGAAACATTTTTGCGACAAATATCACAAACTTTCTTTAATTGACGTTTTGCTATGATGGAGTTTATTGTGGCAGCGTAATTAATTTACAATCTGTCTGCAAGTAAGTTGCAAACAAGTTGTAACGATTTACAGTGGGAGTGCCCCCTACCCCCCCTCATTCTTATTTAACCCAGGCTGTTTTTGATCGAAGGCTAAAAGCCTTGATTAAAATGAAGGACCAAGCCCGGAAGCGACGCGCGAAGTCGCTGGTCTGAGACTCGGAAGAGCCTCTCATTTATTTTCAACGACTTGGGTTATATTTAAGGCTATAACGCAGGAAAGATGCCGCCTCGCAGCGCACCTTTAGTCTCTACTAATGTCATCCCAGAGCGCTGACAGGGGCGGAGTGTATCTGAAGCTTTTGCTTTACTGATACCAAAATCAGGGAACAAGTAAAGAACCTCGCCGTCACTGGCAGGCGACGACGAGGCTCGTTTGAACTACAACCTCCATCGCACGAAGCGCCAAGGTGCAGGTCAAGACAACGGGCATCATAGCGCACAGTGTGTTGGCGGTTCAATAAAAAAGGAGCCAGTTTATGAACCGCAGCCGCTCTTGGGTCTTCTCTGTGCGTCTATTTTACCTAGTCGCATCTTCTCTACTGATTCTTTACTTTCAAGGGGTGACGCTCGCGCAAGTAGGCCAGGCGAACGCGACAGCCCAGCCAAGTCTAGCCCTTGCAAACTCAGTTCAACAGCTCAGCGCCGAATTAACCGAAGAGGTGTCGCCCGAAGGTGCGTCGTCTCCGATACCTGCGCCGAGCCCTGTGACCATAGATACGGCTTGTCCAATGGGTTCCGGCTGCCAGCCGCTGCCGACGCCTTCGCCCATCACAGTCACGATTGAACCGCCACCGCCGCTGCCGACTGCGCCGCCACCGCCCACGTGTGAGAGAACCATCACGGCCAAGGTCGTCGCCTTCGATCAGGTCTATTTCTACAATCGCTTCGGGGCGTTTAATCCGGCGGGCATGATGTACGCGCTTGAGCGTGATGTGGTTGGGAATACGCCCGGCAACGTTCACTTGAGGGCGGATAAGCGTCCGAGGCCGATTGTGCTGCGCGCTAATGAGGGCGACTGCCTGGAGGTGAAATTCACCAACATGCTGAGCACAAACCAACCGGACAACTCCACTTTCACGCGCAGCGCCTCGATACACGTCAACGGCCTAGATTATATCCGAGGCCCTAACGACGACGATGGGGCTAACGTCGGAAAGAATGATTCTTCGCTCGCCGCGCCCGGCCAGTCAAAGACGTATAAGTGGTATGCGGCCAAGCAAGGCCAGTACCTGATGTACTCGATGGGCGCTCCGGCGGGAGGCGAAGGTGATGGCGGCCAGCTTGATCTGGGTCTCTTCGGCCAGATTAACGTTGAGCCTAAAAATGCCAAGTGGTATCGCTCGCAGGTGACGGCTGAGGTGCTTCAGGCGGTCACAATCGGCAGAAACGCGAACGGGACGCCGATCATCGATTACGAAAAGCAGTACCCGGACGGCACGCCCATTCTCAACATGCTCAAGGGCAACGAGATTGTCTACACAGACCTCAATGCGATCATCACAGACTTTACAGAAAATTGTGCGGACACGCCGCCGTCAAGCACCTGCGGCCAGAACTTCCGCGAGTTCACGGTGGTCTTCCATGACGAGATAAAAGCCCGTCAGGCTTTCGACGAGCTTGATCTGGAGATCTTCCATGGAGTGCGCGATGGATTTGCGATCAATTATGGCTCCGGGAGCCTGGGCGCGATAGTGCTCGCCAACCGTAAACAGAAGGGGCCGGCAGCCAATTGTACGGACTGTAAGTTTGAAGAGTTCTTTCTCGAATCGCATCCCAATGGCGACCCTGCGATGATCGTCCGCAAAGACCCCGTGACTGAAAGGGCTGTGGAGGCTCTTTTCCCTGACGATCCTTCCAACGTTCACCACTCATACCTGAATGATCCGACGCGCTTCCGCAACACGCACGCCGGGCCGAAAGAGACGCACGTCTTTCACCTGCACGCTCATCAATGGCTGCAAAGCCCGCGAGATGAAAACTCGACCTATCTGGATTCGCAGACCATTAGCCCGGGCGCGTCCTTCACGTATGAGATTAACTACGGCGGCTCCGGCAACCGCAACATCAATCCGGGTGACGCGATCTTTCACTGCCATCTCTACCCGCACTTCGCGCAAGGGATGTGGGAGCTGTGGCGCAATCACGACGTCTTCGAGTCGGGCACGCCCGACCGCAACCTGCCGGACGGCGAGATCGAAGGCGGCACGCCGAACCCGGCTATCATTCCGATCCCGGACAGGCCGATGCCGCCTATGCCTTCGCCCGCCTTCAAGGGGTATCCGTTTTACATCGCGGGCATAGAGGGACACCGCCCGCCGCAACCGCCCTACGATATGGAGTTCGACGGCGGTCTGCCCCGCCACTTCATCAAACAGGCAGAGGTCATAGACGGAATAGCTGCGGTTGACGATGCGCTCAAGCAAGACCCTGTCGCCGCGCGTGTGGCTTACCCGGGCAGCAGCCCTTTCCTCTTCTTCTTCGCGCGTAAGCTCGTCAAGGCTGATCTTGAATTCGTACCGCAGACAGGCACGCCCGAAGAGGTGCAGGCCATCAGATTCCATCAGGGCCTGGGAGCCAATCCGGGGGACCCGCCCGGCGTGGCGATGATGACCCGATACCAGTGGCAGGCAGTGGGCTATCCTTCCTGGACGGCCAGGGGGATACCGGGTTTCTTTCTGGTCAACGGGCAGCCGCCTAAACCTGGCGCTCCATACGCAGACCCGTGCCTGCCCGGCTCGCCGCCGCGCCCTTATCGCGGTGCCTACATACAGTTTGATATGACGGTCAACCGCGCCGGCTGGCACGACCGTCAGGCGCGCATCGCGACGCTGGAAGCGGATGCGCTGGCGACGCTGGCCGGGACGCGTAAGCCCGAGCCTCTGTTCTTCCGCGCCAACTCGGGCGACTGTGTGACCTTCAGCGCCACCAACCTGATGCCGAATGTGCTTAACCTCGACGACTTCCAGATTTTCACGCCGACCGACATCATCGGCCAGCATATACATCTCGTGAAGTTCGACGTGACTTCATCGGACGGGGCTGGCAACGGCTGGAATTATGAGGACGGCACGTTCTCGCCCGACGAGGTGCGCGAGCGCATCGCGGCCCACAATGCCTTCGAGCAGGAGCATAGCGGCAATAACTTTCTGACGCCGCAGCCGCACCAGATCTTCGGGGCTGGCCCGAACAACAAGTTTCTCGGGGCACAGACGACCGTCCAACGCTGGTGGGCTGATCCCCTGCTGAACAACAGCGGCCAGGATCGCACCATCCGCACCGTCTTCACACACGATCACTTCGGTCCCAGCTCGCACCAGCATCACGGCCTCTATGCCGCGCTGGTAGTAGAGCCGACGGCCTCGCAATGGACGACGCTCGGCGGGCAGCCGATGTACACGCGTTACGATGGCGGCCCGACCTCTTTCGCAGCCAATATCATCACGGGGCCGACAGCCGCTCCCGATGAGGGGCGCAGCTACCGCGAATTCAATCTCGCGTTTGCAGATTTCGCCATCGTCTACACGCCTGAGCTGCTGCCGGTCAATCCTCCCGGCTTCAAGGAGGCGGACGACGTGGTGACAGCCGTCGAGCAGCCGGAGAAGCCGATGCCGGAATCAATCTCGGCTGGCGACCCGGGCACGCAGCTCATCAACTATCGCAACGAGCCGATACCGTTTCGCATAGGGCAGCAGGACGGGACGGGTAAGTTCGTACGCGACGCTGAGGGTTTCGTGCAGCAGAAGCCAGGCCCGCAGGGCGACATGGCGAACGTCTTCAGCACGACCGTACACGGGCAAGACCCATTCACGCCGGTGCTCACGGCACTGGAAGGCGAACGCGTTCAGGTGCGCTTGATTCAGGGCGCGCAGGAAGAGCAGCACGTCTTCAACCTGCACGGCTTCAAGTGGCTCTTTGAGCCTTCAGCCCCGAACTCCGGCTTCAGGAATGCGCAGCAGATAGGCATCTCCGAGCACTTCGAGTTCGAGATCAACCCTGTCCCTCCGACGCCGCAGATCAATTTGCCGGACATCGGAACGAACGTCAGGGATTATCTCTACTCGTCTGCGGCGACAGATAATCTGTGGGACGGCCAGTGGGGTATCCTGCGCACTTACCACAAGAACGCGAGCGGGCAGGTGTCCGGAACTTTCACAGACCTTGAAGGGGTGCGGCACAACCTCGTGCCGCTGCCGACTTCTTCGACCAGCTCTTCCACTCAGCCCGCAGCCATCAGCGATGTCTGTCCGGCGGGCGCACCGCCACGCCCATACAGTGTCAGCGCCATCCTGGCGCACGACATCGTGCCCGGCGGAAAGATTGTCTACAGCAACGCCTTCGGCATCGCTGATCCGAACGCGATCATCTTCGTCAACGATGCAGATAGCGCGGCGATTCAGAACAACGTGGTCAGGCCGGAGCCTTTGATTCTGCGTGCGGCGGCTGGCGAGTGCATCACCGTGACGTTGACCAACAGGCTGCCTGCGGTCGTGCCCGAACAGCCGAGTTGGAACGAAATGCCGCCGATCATCAACAAGTTCAACTTTAATCAGGTGAAGACCTCCAACCGCGTCGGCCTGCATCCGCAGTTGGTCTTCTATGATCCGGCCACTTCCGACGGCGCGAACGTCGGGGTCAACCCGGATACGACCGTCGGGCCGGGGCAGAGCATCGTTTACACCTGGTACGCGGGCGAACAGAGGGTCAACAATCTCAACGGCCAGATCGTTGCGGTTCCGATTGAGTTCGGCGCGACGAACCTCAGAGATATGGGCGACTCGATCAAGCATGCCTCGCACGGGGCTATCGGCTCGCTCATCATAGAGCCTCAAGGCTCGACCTGGTCGGATGCTTACAGCGCCGCCAATCGCACCAAAGCTGAGGCGAACATCCTCGGGCCGAACAACACGCTGCTCTTCCGCGAGTTCGTGGCCGTTTATCAGGACGATGTGAGCCCCAGGAAATACGATCCGGCGGCGATGAACGGCCCGAGCGAAGCGCTCAGGAACATCGGCGGCGAGGACGATTCGGAGGACACAGGCTTCAAAGCCTTCAACTACAGGAGCGAGCCCATCTGGGCGCGTCTGGGCAAAGACGTGACGGACGTGCCTGATGAGATCAACAACGTGGAGATGAAGGATGTCCTCAGCTCGCGCAACTTCCGCGACCCGGAGACGCCCGTCTTCACGGCGACCGCCGGAATGCCCGTGCGCTTCCGTGTCGTGCAACCGGCGGGACACCCGCGCCAGCACGGCTTCACGCTCTTCGGCCACCACTGGCAATTCGAGCCGTGGACGGCGAATTCGACGAGGCTGGGACCAAATCCCTTCACCTTCGAGATCGGCTCCGACAGCGGCATCGGCCCGACGCGTCACCAGAACATCCTGACGACAGCCGGAGGGTTGTTCTCACGTCCGGGCGATTATCTCTATCGCACGCAGGAGAGCTTCCAATTCACGAACGGCTTGTGGGGCATCTTCCGCGTCCAGTGAGTGGTGACGGTTGATTGAGCGAGTGCCGGTCGCACGTCCAGACGACCGGCACTCGAAACATTAACAGATGTTTTGGTGTCAGGGAGGTTCACCAATCATGAAAAGCAAATTGGCAGCCCAGCTCTTTTCGCGACGACTATATTTTCTGATCTTTGGCCTGGCCGTGCTCGCGTTCCAGATCGGAACAAACGCACAGACGCAATCCTCTATTGAACCCCCTGACTGTTTTTTCCTGGAACCGGTGTGCATCATGGACCCTTTTACGGGTCGCTGTCTGAGACCTAACTGCAACTTCATCCCTCCGCCGACACCGACGCCGACGCCGGTTTGCGTGACGGGTCCCTGCATCTTTCCACCTTCGATACCGACGCCGACGCCGACACCGACGCCAGCCTGTAATACCAATGTCGCTCTGGCCTCCAACGGAGCGACGGCCACGGCCTCTTCGATCTATCCCAATTCCGGCTATGCTCCCGTCGGAGCGATTGACGGCGACCGGCGAGGGATAAACTGGGGGAACAATGGCGGCTGGAACGATGGCACACGCGAAATCTGGCCTGACTGGTTCCAGGTAGATTTCAACGGCAGCCAGCGAATACACGAAATCCGCGTCTATACCTTGCAGAACGACTTTCAGAATCCGCAGGAGCCGACGCCGGAGATGATAGCCGACTTCTACGGGCTGCTAGACTTCGAGGTGCAGGCCTGGAACGGGGTGGGGTGGATGACTATACCGGGCGGAAGCGTCACGGGTAATGACCGCGTGATGCGTGTCTTCACCTTCCAGGAGATCACGACGACGAAGATCAGAGTCTATGTCACAGCCGCGCGCAGCTATTTCAGTCGCATCATCGAGCTTGAAGCTTTTGGTTGTCCGGCGACGCCTCCTCCGACGCAGGTCTGCCTGCCATTGGAGCCGATTGATTCTTGTATCGCGGGGCCTGATGACAGATGTCTCTCTATCGAGCAGCCCTGTATCACGCCGCCTGTGCTCACCCCGCCGCAGGGGCCTGTGCCTGTGGTCATCAGTGAGTTCCGTTTCCGTGGCCCTGGCGGCGCAAACGATGAGTTCGTGGAGTTGTTCAATGCCAGCAACACGCCCCTCACCGTCTCGACCAGTGACGGCTCCGGGGGGTGGTCGCTGGTTGCGTCCGACGGCTTCGTGCGTTTTACCATCCCGGTCGGAACGGTGATCCCCGGATACGGTCACTACCTGGCCGTCAACAGCCTCGGCTACAGCCTTCAAGGCTATCCTGCCGGAAACGGCAGCGGCGCTGGCGGCGATACAGTCTACCTGATGGACATCCCTGACCGTGCGGGCATAGCGCTGTTTGGCTCCTCGAATACGCTGAACTTCACGACAGCTCATCGCATAGATGCGGCTGGCTATAACTCCGCCCCGCCGCTCTATCGTGAGGGGGCTGGCTTTCCTACTTACGCGGCGGAAACTTTGTTCAATATCGAATATAGCTTCTACCGTGATCTGGCGGCGGGCTTGCCTAGAGATACGAACGACAACGTGGCGGACTTTCGTGGCGTTGACACTAATGCCACCAACACGGGCGCTGGACAGCACCTTGGCGCGCCCGGCCCTGAGAATCTCTCTGCGCCCACGGTGATTGGCGGAAGCCGGATTCAACTGAGCTTGCTCGACCCGGCGGTGGCGCGCGACCAATCGCCCAATCGCGTCCGTGACACGACGCCGAATGCGGAGAACAACAGCCCGCTCGGGACGCTCTCAATCCGTCGCACGATCACGAACGTCTCGGGCTCAAGCATTACGCGCCTCCGCTTCCGTATCGTCGATATCACGACCTATCCGTACATGACTGGAACTTCAGACATCCGCGCCATCAGCTCTTCGGCGCTCGTCGTGACACGCAGCGACGGCTCAAACATCTTCGTCAACGGTACGACCCTCGAAACGCCGCCCACGCAGTTTATTGGTGGAGGATATAACAGCACCTTAAGCGTGAACGGCATCACGCCCTCGTTCCCGCTCGCCCCTGGGCAGAGCATGAGCCTCCAGTTTCTACTGGGCGTGCAACAATCCGGCTACTTCCGCTTCTTCGTTGTCGTGGAAGGGCTGCCGTAAGTTAAGATAGCGTCTGCCCGAAAGGAGAGACGCGCCAGACAGGAAGAGGCCATCCCGGCAACGAGCCATGCTCGTCGGCCTCTTCCTATTCTTGTGACCCGTTAAGATAAAATGAACCGCTTCCTCAAGAGAACACTTTCTGCGACGCTGACGGCATTGACACTCTCGCTCTCGATTGCTTCGACGGCGGAGGCGCAGGAGGTGCTCGCCCCGACAGGCACGCTCACACCCGCCAGCAAACGGAAGGGCGAAGCAGCAGTACGCGCTCCCCTCTCCGTCTCGCAGCGTTTCGAAAAAAGCGGCATCGTCGTCGATTTTTCGATCCAGTCGAAGCCGAACGAGAAAGGTAAAATGGATGGACTCGTCGCCGGAGCGGATGCGGTCGTCACATTCCGCGTCAAGGATGCGCGCACGGGTCAGCCCATCACGGGACTACACCCCAGCGCCTGGATCAACGCCCGCAAATCAGAGACGCCGCCGAATGAAGCCGAGTGTAAAGATCGGATTCGCACCCTGATGGGTGGATTGCTCAGCACACGCGCCGACGTTGATCTGAATAGCTACCTGATGTTCACGCTCAACCACGACAACACTGTGACGGTCATCAACCCGCAGATCGCATTCAGCAAGACCAAGCTCGAAAGCATCATCGTGTTGCCGGGCCCCGGCGCTGATTGGGCGCTCTCACAAAACAAGGAGTCGCTGTATCTCACGCTGCCGGAGCAATCGGCTGTCGGGGTGATTGATACCATCACACGAAAACTGGTCTCGACCGTGATGGTCGGGGAGCGCACCAAGCCTATGCGGATCGCGCTTCAACCCGACGGGCGATACGTCTGGGTCGGCCTCGACGGCTCTCCCTCAGTCGCCGTCATTGATCCGGCGAGCAACAAACTGGTCGCAACCGTTCCGGTCGGCGCCGGCCTGCACAACATAGCCTTCACGTCCGATGGCCTGATGGCATTTGTGACCAATAGCGCAGCCGATACCGTGTCGGTCATCGACACGAAGAAGCTGGGCAAGGTGGTTGACATCACTGTCGGCCAAACGCCAGTCCCCATCGCATACAGCAGCGCCAGCCGTCTCATCTACGTCGCGGCGATCAACGGCGCAAACGTGACGGCAATAGACCCCGCCACACGGCGTGTCGTGGCGACGATTCCGACGAAGAGAGGTGTCGTCGCGCTCAGGTTTGAGCCGACGGGGCGCTTCGCATTTCTCGTCAACCAGGTGGAGAGCACAGTCTCTGTGCTGGATGCTTCGACCAACGCGATCATCGGCGCGACGCAGGTAGTGAAAGAGCCGGATCAGGTGGCTTTCACGGCGCGCTACGCGTACATACGCGGTACGGGCTCGGAAAAGTTTTCCTTGATCGAGGTCAGCGGGGTTTCACAGGGCAAGGTCTCTGCCGTCGATGTGGTGGCCGGACGCCTGCCAGCGTCTTCCCTGCCCGCAGAGATCGGCGTGGCCGACATGATTCAGCCTACGCCCGAAGGCAACGCGGCGATGATCGCTAATGCGCCGGATCAGATGATCTATTACTACGTCGAAGGAATGATGGCCCCGATGGGCACGTTCACTAATTACAAGCGGCGTCCGCACGCCCTGCTGATACTTGATCGCAGCCTCTCAGAGGTCGCGCCCGGCGTCTACTCGACACCCCTCAAGCTCCCACAGGTGGGCTCTTTTGACGTTCCGCTCCTGATAGATCAACCGCGCCTCGTTAATTGCTTCGAGGTGAAAGTTGCCGAATCACCGGATGGGGAGAAATCTAAGGCGGGGGCGACCGTTCGCCTTGAGTTCTTATTCAAAGAGCAGCAGGTCAAGCCACAGGAGACGATTTCGCTCAGGCTCAAGCTTACCGATCCGGCCACGGAGCGACCCATCAACGGCCTCGCAGACGTGCAGGTGCTGGTCTTCGAGCCGCCCGGCATCTGGCAGCAGAGGCAATTTGCTAAAGAGTTGGAGCCCGGCGTCTACGAGATCAAGCAAGCGTTCCCGCGCGAGGGGCTATACAATGTCATGGTGCGAGTCTCCTCGCGCGGCGCAAGCTACGTCGACCTGCCTATGACTTCTATTAAAGTTCTTAAGAACCCGCAGCCTACGGATCAGAAGAAGATCAAGGATCAGAAAGAGACGGACAATGAATAGCAAGACCGTGACCATGCTCATCTTGTGCTCCCTGCTCATCGCGAGTGCGCCGGTATCTTTCGTCGAAGGACACCGCGCGCAGGCGCAGGCGACGCGGCGGCGGAAGAGGACACCGCCGCCGCGAGCCGTTCGCTATGTCTGCCCTATGCACGCAGAGGTTACTTCCGACAAACCCGGTCGTTGTCCTAAATGCGGGATGGATTTAAAGGCGCAGAGCGACGCCGACACTCAAAAAGCGTCTGACAGCAGCGCCACAGCGAGCACGGGCACGGCTGCGAAGAGAACAGACGAGACCAACCTGAAGCTGCGTATTCCAGAGACTACCGTCTATGACCAGGAGGGACGAAAGCTCAATTTCTATACCGATCTGGTCAAGGGTAAGACCGTCGCCATCAACTTCATCTTCACCACCTGCACGACGATCTGCCCCCCTCTGACGGCCACCTTCCGCCGCGTCCAACAGACCCTGGGCGAGCGCGTCGGGCGCGACATACAGTTGATCTCCATCAGCGTTGATCCGACGACCGATGTGCCCGAAAGGCTGAAAGATTTCTCCGCGAAGTTCAAGGCTGGCGCGGGCTGGACTTTTGTGACCGGCCAGAAGCAGGAGATTGATTCCCTTCTCCGGTCGCTCGGAGGCTACGTCTCGGATAAGAATGATCACACGCCCCTGATCCTGATCGGCAATGACGCGGCGGGCTCCTGGACGCGCACGTATGGACTCGCCCCCGCCTCTCAGATCGTCAATCTGATTAATACGGCGGCCAGCCAGAGCGCTGCCACTTCGGACACAGCGGCCAATCTTCAAGCGGTTGGGGGAACGCCCGAAAAGCCTTCGACGCAGGAAGCCTCAAGCAGCTACTTTCCCAACCTCGTCCTTCTGACACAGGATAACAAGCCCGTACATTTCTATAGCGATCTGCTCAAAGGAAAGGTCGTCCTCATCAACTTTCTTTTTACGACCTGCAAGGGCGTCTGTTCGCCCATGACGGCCAATCTGGCTAGGGTTCAGAAGTATCTGGGCGAGAGTATGGGGCGCGATGTGGTGATGATCTCGCTCAGCGTTGATCCGCAGACGGATACGCCTGCCGTGCTCAGAAAATATGCCGACCAGTTTCATGCGCAGCCGGGCTGGTATTTCCTGACGGGAGAGAAGAAGAACGTTGATTGGGTGCTGTACAAGCTGGGTGGCTATACGGCAGACAAAGAGCAGCACAGCGCCGTGCTGATTATCGGCAACGAAGCGACCGGCGAATGGATGAAGGTGCACGCGATGTCTAACCCGACCGAGATCACAAGCGCCGTCAGGAAACTACTGGCCTCGAAGAAAGAGACGAATTAAGAGCGTGTTGCGAATCAAGCTGACTCTCCTCCTCTTAGCCTTTATGGTCGCGCCGGGGTTGTTTTACGGCGCAGGCGGGGCTGCCACGCAAACGAGAAACGGCCTCTCGCCGGAGGAGAAACGCGGTAAGCAAATCTACTTCAAAGGAGAGGGCGGCGCGCAGGGTGAGATCGTGGCCGCGCTCGGCACAGATGAGCTTGAGCTGCCCGCGACCACTTTCGCGTGCGCCAATTGCCACGGGGTGCGCGGTGAAGGAACAGAGGAAGGCGGGCTTCAGCCGCCGCCCGTTACCTGGGAGAAGCTGACACAGGCGCATACTTCGCCGCTCACCAGACAAGAGCGCGGCCCCTACACGGAAAGTGCGCTCGCGCGTGCGATCAGCGCGGGTGTCGATGCGGCAGGCCACAAGCTGCACCCCGGAATGCCGCTCTACCGTATGACGACCGCGCAGATGGCTGACCTCGTCGCCTACCTGAAGGTAATCGGGAAAGAACGGGACGCAGACCCCGGCGTCAGCGATCTCGCGATCAAGATCGGCGCGGCGCTGCCGATGACGGGGACGCTCTCCAGCGTGGGTGAGGATGTCAAAGCGACGCTCAACGCCAGTTTTGAGCAGATCAACTCCCAGGGGGGAATTTATAACCGGCGCTTTGAGCTGGTAGTGGAGGATTCGGGCGGCGACACCCGTCAGACCCTCGAGGCGACCCGCCGCTTGATCGAGCAAGATGGAGTGTTTGCCCTGGTCGGCAGTTTTGAGCCGGGCGATAGCAGCGAGATCAACCAGTTCATCAAACAGAGCGAAGTCCCGCTCATCGGCCCCGTCACGCTCTCGCCGCGCTTGTCCGTGCCGCCCAACCCTTACGTCTTTTATCTGCTCCCGACCTTCCATGATCAGGCGCGCGCGCTCGTCGATTTCCTACACGATAAAGCTCGCGGCAAGTCCACACGGCTGGCAGTCATCTACGCGGAGAGCGACTTTGATCGAGACGCGCTGGCCGGGTTGCAATCTCAAGCGAAGATGTACGGGATGGAGATCGTCGCCGAACACAGTTATGCGTCCTCTCGCTTTGACGCGGCGCGGGCGGTCGAACTGTTGGCTCGGAAGAAGCCTGATTACCTCTTCTTCTTCGGCGGCGCAGACGACATCAACGCCTGCGCGCGCGAGATGGAGCGCGTCAAGCTCCAGGCCCCTCTGCTCAGTTCCGTGGTGATGATCGGACGCGGAGCTTTCAGCTTACCCCCGACGCTGGCGGGACAGACCTTTTTGTCCTACCCGGCGGCACTCCCTAACCAGCAAGATTTCGCAGATTTCGTCGCCGCGATGCGAGGAGCCAAAGTGCAGTTGCGCAGCCCTGCCTTCCAGTCTGTTGCCTATGCGGCGACGAAAATCCTTTTCGAAGCGGCGAAGCTCAGCAGCCGCCAACTCGACCGCGAGTCCCTCATCAGATCGCTTGAGCAGGTTCAGGATTTGAGAACCGGCGTCATCCCCCCCGTCACCTTCGGCCCGAATCGCAGAGTCGGCTCGACCGGCTCATACGTCGTCGGTATTGATCTGGACAACAAGCAATACATCCCCTTGAGTGATCGTCTCGTTCCCAAAGAGAGACCGTAAAAAATTTTCAAGACCGGAGAGCGGGTCGAAGCAGAAGAAATCCCGGCTGCCAGACGCGAACGCTTTCCGATAACACATAGCAGGATCAAGGAAGAGAGACGACAGAGACACGCTCATAACACCAGGCTTCACCACGAGAGAGCCATTTTCTTCAGGATCAGGGTGGCGCGGTGCGGATGGTCTCCTTACTCTTCTTTGATTTGTCATCCGGTATTTATCTCTCTCAACAAGCACTGGTTCCTCATCCCCCTTGGAACGAGCGCTCGGTCAGGTGCTTGGTCGCTCGGCGCGAACACGCTCCCTGTAATTCACCGTTAAAGGAGGCTCCAAAAATGTTATCTCTGCTACGACAACTCTGTGCTCCAGCTTTCGATTACCTTCAGTGCTCCTCTTTTGAAGATTGGCTGGTCAAACGAACCTTTAAGAACAGAGCGGCGTGCAAACTCCTGCTTGTCCTGCTGGCTCTCGTCTGCGCGCCTTCACCGAAGGCCTGGGCGTCTTTACCTTTGTCCGGCACGCTCAGCCCGACGGCCACTGCGCCCGTTTCTTGGATTGGGACGGCGAGCGGCCCGGCCAGCGTCAGTTCCGCCACCTCTTGCCGCGAAGGTCTCGATTGCGACACGTTCATCCTGACCTTCGGCGGGACGGCTGCCGAGTGGGCGGGCAAAACCGCTCGCATCAAGATCAACTGGCAACTGCCTGCAACCGATTACGATCTCTACATACTGAGAGAATTGCCTGGCGGCGGCTCATACATCCTCGCGCAGTCAAACAATCACCTAGCGACTTCAGAAGCGCTCGACTTCGACCCGGGTTACTACGGGATTGGAAGATATCTGGTGCGCGTGATGTATACGGCGGCCAACTATCAGGATCAATACGAGGGGTCGGCGGCAGTGGTTGTGGCTGAAAGTTCTTGCAGAGTGCCCGGATTAACTGTGCTGGAAGACCAGACGGGAGATTCAATAGACCTTCAAGCAAGCCACGACATCCAGAGCGTCTCGGTCGCAGAGCCTTATCTGGTCGGAACGAGCAAGCTGGTCTTTACGATCAAGGTGGGCGATCTCAACTCGCTTACTCCAAATACATTCTGGCGTCTCTATTTCCGCGCGCCGAGCGTGACGGGGGCGCGTTACTTCGTGGACATGCGAGTCAATACCATTCAGGCATCAAACCAATCTCCCATGGGCGAAGTGGAATTCAAGTATGGGACTGGCGATAACACTACGTTGGGCGATGCCGACGAAGGCCACTACAACCCGCAGACTGGGACGATCACGATCACTGTCGCTCACGCCAAGGTCGGCAACCCGAGGCCGAGCCAATCTCCGGCGCACAATCTGGCGCAGATGTACGCGCAGGTGATCGTCGGGGCAGCCCCCGTTGACAGCGCGCCGAACACCGGCCTCGATCTCTCGCAGGCCAGCTACACGGTTGTCGGAAATGCGTCCTGCAATCCCGGCCAGATCGCATTTATGAGTAACCATGACGGTAATCAAGAGGTCTACGTGATGAATGCTGCGGGCAGCAATCCTATCAACCTGAGTAACCATCCGGCATCTGACTTATGGCCTTCGTGGTCGCCGGACGGAAAGAAGCTCGCGTTTGCAAGTTCGCGCGACGGAAGCTACAACATCTTTTCAATGGATGCGGATGGCAGTAATCAGACCAACCTCACGAACATGCCCGGCACTGACGGCGACCCCGCTTGGTCGCCTGACGGAACGAAGATCGCTTTTCACAGCTGGCGCGATGCCAACCTGGAGTCCGCAACAGCTCAGATTTACGTCATGAATGCAAGCGGCAGTAATCAAGTCAGACTGACCCATGACCGTGCTTATTACTATAGCCCGACATGGTCGCCCAACGGACGGAAACTCCTGTTTTGGGGTGGTGACGGCATCATGCAAATCTTCGTCATGAACTCCGACGGCACGAATCTCGTGCAGCTCACCAATGATTCGTTCGAGAATAGAGGTTGCGCATGGTCGCCGGACGGCTCGCGCATTGTTTTCCTTTCAAATCGCGATGGCAACTACGAAATCTACGTGATGAACGCCGACGGCAGCAATCAAAAAAGATTGACCAACAATTCGGCAGACGATTTCCTTCCTGCGTGGTCGCCCGATGGATTGTGCATCACGTTTGTTAGCGCCCGCGACGGCAATCATGAGATTTATGTCATGAACGCCGATGGAAGCAATCAGACGAGGCTGACGAACAACCCTGATAATGAGAGCTTGCCCGCATGGCAACCCTACCCGACAACTCCTTCGTCACCGTCCATCATCGCGCTGAACAAGAGCGCGGATTTCGACGGCGATCACAAGGCTGACCTGGCCGTCTGGAATCCCGCTAACGGATTCGGGAACAGCATCAATAGCTCGAATGGCGCGGTGAATAACGGGTCGTGGGCGAGCGGCACTGTGCCTGTCCCGCGCGACTACGATGGCGACGTTAAATCAGACTTTGGTGTCTACTATCAATATCAGGGAATCTGGATCATCCAGCTCAGTGGGGGCGGGATGCAAGTCGGGCCGTTCGGGCAGGCAGGTGACGTGCCCGTGCTGGGAGATTACGATGGTGACGGCGAAGCGGACGCGGCGCGCTATCACGCAAGCGGTGGCCTTTGGTACATAGAGCAAAGCACAGGCGGCCCCAGGGTTCAGCAGTGGGGTGGCTTTTATGATCGACCCGTGCCGGGAGATTACGACGGCGACGGTAAGACTGATATTGCTGTCTACAAGCCGAACGAAGGAAGCTGGTACATCCTGAAAAGCGGTGGCGGAACCCAGATCACCGCCTGGGGCATGGCCGGTGATGTGCTCGTGCCAGCCGATTATGACGGGGACGGCAAGACGGATCTGGCCGTCTATCGTCCAAGCGAGAGCAACTGGTACATCATTCAAAGCTCAAACGGGTTGCCCAGAGTTCAGCAATGGGGCATACGCGGCGACGTGCTGGTCCCGGCAGACTATGATGGTGACGGCAAAGCTGACCTGGCTATCTGGCGGCGCAGTACGGGCACCTGGCGAATCCTCAGAAGCAGTGACGGCACGACCACGATTCAATCATGGGGTCAAAAGACAGACCTGCCGGTTCTGTACTTCGGTTTTGCTTAGTGCGCGTTTCTAGAGCAAATTACAATTGAGAGTATAGGAAGAGCGAACGTCTCACCGCAAAGGACGCCAAGGAGGAACGCGCCAAGGGCGCTGGAGATTTCTCTGCGATCTTGGCGCGTTCTCTTGACGTCCTTTGCGGTTTATCTTCCCTACTGCCAAATGAAATCCGCTCTACTTGAGCGTCAGGAACGGAGCGGATTAAACGCTGGGGGCGCACAAAGGATAAGCAGCAATGGAAGTTCTTCTACACGTTCTTTGCGCTCCTTCCTTTACGCGCCCCCGGCCTTTAGTTATCTTCTTTATTTCCTGACGCGATCTTGGTAATGAAGACCACCTCAATCAGACTTGATAGTCAAAATCTCAACTTGACCATCCAAGGTGAGAAAATTTACTGCACGATTGCAGGCTGAAGCGTGTCAAGTATCTCCACAATAATCTAGTCACCCCACCGCTTAGAAATCTCACTACTATAGAGATCCCTCTTCACGGCAATCCGCTGCACATAAACTCGTGTCGTCGAACGGTTCTGATGGTCGAGCGCGTTCTGCGTTGCTGTGATGTCCCCTGTGAATTCACTGACGATCCGCGCGAACGTGTGGCGAGTTCGATGCAGATGGAAATCTTTAATGCCTGCCTCACGCGCGTACTTCTTCAGGTTCTTCACGAAGCAGTGTGAGGTCAAGGTCTCTCCCGGCCTCCCCGCCCGGTCGTGCCTCGTCCACAGCGGGGCGTCAGTCTTGAGGGCGTGTAATCTACCGGCTGCCGACAGGTAATCCAGCAGAGCCTCTTTAACCTGCGGCTCGGTGACTTCGCGGCTGCGATAGTCTCCACCCTTGGCACGGTAAGCCAGGATCAACTTCTCCTCCAGATGAACATCTTTCCCGCGCAAGGAGATGACTTCGCTTCTCCTCAGCCCCGTCGCCAAGTACATCAGAAGCAGCGCGTAATCTCTCTTCCCGATCAAGTCGCCTGCGAGCGCACGCCTGCGCACGACTCCCACCATCCCCCGCACTTCTTCGTCAGACATAGATTTGACGCTCTCTGTCTGGTAGGGCTTCGGCGCTTTTGGACGCGCGAGTTGGGCTGGATTTCCACGGAGGTGTTGCCCGATCTCAGGGTCGCGAATTGCCCAAGAGTAAAAGGACGAGAGCAGACAGGCGTGCTGGTAAGTCGTGCTCGATTTGATTCCCTTCCCTTCCAAATCCCTGAGCCACTGCTGCACGTCACCGGGTTCCACCTCCGATGGCAGCTTCCCCGTGTAACGGAAGAAAGAGAGGACGATGCGCTGCTTGTCGCGCAAAAGGTCCTGGCGGCGCTCGCTCTCGCTGGTCGTAGCCGCAGCCCAGAGTGAGATCGCACCCCGCAAGGCGACCTGTAGATCAGACTCGCGCGTCTGGAGGGCTGTGCTCTGCGTGGGAGTCTCCATATTGCTTCTACAGGTCAGGCGTCGATCAGATCAGGCCAGTCGAAATCATCCTCTTCCTGATGCGGGAGAGCTTCATCTGCTATCCCTGCTCCAAGTGTTCCGAACAACACCGGCAAGGCGGCTGCTCCCTGAAGCTGAGGCTCCGCTTCGCGTTTCTTCTCATCAGGCACTTCGTTCTCTCGTTTGGTTCGAGCGACGGGTCTTGGCGCGGGATTAAGGCTGTACCAGATGATCGCAAATGCCAGCACTAAGGCCAGCAGTTGGAGCTTGAAGGTCTGTTTGGTTCGCTCTCTTCCCATTAGCTTGCCCTACAGAAGGTTTTGCAACGCTTTTCCTACTTATTTATACCATAACTGGATGGATACACAACTGAATGGTTTGTGTATCCATTGATGGAAACCTGTAGATTTTTACTTTTCCTATATGTGATACTCGCACCTCGTGAAACACCATCTCAATCAGGAGTTGTGACCAGACCTTGAGAGCCACTTATCGTCGCCAACGAAAGCTTGATCCACTCGCATCAGTTGATTCGATCCGAGTTATCATCTATCAACTTCGCGCTGCTTTGCCTGACATTATTCCTCAACGAGACAAAGATTTGGTGAGGTTGCTTCGCGCCGTGCGCCACATTCATCGCTATCCGGCGTCAGATACGAATCGTGGTCGGCCTGGTCGTTGGAAACGTGAAGACCTCCTCAAAGTGTCTGCACGCCTCTCTGACACCCTGGAGCGTGAAACATCCTCTCACATCTCGCTCTCAAGCTTTGTTGATCATTATCTACGTCTGCTTGATTTCCCTTCTGACGTGCTCCAAGCGCTCTCTGGTGGCGATATTAATCTCTTTGAGGCTGAACAACTCGCACGAGTAACGGCTGAGCGACTGGGCGGGAGTCCGGCACAGGCCAAGCGGACACGTGCTGATCTGCTCTCGGCTCATGTACAAGCAAGGCTCTCCGGCGAACGCCTACGCCAAAGGGTGGCGGAACTGCTTCGTGCTTCAGCAGATGAAGCAGGGACGACGGGTGACAATGATTTAGATCAAGATTTGGAAGATTTCGACCCTTATGACCCGACTCACCTGTTTTGGGATCAGATCAAGCAATTGGGCTTCGCTTTTCGCGATATACGGCGTGAAGATGTGACAGATGAAGAAGTCGAAGAACTCCTCAAGGCGAGCGAACCTGTACTGATTGTATTGAATAGAATTCAGCGGCGTAAGGAGAAGAAGAACAACACCCCTAAATTGATAATCTAGTTCGTCAGTCTAGTACAATAGGCGCAAATGGCCTCTAAAATGACTGTTGTTTAGTAAATATCTGCGAATTTCTCATACACCGTCATAACCTCTGTAAATAGCTACGTCAATGATATTGGCTCCCGTTCCCCGGCTTCCCTTCCTTATCGAGTCCTGTTCAGTAACATTTCTGAATTTACACTATTGAAGGGCAGGGTCTCAAATGTTGTTTGTCGCATGGAATAGAAGCGTCAAGGCCGAGAGGTACAGACTGAAAAGCATAAAATCCAGGCGCGCATACCCCTGCAATCTACGTTGCAGCCCCTGTAATCCAGATTGCAAGGGTGTCAGCCCCCTTCCCCCCCCCCGATGTGGTAGCGGCGGTTTGGCCCGGCGCCAGGCGTCTGCGGTGAAAGAAAGAGGCGGAAGATTGTCCCCTTCTTATTCGGTGTATTAAAGATTTCAGGTCGCTCAATAAAGCCTAGCAACTCTAGCTGCGCGACTACGTTATAACATTGGCGTTCTTTTAGACCTGCGGCCATGGCTAATTTAGGCATCGAAGTGAAGCATTCCGTTTGGCCCGCCCCGTATGTCATATCAAAGAGCACACGGCACACGCTCATCTGTCCCGACCGTAAGATCGGAGACCAGCGCTTAGAAAAATCTCTGAAGCCAACTGAAGCAACTTTACCCTGCGCAGGAATTGATCCAGCGGTTCCGGGTCTGACCACCCCTGCAATCTTCTGTGCAGGGGTGTCGCGCGCTGCCGTATTTGAGGATGGCCCCACCCCTGCAATCCTCTTTGCAGGGGTGGTTTGGACTTGAGGCACCGGCTTTACAAGCGCTTCTTCCTGAGCTTTGGCTTCCTGGAGGATCTCGCGGAGCGGATTGGTCTCAACGACGCGCGGCGGTCGTTCGGGCAGACGGAATTTGCTGCGGCCTGCTACCCTTCTTTCAGGTTTTGTTTTCGGTTCGGCCATCAGGCGCGCGACTCCTCAACCGCAAGCTTCAGCTTACCCTTGTTCTTGCGTGCGCCGAGCCGTTTTAATATCTCGTCCGTCAGTTCTGCATAGAGCAATGCGCCGCGTGAACCCGGTGCGTAAAGCTGCACGGGTTGATGAAAGGCCGGCGATTCCTCCAGCTTGACGTTGCGATGAATGATCGTCTCGAACACCTTCGGGCCATATCGTTCCTTCAAACTGCGAAAAGATTCGGCCGAGACTGAAGTGCGACCGTCGAAAAGTGTGCAGACCATGCCCAGCATCTCCAGCTCCGGATTGGTGCTCCTTACTTCCTCGAACGTACTCATCAGATCATCCAGCCCGTCCTGAGCGAGCGGCGAGGCGGCCACCGGCACGAGCATGTGCGTCGAGGCCAGAAGCGGCGTGGTCAATATTTGCCCAAGCGTGGGCGGCGTATCAATGACTACAAAATCATACGTTGTAGAGAGGGGAGCAAGCTTTGATCGCAGACGATTAATTGCGATAGCAGGCTCCTTCTCAAATCTCGCGAAACGCAGTTTAGAAGGCACTAGATCGAGATGTTCCATCTCGGTCGTGACAATGGCTGCTTCCAGGGGGAGCTTTTCGCGCTGCTCGGATTCAATCAATATGTCGGCAATGGAAAGGTTGATCTGGTCGGCCGCGAGAAAATGGGAAGTAACATTTGCCTGGGGATCACCATCGACAAGCAGTGTCTCGTAACCGCGCATCGCGAGTTCTGTGGCTACGCAGGCCGCAGTGGTGCTTTTGCCCACACCGCCTTTCTGATTAGCAATGGCAATCGTCTTCATCCCTCTATGCGGCCTTTCTCTCTATCACAAGCATTTCCAGAAGCTTTAATAGCTTCTGCACAGGTGGCGAAGGATTCAGCTCTTCGCGCTCGTAACGTGCAATCGTGTTAGCCGTAACACCGACCTCTTCAGCAAGCCGTGCCTGTGTGTATCCTAGTGCTTTCCGTAAGCTTTTTATTTGTGCGCCTGTCATATGCAAGATGCCCCTCTTATAAAAACCGCCGTATATTACTATACGAAGCGTATATACGCCACGAATATCTCCAAACGCAAGACCCCTGCAATCTTCGCCGCATCCCCTGCACTCCAGATTGCAGGGGTATGACTTCAACTTTACTGCTTGAGACTTGACTGTAGGCTTCAGAAAACACCCCTGCACTCTGGATTACAGGGGTATACACCCCTGTAATCCAGAGTGCAGGGGTGTATACCCCTGCACTCTTCATTGCACCCCCTGCAATCCAGATTGCAGGGGGTGCAATGAAGAGTGCAGGGGCATTTACAGTCTAAGGTTTATAGTGTAGGAATGAGCGCTGGATAGAGAGACGCAGGTTGCGCGTCTTAAAAAGTATTGACCTGAAGCGCGACTGTTTAGCGACCGAAACGCTCCAGGTCAATTCCACTACTCGCTTTAAGGGCGAGCCGGTATTAGTGTGTTTGATTTTAAAAGTCCCGGCGCGCGCTGTCAAGCAACTTTATTTTGAAGAGGGCGCTTATGACAACACAGGCACTGGAAGCCCCGCGATTCATTCGTAAGACGCAGCTCGCGCCTAGTGAATACCGCAAAAACTTCCATCAACTCGATAGAGACATCATCTTGGCTATCACATCTCCGGAGGCCGACCGGATCACGCCGCTTATGAGCAAGATTTACTTGCGGCTCACAACGGCACCGGCCGATTACTGGGAGCGTGAGGGGGTTTTAAGATTCGAGGCCGAGTGGAGGGAAGGGAAGCACGTTAAGGCTTGGTCTGTTCTCTGCGAAGTTCTGGGCGTGGCGTCGGCGACAGCGAGTAAAGCTCTCGCGTGGATGCATGACGTCGGAGTGATCGGTTACTTCTCCGGCAAAAACGGCGTCGGTATTCGCATCTTTCTCAACCGCGCGGCCAACTCCATCGGCTCGCGTGCGGCTCAAGTGAGTAAAAAAATTTTACCCTTCTCCCCTGCTTCATCCCTTAACTCTCCTGCTTCACCAAATGAAGCAGCCTTTAACGACAGCTTCGCTGTCTTAGAAGTTTTAGATTCAGATTTTAATTCGCGCAAGCCTGACGGCTGCGCGGACAACCAACTGTTGGATAAAAAATCTCCCGAACCATACTGCACCTCAGTTGGCGATGCTCGGAAATCGAACCCTCACACGGACAGGGAAGCAGACGTTGCTGGAGCACATGCCGCCAGCATGGTCGCGGTCGATGAGATCGTCCGACGACTGAAATCTGAGCTGGAACCGTCGCTGCAAACAGCCGCCCGTCAAGCCGCCGCGCGCGAGCATGAGCGTACGCGCGAATGGCTGGAGACGCGCGGCCTTCCCAAAGCGGCGCGAGTAGCCCAGCGTGAAGCCTACAACGTGCTGCGAAGCCACGGCGTGATCAACGCTTCAAAAGAGCGAACGCTGATTGAACTGGAGGTGGGACGCAGCCACCAGACTGTGGAAGCCAGGCCTCTCACGACCGAAGAAATTAAAGAGCTGGCCGAGATGTGTATCGCGTTGCTGGAGATGCACGGGCAAGCCATTGACGTGACGCTTTCGGAGATCAGCAGTGAGGCTGGAGGATGTCTCCTGGCTGAGGACGCGCCGCGAGTACGCGCATTAGCTGAATCGATGGTTCATCAGATCGCTCAGAAGGATGAGTAGCATGTTCAGGAATTCGTCCTCCGTTCATCATCTGGCAGCAGTTGAGAGCCCTGAGCCGACACCGGCTGCTTCCTCTGCGGCTAAACCTGCGGGAATCCATCCAGCGCCCCCCGAAGTTTGTTCTTTCTGCTTTGGCACAGGCATGGAAGTTGTAGCGGGGCGCGGGGCGCGCCGTTGCCGCACGCAGGATCAGGGGCAGGAACTACTCGAAGTCGCAAGCATTCCGCGTCGTTACAGTGAATGCTCGCTCTCCAACTACCATCCTGAGAAAGGCAACGGCTCACAACTCCTTGCTTTTAATTACGCAAACAGGCTCGTGCGCGAGTACCCGGCAGTTGATCGCGGTCTACTGCTGAAAGAGCCGCGTGCTAGACCCTTACCCTTATGGCGTGGGTGATGGGAATTTACGAAAAAGGTTCTTAATGCCCCGCTGCTTGCGGCGGGGATGGATGAACCATCTTGGCAGTGGGTTCGATGCCCACTGCCAAGATAAATGACGTTACAATGCGTGCATGGTCTTTAGAAGAACCGCGCACGCTGCTT
>DASVVT010000075.1:0-8976 GCA_036386415.1 Pyrinomonadaceae bacterium
CTCACCACAGAGGCACAGAGGACGCAGAGATGGCACAGAGGCTTAAATGCTCTTCAACTCTCTGTGCCCCCTCTGTGTCCTCTGTGTCTCTGTGGTGAACTGACTCTTGCCTACACCCAATTGAAATCCGATCTAGAAGACCGCCTTGATTAACCTCTCACATTCAATCAACTTTCCAGGTAAATGTTGGACAGATATTTTCGCTCAGGCGGTTGTCGGTCGCAGTCAAAACGCCCGATCTTTTCAAACTTTACCTGGCGCGCATCAAGCGTTCTGTAAACCGATTGCTTGCGGCTCAGCTTCAGGCATGGAATCAGGATGGGTGGGTTCGATTGGTTCCGGCTCGCGCGCAAGGCTCGCCATGAGGTTTGCGGCGAACGATTTGTCCTCCCACTCGGCAGCGCGTTCAAGCGCGGCGCAGTAGTGCTTCGTGCGCTCTTTGGTGAAGCTGCCGAGCAGCCAGAAGAGTGCGCGGCGCTTCTCTACTTCAATCTCTCCATCGGTTTCTGCTTCGGTCGCGCTCCTTTCAATCGGCCCCGCGTTAAGACGAGCGCCGAGGGCGGCGATCCATTCGTCGCAATCATGAACTTCGCCGAGGTGTGATTGCAGCTTTGTCATCTCTTTAGCGAAGGGGACGAGCGACTCGCCCCAGGCCGGAGTGAAAAGCTCTATGGCGTAGCGCAGCCTTTTGCCGGCAATGCGCATTTGATGTAGCGGCTCCGTCTCAAACGGTTGATAAAGGCTCGCGCTCAGTCCTTGCAGCTCCTCCCAACGGGCGGCGATGATCTCCCGCCCGGCTTGATGAAAGCTCAAGCCTTGAGCGACCACGTCTGATCCTGTTTCTGCTGCTGCATCCCCGACCGGCGAGGCTTTCGCTGCTCGTTCGAGAGAATAGATGAACTCTCCACGCAGCCTCTCGATAGCACCTTCGCTGATCGCTTCCGTGAGCGCCGCCCGCGCCTGTTCGCGGGCGGCTGCACGCTCAGCTATGAGGTGCTCGATGCCTGCCAACGTCTCCTCAGGGGCTTCCTGCTTCAACTCTTCGAGCGCGAGAATCGCCACGTCATGATCGCGCACCGCGCCGAGCGCATCCGCGATAAATTTCAGATACTCGCTCGCGCGGCGCATCTTCTTCATGCGCAGGTACGGCTTGAAATCCCTGAGGGCGCTGCGCAGGCGGCGCGAGGCGACGCGCATATCATGAACGCCCTCTATGTCGCTCCAATCCAGCGCAACGGCGCGAAACTGGCACATCTCTTCCAGGCGCGTGCGCAGCACAAGAAGGACGCAACTGGTGGCGCTCGCCCGACAATCGAGTCCGACGATGTCTTTCGCTTTAGCCATAAAAGTTTATCTCAAGCCCCTTTGGTGAATGCGCGCCGCCTGAAAACCGGCCTGCACCGGAAAGCCTCTTCGAACATGTCGCTTTTCTGCTCGGCAGCCCACAACTCTTTATCGCAATTGGCGTCGCTGCGCAGTTGTATGCGGACGGTGTCCCTTTCGAGCTTGCAGGAGACGTCGCGGACGAGGCCGCCATAGCTTTTATCGAGCGCGTCTGCGACGCGTATGATCGCGCCCAGGTGCCAGACCGTTGCCTGATCTCGCTCGTTCAGCGCCGCGTAGTCCGTGTGGCGCTCTTTGGGCAGCGCCCCCCTGTGATAGCGAGCCGCGTTAGCCACCACATTGCGCTCCGCTTCGGAGAATCCCGTCAACTCGGAATTTTTAATCAGGTAGAGTGAATGCTTGTGATGAAATTCGTGCGCGATGTGATAGCCGACATCATGCAGGAGCGCCGCCGCAGAGAGCAGGTGGCGCTGGTGGCGGCTCAGTTTATAAGCATCGCTGAGCTGGTCGAAAATCTTCTCGGCCAGCCGCGTCACATGATGAGCGTGCGCCTCTTCAAAGCCGAAGCGCCGCCCGACGGCCAAGACCCCGCGCAACCTCGGATCAAACACGTCCGGCACGGGCGGGCGCGACTCCGCATCCATCTCCAAAAGCTGGTTGATGATCACGCCCTCGCGCAAAGCCCAGTCGCAGGTGCGCAAAGATTCTATTTCGAGCGCACGCATCACACCTTCGAGTATCTGTCCTCCGGCGACGATGATCTCCGCGCGTTGCGCGCTGATGCCGGGCGCATTGCGCCGCTCGGCCATCTTCATGCTCGCCATCTCGTCGTTGAAGCGTTCGAGGTCTTGGAAATTGATCTCCGCGCCTGCCGGTTGAGCGCCCTGCTCATCCTGGTCTGCGGCGCGCCGCTCAAGCCGACGCCGCAGACGCAGCGCCTCGCCAATCGCCAGGATCGTGCCCGACGTGCCCGTCGTGCGCTTCCATTTCACGCCACGCAATTCACGCCTGGGATGATCCAAGGCGGCGCGTATCTCTGCACGCAGAGCGCGCAGCTCTTTCGACTTGACGGGGTCTGTCGTAATGAGGTGCTCTGAGAGTCCGACCGCGCCGAGCTTAACGGAGAATAGCTCCGAAGGGGTTCCGTCGCGCACGAGCGAGATTTCGGTCGAGCCGCCGCCGATGTCCACGTTGAGAATCGCGCCGCCCCTGCGCGCGCAGGCGTGCCCCACAGCGAGACCGATCAGGCGCGCCTCTTCAATACTGGAGAGGACTTCGATGCGCACGCCCGTGCGCCTTTCGACCTCTTCGATAAACTCTGCGGCATTGCTGGCCTCGCGCACGGAGGCCGTCGCGACAGTGTCTACGCGTATTGCGCCGCGCGCTTCGGCAATCGAGCGGAAGCGACCGATGCAATCAATGGCGCGCTCAACGGTCTCTGGCGAAAGCAGCCCCTCGCGCAGCGTGTTGTGCCCCAGACGGACGACCTCTTTCTCGCGTGCCAGGACGGCGAAAGAATCATCCGAGGTGGCTTCGACGACGATCATCTTGATGGAATTGGAGCCGATGTCTATGGCGGCGAGTCTCAACGCTCTGCTGTTCCCTCCTGCCTCTCAACCGGGCGGGTGACCATCGCCTGGCCGGGCGCGCGGGTCGCACTCGTTGCCACCTGCGCCTCAACCGGCGTGACATCTTCGACCGCTTCCGCGTCTTCATCCAAAATGCGTGCGACGGCGCGCCGCAGATCGGACGCGACGCGACGGATGGAGCGCGTCGCCTCCAGCACGCGAAAGCCATATTCGCCGCTCATGCGGTCAAACTCTCTGAGCAGCCGCGTTTGATACTCGACGAAGCTGTCGTAGAAATCCTCGCCCAGATTCATGTCCATGCCCGATTCCCAGTAATCGAAGCCGCGCCCCGAATTGAGCATGCGCGGGACAAGCTCTTCCGCCGAACGCACGCGCAGGTAAAAGACGACATCCGGGATGAGGGCTATGCCGTAGATGGCTCGTATCCAGGCGGGGTCAGCCCCGCGCACGACCGCCCGCGCAATCGCCGAATAGATGTAGCGATCCGTCAGGACGATGAAGCCCGCGCGCAAGGCCGGGAGCATCTCGTTCTCAAGACGGTCGGCGAAATCCGTGGCGTAGAAGAGCTGCATCGTGAGGCGTCCAAGGGTGTGTCCCTCTTTGGCCTCTTTGATGCCGCGCCCGGCCAGCACGGAGCGCGTCATGCCCGTATCGAGCACGGCGTGCCCGCGCGATTCGAGCCACGAGCGCAGGATAGTGATGTGCGTGGAACGCCCGACGCCATCCGTGCCCTCGATGACGATCAGCTTTCCGCTATAGGGCTCGCGTTCGGCGCCCGGCAGCGGCGTGCCGTAAAAAACCTTCTCCTTGACCTTCATAACGCGGCGGCTTTCTTCTTCTTTTTCAAGTGGCGTGTGACGATGCGACGCATCTCGCGCTGCTGACGCTCGATGGAGCGCGTCGCGTCGATGACCGTCAAATTGAATTCGTCTACCATCCGATCATACTCTTCAAGAATCCTGCCCTGAAAAATCTTGAAGCTATCCTCCTCGTCGTCAGCCCAACCCATGTCCATGCCCGCCTCATAATACTTGAGACGCGGGCGCGCTGAAACGATCCGGTCAATCGCCACGTCCAACGGCGCGCGAAAGAAGAAGGCGACGGTCGGCTTGACGGCGAACTTATATGTCTCGCGCACCCAGGCGCGGTCGCACCCACGCGCCACGTCGCGCGCGAACGCCGTGTAGATATAGCGATCCGCGAGCACTATCGCTCCGGCTTTGAGCGGCGGGATGATATCGCGTTCCGTCCGGTCTGCGAAATCAGTCGCATGCAGCAGGGAGAAGGTGGCGGGCGTGAACAGGCGTCGCTTCTTGGCGCGACGTGTCGTGTCTTTGACGAGCGAAGAGGAGTTCCACTCGGAGTAGAAGACCGGATAGCCTTCAGCCTTGAGCCACTGGTGAAGGAGCGCCAACTGCGTTGATTTACCGCTCCCATCCGTGCCCTCCACGACGAAAAGCTTTCCGGGAAAACGATGGTTTCCGTACGAAATCATAAGCTCACTTTTCCGACGAAACTCATGTTACGCGAACGCCTGATTTTCAGTCACCGCAGAGGCTGCTTCGGTTGAACGTAGACGCGTCGCGCCGGAACGCTCAACACCTCTCCGGTCTCAATCACACAGGCGGTCAAACGGTGACCGTAGACGCAGCCCGTATCAAGACCGACGGCGTGCGGGGCGCGGCGCGGCTCTCGCGCAGGCCAGTGGCCGAAGAGCACAGTCTTCTCGCCCCTGTAAACTTCATACCAGGGCGTGCCCTCGCGGCTCGTTCGATCCGTCCCGAGCGTGCGCAGCTCCGTCAGGTCTTCCGCCGTCTGTTCATCAAACGGAACGTTGGGGCGCAGGCCCGCATGCACGACCAGGTGTGATCCCAGATCAATCATGAGCGGCAGCCGTTCGAGGTATGCGGCATAACGCTCATGATCCCTTTGCAGCTCGACGCGCGTCTTTTCCTGCTCCTCTTTCAACTCGATGCCAAGGCCTTGCCAGTGGCGCAGCAAAGCCCGGTCGTGATTTCCAAGCACGGAGGAGAAACGCGCGTCCGACATGAAAAGCTCCAGCACCTCGCGATTCTGAGAGCCTTTGACTACAAGGTCGCCGACCGCAGCGACGCGGTCGTCTGCTCCGAGGCCGAACCTTTCAAGCAGATCATTGAGTTCGTCGAAGCAGCCGTGAATGTCGCCGATCACGATGGTGCGCCCGCTCATAGAGGCTTCCCTGCGCTCTCGCGCATATCCCTCAAGACCTTTCGCTCGACGGCGCGGCCTTCTTTGATATGCTGCTCGACGATCTCACATGCGCTCTCTTTATCGACTCCTCCGTACCAGACGCCATCAGGATAAACGACCATCACGGGGCCGCGCCCGCATTGATCCAGGCAGTCAACCTTTGTCAGCATCACAAGCGAGCGCAGGTTGTTCGCCTTGAGAGCGCGCTTGAGCGCTTGCGCGGCGCGGCGTCCGCCCTGCCTGCGGCAAGTCTTATGCGTGCAAACCAGCACATGTGCAGAGGGCTTTTTGAGACGTGACATCGTACCAGTCTATTTAAGAGCGTCTCAGAAGGGAAGGGATTTAAACTCTGTAGAGCGCAAAGGAGGAAGAAGTAAAGATGTTCAACTCTCTGCGACCTTTGCGCATAGCCTTTGCATCCTGCGGCGTTTAAATCTTCTCTCGCGGCGCGCGCGCTCTCTTTCGGCTTCTCTTTTAATTACGCTTTAGAGATAAGAACGTACCGCTTCAGTCTTTCGGCAGCTCTTTCGGTTTGACGAGCCATTCGAGGTGGCCTGTGGCCTCTCGCACCTCGCTCCACCTCTCGCCGTCCAGATTAATGCACGCGAGCGCCGCCGTCGGCATACGCCGGGTCTCGCCGGTCAGGATCATCAACAACTCTTCCATGCCGGGATTGTGGCCGACGAGCAAGGCTTGATCGACCCCGTTTTCGATCTGCGAAATGATCTCAAGCAGCGCGAGCGCGCTTGCCTCGTAGATGCCTTCGTCAAAACGCGGCTCTGTCGTCAGCCGCGCGGCCTCTGACACCAGTACGGCAGTTTGCCTGGCTCTTTCAGCCGGTGAGCTTAAGACGAGGCCGGGTTGGAGCTGGCGTTTGCGCATAAACCTGCCCATGAGCGGCGCGGCCTTGAGCCCGCGCTCGTTCAGCGGTCGGTCGAAATCTCTGAGCGCCGGATTATTCCAGCTCGATTTCGCATGTCGCAAAAGAAGCAGCGTCTTCATCTCAATCAACCGAGAGATTACGCAAATGAAAATCTTTTAGCAACCGAAATATTGAATAGTATCCAGAGTTTTAACTCAACTCTCTGTGCCCGCTCCGTGTTCTCTGCGCCTCTGTGGTGAATCAATTCAAACAATACTCACCACAGAGACACAGAGGGCGCAGAGATTGCACAGAGCACTAGTCACATGAGGACACTAACAAATATTGAGCCCGCTCGTGTAGCTAAAGACCATTATCACTGCTGCTCCTGGTCAACAGCACGATTCTGATTCCTCGTCTACCGTCTTGGCTAGATTCTCAACAGGGTGTACTGTCTATCCATGAAAACAAAAATGAAGGGGCAAACGGATGTTGATGAACACCTGCTCATCAGCCAGGCCAAAGCGGCGGAGTTGTGTGGCATGACACGGGAGGCAATTCACGATCTAGTACGACGGGGGCGCTTCAACTCTGTAGAGACGGAAGGGCGGGCGCTTGTCTATCGCAAAGATGTCGAAGCATTCGCGGCAGAGAAGAAATAGACAAAAGTCTCGTTCGCAGAAAAATGGCGCGCATGCGACCCACCCCCCGTAACACGTCTGGCCTCTTTTTACCGGCGTTCCAGCTCGCGCTCTCTTTGTCGATACGCCTGCTTTGCCTCGCGGATACGACGCCAGGCATCTCCGATGGCCTCCCGCTCGGTCCGAAAGACGGTCAGACCCTCGCGCGCAAGCGTTAGACTGCGATCCCATGAGGTCAAAGTCTCTTCCGTGCTGCCCGGCTCGTCCATGACGTGAATAACAAAAGGAGTCTCGGGTTTGGGCTGGTCGTTGTGTATGTTGTTGGTGTAGCTGATAAAGCCTCCCATTTTCATCTATTGTTGCCTTTCTCACTTGCCGGTCGAAGCTGTGGTTAATGGAACAGTGCCGGGGGTTGCTTGCACTTTCAGCAGGTCACCCATCGTGCGAACATCCGCCTGCCCGTCATCGAGCATGATATGTACCTGCGCATAGGCCCCGAATTGGTTGCCATGCCACGCGATATTGTCAACGGTTCCTGTCTTACCTTCATGGCGGCCATAACGGATACGAATCTGGTCGCCTATCACTATGATGTTGTCCTGATCGCTCATTTCTTACTTCTTTCTCAGCTTTTCACTCTTGCCGCGCCGAAGACTATTAAGCCGACGGCGAGGGTAACAATACCGATGTACATAAAGAGATTGCTGACCCGTGTGGCTGTCGTAGCGGGCCCGCTGAGATTGATCAGCGTGAAGCCGATTCCACAAAGCACACCCACCGTCATTAAAATACGTCCTGCGTCTCTACGTCTCATTCCAATGCTTCCTCTAAACTATTAACCTGCCCATACAGTGCAAAACGGTCGATTCAACCTGGTGAACAAGAAACCGCTTCCTGCTGCCATGACTTCTGACGTCGGCGCTTTATCTCTTCATTAGTCCAGCGCTTTATTCATCTCTTGAGCGGTCTGTTCTGAAATTTCATGCCGCGAGCGCTTCGGTTGCTCGTGTGCGAGGTTATCCATCTGGGCGAAAGCCTGGTTTAACTCATCGCTATTGATGATGATCCGTTGTTCCTGCACGATACTATCAACAGACCACTCGCGATTGTGCTTACGCCATGCCGCTTCCAGAGCACCCGCGAGAGATTCGCTGTAAGTTTTAGTCCAGGTGGAAACAAAAGGAGCGCGACTATTAACCATATATTTTCCGGCCATTTCTCTTACCTTCCTTCTTTTCGTCTGATTTGCGTTTTAACTGAAGACACGCGCCCAGCCTGTCCCCCCGCAGGTCAGGCAGGCAGCGGTCTGGTTACGTCTGCCAGCGCCTCCGCATTGCCGACATTGTCCTGCCGGGTGGGTCACTGAAACATGCCCCTTGCCACCGCAGACCAGGCACGATATGACGTAGCCCACGGAGATGGCACGCTTTCCCGAACCCGCACACCATGCGCACGTTTGCGTCGCACGATCTATCAACAGTTGGCTCATCTTTCACCCACCCTCAAAAGGTCAGATGAAACAGGACGCACAGCGAGACTTACACCCAGCAAGGTTGTCTGCCTGCGCCTCACCGTGTAAGGCGGATAGAAGCCGATTTTTGTTTGAATTTGAAATGCCGCAGGTGCAGACATCAAGATGCTCCTTGTCGGTCGCGTTTGCAAAAACAACAGACGGCACAAGGAGAAGGGCAACGCGCTCGAAATCCCGATGTCGAGAGTATATTTTCGAAAGAATAATTAGTAACGTACGAGAGAAGTATACCACACATATGTACGCCGGATGGAATCAGGGGTGCAACTAAGGTAACGCCTCTCTCTCGATGCAGGGCTCCGGCACGGAAATTCTAAATGCTCTCTCTTTGTGTGTGCGCCCGAAGCTGAAAAGCTCAGAGCGCCCCCGGCATAAATGTTCTACTGCCAGGAGCGCTCCGTTTAAAGTGTCGCAGATTATCTTGAACCTGATTACCAGCGTGATCCGCCGCCGTAATTGCCACGGCCACCGCTGCCATTACGACCACCACCACCACCGCGATCTTCGCGCGGCTTGGCCTCATTGACCTTCAGGCTACGACCGCCCACTTCCTTGCCATTAAATTGCGAGATGGCTGCCTCGCCCTCTTCCTTGGAAGACATTTCGACGAAGCCGAAGCCGCGTGAGCGTCCCGTGTCGCGGTCTTCGACGACCGAAGCCGACTCGACCGTGCCCGCCTGCGCGAACAACTGCTGCAAATCTTCGCTCGAAGTCTGGAACGCGAGATTGCCGACATAAAGTTTCATAGACATTTTTGTGTACCTCTCCCCTCTGGGAGTG
>DASVVT010000076.1:0-60737 GCA_036386415.1 Pyrinomonadaceae bacterium
CAGTTCGGCGATCTCGCGCTGCGAGCGGTGGCTGCGCTCGTAGGCCGCGACGATCTTGCGGCGCAAGTCGTTGGAGTAAGCTTTCATGCCAGTTATTCTGAACGCTTACTCTTGGTAAACTCAAGAGCAAACCGCTCTAGATGTAAAATTTCTTAGGATCATCAGCGAATTCCTGAAAAGATTTTTTTGTATAGTAAATTTTAGATTTACGCTTCTGACGCGAGCGTGCGCTCGTCCGCGAGTGCTGTCTTTCTATAATTTCACTGCATTTTATGGTGGGTTTTGTGCGCTCTATCCTGTTGTGCGACGTCTTGCCCTCTTGATCGCCCAAGGGTGTCGGCGATCACCATCGCCATTGCCAAGACAAGATACTGGCGGACGAGAAGCAGGTTGATGCTCTGAGAACTGCTGCTGAGTTCCAGGTGAAAGTCCTTCAAAGACTCTCTTCTCAATTCTGCCAAATCCAAAATCCCTAGTGCTTCCTCAAATGTCGGGAAATTGATCTCGCGATCATTCATGCGAGTCACATCAATATTGAACATTGAATTGAAAAAAGTCGCCAACTCGTTATTCATAGCCTGGTATTTGCGACTCACGCTCTCGAAATATCTTTCGAAGAGCTTACTCTGTACGGGAGCACCTTCGGCTGCGGAGGCTCCTGCACCAAGAAAAATAGCGGTCTTCATCTCCTGACTCATCTGTAACCCAAATCCTCCAATCTCTCGACCGTCAATGGTGTCGAGGGTTTCTCTTGCGGATTTGTAGACGCCGTTAAAATACGCTCGACGTACTTAGCTATGATGTCTGCTTCGAGATTGACCTCATCGTTCGGGCGAAGCTCTGAAAGGTTCGTTACAGCCCAGGTCTTCGGAATCACGGCGATCTCGAAATATTCATCTGTCAGGGTGGCAACTGTCAGGCTGATGCCTTCGACCGCGACCGAGCCTTTGAAGACGAGATAGCGCGCCATCTCCGGTGGATACGCGATGCGAACAGTCCATGAGCCGCCATGTTCTGCGGCGTGTAGGAAGCGACCGCGCGCATCGACGTGTCCCTGGACGATGTGGCCGCCGAGGCGCGTCGCAGGCGTGACGGCGCGTTCGAGATTGACGGCTGAGCCAGGGCGTAAATTGCCCAAAGTGGAGCGCTGCAACGTCTCGCGCGAGCCGTCGGCGGCGAAGGAATCCGCGCGCACGTCTATGGCCGTCAGGCACACGCCGTTTACGGAGATGGAATCGCCTTCGCGCGTACCCGCAGCGACCGTGCGCGCTTCGATCACAAGGCGCACGCCCTCGCCTCGTCGCTCAATGCTGCGTACTCGTCCCAGTTCTTCGATGATTCCGGTGAACATAATCTTTGATTTTTGATCGGATTTTGCGACCTCCAGCGAAATCCTTTGCGTCCTTAGCGTTTAAAGCGCCTCTCTCAACGCAAAGAACGCAAAGGGGACGCGCAGAGGGCGCAGAAAATTCAACTCTCTTGCTTGGGCAACTACCGAAAATTTAAATCCTTCTCCAATCGCAAATCAAAAATTGGCTGTCCGTTCGCGGATCGCCTGCATCATGCGCTCGAAGACTTCTTCGACGGAAAGCTCCGTCGAGTCGATGATGATGGCGTCTTCGGCGATGGCGAGCGGCGAATCGGCGCGCGTGGAATCCCGCTGGTCGCGCGTGTTGATGTCCGCGAGCGTCTCTTCAAAGGTCACGTCGCGTTGCTTCAAACGTGTCTCTTCGTAGCGACGGTGCGCGCGTTCTTCCGGTAAGGCGGTCAGGTAGAATTTGACGTCCGCGCCGGGAAAGACGACCGTGCTGATGTCGCGTCCATCAAGTACGACGCCGCCACTACGAGCGCCCATTTGGCGCTGGCACTGGACGAGCGTGCGCCGCACCTCCGGGATTGTCGAGATGACGGATGCCGTGTGGCTCACCTGCTCGCTGCGTATCTCATCAGACACGTTGCGTCCGTTTAAGGTCACCTGGAGCGAGTCGGGGTCTCCCTCCAGATTGATCTTCGCTCGCTTCACGACATCCGCGACAGCCGCCGCATCGGTCGTTCGCACGCTCGATTCGATGACGGCAAGTGCGGCAGCGCGATACATCGCGCCGGTGTCTATATAGAGCAGGCCAAGCTCCCGCGCGATCATGCGACCGAGCGTCGATTTGCCTGCACCCGATGGGCCGTCGATGGCGATAATCATAGTAGTCAGTAAACAGTAGCCAGTAGTCAGTAGAAAAGAAAATCGGTTGATGCGGTTTCGCACTGAGCCCGTCAATCATAGTAGACACCGCAGCGTACCACTTCGGTGTTTCTACTGACTACTGGCTACTGGCTACTGACTACCTTCTTAATTTCCCGTAGCGCCGTCTCAATGTCTTCGCGCGAAACGTCGTAGTGCGTGACCATTCGTATTGACGAGCCGAAACCGGAGGCGAGGACGCCGCGCTCTTTCAAGCGCGCGCAAATCTCATCCGCCGCGATACCCGTACCCGATACGTCGAAGATGACGATATTGGTGACGACTCTTTCAGGGTCGATCAGGATGCCGGGCAGTTCTGCTAATCCGCGTGCGAGGCGCTGCGCGTTCCGGTGATCTTCTTCCAGGCGCGGAGGGGTCTCTTCGAGTGCGACGAGGCCGGCGGCGGCGAGCACACCGGCCTGCCGCATCCCGCCGCCCAGCACCTTTCTCCAGCGCCGCGCCTCTTCTATGAAATCCCTCTCTCCCAACAGCATCGAGCCGACGGGCGCGCCCAGTCCCTTCGACAAACAGAACATCACGGAATCCGCAGGCCGCGTCAGATCGGCAACCGACTCCTTGAGCGCCGCCGCCGCGTTGAAGATGCGCGCGCCGTCCAGATGCACTGGAAGCCCCAGAGCATGTGCGCGCCCACAGATGTCTTCGGTTCGCTCGCGCGGCAACACGGCGCCGCCCGCCAGGTTGTGCGAATTTTCGAGCGCGATCAGTCCCGTCGGCGCAACGTAGTAAGCGCCGCCTACGTGAATCGCGCCCTCTATCTCGTCCCAGGTGAGAATGCCGCTTCCATCCAGACTGCGCACAGGGCGCGCAAGGGTTCCGGCAATGGCGGACATGGCCGCCATCTCGTAATTGAAGATGTGGCCGCGCTCTTCGATGACGACCTCCATGCCGGGTCTGGTGTGCAGCTTGACCGCGATCTGGTTTCCCATCGAACCGGTCGGCACAAACAGCGCAGCCTCTTTCTCGAAAATCTCCGCCGCGCGCTCCTGCAAGCGATTGATGGTCGGGTCTTCGCCGTAGACATCATCGCCCACTTCGGCTTCGGCCATCGCGCGCCGCATCGCTGGCGTCGGCTTCGTGACGGTATCACTGCGTAAGTCAATCATAAGAATGAGTAGACAGTAGGCAGTAGTCAGTAGTCAGTAGAAAAGCAGTTGATGAAAGCTGATCATCAGGGTGCGGCGACAGCGCACGCAAGCGCGAAAGCGCCTACTGGCTACTGCCTACTGTCTACTGCCTACTTCCTTTCAAACAAATGTCGCAAACACCTCATTTGAGAGTAGAGCGCCGGAGCGCGTCAGCTTCATCAGGTGTTCATTCAGCTCGATCAGTCCAGCCTCGCTTAAGCGGTCGAGCTCGCGTGCATGCAGCTTGCGTAAATCCTGATTGAAGCGCGCGCGGTGCTGGCTCAAGCTGATGCCGCGCATGAGGCGCAGGCCGAGAAAGACTGCTTCGGCAGCCGCTTCGCGCTCGTCAAGCTCAGTAGTTTCAACCACGGCTGTGCGCCCTTCTTCGATCAACTCGACGTAGCGCGCCGCGTCGCGCTCGTTAGCCCAGCGCATTCGTTGGCCGTCGTATGAATGAGCCGAGCAGCCGAAGCCATAGACCGGCTCGGCCAGCCAGTATTTCGAGTTATGCAGGGATTCAAAGCCGGGCCGGCAGAGATTCGAAATCTCGTAATGCTCGTAGCCCGCCGCCACGGCGCGATCGAGCATCAAGCGATACATCTCCGCCGCCAGGTCATCATCAGGAACGGGCTGGCGACCGCTTCGGATTTGATCCGCGAGCGGCGTCCCTTCGTGAACTTCCAGGAGGTAGAAAGAGAGATGCTCGGGCTTAAGCCGAAGCGCTTCATCCAGATTTCGCGCCCAACCGTCGAGCGTTTGACGCGGAAGACCCGCGATTAGATCGAAGCTGACATTACGGAAACCGGCCTCGCGCAAAGTCAGAATGGTTTGCCTGACATCCAGTGCCGTATGCGCGCGTCCCAGTTGGCGAAGCTCGCGGTCGTCAAAAGTCTGCGCGCCATAGCTCGCGCGATTAACGCCGAGGCGGCGATACTCGCTCAAGGTCGCGAGCGTGAGCGTCCCCGGATTCATCTCCATCGTTATCTCTGCGGCGTGCGTCACACGAAAACGCGCCCGCACGGCTTCCAGAATGTGCGCGACCTCCTTGGGCGTGAGCAAGCTGGGCGTGCCGCCGCCAAAGTAGATTGTCTCTACTTCATGCAAAGCATCAGGCAGAGGAAACGCTGCTATCTCCGCCGCTAACGCCTGAACGTAACGCGTGACAAGCCGGGGGTCGTACGCTCCGGTGGCGAAATCGCAGTAGGAGCAGCGCGAGCGACAGAAAGGGATGTGGATGTAGATTCCGGCTCGATTCATGAGAAGAAGCGCGATTATAGCACGCGAAGTGGAGGATGAGCGTCGCCCGAAGGGCAGGTGCTGCAAACCGGTTTTAATGTGTATGATTTTCTTATTTAGCTGTACGACTTATGTATGACAAAAAAATTTGTCGCAAACTAAAGCGCCAGTATTTCTTATTAATCAAGCGGATTCAACCGGGTGAGCCGTTCGGCATAATGTTTGATGGATTGTTCTTATACCTCGAAATGTATGCGATCTGCCACGGTCTCACGGCATAGCTCGCATATCAACTTTAACTGCAAAATACCGAACCATGGAGGGTATATCCGATGAGAGAAGAAGAAGGAAAAGGCGGCTCCGGCGGTGGCGGTAGCACTGGCGGTTCCGGCGGTGGCGGCGGTGGCGGTCGTGAAGGCGGCTCCGGCGGCGGTGGCACTGGCGGTGGTGGTGGCACTGGCGGAGGCGGCGGTCGCGAAGGCGGCGGCGCTGGCGGCGGTGGCGGAACTGGTGGCGGTGGAACCGGCGGCGGTGGCGGCGGCGGTCGCGAAGGTGGCGGCTCCGGTGGCGGCGGCGGCGGCAGTACCGGTGGTGGTGGCAGTAGCGGGGGCGGAGGAGGCTCCAGCTCCGGTGGCGGAGGTGGAGGCGGCTCCAGTTCCGGTGGTGGCGGAGGCTCTGGCTCCGGCGGCTCCGGTGGCGGCGGCGGACGCTAACACCGAACAGCTACAAGATTAAAATAAACATCGAAGCAAACAGCTTCAGGCTTTAACGAACAGAGCGCGCGATGATGATCTACTGGATCATCATCGCGCGCTCTCACTTTTCGTTAGCCTTTCTATCAAGTTATACCAAGATGCAAAAAGAAGAGGACGGGGAACGATCCGCGAAGCAACACGAAAGGACACGAAAAGAGGGCTCTTTCGTGTTGCTTCGTGGATCGGTCGCACGCCCTCTTTTATGCTGACGTTTACTTTGTCGCGTTCGTCAAGCGGCGCAGGCTTCCCTCGCCACTGATGCTGCGGCTTGAGCTGCGCGCGACACGCTCTGCCTCACTGAAAGCGCGCAGCAGATTTTCACCCAGCACCTTGCGTATCTCTGCTTCTTTATAACCGCGCCGCAGAAGCTCGTAGGTGATGTTGGGCAGCTCGGAGATGTCCTTCAAGCCTTCGGGCAGACTCGGCACGCCGTCGAAGTCCGAGCCCAATCCGACGTGATCTATGCCCGCTACTTTCCTGATATGGTCGATGTGATCTATGAGGATGGAGAGCGGCGTCGGAGGCAGCGGGTGGGCTGCCTCTAATTTCCTGGTCTCCTCTCCCAGCCGTTTCGGGTCATCCTTGAAGCGTTCGTTGAGCGCGTCCACCTGCGGCTTGAGACGTTCGTCACGCGCGCGATTCGCGTCGTAAGCCTTTTGATCTATGAAGACCGGATAGAAGTTGACCATCACGACGCCGCCGTTCTTCGCAATGCGGCGCAGCAGATCGTCCGGGATGTTGCGCGGGTGATTGGAGAGAGCACGCGCCGAAGAGTGCGAGGCGATGATGGGCACGCTCGATATGTCTAGCACGTCGCTCATGGTCTTATCCGAGACGTGCGAGACGTCTACGAGCATGCCGAGACGATTCATCTCGCGGACGACCTCTTTGCCGAAGTCGGTCAGCCCGTTATGGCGCGGCTCGTCGCGCGAAGAATCTGCCCAGTCGTTCGTATTGTTGTGCGTCAGCGTCATGTAGCGCACGCCCAGCCGGTAGAAGTCGCGCAGCGCGGCGAGCGAATTTTCAATCGCGTGGCCGCCTTCGATGCCCATCAGCGCGGCTATTTTCTGCTGCTGCTTGGCGCGGCGTATGTCTGCCACCGAAGTGGCGATGATAAAATCGTTCGGGTGACGCTCCACATTGCGATAGACAATATCGATCATGTCCAGCGCCCGCCGCGCCGACCCGCCCTCCGCCACATACTTCTTATCGACGTAGATGGAGAAGAACTGCGCCGTCATCCCGCCCTGCTTCATGCGCGCGATGTCCGTGTGATACTTGCCCGCCGAAGGCGTCCCCAGATCATAGCCCTCATCAACCATTGGCGAGGTGATGTCGTTATGCCCATCGACGATGATCGCCCGTCCCTGAATGCGCAGCGCCTCGCGCCACAAACGTTCATCACGCGTGGCAGAACTCTGCGGCGGCGAGACGCTCGTCTGTGCTAGCGAAGACATGAGTGGTAAGCAAAGAAGCGTTAAGAAGAGAGCGGTTGAGTGCGAGAATATATGTTTGTTCATCAATCAGAGATTTACCACAAAGACCCAGGAGCCGGAAAGTCTAGCAGTGACCTGCCTTCAGCTTTTCTCTGTGCATCCTCCGTGTCCTCTGTGCCTCTGTGGTGAATCAACTCTTAACAAGACTCACCACAGAGACACAGAGGACGCAGAGAGGGCACAGAGAACTAATCACATGAGGGTACTACCGGAATTTTTAATGGCCGCGCCCGGATGGCTTTCTGACGTTACCGCCGCGACCTGGCATCTTTGGCATGTCCGGCGCTGGCCCAGCATACCTGGCGATGCGCCCGCCAGCGCCGACAGCCCAGCCTGCGTCAAATGGCGCTGCGAAGCTGGCGCTGTGATAACCGTTCGTGTCAATGAGCGCCCAGGTCTGGCCGTCATCGAGCGAGTATCCCGATCCAGAAGGGCCGACAACGATGAGCGTCGGCGCGTTTGTGCCCGGCACGTAAGCGGCAGCCTCTTTTAATCCAGGTGGCTGTGAGCGCCCACCTTGCGTCCACGTCGCGCCTCCATCGGTGGTGCGTGCGACGTTGTCGCTCGCCTCATCCGTCTTTTTGTAGTCGCCGCCGACCGCCACGCCACGCCTCGCATCCTTGAATGCGAGCGAGAAGATTCCAGACGAGTCATTGCCGCTTTTGATGGGCGTCGCGGAGACCTTCCATGTCTGCCCTTTATCTGTGGATCGAAAGACGCGCGAGACCGCGCCTCCGCCCGTGCCGAACCAGACGTGATCTCTTCCCTGCACGGCGATACAGGTTCCGCTCGCCGCAAACGCCGCTTCACCCGCGAGAGGGGGCGGGATACTTGCGCGCGGGACTTCTTTCCAGGTCGCGCCGCCATCCATCGTCCTGATGATGAGAAAGCTTCCCGCGACAGGATCGCTGACGGCGATGCCGTGCGTGGCGTCCCAGAACGCCATCCCGTCGAAGAACACGCCTTTGGCTGCATTTGTGTACTGCAATGTCCAATGAGCGCCACCGTCCGTCGTCTTGTAGAGCCTCGCAGGCTCGCCCGCGCTGAGCAGGTAGGCCGTGCGCGCATCCACCGCCTGCACGTCGCGGAAATCGAGCGCCTCCGCGCCCGCCACGACGCTCGCGCGCCAGGTCGCGCCGCCGTCAGTCGTGCGCGCATAAGTCCCCTTGCTTCCGCTCGCCCACGCCACGGAAGAACTGACCACGCTGACGCCGCGAAAATCGGCTGACGTTCCGCTCTCCTGCGTCTTCCACTGGCCCACGGCCACGTCGACCACCAAGGCCAGAGCACATGATAGGAGAATTAAGCGCCGGAGACGCAAAGGAAGATTCGCAATGGACGCGAATAAGAAGAATCTCGTTTGCGCCCTTTGCGTCTGCTGCTTCTTTGCGTCCTTTGCGTTTAGAGTTTTTCTGTACATACAAACGACTTCCGATCTAATAAGCGAAGGACTGGTAAACTTCTGTCTCAGGTTTTTCATCCAGCGATTCGACGATGGGGTTGAAGCGTAACAGGCGGCGTGCGCGCTCCGATAGCTTGTCGATGGCCGCACGCGGCACGCGGATGGATACCTCCGGGCGATGGAGCCACGCGCGGCTATATCCGATGACGACCATAGGGCGCGGCACGGTCGTGCGATTGGGCGTTCCGCGGTGGAGTCCACGGACATCACGGATCATCAGATCGCCCACACGCATCGTCACGGGTTCCAGTCTCACCTCGCCCGCTTCGATGCGGCGCAGCCCTTCATCTTTGGACATCATGTGCGTGCCGCGTGCCACCTCGAACGGCCCGTTTTCAATGACCACATCAACGAGCGGAAAGTTGACGGCCAGTTGAAAGGGCGGCGTCTCTCGTCCGGTTTCGGGAAAGAGCGGCGGCGCATCGCGGTGTACGTCCTGATACTCAGACCCGACGAGCGGCGTGTCCGTGGCAAGCTGGCACATCACAGTGTCTGCGCCCACCAGCAGCTCTACGATGGCGAGGACATCCGCGTCCTCATAGATGCTTGCGTCGGCGAAGGGCTCTGTGAATGGAAGGGTCACGTAATAGCGGTGCGGGCCTCTATTCTCCAGGTGGCCTTCGCGCTCTATGTGAGCCTCTAGCAGCGGCGCGAAAGCAGCGTTCCAGGCGCCCAGCGTAGCGGCTGAAAACTGTCCCGGCAGGATGCAATACCCATCCCTCAACACAGCTTCAGCGAAGGATTCGATCTCAGATTCGTTGTAACGACCCCTGCCCATCACTTCACGTTTCCCCATCAACATTTGAGAGCGTCAAAACGCGCCCGCCGGATTTACTTCATCCCGTATCTTACGGGCAATATCGCTCAAGACCTTTTTTACTTCGGCGTCGGTGTCGCGCTCGGAAGCTCTTGTTTCCCGTTTCGGTTGCCACATCTCTCTCAGGGATACGGAGCGTCGTCTATGAGTGGCTTGACGGGGGCGCGGCTGAGGAAACCTGCGGCGAGAAAGAGTAGGCCGAGCAGGAGGTGTACGACGTGATCCATCGTGCCGAGTTCGAGCACTCCGGGGATGAGACGGAACATATGTTCGTTGACGCCGCCCGCGATGAGGTGCTGCGGTAGGGTGATCGTGCCGGTTGCGCCGAGGAAGAATCCAGTGACGCCGAGGAGCAGGTAGACGAGGCCGAAGATGATGGCGAAGAGGCGCGCGGCGGAAGGCTTTGCGGCGAGGCCGAAGTAGAGCGCGGCAGCGCCCGTTGCAAGGTGAATCAGATTGTGCGCCGTCGTTAGGTGTGTGCCAGCGAGGTTGGGAATAAGGAAGCCTGCGAGGCCAACCAGTAACAGGACGCCGCCCAGGATGGTTGAGATTGTTTTCGCCACGATTGGAAGTCCTCCCCTTGTTCAGGACACGAGATGCGCCCCGGATGCTGCAAAGCCCCTGGTTGCGGTCTTGCTGCTCAAAGTGTGAATGGAATGGGGTGGGCGCGCCACCCCTTCCGCGTTTAAAAGTCGCCTGAGCACTCTGGATGACCGCAATCGCAGTCGATCTGCGTGATGTCGCCAGCGCCCTCGCAGTTCGCACTGCAATAGTTGCCGTCGTCCGCTGCCGGACAGCTACAGGCCGGATTCTTGCACTTCTTTCTCTCTTTATCGTCAGCCACTGAAGCGTTTCTCCTTTACGTTTTTTCGGAATTGACTCGTTGAGCGCATGCTATCACGCGCAGGCGAAGAGACAAAGGAGAGTAGACAGTAGACGGTAGACGGTAGACGGTAGACAGTAGTCAGTAGTCAGTAGAAAAGCATTCGCTATCTAACGCGTCAGGGTAGAAGCTTCAGCAGCAGCCACGCGAAGCGCCTACTGGCTACTGACTACTGTCTACTGTCTACTGCTTTTCATTGTCGCATCGCTCCATTCTGTGGTACACAGAATGGCAAGTAGCAGTATTACCAGGCATCAGAGGCGCGCCGCCCCCACGAAAGCGCCGGTCATCTTTTTCCGAGGAGAGCGATCAAAGGTTATGTCTTCGGCCACGCCAAACATCGAATCGGTGCTCCACGAAGAGCGCCTCTTTCCGCCCCCTGAAGATTTCCGGCAGAGCGCGCACATAGGCTCTATGGAAGAGTTCGAGCGTTTGCGCGCGGAGGCCAGCCAGTCGCCCGAAAGTTTCTGGGCGCGTATGGCGGAAGAAGAGTTGGAGTGGTTCAGGAAATGGGAGACGGTCTTGAAGTGGGAGCCGCCGCACGCAGAATGGTTCGCGGGCGGGCGGCTCAATATCTCTTTCAACTGCCTCGACCGTCATCTCAAGACGTGGCGGCGCAACAAGGCGGCAATCATCTGGGAGGGCGAGCCGGGCGATCAAAGAACTTTGACGTACCAGCAGCTCCACGGAGAAGTTTGTCGCTTCGCCAACGTGCTGAAGCGCGGAGGCGTTAAGACGGGCGACCGCGTCGCGCTCTACATGCCTATGATCCCCGAGCTGGCGATTGCCATGCTCGGGTGCGCTCGCATCGGCGCAACTCATTCCATAGTCTTCGGCGGCTTCTCGGCTGACTCGCTGCGGGATCGCATCAACGACGCGGGCTGCACATGGGTGGTGACGGCAGACGGCGGCTACAGGCGCGGCGCAGAGGTCAGGCTCAAGCCTGCGGTTGACGAGGCGCTCAAAAGTACGCCGACCATTAAGGGCTGCATCGTCGTGCGCCGCACGGGAACGCGCATTGACATGGAGGCGGGGCGCGATCACTGGTGGCATGAGCTGATGGAGACGGTCGATGCAAACTGCCCTGCCGAAGAGCTCGATAGCGAGCACCCGCTCTTTATCCTGTACACTTCGGGCACGACCGGCAAACCCAAGGGCATTCTGCACACGACCGCAGGCTACCTGTTGCAGACTCACCTGACGAGCAAGTGGGTCTTCGATCTCAAGGATGAAGACACATACTGGTGCACGGCGGACATTGGCTGGGTGACGGGACACTCTTACGTCGTCTACGGGCCGCTCTCGAACGGAGCAACCACGCTGATGTACGAGGGCGCGCCCAATCATCCTGAGCCGGATCGCTTCTGGCAGATCGTCGAGCGCCATCGTGTCAACATCCTCTACACCGCGCCGACGGCCATACGCGCCTTCATCAAGTGGGGCGAGCACTGGCCCTTGAAGCATGACCTCTCTTCTTTGCGGCTGCTGGGCAGCGTCGGCGAGCCGATCAATCCAGAGGCTTGGATGTGGTACAGGGAGATTATAGGTAAGGGTCGCTGCCCCATCGTAGACACCTGGTGGCAGACCGAAACGGGCGCGATCATGATCAGCCCGCTCCCCGGCGCGACCCCTGCCAAGCCCGGCTCTGCGACATTGCCTCTGCCCGGCATCGAAGTCGATGTCATGACCAGAGAAGGGCAGGCGGTCGGCGCTGGTGAGGGCGGCTACCTAGTCATCAAGCGTCCGTGGCCGTCTATGCTGCGCACAATCTGGAACGATGACGAGCGTTACCAGAAACAATACTGGTCGGAGATAGAGGGCGTCTATTTCGCAGGCGACGGCGCGCGGCGCGACCCCGAAGGTTATTTCTGGATCATGGGGCGTGTTGACGATGTTATTAATGTAAGCGGCCATCGTCTCGGCACTGCCGAGATAGAGAGCGCGCTCGTTTCGCATGAGACGGTGGCGGAAGCTGCTGTCGTCGCCCGACCCGACGAGCTGAAGGGATCGGCCATCGTCGCCTTCGTCACACTCGAAGGAGGATCGAAGGCGACGGACGAGTTGAAGGAGGTGCTGCGCCGTCACGTCGCACATGAGATCGGCGCGATTGCACGTCCGGACGAGATACGCTTTACGGACACGCTGCCGAAGACCAGATCGGGCAAGATCATGCGCCGTCTCCTGCGCGAGATCGCCACGGGCGGCGCAATCGCAGGCGATGTCACCACGCTCGAAGATTTCTCCGTGCTCGAAAAATTGCGCGCGGAAGAAGAATGAAAGGCAAATGCGGAATGATGAACGATGAATGATGAATGAAAAGAAAGACTGTTCTTCTTTTCATTCATCATTCATCATTCCGCATTCATCATTTCTTATTGAAGGAGTTTGAAAAGATGCCCCGTAACATCGCGACGACGGACAACAGGACAGGGCCGCGCTACCTCGCCAGCTTACTGGTGCGCGCCGAGTGGGATGATGAAGAGGGCAGGCATTACGTCGCCGAAGGGACGACGGAAAATGTCGGGCCCGAAGGGGCGCTCGTTCATTTGCAGCGAGAGCTTCCAGATGTCGGCAGCCGCGTCCAGCTCTCCGTGCTCGGCGAGCAGGGTCAGAAGCTGCAAGTCGTGACAGAGGTTCTGCGCCTCGAACGTAATGCCGCGCATCCGCAAGCCGCCCTCCAACTGCTGGACTCCGGCGACGAATGGCGCGGCCTCGTCTGGGAGCCCGCCGCGCCCCGCGTCACTCAACCACTAGACGATGAGGACGAAGAAGAGGACGTTGACGACGAAGTGGAGCATTGAAAGAAGTAGTCAGTAGCCAGTAGTCAGTAGTCAGTAGAAAAGAAAATCGGTTGATGCGTTTTCGTACTGAACCTTTCAATCAGAGTAGACAGCGATGCGTGACGCTGTGGTTTTTCTTTCTACTGGCTACTGACTACTGACTACTGTTTTCCTGGAGGCTTTTATGTTCGATGTTCAATCTGAGGCTGTGCCGAGCGGAGAGGAGAGGCGCAGGTATCCGCGCTATGATGTGACGGCGCGGATGAGTCTGGCCGTTGAAGATGAGAGTCTGGGCGAATCCATAGGCATCGGCGAAGCGGGCGACATCAGCCTTGGAGGCTTACGCGTGCGCCATCTTCCGGTGAGCACGGGCGTGCGCCTTGGAGACAGGCTGGGGCTCCTGCTGATCGGTGAAGAGCAGGCGCTCTCCCTGCACGGCCAGGTCGTCCATCACGGCACGGAAGACAGCTTCGGGGTCGAGTTCCGTGACCTGTCCGAGACGGACGGTCAGCGCATCAGCAGCTTGCTGCAACGTTTTCATCAGTGAGCGGGAGCGAATCGGTCGTGGCCGATAAAGAGGATGTCGAAGTAGCAGCCGAAACGGCAGCCGTCGCGGCAGCGGAAGCATCATGGATGCAGCCGCGCTTCATCCTGCGCGCCGGTCTGGTGCTGATCGCCGCCTGGTACGCGGCGAAAGCTGCTTTGTGGGCGCTCTACCTGCTCGAGGGCGTGATCCTGCTCGTCGTGCTGGCGATCTTCTTCGCCTATTTGATCGCCCCCCTGGTCGAGTTTGTGCGCCGTCCCTTAAATGTGCGCAGGCGCGAGCACATCATCCCGCGCCCCCTGGCTATCGGGATCGTCTATCTGGTTATCTTCGGCACGGTCGGTGTACTCATCTATCTGCTGCTGCCGAAACTCAGCACTCAGATGACAGAGTTTGGTCAGCAGGCTCCGGGTTACCTGACATCTGCTCGCGCCCGCGCAGAGAGCTTAAACCGCCTTTATGACAATTTGCAGCTTCCGGCTACCGTTCGCAAAACCGTCAACGATAATATCACGCACCTGATTAACGCTATCGGCGGATACACGACTGAAGGCATCGGCAACATTCTGCTCGAATCCGTGCACTACGTTCCCTGGCTCGTGCTGATTCCGATTCTCGCCTTCTTTCTCTTGAAGGACGTGGATAGTTTCCGCCGCTCTGCCTTGCAGATGCTGCCGAGCGGGCGCTGGCGCTGGCGTGGCGACGAGTTCTTTCAGGATGTCAACTCGACGCTCGCCGCCTACATACGCGCGCAACTGATCGCCTGTCTTTTGATCGGCACGATCTGCACCATAGGCTTCTGGGCTATAGGGCTGCCGTATCCGCTGCTGCTGGGTATCATCGCCGCCTTGCTGGAATTCATCCCGCTCGTCGGGCCGCTCACAGTCGCGATCATCGCCGTGCTCATCGCCAGCTTCTACTCCGTCAATCAGGCCATCATAGTCTTCCTCTTCCTCGGCATCCTGCGCATCGTCCACGACTACGTGACCTATCCGCGCATCATAGGGCAGGGCATACACCTGCACCCGCTGGCGGTGATCCTGGCGATCCTGAGCGGCGCGGAATTGGCCGGGGTGGCCGGAATATTCCTGGCGATTCCGGTTGTGGCGATCATCTCCGTAAGCTATCGTCACTGGCTGGAACACAGGGGCAGCGAAGGTTTGGTGGCTGACCTTCTCAAACCGGCGGAAAAGGCGATGCAACCGTCTACTGCTGCTCCGCAGGCTCCCACTGCGGTGTCGCCCCTCGCAGCCACTGTGGAATCTTCCGGTTTTATACCGATACAGGCTCGCCCGAGCCTGACGACGACCCCCGAAGAGATGGCGCGCGCCCGCCCGGACCTGACATCAGGCGAGCTCAAGATGCCCAACCTGGAATAGAAGGTTTTTGGAAGCAAGACGGGCCTGCGGCGTGCGCTCATGAGACGTTTGTCGCAGACCGCGCGTTGAAAGGATCGGCTGTCGATAACTCTCACGCGAGAAGCGTGCGCCCGCGCCGAAGACCCCTGCATGAAGCGTCGCCGCGACGTGAGAACAGCCCGTTTTTGAGATCGATCTTGCTCACCCACTCTGGGCGGAGGTTCGGCGATGGAGATGGCCGTCATCCTGTTCTTCATAGTGCTCCTGATCCCCGGATTATGGTTGATCCTCACAGTCCAAGGCATGATTAAGGGGAGGGAGCGGCTTGAAGAGGAATGGCGCATCGAGCGTGAGCGGATCAACTGGCGCCCTCTCAGGCGTCGCATCTCGCGCCGCCCCGTGCAGGAGCATAACGGTTCGCCCGCCGAAGAGCTGGCGTCTAAGTTTGCGAGTGCGGAGCAGGCGCTTCAGGCGCGCGAAGCTGCTTCCGTGCAGAGTAGCAAAGCACAGGCAGCAGACCCCTGGCACGACTTCAACGCCTCGCAGCTCAGCATGGCCTTTGAGAGTTTCCTGCTTTCGGAGTCTCCCTCCACAGACCTCTTGACGACCTCACAGATCAACGAAGCGTTCGACAAGTTTCTGTCAGGATAGTCATTAGTCCGTAGTCAGTGGTCAGTTGTCCGTTGTTTGTCTAGCAACCCTTGAGTCCTGAAGATTCAAGTACGGGTAGCGAAACAACTGACCACTGACCACCGACCACGGACAAACACCTTATTCCTGTTGACTCTTAACCGGAAACATTGTAAAAGTTTTCTGCCATTCAAATTGGAGGGGGCTTCGACCCGTCAGCCCCGAGCGTCTCATGTAACTATCGTTTAACTTCGGCAGCCTCTCTGAAAAGAGATCAGCACACGCAACCTTTGATTTATTAACCAGCTCATGGAAGTACCCTCGTGGCAGCACCCCTTGTCTGCCGAAACCGGGATCATTGATACGGAGAGTTCCCCTATGTCCCCAACAGAACGACGTATCCTCTGCATTGAATCTCACGCCGACACTCGGACGATGTTGACCACCCTCCTCGGCCTCCTGGACTACCAGATAATCTCTGCCGAGAGCGTGACGGAGGGCGTTCAACTGGCGCGCTCCGAGCGCTTCGACCTCTACCTGCTCGGCGACCGTTACACAGACGGCACGAGCATAGACCTCTGTCGCGAGCTTCGCCTCTTCGACCCGCTCACCCCGATCATCATCTTCTCGACCTCGACGCAAGCCGCCGAACGTCATCAGGCGATGATCGAAGGTGCGCAGGAGTATGTCCGCAAGCCCGGCGACATCCTTAAGCTGACCGAAAGAATCAGCACTCTCGTCGCGCGCGAGGAGAGCGGCGCGCGCGCATGACTGGCGCGTGAAAGCACGACCGTCCCTATCAACCTCAATAACGAAAGAGAAGGGGTGTGGAACCTCTCAGCCCATAGCAGGAGCTTCGAGCCTGTAGATCAGTCGATCAAGCCGCTTTCTCTAGCGACACCTTCCCGAATCATAATTAAGAAGCTCAGACAAGATGAGTTCAAGAAGCGACGCGCTCGCGTTCCATCAGCTCTATGAAGCGGCGGAAGTGGTGCTCTGCATCGTGGGGCCCCGGCGCGGCTTCCGGGTGATACTGTACGGAGATGACGGGAAGCTTAAGATGGCGCATACCCTCCACACAGTTGTCGTTCAGGTTGATGTGTGTGACTTCGACTTCCGAAGGCAGGCTCGTGGCTTCGACGGCGAAGCCGTGATTGTGCGAGGTGATCTCTACCGTGCTGTCACCTAAATCTTTGACGGGCTGATTGCCGCCACGGTGACCGAAGCGTAGCTTGTAGGTTTGGCCTCCGAAGGCGCGCCCCAGCAGTTGATGGCCGAAACAGATGCCGAAGGTGGGCACTCCGGCCTGCGTCAGGCGGCGCACCTCTTCGACGACGCTGGTCATAGAAGCCGGGTCGCCCGGCCCGTTGGAGAGATAGATGCCGTCAGGCCGTAGCCCAAGCGCTTCTGACGCGGGCGTGTGCGCGGGCACAACCGTCACACGACAGCCCATCCGCGCCAGCTCGCGCAAACTGTTCAGCTTGACGCCGAAGTCATAACAGACGACGTGAAACTTTTCCGCGCCTTCAGCCGCAACTTCGTAGGGTTGTTTGCATGTCACGACGCTCGCCAGCTCTCTGTTCTCCATGGTGGGCGAGCGGCGCGCCTTCTCCACCAGGCTCGCCTCATCAAGATCAACGGTCGAGAGGCAGGCGCGCATCGCACCACGCTCGCGTATGTGGCGGACGAGAGCGCGGGTGTCTATGTGATCAATGGCCGGGATGTTCCACCTCTTCAGATAAGCGTCGAGCGTCTCTTCGGCGCGCCAGCTCGACGCCGTTCGGCTCGCTTCGCGCACGACGAAGCCTTCGACCCACGGGCGCGCAGATTCTGAATCCGCCTGGTTGACGCCGTAATTGCCGATCAGAGGATACGTCATGCACACGATCTGCCCGGCATAGGACGGATCTGTCAGCACCTCCTGATAGCCCGACATAGAAGTATTGAAGACCATCTCGCCGCACACTTCGCCACGAGCGCCCCACGAGCGCCCGCGAAACGTGCGCCCGTCTTCAAGCGCGAGTAAGGCTGGTTTCGTATCTTTCATGGTGAATCAGTAGACAGTAGTCAGTAGTCAGTAGTCAGTAGAAAAGAAAGACAAGCCTGCCGCTCAATGGCCTACGGTGATTAAGAGTCTCAACACTAAAACGCAGCAACCGATTTTCCTTTCTACTGACTACTCTTAATAAATTCCTGCGCCTCGTTGAGCCAGTGTTTGTCCGCCCTGTATTTGTAAGCGGGCGCGGTCTTGACGGCCTCGATGCAGGCTTGCATGGAATCGGCGGCCTCGCGCCGGTGTCCCAGACCGGCGTGCGCGCGTCCCATCAGGTAGAGCCCCTCAGGGTCTAACTCGCGGCGGTCGAGGAAGCGTTGGAGCGCCTCGCGCGCGTCCTCGAACTGCCCTGCGGCGAGATAGGTCGCACCGACCTCGCGCCAGATCTCATTTTGCGCGTGTGTGGGGTCGTGCATGATAACCTGCTCGAAGTGTGTGATCGCGTCGGGGAGTTTGCCCAGCGCGCGTGCGATACGCCCGAGCTGGTAGTGCGCGTCAACTTCGTCAGGGTCGATCTCGACGGCGCGCGCGAAACGCTGGCGCGCGGCCTCCAGCTCGTTGCGCTGCTGGTGTATGAGGCCGAGATTGTAGTGTGCGGAAGCATCCGCCGGATTGAGCGTCGCCGCTTCCAGGTTCTGTTTGAAGGAGGCGCGTGCACGCTGGTTGCGCGCGACCTCGCTGAAGTAGCCGCGCAGCACGAAGAAGAGCAGCAGCAACAGGAAAGGCGAAGCGAAGACAAGGCCGAAAACAGACATGGCAAGGCGCGCGATGATGAGTATCACCACGCTGCTCGCAAGCACCACCAGAACGGAGCGTAGCCAGGAAAGGCTAAACACTTCATGCACGCCGACCGCGATCAGCGCGCCCAATATGGGGAGCGCCATCAACTGTAAAAAGGCCACAGAGATGAAGAGCGGATCGAGCATCTGCGGATCGGTGGCCGCCAACATGTCCGGCCTCTCCCGCTGCACCTGCTCGACAGAGGCCAGATATATATTGATGAAAGCCGCCTGAATGCCGCTCACCCTGACGAGAAAGGCAAGGGGCAGCGCCAGGATGTTCGTCGCCGCCCAAGCATAAAAGGTGGTCGAAGCGAAGGCCACATAATCCTGCTGAATTGCCAGTCCGATGCCGCCACCACCATTACTACTACTACTACTACTGCGTCGCCGCTCGAACAGGCTGGCAATAATAATCGTGACCGGCACAAACACAAGCGCGGTGAAGAAAATCGAGCTGGCCGATTGAATCAGGACGGCGAAGATAACGGTTGCGACGCGCCCGCCGAGCATACCACTCAGGAAAGGCCATTGCGTGTACAGCGTGAAAATCGCCTGCGTCAGCAACGCCAACAACAAAGCGGGCATGAGCCGCGCACGCATACGCGCCTCGCTCATCCCGCGAACAGGCGCATAGAACATCATCAAGAGTGGGCGCAACGAGTTCATAAAATAGGTAGACAGTAGAAAAGAAAGACAGGCATGCCGTTGAATTGCCCACGGTGATTAAGAGTCTCAATATCAAAACGCATCAAGTGATCTTCTTTTCTACTGGCTACTGACTCTCTTCCTCCTCCTCCGGCGTTTCTGAAGGTTCGAGCTGTTGCGCCGGGTTCGAGGGTATCGCGTTGTACTCGGTCTCGTGTGTGATCAAGCTCGCGTTTGAGAGCGGCCAGTAACGAAAGAGCGCTTTGCCATAGATATATTTTTCGGGCACCAGTCCCCAGAAGCGCGAGTCGCTGGAGTTGTCGCGGTTGTCGCCCATGACGAAGTAGTAATGATCTTTGACGACGACCGGCTGCTGGTTCATGGGCGAGAGATTGAGCTGCGGATCCAGATAAGGCTCATCCAAATCTCGATTATTGATACGGATGCGCCCCTGGTGGACTTCGACCGTTTCGCCGGGCAGTCCAATGATGCGCTTGATGTAACTCTTCGCCGGATCGTGCGGCGGCCAGAAAACGACGATGTCGCCGCGCGTCAACTTGGGCAGCCCGTAGTAGATGAGCTTGTTGACGAAAATCCTTTCGCCGTCGTGAAGTCGCGGCAGCATCGAAGTGCCTTCGACCTTGACGGGCTGGACGACGAAGACGACCGCCAGCACCGCGAACATCAAGGCGAAGATCAGATCGCGCAGCAGAAGGCGAGCTTCCGCCCAGAGATTGCTGCGCGCCGCAGCTCCGGGTCTGTGCACCTCTATGTCTCTATCATCCTCAATAGCGAGGCCGCCAAACTCAGGCGCACGCCTGTTTTTGTATCCGAGCATATTCTCCTTGGTTTACCGGCGAAATCAGATCGCCAATATGAGACTGATGAATAATTGAACTCTCGCATCTGCTCTCTTTCGAGGTTAGCCGCCCCCCGCGCGCTTTGTCAACGAGGGAAAACAGTAGAGAAGTAGACAGTAAACAGTAGTCAGAAGCCAGTAGAAAAGAAAAGCGGTTGATGCTTTTCGATATTGATACTCTCGATCCGAGTAGACAATTCGAGCGGCACGCTCTGTCTTTCTTTTCTACTGACTCCTGTCTACTGTCTACTGTCTACTGTTCTTTATTCCTTGCTTTTCCTTCCGTCCCTCTCTATGATCGTGGCTGCCGTACCGCTGTGTACTCCTTTTCCAAGCAACCCTTAAGAGAGAGGCCGAGCATCGTGATCAAACTCGACATTGTCAACCGCGTGGCGGATCGCACGGGCGTACCCAAGATGAAGGCTGAACAGGCTGTGGACGCACTGTTCCATTCGATGAAAGAGGCGCTCACGCGCGGCGAGCGGATCGAGCTGCGCGGTTTCGGCGTCTTCGTCGTCAAGCCGCGTAAGCGCGGCGTCGGGCGCAACCCGCGTACAGGCGAAGAGGTCGCCATCCCTTCAGGCAAGACCATACGCTTCAAGCCCGGCAAGGAGCTACAGGCGCACGGCTTCGATGGCGAGGTGGAAGACGATGGCGGCGCAGGAGCAGCAGGCGAGGGCGGCGCGACGAAGCTGCCCGATGCGGAATACTGAGCCAAGGCTTTGTCAGGGCGGCGCAGCCTAACCCCTGACCATTTTCAAACATCTAAAGAGACGGCGACCCATCTGATGAACTCTCGTGTGGTCGCCGTCTTGATCTTGAAAGGTAGTTGAAGCGAGTTTGTCAGAACAGGTTCAAGCAATTCCCCCTTTTATAGAGCGGCACGCGCCTTTAATGCGCCGGAGGCACACGGCTCGCCCGACGCCGCGCGAGTGGGTTCGTCACACGGCTCTTCTTCTCCTAACATTGCTGACGGCGACGCTCTCGGGCGTCATGCTCTCCAGCACGCAAGAGCCTGTGCCCAACCTCGCGCCGCCCGCCAACCTCATCGATTACATCTCGTACGTGCCCGCATACTACCTGAGCTTGACGGGCGGATTTATTCAACAGGCCCTCGCGCAGCCCGTCCTGCTCGGACAGGGCTTGACGTTCGCGTGCGCGCTGCTGGCGATTCTCGCCGCTCATGAATCCGGCCACTACATAGCCTGTCGGCGCTACAATGTTGAGGCGACGCTGCCCTTCTTTATCCCCGCGCCTCCGCTCTTTCTGGCGGGCACGTTCGGCGCGTTCATCAAGATCAAATCGCCCATCCCGTCGCGGCGCGCCCTCTTCGATATAGGCGTTGCAGGCCCGCTCGCTGGCTTCCTGGTCGCCGTGCCCGTCGCTGTCGCAGGCATCCTGACGCTCCAGCCCGCACCGTCTGTCGCGGGCACGGATGCAGTAGCCATCTACTTCAATGAACCGCTGCTCTTTCGCCTGATCGGGCAGGCGCTCGGCATCGGGTTCTCAAACGTCGCGGCCAATCCCTTCTACATGGCCGCCTGGATAGGACTGCTGGTGACGAGCCTGAACCTGATGCCCGTCAGCCAGCTCGACGGCGGACATGCAACATACTCCGTCCTGGGGCGACGCGCGCATAAATGGCTCGGTTACGCTGCCTTCGCGATCATGTCCACGCTCGCCGTTCTCGGCTGGATGTGGCACAACAGTCCGAGCGGATTTCTCTACAGCGTGCTGCTGGCCGTCCTGCTGCTGCGCGTGCGCCACCCGCAGGCCGGTGACGAAACAGAGCAACTCGGAGCCACGCGCATCCTTATCGCAATCATCACGCTTCTCGTATTTATACTCTCCTTCGTACCTTTTCCGATTACCATCGCCTGATGCCGAGCTACAGGGCGAAGTGAGGTTTGGTGACGCAGGAGCGGGTGCTGCCGAACGTAATCAGCATCTGGTTGCAATCCCAATGCAATATAATATTTGCCGTTAAGTTTTAATATTCGGCTTGTGTGAAGCTTTTATCTTGAAGGATGCCGCAATCGAAATCTTATGCCACAAGTCATTAATGAACTGACGTACCAGGAGCGCGAGTGTGCTCACAGGCCATCGGGCATGGACGGGGAATTTTATAGCGGCACGACCTATCTCAACCATCTTCAGCGTCTGAGGGGTAGCGAAGCGGTCAAAGTCGCCAACTGTGTGTCGCCCTTCTTCTGGTCTGACGCAAAGGGAATTATGGTCTGGCTTTGCCAGGACTGTGCCAGCCATTTGGGGCTCTCATCGGATTAGCCTAAACTGATGTCGTTTCAGAACTGAACTCGCCTGCACGGAAAATCTTCCACTCTGCGCCCTTTGCGTGCTCTTTTCCTTTGCGTCCTCTGCGGTTAAGAGGCTTTCTAAACGCAGAGGACGCAAAGGAGTTTCGCAAAGAACGCAAAGTCACTCTATCTGATTTTCGTCAAGCCGCTTCGCCCGCAGGCAGTAGACCTTTAATCTCCCGCACTAACTTGACCACTTCCTTCTCTTCGGCCAGAGCGATCATGAAGAACTTGTAGCCCTGGTGGAAACAGAGCACGCCGTTACTGAATAACCACACGCCGTCCAGGAAAGGGTTGCCGCCGAGGAGCCAACTGATGGGAGCGCCCGTGATGTGGCCGGGCTGAAAAATCTGCGCCCACATCGCCGCACCGGCTGCGCAACTGAATGCGCCGAGCAGCGGCGCGCCGACATATTTGACGATCTTTCGCTCGAACTCCACGCGCTCTCTCTCGGCCTTGCTCATATCGCCGCCAATAATCAAAGTCTCCTGGCGCTTGAGATACTGGTCGAACTTCTCGCTCGCTTTGCGCAAGCCGTAAACGGGGAGCGCAGAGTGTGTGAGCCAGTGCGGGTGCGAGCCTAAAAGCACTGCGTCGAGACCTGGAAAGGACGCTCCCGTGCGCACGCCCACGACGAGTGAAAAGGTGACGAGCGCGGCTTTGCCCGGATTTTCTCTGATCCAGCCGCCCGCTTTGAGGAGTCCGGTGGTCGCGGCGAGGGAGGCGCGCGTCAAGCGTGCGCTCATATCGTAGACTTGCGAGGCTCGCTCGTAGTAGTTCTTAGCCCCGTCGAAAACCTCTCCGGCTTTTTCTCCGGCATTACCGGCGGCGCTGCGGAAAGCTTCCCCGGCCTCACGCGCGCGTTTGGCAGCCTCTTCAGCAATATGGCGCGCGCGTTCGCTCACCTCGTACTCTTCATCCAGGCGCTCGGCCTCAGTGCGTGCGCGCTCGGCTCCACCGGCGAAGGTCTCAGCGCCGCGCTTGGCCGCATCCTGCGCCGCACGCGCGCCCTCTTCGACGCGCCCCTTGATGTCATACTTCTCATCCAGTTCGCGCGCCTTGCGTCGCGCCGCACGCTGCCACTCTTCCAGCTTATCCCTGTAATCACTCATCGCTTCAACCTCACAATAAAAGTAGACAGTAGTCAGTAGTCAGTAGTCAGTAGTCAGTAGAAAATAAAATCCGTCGATGCGTTGAGATACTGATCTTTTAAGTCGGAGTAGACAGTCAGGCATCACGCTTTGTCTTTCTTTTCTACTGACTACTGACTACTGTCTACTGACTCCTGCTTTTGTCATACGTCCACCGCCGCCTGCGAGTTCGGCTCTGATTCAGCCGCGCGCCCGACACGGTCGCGCCCCTGTCGCTTCGCCTCGTACATCGCCGCATCGGCGACGGCAATCAACTCGCGACCGGTTTGCGCGCTCAACGGAAATTCCGCGACGCCGAAACTCGCCGTGATCTGCCCGGCGTTTGGAATCTCCGCCGCCCTGATCGTCTGGCGCAGGCGCTCTGCGACATCCAGACCTCCTTCGAAATCCGTCTCCGTCAGGATCACCGCAAACTCTTCGCCGCCGATGCGTGCCGCCGTGTCTATGCCGCGCGTTCCGGCTTGCAGAATGTTAGCGAGCCGCCGGATCGCCTCGTCCCCTGCATCGTGGCCGTAGGTGTCGTTGACCCTCTTGAAATGATCTATGTCAAGCAGGAGAAGACAGAAGGGTCGCCCGTAGCGGAGCGTGCGCGTCACTTCGCGCTCTAGCTGGCGCTCGAAGCGGCGGCGATTCGCCAGCCCCGTCAGGTGATCCGTGAAGGCCGCCTCCTCGCAAGTATCCAGATAGGTCTTGAAGTCGAGGAGCGTGCGCGCTCTCGCTAGCAGGAGGTCTATGTCGGTCGGGTCTGTGATATAGCCGAGCGCGCCGACTTCTGCGCCGCGCCGCTGATCCTGCGCGTCGTTGCGTGCGGCGGTCTGGATGATGATCGGAATGAAACGCGTCTGCGGGTTGGCGCGCACGCGCCGCGCCAGCTCATAGCCATCCATCTTCGGCATCATCACGTCCGTGATGATGAGGTCAGGCTGATAAGATTCGACCATGGAGAGCCCCGCTTCACCATCTTCCGCCGTGCGTACCTCGTAACCGGCCATCTGTAAAGCGACCGTCAAGAGCATGCGTTTGTCAGGGTCGTCATCGACGACGAGAACGCTCGATTTTTCCACCATAAATTCCTTGTTTGATGCGCAAAATAGCTCTTGCCTCTCCGGTGCTCTTCATGCTAGAGTGTCGATCTTAAGTTGTTGTTTGCGCTTTCGGGCGAGAACGCTTGCCAATCTCAATGAACCCATACGAGAACTGAAAAAAGCAGCCCCTCGCAAGTTGTTACAGGATAGTCTCCTTACATTTCGTTTCCGTTTCTTTTCCAGCGAGCTTTACTGTCATCTTTTGCACTGCCGAGCCAGATATTTATCGCAAGCTGAAAGCAATTTTCGCCTTCCCTGCTTGCACGAGACACCAAAACTTAAGGAATTGATCCCCCATGACACACAAACGCGCTTGCGACCTTTCCACCGAAGACCGCGCCGACATCATACGCCAACTCCCCCTCAGTGCGGGAATGAGTGAAGCCTTACTTGAAAGAATGGCTGCCAATTCCACTGCTCTGGACTACCGTCGCCGACGCTTCATTTACCGTGCGGGCGATGCGGCAGACGCGCTCTACCTCATCGTTTACGGTCGCGTCAAGCTCTGCCGCATCGAGCAAGAGACGGCGCGTGAAGCCGTCATAGACATCCTGCCCGCTGGCTCGCTCTTCGGCGAATCGGCGCTTTACGCGGACAATTCACGCGAGAACTGCGCCATCACGTACGAGAGCTCGCGCCTGCTGCGTATTCCTGTGGGGGCGTTTCAAGAGGGGATGATCGAACATCGCGACCTTTATGATTACACCTTCCGCCTTATCGGTCAACGCCTTGCGCAGGCCGAGCGGCGCGTCGCCAACTTCGCGCTCGACGCCATCCCGGCGCGTCTCGAGAAGCTGTTGGTCGAATATTCCACACGCTACGGCGTCCACGAGACGGGCGGCGTGCTGATAGACATTCCCCTTCCCCACCGCGAAATCGCCTCCATCGTCGGCTCCACGCGCGAGAGCGTGACCGTCCGCTTGAACGCCATGCGCCGCCAAGGTATCATCGACTTCGTTAACCGTAAGATTCTGATTAAACGTCCGGAGTCGCTGATAGCAGCCTGAATAAGAATTTGTCAGTAGTCAGTGGTCAGTTGTCCGTTGTTTGTGTAGCGCGCCTTGAGTCCTGAAGATTCAAGTACGGGTAGCGAAACAACGGACTACTGACCACTGACCACGGACAGCTTTTACTTATGAAGTGTCCGATCTGTGGGAAGCCCTCCCAGTGGCAAGATAATCCAACACGCCCTTTCTGCTCCGAGCGCTGCAAGCTGATCGATTTCGGTCGCTGGGCTGACGAAGAATACACCGTGCCCGCCACCGAAACGATGCCTTCAGCCGAAAGCCTCGAAGCGCACGAAGAAGAGACGGAAAGGCGAAAGTAAAGATTTGTCCGTGGTCAGTGGTCAGTTGTCCGTGGTTTCGCTACCCGTACTTGAAGCTGGCTGACACAAGTTGCGCTAGATAAACAACTGACAACTGACCACGGACAACTGACAGCTTTTATTATGAAGTCTGCTTTTCTTGATTCTATTCATACGCGAGGACGGGTGTCGGGCATGCTCGTCTCTCTGTTTGTTCTTCTATTATTTGCCGCCTGCAAAGGGGCTCCGGCGCCTGAGGTCGCCAAGCCCGCTGCGCCAAAGGCCACGCCGACGCCCGTGCCGCAGCGAGCGGCCAGGCCACAACCCTCCGTCGTCACGCCGGGCAGCGCAAAGGTTGAGCAGTACGGCTTCACGCTGCTCGATAATCGTCGCCAGAAGCTTTCAGATTACGCAGGTCAAGTGGTCGTGCTCGATTTTTACGCGACCTGGTGCCCGCCCTGCCGTGAAGAGACGCCGCACCTGGTCTCGCTGCAAAAGCGTTACGGCGCGCAAGGTCTGCACGTCATCGGCCTCAACGTTGGCGGCCCCGAAGATCGCTACAAAGTGCCGGAGTACGTCGAAGAGTTCAAGATTCAGTACACGCTCGGCTTCCCCGATCCACAGCTGACAGCCCAGTATCTTTCGGACGATGACAGGATTCCCCAGGCCTTCGTCTTTGATCGCAAAGGCCGTCTCGTCAAACGCTTTATCAGCTACGACAACACGATGCCCGCAGAACTGGAGCGCATCGTGCAGAATGCGCTCAACACCGGAGAATGAAGAGCAATGATGAATGAGGAATGATGAATGATGAATTAAAGAAAGACCGCAAGCTGCACCTTCTTTCTTTTCATTCATCATTCCGCATTCATCATTCATCATTTCACATATATGCCGCGCGACATTCCCGTCGGTAATGGCTCGCTGCTCGTCGCTTTTGACGAGTTCTACCAGATTCGCGACCTCTATTTCCCTTACGTCGGCAGGGAGAACCACTCGGAGGGACATCCGTTTCGCTTCGGCGTGTGGGTGGCGGGCGCGTTCTCCTGGGTGAGTGATGCCGCATGGACGCGCGAGCTGCGTTATCTGCCGGAAACGCTCGTCACGGAAGTGCGTCTCCTCAACGCTGAGCTTGGCATCGAGATCGTCTCAAATGATGCGGTCGACGTGAGTGAGAATGTTTTCGTGCGCTGCCTGCGCGTGCGGAATCTAAGGGACAAGCCGTGCGAGGTGCGTCTCTTCTTCCACCACGATTTCTACATCTCGGAATCGGAGGTCGGCGATACGGCCTACTTCGACCCGGAGACGCAGGCGCTGATTCACTACAAAGGGCAGCGATACTTTTTGATCTCGACCGACGCGCCGGAGGGCATCGAGAGTTTTGCGACCGGACGGAAAGCGTTCCGTGGCGCGGAAGGCACATGGCGCGATGCGGAGGACGGGCAACTGGCCTTGAGCGCGATCACGGAGGGGTCTGTCGATTCCACCATCGCGCGCACGCTCAACATCGACGCGGGCGCATCCTCGGAGATGTTTTACTGGATCGCCGCCGGTACTTCCTACAGCGCGGTCGCGCAGCTCAATCGTTTCGTGCGTGTGCGTCACCCGCGCACGCTGATCGAACGCACGGGTGATTACTGGCGTGCGTGGGTCAACAAGAACGAGACGGATTTCGGCAACCTGCCTGTGGATGTGGTGCGTCTCTTCAAACGCTCGCTCCTAGTGGTGCGCACGCAGATCGATTCCGGCGGTGCGATCATCGCGGCCAACGATTCGGACGTGACCCTCCGCGCGACGGATCATTACAGCTACCTGTGGCCGCGCGACGGCGCGCTCGTCGCCTACGCCCTAGACCTCGCAGGTTATTCCAATCTCACGCGCTCCTTCTTTGACCTCTGCGGGCGGATCATCAAGACGGAAGGATATTTTTTACAGAAGTACAACGCGGACGGCTCGCCCGCCTCAAGCTGGCACGCTTCGTGGGACCCGTTCACGAAAGAGCGTCTGTTTCCGATCCAGGAGGACGAGACGGCGCTCGTGCTGTGGGCGCTGTGGAATCACTACGACGAGTTTCGCGACATAGAGTTTGCCAAAAAACTTTATCGCCCGCTGATTACATGCGCCGCAGATTTCATGGTTCGCTTCCGCGACGCGAAGACGGGCTTGCCGCTGCCCTCCTGGAACCTTTGGGAAGACCGGCGCGCCATACACACCTTCACCTGCGCCACGGTCTTCGGCGGCCTGCGCGCTGCCGCCAGCTTCGCACGACTCTTCGGCGAGACCGACATCGCATCTCAATACGAGACGGCGGCTCAAGAGGTGCGCGAAGGGATGCGCGCTCACCTTTATCGACCGGAGATAAAACGCTTCGCTCGCTCGATTACGCCCCGCGCGGGCGGCGGGTTTGATGTTGACCCGATCATCGACGCCTCGCTCTTCGGCATCTTTTACTTCGGAGCGTTTGCGCCGAACGACCCGATGGTTAAGGAGACCATGCGCGCCGTGGAAGATCGTCTCTGGGCTCGGACGGATGTGGGAGGCTGCGCGCGTTATGAAGCGGACGGCTACATGCGCGTCTCGGATGATGTCGAGCGCGTGCCCGGCAACCCCTGGTTCATCTGCACGCTCTGGCTGGCAGATTACCGCATCGCCACCGCGCATACGCTCGAAGACCTGGAGCGCGCCGTAGAGATTCTGGAATGGACTGTGGCGCGCGCGCTGCCTTCGGGCGTGCTCGCCGAACAGGTCGATCCACTGACGGGTGCGCCCGTCTCCGTCTCGCCGCTCACGTGGTCGCATTCGACGGTCGTCGCCACCGTCATGGCCTACCTGCGCAAACTGGAAGCCCTGCTCGCATGCCAGACCTGCGGTCGTCCCCTCTTCCGCTATGATCGGCGCGCGCGCAGAGTGTACGGGTAATATTCAGATTTACATGAAGAGTGTGCATATACGCGCCACGCGAGCGGCGGTAGAAACGGCAAGCTCACGAATGATGCGCGCCCCGGGCGAGTTGTTCCAGAGTGGCCGATGGTTAATAATAAACCCGCATCTGATCTATTATTGTCGATCAGGGTGGAGTCATTGTGAGAAGAGCGAAGATTCTTGCCACGCTGGGGCCTGCATCGCGCGACCCCGTGGTATTGGGAGCGATGCTGGCGGCGGGTATTAACGGCGTGCGCATCAACATGTCGCACGGGACGCAGGACGAGCACGCGGAGAACATACGGCGCGCGCGTGCCGCTGCCGAGACGATGAAGCGCCCGCTCTCCGTGCTCGTCGATCTCTCAGGCCCGAAGATCAGAACGGGCGTGCTCAAGAATGGTCAGCCCGTTTTGTTAGAAGCCGGTTCGCTGTTCACGATCACAACGCGTTCTGTCGCGGGCGATGCGCATGAGGTCTCGACCAACTACCCCGGAATGGCGCGCGACCTACGCCCCGGCGTGCGCCTGCTCCTGGACGACGGCGCAATCGAGCTTCGCGTCGAGCGTACGACCGAGACGGATGTCGTGGCACGCGTTATCAACGGCGGAACCTTGGGCGAGCGCAAGGGCATCAATCTGCCCGGCATAGAGCTTCCGATCCCATCTTTGACGGACAAAGACCGGCGCGACTTACAGTGGGCCGTGCGCCAGAATGCTGACTACATCGCGCTCTCATTCGTCCGCCGCGCGAAGGATTGCCGCGAGGCACAGGCACTCATCAAGGCGGCTGGAGGAAGCGCGCCGCTCGTCGCCAAGATAGAGATGGCGCAGGCGATAGATCATCTGGACGAGATCATGGAGGCCACCGACGGGGTGATGGTCGCGCGCGGCGACCTCGGCGTCGAAACCAGCGTGGAGCTTGTCCCCGTCTATCAGAAGCGCATCATCGAACAGGCGAACGTCGCCGGTAAGCTCGTCATCACGGCCACGCAGATGCTGCAATCTATGGTCACGAACCCGCGCCCCACGCGCGCCGAATCCACGGACGTGGCGAACGCCGTGTGGGATGGCACGGACGCACTAATGCTCTCGAACGAGACGGCGATCGGGCAATATCCGATTCCGGCGGTGGCGACGATGGCGCGGATCATCGAATCAGCAGAGACAGGCAGGAAGGGCGCATCGCATGCGCGCGAGATGTGGATGGGTAAGCAGTCCGGCAAATTCAGCCGCGCGCTCTGCGAGGCAGCAGCCTTCGCCGCCGAAGAGATGACCGCCAAGACCATTGCCGTCTTCACGGAGTCTGGATTGATGGCACGCCGCCTCTCGGCGCTGCGCCCCGAACAGCGCATCATCGCGCTCACGCCCTCAAAGGAGGTGCGCAATGAGCTGGCTCTGGTGTGGGGCGTCGAATCCGCGCTGCACGACTGTTGTGAGAAGGCCGAAGAACTGATAGAGATCGGCGATAGGACGCTGCTGGAAGCGGGCATCGCTCAGCAGGGTGAGCTAGTCGTGTTGATGGCTGGCCGTCTCTCAGGGATGGGACTATCCAGTTCCATGAAGCTCCACTATGTCGGTGAAACCGCGTAGCAATCATCCAACCTCGCCCGACAACCCATGCGTGGCGGTCAGCGTCGATTCGCATTGGCATAGTATCCTTCACGGCTTCGCACCGAAAGATGGCGCAGTTCCGGCGGAGCGTCCGCCGCCAGGTTGAGCTTGATCTTGATGCGATGCCATTCACGGTCAGCGGGGTGGCGCGCTGGAGGTTTGAACCCTATCGAATACTGGTGGCGCAGCTCAGCCGCGATAAGGTTGAAGGCATGACGCACTTCGCTCGATTTTTCGGGATACAAGCTAACTCCGCCGCCGCTCATTGCTAACTCGTCAAGAATACCCTTGCCCTGAAGGCCAAGGGTGCTCCAATCCGGTGCGCTGCTCAATCCCACAGCATAGACCAACATGTCGGATTCTCTCACCAACTGGCGCAACTCTTTGAAGGTGTATTGCGAAGCGTTGTCCTGTCCATCGCTGATCAAGATCATCGCGCGTTTGGGATGCCTGCTCCGGGCGAGCTTTTCAGCGCCCAAGTAGCAGGCATCATAAAAGGCCGTGCTATGCCCCTTGGGCCCGACCGCTCCGATCTTAGCGAGAGCGGCATTGATCTCTTTAATATCGTTCGTCCAATCCGCCATGAGCTGAGGCCGCTCATTGAAACCGATGAGAAAATATTCGTTCGACCTGTTGCCCTGCTGTATGAAACGCAAGATCGCTTCGTTGAACAGGGTCTTCATCAGTTCGCGCATGCGGGGATCAAACATTGACCTCGAGACATCTAATATGATGCCAACGCTGACCGGCTCGTCCTGCCCCTTGAAGTAAGTAATCTCCTGCGGCGCTTTATCTTCGAGCACGGAAAAGTTGCTTTTATCCAGACCCGTCACATAACCGCCACGGTTATTCGTGACCGTCACGCTGAATACGACCGCCCCGGCATCCTCTCGCTGTTGCGTCGGCGCAGCAGAAGCAGCAGGAGGAGAAGGCCCGACAGATGTTTGCTGAGCGAGGGCGTGAGCCCCTGATATGTTGAAAGCTAATGGGATGAAGGCAAGAGACGTGAGGAGTCGCAGGAGGCCGCGAGCCGCTTTCGATGGCAGATAACTCATGACCACCTATCCTTTTGTCTGTAGAGTTGGCTGGACTCTGGAAGGGGAGACGCCTGTTATGGAAGCTTAGGCTGCTACTCGGCGCTGAGCATCTGGCCGACAGGCTCTTTCGCCTTGGTAGGCGTCTGCGCCTGCGGCATCTCGCTGGGCGTCTTCTGCGGGTTGCGCCAGTTGTCGAGGATGCCGACCTGATGCACGCATTGAAGCGTGCAAGTCGGGGCACACCACTTCTCTGTGCTGTACTCGCGCTTGAAATCTTCCATCGTATACTCTTCGAGCGGGATGCCCGGATAACCGCGCTGCTGCGAGCACCAGTGAACCAGACCCTCTTCGCAGATGTAGAGATAGCGTGCTCCGGCGCGGCAGCGCCAGTTGTAGGGCTTGCCCTCTGCGATGCTGTCCTGAAACCAGTTGAGCCGCGCGTGATCTTTATTGCCGAGTTTCTTGACGGCCTGGAAAATCTCTTTCTCTCTGTCCGAGAGCGGCTTCAATGTTCCGTCGTGGTCGTGTATGACGCCGACCGTGGTCGAAAAGCCCAACTCGACGGCGCGATGCGCGATGGTCAAAGCATCCTCAGGCGTCTTGATGCCGCCGCCGATCACAGAGTTGATGTTGATGTGAAAGTTTGCGTGCTCGGCCAGGTGCTGCAACTTCCTATCTAGGTTCTTAAGACTCTTCTTCGAGACCTCGTCCGGCTCGACGTTGTCGATGCTGATCTGTAGATATTCAAGCCCGGCGTCATTCAATCTACGGATGCGCTCCGGCGTGAAGTAGTAGCCGTTGGAGATGAGACCGGCGATCATGCCGCGCGAGCGGATGTGGCGAATGATGTCGTCAAGCCCAGGGTGCATCAGGGGCTCGCCCCCCGAAATGGTGATGACGGAGGTGCCGAGGTCGGCCAGTTTGTCCAGCCGCCGCTTCATGACATCGAGCGGGACGGGCTCCGATACCTTGTCGTACTCGTTGCAGTAGCCGCAGGCCAGATTGCAGCGGCGCATCGGGATGATGTGCGCGAGCACGGGATGGTTAGGCGAGAGCAGACCGCGGGAAATAAAGCTCGCCTCGCGTAACTTGAGCCTGAGAAATGTGCTTCTCTTCATTGAGCCTTGATGGAGACGCGCGCGCTTCGAGCGAGAGGCGTGTCCCACGACCAGTCGTTATGCAATGACAATGCCTCTGAAGGATATGCGAGAGGCGCGCCTAAAGCAAGAACGCGCACCATTCGACATTTCAGTGTAAATAGCGAAGGGCTCCGGTATTTTACGCCAGAACCCTTGTGCTCTGCGGGAAGACTTGGGCGGAAGCGGAAACCTTTAACTCTTGATCTTCTTCACGTCCGAGCCAAGCTGAAGTCGGAACTCGTCGAGCGAGACGCCCGCATTGCGTTCCACTTCGGTCAGGCGCACGGTGGTCGCGTCATCGTTCTTCTCGACGACCTTGGTCTGGATGGGCATGCCGTTGCCATCAACCCATACCTCTGCGTACTTGTAGCTCGCGCCACCCTTCGGCACGAGCTTGATGTGTGTGGTGCGTACTCCGCCCCACAGCGTCTCTTCACGTATGTCCTGCACGGGCTCGAAGCGCGCGACGAGTTGCTGCCGCGACATATTCAAGAAGTCGAGCGCATTGCCCATCTTGTTCCGGTTTGACCTCGCGCTGCCGACATAGGCCGTGTTAAGTCGCGACTTGTAGAGCGTATACTGACCATCAGCGACGGCCAGAATCTCTCCGAGCGGCTTCTGCCAGTCAACGCGTACATAGGCGCTACGTCCCGCCGCAGGCTTATAGACGACCTTGCCGCTATACCTGTCTGTATCTCTGATCTGCGCGTTGTATTTCTCCATGCTGAGATTGGCGCGCAAAGATGTCAGACTCCGACGGTTGCGCTCCATGTTGTTCAGCAGAGAACTGACCAAACCTGCGCCCTGCGCATTAACACTGGTGGGGAAGGTGACGGCGATTGTACCCACCAGAAGGGCGACAATCAGGCCGAGGGGAGCTAGCTTCTTCATAAACATCTCCTTCAAGAAAAACGACTCTTGCCCAGAGACAACAAATCCGGGCGATTATATTGAATGATTAGCGTATGTCAACCTCGAAAGCGACGATTTTGCCAGTTTCGTCCCGCCGCTCGCGCACGTCCGCGACCTCTGTTTCAGGCCGCCCGGTCATGTGGCGCACGCGACGTTCGATTTCGCCTCTATCCATCTCACTGGAAACGGCTTCGGGACCGACGAGCAGGTGCACCGAGGCGAACCGGCTTTGATGCTGCCCGTTGGAGCCAAGTTCGCTGTATTCAAACCAGCTTTTCGGCGTCAGGAAAACAAAAGCGAGGATTAATACGCACAATACGTCATATTGCCATGTTGTTCGCCCGTAAGGCCACAGCAAAATGTTCTTAATGGTGTGAAAAAAGAGTTTCATCATGAAACCAGAGCAATTTTAAAGGCAAGTATAAGACCTTTCGCTACCGCCTGTCACGCCTGACCTGATTTAAAGACTCTGTTGGAACATAGTTGAGCCTGCCATGATCCATCGCACGATGCCTCGCATCCAGCCATCCCTTATTATTGTAACATTTAACTTGAGCCGGGTGTCACCATTGTGGGTGGAATTCATGCGTGCGCCCCGACGGTCGGGCGTGCATCGCGTCCCACTCAAAAAAATTCCTCTGAGAGCAGGAAAAATTCCTCTGTTGGTTAAACTTTATTGCGCCTCGCTCGCGGCATCTGCTCTTTTGCAGCCGGTCGAATCGAAGGTTTAAATCTGCACGCTCACCATTGGCTCGACGATCTGGCCGTCGCGCATTTGAATGATGCGGCGGCACATGGCGGCGGCCTCCGGGTTGTGCGTGATCATGATGATGGTTTGATTGAAGCGATAGTTCAGTTCCTGGAACATGTTGAGCACGATTGAGGAGTTTTCGGAATCGAGGTTGCCGGTCGGCTCATCTGCAAGCACGATGGCGGGGCGCGTCACGACGGCGCGCGCCAGGGCGACTCTCTGCTGCTCGCCGCCCGATAGCTCAAGTGGCTTATGGTGCATCTTGTCTTCGAGCCGGAGCATACGCAGCACCTCGCGCCGTCGTTCCGGATCGTCCGCGCCGTTACTGATGTGTATGCGCTCGGCCAATCTGAGATTGCCTTCGGCGGTCAGGGTCGGAAAGAGATTGAAGCGTTGAAAGACGAAGCCGATCTTGCGGCGGCGAATGTCCGTGCGTTTGGCATCCGAAGCGGCGGTCAAATCCTCGCCGTCGATGATGATGCGCCCGCTCGTCGGCGTCAACAGCCCGCCCAGCAGGTGCAAGAGCGTCGATTTACCGCACCCGGAGGGCCCCATGATCGCCACAAACTCGCCCTCCTGCACATCAAGCGACACGCCGCGCAACGCAGGCACATCTACCCTGCCCACGCGATATACCTTTTCGAGATTCTCAGCCTTTAAGATTATTCTCATCAAAAACAAGTTTCGGGTTTCGAGTCTCGGGTCTTGAGTTAAAGCAGCGTGAACCCGAAACTCGAAACCTATTCATAAGAAAGTGCGCTCACCGGATCGAGGTTGGCCGCGCGGACAGCCGGATAGAGCGCGCCCAAAGCGCCCCCCAGGAGTCCTATCGTGGCGGCGGCGGCGGCCCACGTCCAGCCGTACTCGAAGAAGAGCCCGTAGGTGCGTTCGATGAAGTAGCCGACGACGAGCGCCACCAGGAAGCCAAGCACGAGCCCCATGAAGCTGATCAGCAAAGCCTCTTTTTCAATAACCCCGATGATGTAGCCGCGCGAAGCGCCCATCGCCTTGAGAATTCCTATCTCGCGCGTACGCTCCGTAATCGTCGTGTACATGGCGAGCATGACGACGAGCGCGCTCACCACAGCCGCCAGCCCGATCAGCACGCGCAGGAAGAGACCCAGGTACGGGATGCTCTTTTCGATGTTCATCATCAGGTCGCGCGTGAGCTGAATCTTGTTGCCGGGCAATTCCGCGTCGATGCGCTTTGCCACCTCGAGCGCATCCTGCTCGTTCGCGCAGTTACACTTGACCAGGACATAAGTACACTTGTCCGGAGAGCCGAGCATCTCCTGCATGGCGCTCAAAGAGGTCTTGACGCGCGCGCCCGATTCAGGCGTGTAGATACCCGTCACGCGATACTGCTTATTGCCGAAAACATTGAGGGTGCTGCCGACACGCAGGTCGTTGTTGCGCGCTTTCTGCTCGTCTATCACCACCTCGTCCACAGCTTGAGGCGCACGACCATCGACGAGCGTCATGCCGTTCATCTCGGCAAAAGAAGCCCAGTCAACTCCCTCTATCTGTTCAAGGCCGAACTGGCCGCCCTGAAACACGTAGCGGATCACAGGCACAGCCGCCTGAACGCCTTCGATCATCTTGAGTCTATCGACATACTTCGTGCTCAGGTTCGCCGTCGAGCTGGTCAACTCCATAGAGCCTTTACGCGTGAAGATGATTTCCGCGCGCACGTTCGACGCGCGCCGATGCATATCGTTAGACATGCCGCGCGAGAGCCCTGAAAACAGCATCACGAGCGCCACGCCCAAGGCCACGCCCATAATACTCACGAGCGAGCGCACCGGGCGCTGACGTATGTTGGCTGCGACGAGATTATCCATAATAGAACAGATGTTAGATGTCAGATGCTAGATGTTAGCAATCGGCATCTGACATCCAGCATCTAGCCTCTGTCTTACTGTTTTCCCTGTGTCTGGCTGCCACGCGCGTCCAGATCGACTTCGGGCAACTGCCACTTGTTCTGCAAGACGAAGACCTCCGGGTCATATGCCTTGTCGATGGTGACCGATTCGGGCGACTGGTAAGTCAGCTTCAGTTTGTAGCTATCGTGCGGGCGGGTCAGCTCCAGGCGCACGGGCAGCAGGACGCGGCCATCTTCGCCGAAGTTCTTCTGTTCGCCATAAGTAACATCCGTGACGAGCATCCCTTTGTCGTCGAAAGTTTGCAGGCGCGCGAGGCGTATCTCGCCGACGCGATCAAACCAGAAGCGGCGCGCCAGACGCACGCCCGCGCTGCCTCCGGGCGCAAGCTCATCGAGCAGAAAATAGCCGCGCACGACGCGCGCGTCCTTCGTCGCAGTGGGACGCGTATCCGGCTCTTCCTGGTAGAACTCGCTCTGCGCGTAGACGAATCCAGATTCGGTGCGCGGCAGAACGGGACGCAACAGCAGCGCATCCGTCAGGTGCTGCGGGCGAAGATTGGAGAGCGCGCTGACGGCGCGGCGCTCGATCATCTTGTTGTCGCCCCCATCCTTTTGGGCCTCCACCTCTAATTTCTGGTAGACGGCGTTATTTGTGCCGCGCACGAAGCGGCGATACTTTTCGTCGCCCTTGAGCACGGCGACGCGGAAATGCTCGCCGTCCGAGGTCATCTGCGCGATGTCTATGGCGAATGGCCCGTTGATCGTCAGGTAGACCTGTCCCGGTCGCTGCAAGATGACGGAGCCTTCCGCCGCACGATACTTCTCCGTGATCCCCGTCTCGGCAAACGATGTGTCCTGAAACTCTATGTCAACCTTGCCGCGAATCGAGCGCACGTTCGAGATGCGATTGATCTCCGCAATCAGTTGCGTCGTATCCGCTTCCTTCAAAGGCCCGAGCAGGGGCGGTACGCTCACCTTCCGCTTGACACCGAACAGACTGTTGCAGCCGCTCGTCGTCAATAGCCCGACGGCAAGAAGACAAGTGACGGCGAAGCGCGACAGCAATCCTGTGTACCGAAGGGGTAAGTTAATCATCAAACGAAAGTTCAAACTCCTGAACCTGAACGCCACCACTATTCTCTGGAGAGTTAAAAAAGGAAGCTAACAAAGAGGTTCATCGTTGTCAACGCACGCCGCGCCAGCAGCGCGCGACGTAAATTGTTGATTATGCATTATTATCAAGCAGAGTCACGAACAAAGACCGTGGAGCGTGAAAGCTTCCCCAAAAGGTTTATACGTATTGCCTGACGCTGCGGTTGCTGCTCTTACCTAATCCAGTATCAGGGGCGGCTTGCCGAACTTCTCTCGCAAGCGATTAATGGCTCGCAGCACTGGAGGGCGCTTGACTAATCGAGTCTCCAAAGGACGCTTGCCCGGAATATCAAGCATGACGAGACCCAGTAGGATAGTCAGAATACCCGGCCCCGGCACGCCCGGCAAAGACATCAGGACGCCCAGCGCGATCAGGATCAGGCCGATCAGGTTTTTCATTATCAGTCCGCTCCAGCGAAGCGCGCGATGACGGTCGGCCCAGAAATCCCGCGAGTGGGAGGTGTGAAAGTAGGTGGCGGGCAATCTGACCAGCGCGTATGAGACCAGGGCGGTGCTGACCGCGAAAGATATGGCGAACACCCCCAGCCCGAAGAGCACTTTCCCCCATGTCAGAGAAGTGAAAACCTGCGTTATCCAGTCGATCATGTTCAAGATAATCCGACGAGCGAAGCCTTTGCGCCCCCTCACTCAAAATTCCGTCAACCCTCTCGTTTCAGGTAGCGGCTCAAACATAAGAGCTGAGTTTTCTGCGCCCTGCGGCGCGTCCCCTTTTGCGCCCTTTGCGTTTAAACTTCTCTCTAAACGCAAAGGGCGCAAAGGATGTTCGCAAAGGGCGCTGAGATAATCCTGCTTTTATTTAGCCATCGCCTTATTTAATTTCATGACGGGCAGCGAGAAGCGACCTCAATATCTCATCGACGACTTCAGCGGCAACGCCTTCCAGATGAAACTCGCGCTCGGCGACGCCCTCCCAGAACTCATCCAGCCCGCGCGCGCCCGCGCGCTCAAACGCCAGCACCTGCACCAGCAGATCAATGATGTCCGCCGCTTTCACCAGACGCGCTTCCAGACTGCCGCGCCGCTCGTAATCTTCGTGCAGCTCGCTGTATTTCGTCTCGAGGCTCGCTCCGGCCTGGCTGACGATGTCGTCGAAGGCGGCACGCTCTGCGCGAAGCCTCTCATCGGCATTGAAATATGCGCTCCCCGTGCGCGGCATATCTCCCAGACGCGCCTCGGCCCAATCGTGCATCAGCGCGACGCGCAAGAGGCGCTCCATATCGACTGACACGCCACGCTCCTGCAATTCATCGGCCAGCATCATCGCCGCCACCGCCACACCGTATGAATGCGCCGCCACAGACTCCGCCCCCGGCGCGAGCCCGCGCAACGTCCAGCCCGTCCGCTCCAAACGTTTAAGCCGCTGAATCTCTATCAGGGTTGAAAGCATAAACAAGTAGACAGTAGTCAGTAGTCAGTAGTCAGTAGAAAAGCATTCGTTAGCGCATCAGGTCGGGATGTCAGCAATAGCAAACGCCACGCGAAGCGCCTACTGGCTACTGACTACTGACTACTGTCTACTGCCCTACAAACATTTTCCCCGGATTAAGGATGCCGTTGGGATCGAGCGCACGCTTGATCTGCCGCATCGTCTCGATGGTCGCGCCGGTGACGGCCATGTCGAGGTAGGGGGCTTTGACGTAGCCGATGCCGTGTTCGCCGCTGATCGTGCCGCCCAGCTCAATGGCTACCTTGAAAGTCTCACGTACGGCTTCGCGTGCGCGCCGCACGGCCTCAGGGTCTTCGCGCTCACACATGAAGTTGACGTGTATGTTGCCGTCTCCGGCGTGGCCGAAGTTGACGACGAAGGTTTGAAAGCGGCGACCGATCTCTTCGACGCGTTCTATGAGTTCGGGCACGCGCGAGCGCGGGACGACCACATCTTCGTTGAGCTTCAGCGTGCCGTACTTTTTCATCGCGGGCGAAAGCGCGCGGCGCACGTCCCACAAACGATCCTCCTCTTCGCGCGTCACGGCGCGCAGGACATCGAACCCGCCGCCCTCACGTAGAACCTGCTCTACTACCAGCGACGCGCGCTCGACCTCTTCAACCGCGCCGTCAACGGAGACGATCAGCAACGCGCCAGCATCTGCCGCGAGCCCGAATGCGAACTCTGACTCGACGGCATTGATAGAATTTCTATCCAGCACCTCAACCGCCACCGGAGAGACGCGCGCGCGCGTAAATTGCGTGACGCAGGCGCAGGCTTCGCGCATCGTCTGGAAGGTGGCGCGCACGGTGCGCGTCGCTTCCGGCAGCGGAAGCAGTCGCAAGGTGGCTTCCGTGATAATGCCCAGCATCCCTTCCGAGCCGCACATCAATCCAGTCAGATCGAACCCGACGACGTTCTTGCTGGTGCGCCCGCCCGTCTTGATGATCTCCCCCGTCGGCGTCACCACCTCCAGCCCCAACACGTAATGCTTGGTCACTCCATACTTCGCAGAGCGCATCCCACCGGCGTTCTCTGCGATGTTGCCCCCGATGAAAGAATCTTTATACGAGGCCGGGTCGGGCGGGTAAAAGAGCCCCTCGGCTTCGACCGCCTGTTGCAGCGCGTAGGTCGTCACGCCCGGCTCGGCCACGACGTACAGATCGTCCGCTGAAATCTCCCTGATCGTATTCATGCGATCCGTGCCGATGACAATGCCGCCTTCAACGGGCACAGCCCCACCCGTGTAGCCGACGCCGCCGCCGCGCGCCGTCACAGGAAAGCGCGCCTCGTTGGCGAGTCGCAGGATGGCCGCGATCTCAGCGCTCGTGCGAGGAAAGACGACGGCTTCGGGCGGGAACTTCTCCTTGACGGCATCCTGAGCATAGGGCTCCATCTTGCCCGGCTCGACGATGACATGCTCTGCGCCGACAATTTCGCTGAGGCGCGACAGCACTCTCTCATCCGAGGCAGATGTCCGCGCTCGCCCTCTCGCTCTACTTTCGATGAAAAAACTCATTCTTCGCTCGCCCTCGCGTCTCCTCGGACTACTTTAACGCGCACGTTATCAACTCATCAACGGGCGCGCGATGGCCTGTCTCCTTCATGCTGCCCGTGTAAAGAGCGAGAGCTTCCCCCAAGAGGAAAGCGGCGCGCGAGTTTTCGGCTCGCATCGCCGCTTCGCTCTCCTACAGGTGTGACGATTCTCTTTTAGCGACAGGCCGGATGTTCGCAGCCGCAGCCGATCTCGGTGATGTCGCCTGCGTCCCTACAGTATTCGCTGCAATAGTTGTCATCTCCCGACACGCGGCAACTGCAACTCGGATGCTTGCATTTTCTATCTTTCTCGTCGTCCGCCATATGAGCACCTTCCTTCCCGAATGAAACTAAACAGGCCAGGGGGCTGATTGAAGGGATGAGGGCGGAGGGATGAGGGATGAATTAAAACAAAAATCTGTCTTTCGTTCATTCATCCCGCATCCCTCCGCCCTCATCCTTTAGTTACTGCGCTGTGTTGACGGTGATCGTCACCTGCCTGCGGCCTACTTTGATGATTAAAGGGTTGCCCAGTTGTAGCGGGTGCGTTTCGCCGTCGATATTTATTTCAAGCGGGGGGACTGCCGGGACGCTGGGCTGTGTCGCCGCCGAAGCTGTAGTAGTAGTCGGCGCAATCACCCTGTCGTTCGTACGGATCACCAGATCGGTCGCGACCACGCGCCAGGAGACGGGCGCGCACTTGAGCCGCAGACCCGGCAGGTCAGTTTCCGCCGACTCAGTAGGCGCGAGCGCATCCAGCTTGAAGATCCCCTCGCCGCAACGCACGCCTTCACCATCATAGAAAGTCACCCAGCCGGAAGCGTATGTGTAGAAGAACTCGCTGCGATTTTCGATGATGACGCGCGCATTTCTAACGGGCGCATCGGGTGTGCCGCTGAGCGCGGTTGTGACCAGGCGTGCGGCGAGCGCCGGACGCCCTAACCCATCAAGCGCGACGGGCTGCGCCGTGAGCGCCACGCGCAACTCGGTCGTGCCCGTCTGCTGCTGCGGCGCTGTCTCCGCTTCTTGCGCCTGAGTGCTGGCGGCACTACACGCGATAAGCGCCGCGCACATGACGATGATTCTGATTCTCACGCTATCTTCTCCTCTTCCGGCTAAGTCGATCCTGTAGACGTGCGGTTCAGGATTGTAGGCCAGAGCAGGTGCGCGATCAATAGCTGGCGCACCTCGTAAGCATTAGATCGAAGCTATCACGGGCAGCACAGAAGCGCCGCGCGGCATGATGTAGCCTTCCGCATCCGGGCTCACCTGCGCGACGGCTTCATCTATTGAGCGCGCCGGAATCATGCGCATTCGCCTGACATCCTCTTCCGCCAATTCCGAAACGAGATAGACACGAAACTTTTCCGCCTTCAAGAGCAGCGCCCAGGCCGTCTGCCCGTTGACTTGATAGTGCGTCTTCAAACGGGCGGCGAGGGCGCGCGAGTTCTCCGCCTCGAACCACTTCAGAAAGTCTGCGCGACCCAAGCCGTCCGCACACTCTGCGATGAGGATTATCGTCCCGCCCTCGACGCAGGCCAGCGATGCCATCTCCAGCGCCTTGTGTGCCTGGATCAGATTGAGGTCATAAGGCGTGCCGCCGCAGCTCGCAATCACTACCTCGCGCTTCGAATCTATCTTTAGAGAGCGATCTTTTACATACTCTGCGCACGCCTTGCGGTGCGCCGCGCGCCAGTCTCCGGCGTAGACGCGAGCGGCGCGTCCACGCTCATCCACCACCGCGTTGATGAGAAACGAGGGCGCGAGCAGCCCCGCGATGCGTTCGCATTCTTCGTGCACGGCGTTGCCGTCGAGCAGCCCTGCACCGACACCCTCACGCCGCGCGCCGCGCTCGAAATCGAGCGCCAGCATGTGCGTGGCCTCCACAGTGCGTGCCGAAGCGAGACCGGGACAGATAGATTTGCGCCCGCCCGTAAAGCCCGCAAAGTAGTGGAAGCCGACCGCTCCCGTCAGGATAACGTGCGTGTGATCTTTGAGCGCGCGGTTGACTTCGACGGGCGTGCCGCGCTCCGTCTCGCCTAAATTAACGAGCCGCGACGCATCATAAGCATCATGATCGAGCGTCCTGATCCGTTGAGCGATGAAAGGTGTGAGCAGTTCGCGTTTCTCAGCGTCAGTTACCACACGGTGAATGCCCGTGGCGAAGATAATGTTTATCTCCTGCGGCGCGATTCCCAACTGAATCAGACGACGCACCAGCAGGTTGACGACCTGTGCGCTCGCAGATGCGCGCGTCGCGTCCGACACGACGACGAGCACGCTCTCATTCGGCGAGATGACCTCTTCGAGAGACGGTGAATCAACGGGAGCGTCAATGGCAGCGCCAATCTCCACATCCGATAGCGGCGCAGCCTCCTCATGGCTTTCGGCGAGCACCCTGTAGCGTGCTTCCCTATAAACGAAGCTCAGCGAACCGCGTCCGTAACTTAATTCAATCGTAGACATAAATAAGTAGACAGTAGTCAGCAGCCAGTAGAAAAGAAAAACAGCCGACGCGGTCAGTGCTGATCTTCTAAATCATAGTAGACGACAGAGCGCCACACGCTTTACGCTTTCTACTGACTACTGACTACTGACTACTGTCTACTGTTCTTAGACTCCAAATCGTATCAGCCCCCGTTCGATGGTGTTCAGCGCGGGCAGGTCTGTTTCACCGGCGGCGCGCGCGTCACCCAGCCAGCGACGAAGCTTACGCGCCTCGTCGAGCGTCGAGATGCGGCATGCGCCCGTGAGGGCGAGCGTCACCAGGCAATCCGGCGCGCCGTGTGTCACGAGCGCCGCTTGCAGCGCCGCCTGTTCGCGTAAATCCAACGTGAGTAGAAGATTGATTTCCATAAAAAGAGGTAGCCAGTAGTCAGTAGCCAGTAGTCAGTAGAAAAAAGGTCTGTGCCCGCCCCGTTCTTTCCATATGATTTATGATAAGCCGCATCAACCACACTATCGGATTTTCTTTTCTACTGACTACTGGCTACTGACTACTGGCTACTGCTCTCATTCTCTTTCCGAGCGGAAACAAGCCGTCGCCGCATGGCAGAAATGAAAGGTCTCGTCTTCAAAATCCGGCGTCTCCATCTGAATGGTTAGGTGATCGACACCGAAGCGGTCGTGGAGCTTCGTCCGCAGTTCCTTCAGTAGTTCCGGCTGCGAGGTGGTATAGGCATGTATCACATGCGCGCTCAGCGCTTCGCGTCCTGAAGTGATCGTCCAGATGTGCAGGTCGTGCACGTTCTCTACGCCGTCGGTTTCGAGTATCGCGTCTTCGACAGCGGCGAGGCTGATATGCGCCGGTGTGCCTTCCAGAAGCACGTTGGTGGATTCACGTATCAAGTGCCAGGAGCTCCAGACGACCAGCAATCCGATCAGCACGCTAAAGAGCGGGTCGGCTGTGTACCATCCGTAAATAGACATCAGCGCGCCCGCCAGGATGGCGCCCACAGAGCCGAGCGCATCACCCATGACGTGTAGCCACGCGCCGCGCACGTTCAAGTCGTCTTTGTGGTCGCCGTGCAAGACCCATGCACATACGATGTTAATCAAGAGCCCGCCTGAAGCGACGAGTATCATCTGCGTGCTTTTGACCACAGGCGGCGCAGCCCAGCGGTCATAGGCTTCGTAAAAGATGAAGAGCGAGATGAGCACCAGCACGACGCCGTTAATGAGCGCGGCGAGAATCTCCAGGCGGTGATAGCCGAACGTCTTGCTCGATGTGGCGGGTCGCGCGCCGAACCAGACGGCCATCAACGCGAGCGCCAGCGCGGCCACGTCCGCCAGCATATGTCCGGCATCGGCCAGCAGAGCCAGAGAACCTGTCCACCACCCTCCCAGCACTTCGGCAACCATGTAGACGGCGGTCAGGACAAGCACGATGCTCAAGCGACGGCGGCTCCCGGAGGCGCGGTCGTGCCTGTGGTGCGCGTGCGCGCTAGTTCCGCTCTGCGCTGGGTTTATCCCCTCGGCCTGTGCCATAAAATCTGCGCTCGTCGCTTCTGCGGGTCGGCGTTCGACACGCCTGCCGAAAGTGCCTTTAGCGAATAGCCCGACACCGAAATCCCTGTTCGCGCTGACGGTTCAGCCTTGAGCGTGGCTCAATAAAATGCCGGATGCGGTCTGTAATCTTAGACGGCGCATCCGGCACAGGTCAATTCCGTTGCGAGAGAAGGAGCGAGGCGAATTCAGATGGAGGCAATATTGAGGGCGCTGTTGAACTCGCGGTACAGGTCGTTGTAGTCGCGTATGGCGCGCTCGAGTGCGCGCGGCAGGCTCTCGATCTCAGCCGGATTGACGACCAGATTGACGTTGTTGACGAAGGCCGCGTGCATGTCCAGCGTGCGCGCCGAGCCGTTCAGTTGAACGAGGAAGAGGCGGCGGCGCTGCGCGGGCCTGAGGCTCTGAACTTCACGTGTAATAAATGCCGCCCCCTGCTCGATCTTATCGAAATCTGGATCGTAGATGACGATGTCCATGCGCTCCTCGCGCATACGCTCAATAGCCTGTGTCGTGTCGGCGGCGATGAAGACCTGATAATCGTCTTGTCCGAATGTGCGCGCAATCGCTTCACGATGCTGGCTCGCGACGCAGACCAGCACACGCCGCCGCTCCCAGGCGAGCCGGTACGCGCCGGGCTGCTTCTCGGCGTTCGGCATGCCGCGCTGTAAGAGCGCCGCCAACAGGCGCACCAGCTCGCTGGAATCCCCGGAAGCTGGCACGCTCGTCGAAGACGCTTCCGAGCCCGCAAGCGATGCGTCGTGCTGTAAGAGCGGTGTCGGCGTAGCCTGCTGCTCCAGTCGCGGGTTCTCCGTGGCCGGAGAATCTCCCATCGCCAGCGCACCATGATGATTCCCGTTAGCGGGTGGCTGCGCAGTGTTGGTGTGCTGGCACTTCGGACACCGTACCGTGAACGGACGCGAAGGAACCTTCGCATCATCCAACTGTAAACGCATCGAGCAACCGGAGCAGATGACAATCATAGTTTTTTAGTAGTCAGTAGACAGTAGTCAGTAGCCAGTAGATAAGAGCCAGCATGCCTTTCTTTCTACTGGCTACTGGCTACTGTCTACTTTATTCAATCATACTCAGCATTGAGCCGACCTGTGGCGCTGCACCGACCAGGGCATCATCCGAGCGTATGAAATCTCCAGATGAGGAGAGCCCCTTGAGCGCGAGCATCAGGTTGTTCTGGTTCGTCGCGAAGGCGAGACCGTCCTCCATGGTGACGATCTTTCGCTCGATCATCTCTTTGATGACGCTGTCGAAATCCTGCATGCCGTCCAGGCGGCCATCGCGCATGGCGTCGAGCAGGGATTTGCCCTGCGCCTCCCCTTGCTCTATGTATTCACGCGTGCGCGGGCTGGATTTCAGAATCTCGACCGCCGCCACACGACCGCGACCATCGGCGCGCGGGATCAGGCGTTGCGAGACGATGTAGCGGAAGGTCTGCGCGAGCCGCGTCCTGATGACCTGCTCCTCATTCTTCGGATAAAGCCCGATGATGCGGTCAACAGTTTTCGCCGCATCAATCGTGTGCAGCGTGGAGAGGACGAGGTGTCCAGTCTCGGCTGCTTCCAGCGCAATCTCTGTCGTCTCGAAGTCGCGCATCTCGCCGATCAGAATCACCTTCGGAGCCTGTCGCAAGGCGGCGCGCAAGGCCGAAGGAAAATCTTTCGTGTCGGAGCCGACCTCGCGCTGATTGATCGTAGAGCTTTTGTGCCCGTGCAGAAATTCTATCGGGTCTTCGATGGTGATGACGTGATAGTGTTTCGTCTCGTTGATCAGGTTGATGATCGCGGCGAGCGTCGAACTCTTGCCGGAGCCGGTCGGCCCTGTCAGCAGCACGATTCCATTGCGCAGCTCGGCGACGCCTGCAAGCTGCGGCGGCAGCGCGAGCGATGCGAGCGTCGGCACTTCGGTCGGGATGACGCGCATGACGATGGAGTATGTGCCGCGCTGCTGAAAAATATTGACGCGGAAGCGTGTGCGCGAAGGCAAGCTGTAGCTGAGGTCTGCCGTGCCCGTCTGCGCCAACCGCTCAGCGGCGTCCGGGTTGCCCTGCATCAGAGACATAGCGATAACTTCCGTCTGATACGGCGACAATTTTTGCAGGCCGAGCGGCTGCACAGGCGTCAACTTGCCGTTGATCTCAACCTGTGGGGGCTGGCCGACGCTGAAGTTAAGGTCGCTGATCTTGTCCGAGACGATCAACATGCGCTCGATGATGGGCGGCAGGTCAAAGAAGCTCACGCTCTAATGGCACTCCATTTCAGGGAAATGACCGGGACATACGGTCTTAGGGTGGGTCGATTGAAACCGACTCGCGGAGAGTCGGCGTCCAGGGCACATCCCAGGACACCCCATTTTCGCGTATAACTCTGGCAAACGCAAGTAAAATCTGTTTCACATTGCAATTATTGGACTTAACTCTATAATTTGTTCAATAATTCCTGTGTTCTGAGGGCTATCAGGGAAGGTTCGACGAGCAAGACGCTCAGGACGGCGACCGCCGCTGCTCCGGCGTCGAGCGTCCGGCGCGCGTTTTCTGAATTGATGCCGCCGATAGCGACCAGTGGAACGGAGCCAATCGCTTCATACACTCGGCGCAGTCCGTCCAGGCCGACCACGGGGTCCGGGTGATCCTTGGATGACGTTGGGAAGATTGGCCCGAGGGCTATGTAATCGACGGGCTGGTGAGCGGCTTCTCTTGCCTGTTCGAGGTTGTGCGTGGAGAGGCCAATGATCGCGCGCTTCCCCAGGAGGCGGCGCGCAGCCTCCGGCGGGAGATCGTCCTGCCCCAGGTGCACGCCATCGGCCTGCAAAGCGAGCGCCACGTCCACACGGTCGTTGATGATGAGGCGCACGCCCCGCACGCGTGCGACGCTGAGGGCTGCTTCGGCTTCCCTGTAAAACTCCCTCGGGCTGAGAAGCTTCTCGCGCAGTTGCACGAAGGTTGCGCCGCCGTCTGCGAGAAGCGTGATCTGTTCCGCATGTGACAGGCCGGAGAGCCGCGCGTCCGTGATCGGGTAGAGCTTTGGGAGTTCGAGTCGCAATGTTCAAACCAGAGTCTAAAGCCCTTGAGCGATCTCTGCATCCTTGTCGTGTTGCCCCAACTGCTCTGCGAAATAGGCGATGGTTCGTTCCAAACCTTCGCGCAAGGGGATGGTCGGCTGCCAGCCAAGCAGCTCGCGCGCACGCGTGATGTCAGGCTGGCGTTGACGCGGGTCGTCCTGCGGCAGCGGGTAATACTTGACGGGGGCATCCACTTTGCAGATGCGTGCAATCTCCAGCGCCAGCTCCTTGATCGTGAACTCGCCGGGATTGCCCAGGTTCACAGGCTCGTGCAAGGCGTCTGCGTTCATCAGCCGGATCAGCGCCTCGACCAGATCATCAACGTAACAGAAAGAGCGCGTCTGTTCGCCCGTGCCATAAATGGTCAACTCTTCGCCGCGCAACGCCTGCACGATGAAGTTCGAGACCACGCGCCCATCATTCTCCAGCATGCGAGGCCCGTACGTGTTAAAGATACGGGCGATACGAGTGTCAACGTTGTTCTGCCGGTGGTAATCCATCATCAAGGTCTCTGCGAGTCGCTTGCTTTCATCGTAGCAGCTACGAATCCCAATCGGGTTGACATTACCCCAGTAGGCTTCCGTCTGCGGGTGTTCCTGTGGGTCGCCGTAGACCTCTGAAGTCGAGGCCTGGAGGATGCGCGCGTGAACACGCTTGGCGAGTCCGAGCATGTTGATCGTGCCCATCACACTCGTCTTAACCGTCTTGACCGGATTGAACTGGTAGTGGACGGGCGAGGCTGGACAGGCGAGGTTATAGATTTGATCGACTTCGAGCAGGATGGGTTCGATGACATCATGACGCAGCAGCTCGAAGTGATGATTATCAAGCAGGTGTAGAACGTTCTGGCGGCGTCCGGTGAAGAAATTGTCCAGGCAGATGACTTCGTGGCCGTCGCCCAGAAGGCGCTCGCACAGGTGCGAGCCGATGAATCCTGCGCCGCCCGTCACTAATACTCTCATAAAACTTTTCAGCACCTCTTTCGCATGTCGTCGAGCCAGGCATCGTCCACCTGCAATGGAGGATGCGAGCGCGACAAGATATTGTAATCACTACATCTTAACTTTCGCGCGGAAAGGCGTCGGCTCATCCATACAGAACGTGGATAGCGAGCCATTTGAATCAACGAGCGCCCGGACCGCTTTTGATCTTTCCTTGCAGGTGCGCATCGAAGAAACGCAAGATGCGCTCGTACTCATCAGTCCAGCTTTCCGGGCGGAGAAAAGAATGATTCTCCGCAGGGTAGAACATTACGTCGAAATACTCGGATTTGCCCAGCCCGATCAGCTTCTCGACGAGCTGCACGCTGTCCTGGAAATGCACGTTGTCATCAATCATGCCGTGCAGGATCAGCAAGGGTCGGCGGAGTTGATCCGCGTAAGTAATAGGCGAGCTGCGGCGATAGGCTTGCGGGTTCTTATCCGGGAAGCCGAGGCGCTCCGTGGTGTAAATGGGCGATGAGGCGTAATAGTTTTTCCAGTCGGCGACGGGGCGCAGGGCTGCCGCGCAGGCGATTCGTTCGGGCGCGCGCATCGCTGCCATCTCCGCCATGAAACCGCCGTAGCTTCCGCCGTACATGCCGACACGGGTTGGATCGACCGCGTAATCTTTGACGATTACGTCTATGCCATCCAGATGATCCTGTAGATCGAGCCCGCCCAGAAAATCATGAACATCCGTGCGCCAGTCGCGCCCGTACCCGGCTGAGCCCCTGTAATCTATGTCGAGCACAACGTAGCCGCGCGCTGTGAGCAGCGTATGAAACATAGCCTCGCGCCAGTAATAGCCCCAGCCGTTAGTAATGTTTTGCATGTAGCCCGCGCCGTGAACGAAGACGACCGCCGGATACTTCCCAGACCTGTCGAAGCGAGGCGGCGTGTAGATGCGAGCCCTCACACTCTTTCCATCCCTAGCCCTGTATTCGATAAGCTGCGGGCGCGTCCACGCAGTCCCTTTGAAGCGCGGCGGGACGGTATCGGTCAACTGCACCGGCCTCGGAATTCCACGACATCCGGTGCAGACACGCAGAGAGTATAAATCGCCGGGCACGTTCCACTGCGAATGCTCGTAGAGCAGCACTTCACCTTCTTTCGACAATTGCGGATCAGTGTTCATGCCGCTCTCGGTCGGCAACCTGTATGCTTTATCGTTTTGTATATCGAGAACGTAGAAGTGGCGTTCGGCGGTCGAGGCTTCCGTCGAAGAATAGATTATCCTTTTACCGTCCGGCATCCACTTGGCCCAGCCCACTTCCCACAACCCACGCGTCAACTGGCGCACGAGTGTCTTCGACTTGTCAATCAGCGTCGCTCGACTGTTTTGAGGATCAGGCAGCGCTAGATAGAGATGATTAAAACCATCGCGCTCTGAAGCGAAGAGGATTCCATCCCCCTTCGGTGAGGGCTCGACGATGCGCGAGAGAGGCGCGACCCACTTTGCGTCCTCCTCCTCATTGATGAGACGGCACGAGCCGTCTGTGGCTGAAGCGAGAAAAATCTGTCTGCGTTTCGTGTCGCGGTCAAGACGATCAATCAGGAGCGCACGACTATCAGGCATCCAACGCAGGCCGCGAACGTAAGACGCGCCGTCAGGCGACGGGAGCTTGATCTGGACGGCGTTCGATGATGTGCCGTCGCTCGCGACAATCTCTATGCGCTGCTCCGTCCAGCCCCTGCGCACGGTCGGGGCTGTGACAAACTCACCCGTGTATTCCGGGACGATGAGGGCGCGCTGTCTGGATGTGTCTGAGATGACATACGCGACGCGCGTCCCGTCGTCCGAAGCTTGCGTGGCGGACAGAGATACGCTGACGCCCTGTGCGCTGGCTGTGTTCTGCTGCGATCCCGCGCCGCTCCTCTTCTCATCCGCTGCCTTATTATTGCGCGTCAGTTGGGTGATGCCGCTTTGATCTGCGTCTATGACGAAGAGGTCTTCGCCAGACTGATAAAGTATGCGGTGGGAATCGGCGAGCCAGCGTGCCTCCTTTTCCTTCGCCTCCGTGCGCGTCAGGCGTCGCGCGAGCGCCGCAGCCCGTTCATCATTGACGACATACAGGTCGCCGCTCTTTGAGAAGAGCAGCCGCCGCGAATCCGGCGACCATTCGATTCCGCCCACGCTCTGCTCGCGCGCCTGCTGTGCGGCATCGCGCTCGACGACGCGCTCCCCCCGGCGCACGGTTGTGCTCGACTCATCGCGCATCTCCGCCGCGCTTGAGCTAGATGCCTCCGGTGCGTCAACCGCACGCGCCAGAAGTCTTGGCTTCTCGTCCCCGCGCGTCGCAACCGCGTAGAGGTCTCGCGGCTCCCTCGCGGTCGCGCTCCAGAGATACGCAGCCCGCTCGCCGTTTGGCGCTAATTTTTCTCCCTCAGCGCGCATGCCCGCAATCGAAGGCTCACTCATGATCTCGCGCACGGTGAGAGACTGTGGCGACTGCGCGAAAGACGGGGCACATTGATTGATGAGCAGAACGGCGAGTGTAAAAGCGATGCAGGCGCGTAAAATTTTCAGCATCAGATTCATCAAACTATCAGAGCTTATATATGAGAAGCCCCGTCAGGGGCGACATATCAGTAGTCCACGACCGAAGTCGTGGGGACAAGCCGGATTTAAAATTTGAGCCCCGGTAGGGGCGACATAGATTGCCAGCTTGCCGAGCACATCCGTTGAGATTATGCCGCCCTCTGCGAGGGCTCTATCTTCCTGGCCTTGCACTTAAACCCAAGACTTACGTCATGGGCTACTGATATGTCGCCCCTCCGGGGCTTCATTTGTGCCTTCTCTCACTGCTATAAATCGATCCGTTCAACTTTGACGCTCAAATTCGGGAGCACCGTAATCGTGTGATTGTCCGGCACAGGCGTCCAGTCCGAGTCGTCATCTGTGAGCCGCTCGCTGGCGACGATCACGGCTCGCGCGCCCTCCTCACCTTTGACCGTGTGCATGTCGCAGAGGCCGCCCGGCAAACATTCAAAGCGCAGGCCGCGCGAGTAGTGAAGCGAGTTTCCCTTTTGCCCCTCGCCCGAACAGTAGCGGGAGACGACGGTCGAATGGCCGTCCGTCACAGCGAAGTTGTAGTATGAGGGTTCCGTGATTCCGGCATCGCCGGAAAGCGCGTTGAGGCGCGCGATTACTTCGACGAGAGCGCGCCGCATCTCCTCGCCGCTCGCTTCGCCAAACGGGGTGCGCAAGGAGTTGAGAAAGAGCGCGAAGGCATGTTCCGAGTCGGTCGTGCCTTCGATCATGTCGTAGAATTCGTCTTTAAGCTCCGCGCGCAGACGCCGCTTGATCTGGCGAAAACCGGCGATCGCGCCGTTGTGCATCCACATGAAACGGTCGTAGCTGAAGGGGTGCACGTTCGCGTCAGTGACGGCCATGCCCGGAGTCGCCGCGCGCACGTGCGCGAAGAGACACTCGGCGCGCGTCTTGGCCGCCAGAGCCTGCAAGTTGCGGTTCGACCAGGCGGGCGCAACCGAGCGCTGCACGCACGGCGTCGGGTCTACTTCAGGCACATACCACCCGACGCCAAAGCCGTCGCCGTTCAAAGGCTCTATACGCTCGCGCGCGTGGTGGCTCTGCATGATGAGCGAATTGACAGGGCGATAGAGCAAGTCCGCCAGCAGCAGCGGCGCGCCCGCGTAAGTCAGGAAACGACACATAAGCTTTCACCAGGACGGAGAATCCACAGAGAGATGAGCGAGCGCAGAGATGATACACCGGAACAGGACGAGCCGTCGCCCGCCGAGCGCGAGCGCAAGAAGCCTGGAAGCTATTACTACGATGACTCGACGGGCTACGAGATTTTCGACCCGTCAGAGGAGGACGAAGACCAAGAGGAAGATGAGCCGGTGGGCAATCATTGATCCGCCATCGTGATGTGGCTATCCACAGCCTTGCACTGTAGCTAGTTCTCTCGCGCTCGACGAGCATGGTTAATATCATCCGGGGTGGCTACTTTGCCGCATCGACCTGAAAGAGGGACTCGACCATGCAGCGTTTTACCATCCGTCTTCTCATTGCCCTCCTGACATTTTTCCTGGGCACTACTGCCGCCGCGTTGTTAGCTACCAGCCGCCCTGCTCTAGTCAAAGAGTATGACCACGCCGCCGATCTCAACGCTCCGCGCCTGGAGACCGATACTGACATTCGACAATCGGACTACCTGAAAGCGATTGAGATTGTAGGTCACAATCAAGAGTACCCGGTTACCGCTCGCCGGCTGGAAGACATGTCGCGTGATCCCGTCACGGTTGACCTTGATCTAGCAGAGAGCATTGAAGATCAGCTCATCATTCTGCACACCTATCCGGGTGAGTCCTGGGAATTCAAGGTCGAGCAGCAATTCGAAACGAGCTTAACGGTCATGGATGAAGGGCCGCACATCGATCTTCTGGACTGGAAGCATTACACCTCCGCCTGGAAAGAAATAAGGATGATCGAGAGGAACAAATTTCTGACCTCAAAGATTGGTGAATCCGAGCCTTTAAAATTTCCGCAGGTGACGAAGAAAGAGATTTTGGTGGCCGTTAAGGAAGCTGAGAGGAAGCTCTACGCGGATTACTACGAAACAGCGAAAATAGCGGGCGACCCGGTTGACGAGAAGTGGTCGAAACTGGCGCGCCAATGCAAGAGCAGTCAGGATTATCCCTGCACCGTGAGCGTCAGCAAAATCCGTCTTCGGATCAAGGTGAAGGACGGCGACCAGTGGAAAACTATCAAGCAAATGGAGTTCAACGTCCCGATGGGATGCTGAGAGTTTTGCTACATCAGCAGCGGTCTATGGATCGTGAGAGTTGTTGCGGGCAGTCTCTAACGGAAAGCCGTAGATTCGCTCGAACAACCTTTGCTTGAACTCCTGCGGCGACAAATTCTGTGGCAGAGAGGCAATAATCAGCTCGCGTGCGGCGTCGAACATCAGCGCTCCCATCACAAACCGTTCTTCGCCGGAGCGCTTCATCATCATCTCGCGCACCATCTCTTCAATTTCTGGCGAGGTGTCATTCATGCCAGGCACTCCTGCCATAGATCGTATAGCCCTAACTCTCGCGTCCACTGTTCCAGATAAGCAGCATTATACCCCGTTGTGAGCAGGTTTCTTATATCTCGAAGCTGAAGTTCGGAGCGTGAATCCCGCGCCCAATCGAGTTTGGAGATAATCAAATCCTCTTTGCTCGTGATCCAAACGGTGAAACCCTCAAGGGTGATAGCTCTGCGCCGCTCAAATTCCAATCGCCGGTAGTCGCTCTTTTTTCGGACGATACAATCCACCTTGATAACCGTCTCATGGTGAATCAAGTTGAAAACGGACATATGAGCGATAGCGTGCGTAATCGCTTCACGCGCTACATAGTAGTCAGGACTGAACAAGTCAAAGATGGCATCGACGGCGTCCATCGCAGCCAGGTCAACGACGACATCTATATCGCGGGTCATGCGCGGCTGTGCGTAGTAGTTCATGGCAAGCGAGCCGGTCAACATGTAGTCTATGTGACCCTGTGTAAACCTTCTCGCCAGGTCGCGTAGGACATCAATCTCATTCTTCATGGCGCGTGGGCTTTCGGTCCGTGTGAGAAAAGACTCTTTATGACTCTTTCTTCTTAGGTCGCTCGTTGGCTTTGAGCACGCGCTTGCGAAGTCTGATAGCTTGCGGCGTCACTTCGACCAGCTCGTCGTCACTGATGAATTCGAGCGCCTGTTCAAGCGAGAGGTCTTTGAAGGGCACGAGCCGCATCGCTTCATCTGCGGACGCGGCGCGCATGTTCGTGAGCTTCTTCTCCTTAATGGCATTGACGTCCAGATCGACGGCGCGCGCGTTCTCGCCCACGATCATGCCTTCGTAAACTTTCGTGCCGGGTCTCACGAACATAGAGCCACGCTCTTGCAGGTTGTAGAGAGCGTATGTGGTCGTCTCGCCCGCACGGTCTGCGACCAGGGAGCCGGTCGAGCGCCCGCGCATCTCTCCCTGCCAGTCGCCCCAGCGCAGAAAGAGCGTGTTCAAGAGACCAGTGCCCTTGGTCTCCGTCAGGAACTCGCTGCGAAAACCGATCAGGCCGCGTGACGGCGCTTCGAATTCCAGGCGCACGCGCCCCGTGCCGTGATTGACCATCTTCATCATCTGCCCTTTGCGCCGCCCCATCGCTTCCGTCACCACACCGATGAACTCTTCCGGGCAATCGACGACGACCTGTTCGATGGGCTCAAGCGTCTTGCCGTCCATTTTGCGCGTAATCACTTCGGGCTTGGAGACCTGTAGCTCGTAGCCCTCGCGGCGCATCATCTCGATGAGGATCGCCAGCTGCAACTCGCCGCGCCCCGAAACTTTGAATTGATCCGGTGATGGGGTCTGCTCCACACGGATGGCGACGTTACCGAGCGTCTCTTTATCCAGCCGCTCTTTGATCTGGCGCGACGTGACGAAGCGGCCTTCACGCCCCGAAAACGGCGAGGTGTTGACGCCGAAGATCATAGAGATCGTCGGCTCGTCGACGGCAATGACGGGCAGCGCCTGCGGGTTCAGCGCGCTCGTCACCGTCTCGCCGATTTCAATCCCTTCCATTCCAGCCAGGGCGACGATTTCGCCCACGCCCGCACTCTGGACAGCTTCGCGCTTGAGTCCCTCGAAGACGTAGAGCTGCGAGATACGCGTCTTCTCGATTGATCCGTCACGCTTGACGATGGCGACAGAATCGCCCAGCGCGATCTCGCCTGAGAAGATGCGACCGATGGCGAGACGCCCGACATAGTCGTTGTAATCGAGATTCGCCACCAGTAGCTGTAAGCTATCTTCTCTGAGCGCGACGGGCGCAGGGATGGTCTCTACGATCTGATCGAACAACGGGCGCAAGGTTTTTGACTCATCCGTCAACTCCTTCTTCGCCACGCCCTCGCGCGAGATGGCATAAAGGATCGGAAATTCAATCTGCTCTTCGGTCGCGTCCAGATCGAGAAACAGTTCATAAATCTCATCGACGACTTCTGCGGGACGCGCATCGTGACGGTCAATCTTGTTGACGACGGCGATGGCGGGCAGACGTGCTTCGAGAGCTTTGCGCAGCACGAAGCGCGTCTGCGGCAGGCAGCCTTCCGCCGCATCCACCAGCAGCATCACGCCGTCCACCATCTTCAAGACGCGCTCGACTTCGCCGCCGAAGTCAGCGTGCCCCGGCGTATCGACGATATTGATCTTCACTTCCCCGTAGCGCACGGCAGTATTTTTAGCCATGATCGTGATGCCGCGCTCGCGCTCTAAATCCATCGAATCCATGACGCGATCTCTGACCTGTTCGTTCTCACGAAACGTTCCGGCCTGCCTGAGCATCGCATCGACGAGCGTGGTCTTACCATGATCGACGTGGGCGATGATGGCTATGTTGCGTATATCTTTTCTCTCTCCAGTCATAATCCCTCTCACATAGATGAACCAGTCACATTAAATCGGCTGTCACGAAAACTAATATCTTAACATGATCGCACTGAACGGCAAGGAAGGATCAAGAGGAGTAGACGGTAGACAGTAGTCAGTAGCCAGTAGAAAAGAAAATCCGTTGCTTCGGTTCGGTGCTACTCATCTACATCATAGTAGACAGCGAAGCGCGTTGCTCTTTTTCTACTGACTACTGTCTACTGTCTACTCCTCTTGATCCTTCCTGTTTGTCGTAGCGCTTCATAGAGGACGATGGCGACCGCTGTGGCGAGGTTGAGGCTGCGCACGTTGGGATTAAGCATCGGGATGGTCAGGCATCTCTCCCAGTTTGCGCGCAAGGTGTCTTCGGGCAAGCCGCGCGTCTCGCGGCCAAAGACCAGGCAATCGTTCGTCTCGAAATGCCAGTCCGCGTAAGACCGTTCGGCCTTGGTCGTGAGATAGATAAACCTCGTCTCCGGCAAGGCAGCCTCAAGCGCTGCGAGGTCGCGATGGCGGCGCAACGCGACTTCCGGCCAGTAGTCCAGACCAGCGCGACGCACAGCCCGGTCATCGAGCCTAAACCCCGTCACGCCAACAATATGCAGTGGCACACGGGTCGCAGCGCAAAGGCGCGCGATATTGCCTGTATTGGGCGGGATTTCAGGCTCGACGAGCGCAACGCTAATCATAGTAGGTAAGCAGTAAGCAGTAAGCAGTGAGCGAGACGAGCAGTTTTCTTTCTTTTACTGCTCACTGCTCGACTCGCTTACTTTCTTCTCGCTTGTAGTCATCTTCAAGCCGCACGATGTCGTCCTCGCCGAGATAGTCACCGAGTTGGACTTCGATGAGCGTCAGAGCCTGGTCGGTGCTGTTGCCGAGGCGATGATTGGTTTGCGGGGGAATGTGTATGTGCTCGCCTTCGTTGAGGCGCAGGGTTCGATCTCCGCAGACGACATCGGCTATGCCTGCGACTACTACCCAGTGCTCACCGCGACGAGAGTGACGTTGCAGACTGAGGCGCGCTCCGGCCTTGACCTCAAGCCTCTTGACTTTATAGCCATCGCTTTCTTCCAGCACTTCGTAGCGTCCCCAAGGTCTCTCTTCAGATTCTCCCACGATCTGCCATCCTCCTCCGTTCGCTCTACGATTATTCTTTGCTGCGCGTCCAGGCTTATCTCAGTGAGCATAACGAAGGGATGCGCGGTGATGCAAGAAGAAGAAGAAGAGGGACGGCGCGCTTCGTGTGAAGCAATCGCCGTCCCTCGAGTTGAGGCCTCCAAGGCCTCAGAGTTTTGTGTGCGCCTGTTGAAGGTTGCTGTCGTAGTTCGTACGGTTGAGTTATCTCTTCTTCGAGCCGCCCTTCTTCGAGCCGCCCTTCTTCGAGCCGCCCTTTGAGCCGCCCTTTGAACCACCCTTACCGCCTGCTTTCTTTCCTGCTTTTTTTGTTGCCATAAGTTGTTGCTGCTCCTTTTTGGTTAGTGACTGTGACCACAAGATACTGTGTTGATTTTTATCTTGTGGACTAGACTACATAGCGCACAACATGTGGGTATATTAATGCAAAACGAGCAGATGTCAATAAATTATTATTCATCATTGAATTTTTTTTTGCCGCGCATCAATGCGATCACGCTCATCAAGAGCATGAATCAACCTCGATACATCTCTTCAGGAAGTAGTGATGAGAGGAATCTGCTACGCGACAAGAGCAAGCTTCTTGGAAGGATCGGGCGACCCGACGAAGCCTTCACAGGATGTTTAAGAGCGCTTGAGGAAAGACCACGGAGAGTTACCTGAAGAGAGGTGTGAAGATCCAACGGTCATGGCGTTCGATGCCGTAGTAGGTGATGATCGAAGGAGAGCTGTTGCGGCTGGCGACGCCTATGAAAGGGCCTGTTGAGTTTACAGAAGTATCTTCGCTGCTTGACGATTCATCGCTTTCAGATGGCGGCGCACCCTCCTTATTTTCATTTTGCGTCGCATCATCTTTGGTTTGTTGACTTGGCGTTGAATCATCATTTGAGCCGAGGTTGGTAATACTTTGAATGGCGCGCGGCGTGTACTTTTGTATGAATGGGTCTCTAGAGACGGGTGTTTTTCCACCAGCGTAGAGCGTGACGGCGACTTGAAACTTGACGAGTGCTGCATCGTTGACCCTGATCATCCGCCATTCTCCTGATTCTGAAAGCGGGTCTATGGCGGCGGCTGGACGCAGTATTTGCACTTTCTTGGTGCCGCGCGGGATACCTTCGAGCAGTTGATCCATCGAGGTAGGCAACTGGCCGTTGTTAGCCTGCACGTAGCGACGAATCGCTTCGGCAACCTCCTCACCACGAAAGATCGCCTCTATTTCACGCTCGCGCTGTGTCTGTTGACGGATGCTCGGCGCGGAGGCGAGGATCAAGAGCATCATGATCGACATCATTGCGAGCAGGGCGACCAGTGCGTAACCACGCTCAGACGCTCGTGCACCAGCGCCGTGCGCGCCGCCGCGAGCAGATGTGATAGGGTCAATCAAAATCATTCTTTCGCTCAGAGAGGCTCAGGGGTTCTCCTCTTCAACAGGTTGTTCTTCTTCTATCGGCTGCTCTTCTTCGGGCTGAGGCTGAGGCATGGCAGGGATGCCGGGGATGCCTCCTTGATTGTTCGGATTGCTCCCCATAACCGGGCCGCCCGAGCCTGCGGATTTGTCGCTGGTGAAAGGTAACGTATGTTTAATGCGCAGGTTCGTATCGACGAGCGCCACCTCGCGTTCGGAGATGCTGGTGACGCGAAAGCGATTACCGACGACATCGCCGCGCTGCACATTCAACAATTGCCTGGTGCCGTTATCTTTCAAGACAGCCGTGTCGTTGTAGCGTTTGCTGCCGATGATACCGACGTAAGTATAGTTGGGCGTCGGCGCAGCCGAGACAGTGAGCGTCGCCGGGTTCGAGTAGAGCTGGCCGTCCGGCGTCCGCACGACGATCTGCCGCCCGCCCGGATTGCCTATCAACTGCGGGGGCACATTCGTAGAGAGTTGGTGCGGGCTGATGTAGCGCGTCGGCATTTCGACATCATCGATGAAGATATGCGATGCGATGGTAAACTTGTCGCCGGAAACTTCGAGCTTAAACTCGCCCGTGCGCGCAAAGACCTGCTGGGGCGAGATGGAATCAAGCTGGATAGGAGGCGGAGGCGACGGTGATGGCACGGGCTCCGGCGTCGGCGTCGGCGAAGGTCGCTCCGGCGGCACGTAAAAAGCGAAGATGTTGCGATTCGGCTCGGGCACAGCCGGGATAGGCCAGTTGCCGACCACGGGCTGCATGATTGCCAGGGTCTCGGATTCGCTGCGCACTTCTTTCGGCGACTGGATGGGCGCGACAGCAGTCGGCGCGGTTGTCCCTTGCGTGATGGCGGTTCTGTTGTTCGTGTTCGTGGTCGTCCGTTTTGGAGAGGGCGAAGAGGAGGAGCCAAATAACATGTACGAAAGAGAGATGAGCGCTATCGCACCGAGCGCCATCGCTGCGATCAGCTTGTTGCGTTCCGCCGGAGTTTTACCTTCAAACAAAGCCATAAAGATTACCGCTAGAACTCCAAGGGCTCAGGGCGTTTCAGATTCCGGCGGCGGCGCTGCCTCACGACGGAAATAGGTCGCCATGTCGAGGCGCAGGCTGACGAGCGTCGGGCGAGCAGGCGCGGGCAAGCCTTCGGGCGTTAGTCCCGGCCCGCTGCCATCCGTGACGCCTTGCAGCTCGACGGCGCTGATGACGATGAACTGGTTGCTCGCTTCGATGTCGCGTACGAAGCGGCGCAGGTTCTGATACTGCCCCTCGACCGTGACGCTGACGCCGATGCCTGGAAAAACGCTCTGCCACTTGGCGTTGGCCGCACGGGTCGCGGTCGAAGCGGTTGGTTTACCGTTCGACCCCAACGCTTCAAGCGTGACGTAAGTGGGGCCTGAGGTGTTGCGCAGGCTGTTGCGACGGATCAGGTTGTTCAACTCGTCGTAGAGCGCCATGCGGCCTTCGTTGCGCTGCGCCAGGCGCTGGTTCTCGAAATCTGCGAGGCTCTGGTTAATCTGCTCGATGGTGGCCTGCTTGTCTTTACTCGTATCGACATTCACCTTCGACTCGCGCAGCGTCTGTTGTAGCCGTTTGCGTTCTTCGCCGAGTCTCGTCAGACGCGAATTAGCGGGGATGTAAAAGTAGAAGTAGGCGAAAAGGACTGCGAGCAGCATGACGGCGCTGGCGGCGAGCCCGACGATCTCTGGAATGCCGAGCATGCTGCGCTGGCGTGAATGAAGCAGTTTCCTGACCCGCGTGCGAACCTCCTGGACGCGACCCGTTCCAATGCCTGACGCTTGTTTCGGATCGCTCATCGTGCCCCTCCGTTTGAAGAGGTCTCAGAAGGATTCGTCGTAGCTGCTGCGGCGATGCGCGGGTTGTTGCCGTCGGTCTGGACGGGCGCGCCTGCGCGTGGCCTGTAAAGCACACGCAGCGTCCACTCCGTGCCGCCCTGATTCTTATCTGTCTGTGCGTCCTGCGACAGCGGCTCAGCCTGGAAGATGCCCCCGCGTTCCATCTCGCCGATCATGTGCGTGACATCTGCGTCGCTCTTGCCGACAACGGTCAACTCCAATTCCGCGTATGTCTGGTTGCCGCGCAGAGCCACGTCGCGCACGTTGATGCGTGTGACGCGGACGCTTTGCGGCAGAGATGCTTCGAGGTCTGCGAACAGACGCGACCAGGAGAAGCGCTTGCGGTCAACGAGCGTGTGCGCGGCCTGCAAAGTTTGCAACTGCTCAGGGGTCAGCGCCTCCTTGATCTCTTCGGCATGCTGCTGGAGGTCTTTCGCCTGCTGACGCAGACTATTAACATCGCGCTCAACCTGGCTGGCTTCCGCATCTGTTTTCATGCTGGCGCGGACGATAAAGACCAGCGCCAGCAGCGAGGCGACCATGACCACTGCCGTGATAGTCCACGGCAGTGCGCGGTTGCGAAAAGGCTGGCTGGCAAGGTTGAGTTTGGCGCTCACGTTATTAAAAGATTCTCGACTCCATTTATGTGCGACAAAGCCGGGGGAAGAGACCGCATCATTTGATCTTGAAAGCATACACGCGACCGGCAAACAGGCGCAACCGCACGTGCCGACAGCACACAGACATCACTTACACGCATTGAACGTCAACGGGTTGCAGAAATTGCCCGGAAGATTAAAACAGCGTGCCAGAGAAATTAAGGTAATACCTAGCTACAATCAAAAGAGGACGGGGGACGATCCACGCGCTCGACACGAAGCGACACGAAACAAGCTCCTCTGTTCGTCTCATTTCGCGTCGTTTCGTGTCGAGC
>DASVVT010000077.1:0-45398 GCA_036386415.1 Pyrinomonadaceae bacterium
GCTTCGGGTTTCGAGTTAAAACTGACTTGAACTCGAAACCCGAAGCTCGAAACTCGAAACTTTTTATGGAATACACCCAGGCGGAAATCTTGCAGACCGTGCGCATGACGGAGATGGAGCATCTGGACATACGCACCGTCACGTTGGGGTTGTCTTTGCGCGACTGCGCCGGAGGGTCTGTAGAGGAAACTGCCGCCAGCGTGCGCGAGAAGATCGAGCGTACAGCCGCACGGCTCGTCGAAACGGTCGATGAGATCGGCGATGAAATGGGCATACGCATCGCCAACAAGAGGATTTCAGTGACGCCCGTGGCGATTGTCGGCGAAGGGGTGTGTCGCAGCAGCCAGGACTTCGTAAGGCTTGCGCGCACTATTGATGAAGCGGCGCGCGCGGTCGGAGTGGATTTCCTCGGCGGATATTCCGCGCTGGTGCATAAGGGCTGGACGCGCGCCGAAAGCGAATTTCTTGATTCGATTCCCGAAGCCCTTGCCACCACCGAGCGACTCTGCTCGTCTGTCAACGTTGCGACGAGCCGCGCCGGGATCAACATGGATGCGGTCAGGCGTGTCGGCATCCTGATTAAAGAGATGGCCGAGCGCACGCGCGAGCGTGGCGGGGTGGCGTGCGCCAAGTTCGTCTGCTTCGCCAATGCCGTCGAAGATAACCCTTTCATGGCGGGCGCGTTTCATGGAGTGGGCGAGCCGGAAGCGGTCATCAACGTTGGCGTCTCCGGCCCCGGCGTGGTGAATCATGCTGTGCGCCATGCGCCACCCGGTTTGCCGCTTCACGAGCTGGCCGAAGTGATCAAAAAACTCTCCTTCAAGCTTTCCAGAGCCGGTGAGCTGGTCGGGCGCGAAGCCGCGCGGCGTCTCGGCCTGCCTTTCGGCATCATTGATCTCTCTCTCGCCCCGACGCCCGCGCTCGGCGATTCCGTCGGGGAGATACTCGAAGGCATGGGGTTGGAGCGCGCAGGCACACATGGGACGACCGCCGCGCTGGCGCTTCTGACAGATGCCGTGAAGAAGGGCGGAGCGATGGCGAGCGGTTCGGTCGGTGGCATGAGCGGCGCGTTTATTCCCGTCTCGGAAGACGCGGCCATGATCGACGCGGTGCGCGCAGGCGCGCTCAGCCTGGACAAGCTGGAAGCCATGACCAGCGTCTGCTCTGTCGGCATAGACATGGTTGCCGTGCCCGGCTCAACCTCTGCCGAGACCATCGCGGCGATCATCGCCGACGAGATGGCTATCGGAGTGATGAACCACAAGACCACGGCCGTAAGGATCATCCCCGTCCCCGGTCGTGACGTCGGTGAGATGGTGGATTTCGGCGGCCTGCTGGGCAGCGCGCCCATCATGCCCGTCAACGCGTTCTCAAGCGCAGAGTTCATACGGCGCGGTGGGCACATTCCTGCGCCTATTCATTCGCTAAGGAATTAGCACGAGGGGAAACGCCTGCCGAGCGGTAATTTTTTAGAGGAGCGTCATGGAAGCATTAGGCATGGTGGAATGCATGGGACTCGTCGCGATGATCGAAGCGGCTGACGCAATGGTCAAGGCTGCGAACGTTACGCTCGTCGGCTATGAGAAGATTGACGCCGGACTCGTGACGGCGATTGTGCGCGGCGAAGTAGGGGCAGTCAAAAGCGCTGTCGATGCGGGCGCAGCCGCCGCCAGCCGCGTCGGTCAAGTCGTCGCCACACATGTCATCCCGCGCCCGCATGCAGATGTGGATCAGGGCATCCCCGTGCTGCGCACGGGCGAGACAACGCGAAAGAAGATCAGCGGATCGGTGAGAACAGGAGACGGTAAGAGCAGTAGACAGTAGACAGGAGTCAGTAGCCAGTAGAAAAGCTTTCGCTAGCGAACGTATCAGAGTTTCGACGACAGCGCCCGCAAGCGCGAAGCGCCTACTATCTACTGTCTACTATCTACCGTCCCCTGCTTTCCTCCGGCTGAGCGATGAAGCGGTAGCCGACGCCTCGCACGGTCAGGAGGTGCTTCGGCTTGGTCGGGTCCTCTTCGATATACTTCCTCAGGCGGACGATGAAATTGTCTATGGCGCGCGTGTCCGTGTCTTCGTGCAGTCCCCAGACATCTTCAAGCATCGATTTACGCGAGACGACCCGTCCCGCATGCCTGATTAAGTAGCGCAGCAATCCCGCTTCCATCAGAGTCAGCCTGATGATGCGATCATCGACGCGTAGCTCCAGCTCGTTAAAGTCAATTGTCTTTCCATCAAAGATGAATATCTCATCGTCGAGCTGCTCGCCCTGAGCGTCGGGCTGTTCTCTACTCTCCGGCAAGGGTGCGGCCACTCCTCCTGGGCTAGCCTCACCGGCAGGAGTTTCGAGATTATTATGCAGCCACTCGCGCCGCCTGAGCAGGCCGCGCAGGCGTGCGATAAGAATCATGAGCTCGAACGGTTTGGGCAGGTAATCATCTGCGCCGCTCTCGAAGCCGCGCAGCACGTCTTCGGGATGGCCGCGCGCCGTCAGCATGAGGATGGGCACAAACTGTCCGGCCTGGCGCAGCTCGCTTGCGACCTCGAAACCGTCCTTGCCGGGAAGCATGACGTCTAAGATGACCGCATCGAAGCGCGCCGGGTCTGTCATCAGCAGAGAGAGCGCTGACTCGCCATCGCCCGTGACCTCGACGCTGTAGCCTTCAGCCTCCAGGTTGAAGCGCAGGCCGTCGGCCAGATGTCTCTCGTCCTCTACGATCAGTACGAGTGTCATCCTTTTGCCCTCGGAAGCTGAATCGTAAAGGTGCTGCCCAGACCCGGCCCCGGGCTCTCTGCGGAGACGCGCCCGCCATGTTTTTGGACGATTGAGCGCACGATGAAGAGTCCGAGTCCGGTTCCTTTGACGCGCGCCATGACGCGACCGGGCACGCGATAGAAACGTTTGAAGATGCGCTTGATCTGTTCGCTCGGAATGCCGACGCCCTGGTCACGCACGCGCACGACGACGTGGCTTTCGTTCGGCATCGCCACCTCGACGCAGACGCGCACCTCCTGATCGGAATATTTGACGGCGTTGTCGAGCAGGTTCGAGACGGCGGCGCTCAACTCTTCCTCGTCGCCGAGAACGGTGGGGCGCGCGTCGCCTTCAATTGATTCCGTGTAGCGGAGCGTATCTGTGTCCAGCCCGTAGCGCGTGCGTGCCAATTCAACGCACTCGCGCACTATCTCGGAGAGGTCGATCAAGGTGATGTTGATGCGCCGCCGCCGGTCGCCCGTTCGTCCCGCGCGCAGCACCTGTTCGACCGTCTGTAGCAGGCGGTCGCTATCCGCGACCATCACACCGTAGAACTCGCGCCGCTTCTCTTCATCCACCTCACGCGTTTGCAGCGTTTGAAGATAGAGCCGGATGGATGTGATCGGAGTCTTCAACTCGTGCGTGACGGCATTGATGAAGGCGTCGTGCTGCTCGTTGCGGCGTATCTCGCGCACCAAGAAGGTCGTGTTGAGGACGAGGCCGCTGATGATAACGACGAAGAAGACGATGCCGAATATCAGGAGAGCGACTTCACGCCAGTTGAGCAGAACCCACCCGACGTTAAGCGCAATCGCCAGCGCCACCAGGCACGATCCGAGCGTAATAAAAAAGATGACCGATTTACGCCGACCACTAACGCGCATACGGCTATTGTAAAGGATGAAGGGGAAGAGGAAAAAGGAAAAGGGAAAGGACGCGTTGGTTCACGCCTTTCCCCTGCGACGGCCTTTATTCTTTTCTTTAAGCTGCTTTGGAAAGCATGCTGGACGGTTGTTCGCTTTCAAGCGCAAGCGCCGACCCGTTGATGTCGATCAGCTTGATCGATTTGGCGAGCCCCAGGAGTTGCAGCGCACGTATGCCGTACCAGTTGAAATCTATCTCGTACCATGTCAGCCCGTGGCGCGCGGCGGTCGGGTGGGCATGATGGTTATTGTGCCAGCCCTCGCCGAAGGTCAGCAGCGCGACCCACCAGCTATTGGTCGAATCGTCGCGGGTGACAAACCGGCGCGTGCCCCAGAGGTGCGTGGCCGAGTTGACCAGCCAGGTCGCGTGCAGCCCGAAGGTGACGCGAAAGAAGATGCCCCACATGAGGAATGACCAGCCGCCAAATGCAAGCAGCGCGATGCCCAGAAAAACCAGCGGCAGCCAGTACAGCCTGTTAATCCAGATGTGCACGCTGTCCTTCATCATATCAGGAGCGTATCGCATCATCACCGCCTCATCGAACTGCTGCGCCGTTCCGGTCAGAATCCAGCCCATGTGCGCCCACCAGCGACCGTCGCGCGGAGTGTGCGGGTCGCCTGGCGCATCCGTATGCGCGTGGTGGATGCGATGTGTGACGACCCATTGGATGGGGCCGCCTTCGAGCGACAGTGTGCCGCAGAGCGTCAGGAAATATTCGATTGCCTTCGGCGTCTTGAAACCGCGATGCGTCAGCAGACGGTGAAAGCCCATCCCGACGCCCAGGCTTCCTGAGACCCACCAGAGTACGAAGGTGACGGCGAACGCCTTCCAGTCGAACATGAAAAGCGCCGCCGCCGCACCCAGGTGAAAGATCACCATGAAGCTGACCGTGACCCAGTTGATGCCGGATTTTTTTTGATTCAATGCTATTTCGTTGCGCATAAGAGCTCTCCCGCCATAAAGTTTATCGACCTCATCATTTGATGCGGGGGTTGGGAGCATCTTAGCAAGTCTAAGCGGGTTAGTTTGTAATAGTTATGTAAGCAACCCTGACTGGGCCAGCAGCGGCATGAAGGCGACAAACAGTACAGACTTTCGAGAAGCTTTCGCGACAGGTCTGCCCGCCTGGTTGTCGCGGCGAGCCAACGAATCCGGCTGTTGAAAGCTGTAGGACGGTCAATTTTGATTTAGATGGAGACGCCCGACTGATGATCCGGTAGGGCTTGGGGCATAGCTGCTCGGCGCTTTCAATCTAAGGCGTGCGCGCAATTGCTTTTTCCAGCTTTGCAAACCGGTCAAGCATAGCTTCATAGATGCGATCCGTCTTCTCATGCAGATGTGTGACTTCCAGCTCGGCTTTGATATTCACATCATATTCGATGTCGGAGCGCACGCGGTCTTTCTCAGCCTGTCGATTCTGGCTAATCAGAACGAAGCACGAGAGAAAGATCGCTTCAAGCGAGACAATCATCGTCAGAAAACCGAAGGGATACGGGTCGAAAGGGGTGAAGCCGAGCGGCAATGTGTTGAGCCCTATCCAGATGATAAACCAGCCCATGTTGATGAAGAGAAAAGGCATGCTGCCGCTGAACCATGCAATCCAATCGGCGACCTTCTGTAAAGGAGTGATGTGCTCCTGCATCTCTTCGTTGACGTTGCGCGAGACGCGCGTGCGCAGTAGCTGGTCAGCCTTGCGTGTCATTCCACTCATGACGCCGAGCATGTGAAGGGCTGCGCTGGGTTTTTTCTGGAAGAGCAGGAGCAGGTCGTCGCGATCAAGCACGAGCAGATCACTCTCCGAGAGAGCCACAGCCGTGGCCGTGCGCGCTCCACGGTCAAGCAACGCCAGTTCGCCAAACATATCACCGGCGGCGGCGACGTTCAAAACAATCTTCTGGCCGACAGTATCTTTGATATACAACTCGATCTCGCCCGAACGCACGATAAAGAGTGAATCGCCCGGCTCCCCTGCATGAAAGAGGGTCTCACCCGCAGCAATTTTCTGGTAATCGATAACCTCTGCAAGGGCGGCTCGATCATCTTCACCGAGGGAATCGAAAAAGTCGATCTCAGAAAGCAATGCAGCTTCGCACGGCATGAGGGGTATCCTTTCATCAGAGGAGTGGTTTAATTGTCGAATTCACAAGCAGGCTGCTCAACATAATACGCAGCGCAGGGAGTTAACGTGGCCGTCTCTATCCGATCCATCAAGCGTGGCGGTCATCTTAAAGCAGGCCGCAGCGCCTTTGCAATCAACAGGTGGATAACCAAACCGGCAGCATAATCCGAGGCAAGTATTATGAGAACTGGTTGTGCCACTGAATCGACCCGTGTGTTTGGGCGTCGCGTGACATCAGGGGACTGATCCTCTCAGCATCGCCCCTCATAAAAGAAAAACCCCGGCCTCGCGCCTGAGCAGAGCAGAGAGACCGGAGTTTAGATTTGACCGAACTGGAGTGCCACCAGCAGGCTTACGGAGTTTTGCGCCCGCTCGTCGCCGGTTTGCCTCCTGCACCTTGAGCCGGAGTCTTGGAAGGCGCAGCGCCTTCGCGCAACGCTGTCCGACCCGAACGCGTCAGCGCGATACGCTTGTCGCGCCCGCCGCGATCCGCGACCGCGACACGTATCGCGTGATAAGCGCCGTCCTTAGCCCTGTTCGTAGGATAGTAGCCGATCAGATACTGCGTCCGCATGTCGCGCGAAATCTCTTCGGCGATGCCGGGCAATTCCGCCAGCGATTTCGGATAGAAGGCGCGCCCGCCGCTCTCCTTAGCCATCCGCTCGATCAGCTTGACGGCCTTATCGCGCGGGCTCTTGCTGATGATCCCGCCCTCTTTTTCAAGCTCGCCCACAAAGCCGATGATGAAAATCTGCACGTCCTCTTCGCGCAGACGGTCGAAAAGCTCTTCCTGCCGGTAATAGCTGTCGCGATCTTCGCCGTCCGTGACGACGATCAGAACGCGGCGGCGGCGATCACTGGCTCCGCCCTTCTTGTACTGCGCGACGTGCTGGGCGGAAAGCAGCACGGCATCGACGACCGCCGTCTGCCCGCCCTCTATATAAAGGGTGTCGAGCGAATCGAGCAGCAGATTTTTGTTCGGCGTGAAGTCCTGAACCGTCTCTATTTTCTGATTGTCGATGAAGCGCACGAGGAAGGTCTCATCGCCGGGCTTGTTGGTGTTGACGATAATCTTGGCGGCTTCGATCACCTGGTCAAGCTGCGAGCGCATAGACCCTGAGTTGTCTACGGCGAGGCCGTAGCTGATCGGCACTTCTTCCGTCGAGGCAAACTCGATCTTTTGCGGCACACCATCCTCGAAGACACGGAATTCGTCCTGGCGCACGTCGTTGACAGCCCTGTTATTGCGGTCTATCACGCGCACGTTCAGGTTCACCAGGTCGGTCTCGACCTTGACCACATCTTCCGGGTCTACCTCCTCGCCCGCCGGGTCGGGGGTCGCCGTCGGAACAACGCCCGCACCTGCCTCGGGGGGAGTGTTGAGCGTGGGCGGCGGCGTCGTCCCCGGTTTCGCAGTGGGTGTGGGCGAAGGGGTTGGCTCAACTCGTCGCTGGCGCGCATCCTGCGGTTGCTGCTGCTGCTTCTGCTGCTGCGCCCGACCAGCGCCGGAGATGACAAGAAGACCGAGAGCCAGCGCACACACCCCAAGGAATCGACACATGCGACGGGCTCCGGCTCCGAGATAAACTTTCGACTGGTTCATGATCTAACTGCTTCCTCTTAAAAAGTCTGGAGTCTGTCGCCAGCAGTCCAGAGTTAAAAGCTTGATTTCGACTCCAGACTCCGAACTCCAGGACTCCAGACTTTAATTTCGCTGCTGGGGCAGAACGCGTGTTGTACGCGCCTCCACCTGCCGGTGCGTACACATTAAAAGATGCACGGCAAGGCGGCTCGCGTTGCCGCGCGTCGGGCGGCGACTGGGGCTCCGGTCAGCGCGGAGTGGTGATGGCGAAATAGCCCTCTTTATTACGCACGAACAGGCGCGGCAACCCGCGCGGCGGCTGTACCTTCACCTTGATCCGATGCCAACGGCCATCATTGATGAAGTTCGCCGGTTTGTATCCTATCGAATACTGGTGGCGTAGCTCCAGCGCGATGCGCTCGAAAATCTCATTCATCTCGGCGTCGGTGCTGGGGAAGAATGCTTTGCCGCCGGAGACAGCCGACAACTCGTCGAGGATGCCCTGGCCTTGCATGCCGACATTGCTGGTAGCATCGTTCGGGCTGACAATCCCTATCGAATAGAGCACGACATCGGTCTCTTTCAGTAAGCGCCGCAGATCGCTGAAGGTGTAGCGCGATTCGTTGTCCTGCCCGTCGCTGATGAGGAGGAGCGCGCGCTTGGCATGCGTGCCGCGCGTGACCTTTTCAACCCCCAGGTAGCAGGCGTCATAGAGCGCCGTGTTCTGGCGCGGCTCGACGAAGGTGAGCTTGTCTATGACGGCATTGCCGTTGCGCGTCTTGTCCAGAAGAAGCTGGGCGCGCGTGTTGAAGCCGATCAAGAAATACTCGTCCATGTCGTGACTCGTGTCGATGAAACGCGAGAGCGCTTCACGAGCGTGCCTGATCTTGTCGCCGCCCATCGACCCTGACACGTCAAAGATGATGCCGACGGAGACGGGCGCGTCCTCATCGCTGAAGAAGGCTATCTCCTGCTGATCTTTATCATCGAAGACGGTGAAGGCGCTCTTATCCAGGCCGGAGACGTAGCGGCCATAGGAGTCCGTCACGGTCACGGTCAGCGTGATCAGATCCGTGTTGATGATCACCTGTTCGTCATCGCCTCTGGTGCGACGAACGGGCGTTGGCTGCGGCGTGGCTGACCCTTGTTTCTGTTGAGCGGTTGTGTGGTCAGGCAGAGCGAGTGCGACGAAGGTGAAGACAAGCGAGGTGTAGAGCGCTGTCTGGAGTGCGTTCGAGCGGCGCTGAAATTTCATATAACCCCCTGCTATTCCTATACAACTCCAGAGACCCTTTGGTGATCCGGAATCTTAAGAATCAGTTTCCACGTGCCGGAGTCCGCCCGAAAAATTTGCAGGCGTGCCCCACAGCTCTTAAATTTTGAAGCGACAGCGATGCGAGCCGATTTACGGGGGGAGACCACCGTCTGCTACTTACGGCCACTCATCAGTGATGGTGATCGCATTGTAGGACACAGGGGGTTGCACACGCAAGAAGGGGTCGCCGGAACTTCAAATTTTTACTTGCAACTTTCCGCAGGCAGCGGCGTGTATGGTAAAGCACATCTGAGATGCTGGGATTCGTGTCTGGAGTTGGCCGCAGCGCAGTTTCAAGGTGGTCGCGCGCGGCGTTGGGCGCATGCTATAATTTCGGGTCGTGTCTGCCCGAATCTCACGTGCGGCAGACAGTTTTTGTGTCCATCAGATCATGGCTGAGTTTATTTGTCGTTTGGGAACGCCTGCGGGCGAGGTTGTGACGCGCACGGTCGAAGCGCCCGGCGTGCAGGAGGCGCGCGCCCGGCTCGAACACGAAGGATTTCGCGTCTTCACCGTACAGCCTCCCAAGGCCGGGGCCGCCGGGGGCTTCGGGCATAAGGGAGGCAGCCATGGGCGCGTCAAAGCGGGCGACTTCCTGCTCTTCAACCAGCAGCTTTCGGCGTTGATACGCGCGGGCATCCCGATCCTTCAGGCCATCACGATGCTCCGCAAGCGCGCCTCCTCCTCGCGCCTGCGCGCAGTGCTGACGGAGGTGGAGAACGAGATTCGGGGCGGGGCGGCGCTCTCGGCGGCTTTCGCCGCGCAGGGCGGCATCTTCCCGCGCATCTACACGGCCTCGATCCTGGCGGGCGAACGCTCAGGTGCGCTCGACGAGGTCTTGAGTCGTTACGTCTCGTACATGCGGCGCAACGTTCAACTGCGACGCAAGATTCGCGGCGCACTCGCCTACCCGACCTTTCTTCTCATCGCCTCTTTCGGGATGGTCTCGTTTCTGACCGTCTACGTTGTGCCACGCATGTCCGAGTTGTTCGCGGGTCTCAGCTCCGGCAACCACACGTTGCCGTTAGTGACGCGACTGGTGGTGGGAATCTCCGGTTGGATGGCATCCAACATCTACTGGCTTGCCCCGCTTTTAATAGGCGGCGCGATAGCCTTCTACTTCTGGTCGCGCAAGCCTTCCGGCAGGCTGGCGATAGACGCGGCGCTCTTGAAAATCCCTCTCGCCGGAAAGCTTCTCGTGCAGCTCTCGATTGCGCAGGCGACGCGAAGCCTGGCGACGCTCCTGGCGGGCGGCATCACGCTCGTGGAATCCTGGGAGATCGCTGCCGAATCGATCACCAATCGCGAGCTGCGCCGACGAAGCTCGGAGATACTGCCGATGATTCGCGAGGGGCGTTCTTTTACGGAGAGTCTGGAGGCGGCGGGCTGGGTTCCGGCGCTCGCGCTCGATATGATCGGAGTGGGCGAGCGTTCCGGCAGCCTCCGCGAGATGCTCGATGAAGTTTCGGCCTTTTACGACGCCGAATCGGAAGTGCGGCTCGAACAGTTGACGACGACGCTCGAGCCTGCGATTCTAGTAGTGATGGGCGGGGTCGTGATTACGATCCTGCTGGCGATTTATCTGCCGATCATTCAGTCTATATCAAACGCGCCGACAGGGCGCTGACAACCAGCGCGTTCCTCCGTTTCCCCCGGCTGGCCGCAAGCAGAGTTTTTAGATTATGAAACAGGTGGAAGACTATACGGAGACTATTTCCTCCTTCGGCGATACGACGCGCCCGATCACGGCGGAAGATCGCGTCCTGCCGTTGCCGGAAGAATCTGATCCGCCGGAGGTGCGCGAAGCACGAAGCCTCGCTCGCCGCTACCGCCTCCCTTACGTAGACCTGCTTCCGCCCGAAGGCGAGTCGCCTATCAACTACCAACTGCTGGCTGAGATTCCGGTTGACCTGATGGTGCGCCATCAGTTCGTGCCGCTCAGGCGCGAGGGGAAACGTCTTCACGTGGCGATGAGTGACCCGACAGACCTCGAACGCCTGGACGAGCTGGCGAGCGCCCTGCACGCGCGCCTCGTGCCGCACGTCGCCACCGCCGGAGCTATCGACGTCGTGCTCAGAAAAGGCGACGCGACGCAACGCGTGCTGCAAGAGGCCACGTCGGGCTTTCGCATTTCGCTCGTCAAAGAGACCGAAACAGGCGAAGAGGTTCTGGACCTGGATCGACTGGCGACCGATTCAGACATGTCGCCGATCATCAAGCTCGTCGATACCATCATCTATAACGCGATGGAGTCGCGCGCCTCCGACATACACATCGAGACGCGCGACACGGAGGTGCAGGTCAAGTTCCGTATCGACGGCGCGCTCTACGCCAAGGTCGATCCCATCGACATCACGTTTCATCAGACTCTGATCTCGCGCATCAAGGTCATGTCGGAGTTGGACATCGCAGAGCGCCGCGTCCCGCAGGACGGTCGCTTCCGCGTGCGCTACAAGGGGCGCACAGTGGATTTCCGCGTCTCGATCATGCCGACGGTGCACGGCGAGGATGCCGTCATACGTATCCTCGACAAAGAGCAGATCAACGAATCGTTCCGCAACCTCGATCTGGATGTCGTCGGATTCGGCGAAGAGGATTTGAGAAAGTTTCGCCGCTACATCGCAGAGCCTTACGGGATGGTGCTCGTCACAGGGCCGACCGGCTCCGGCAAGACGACCACGCTCTACGCCGCCTTAAACGAGATCAGGAACGAAGAAGACAAGATCATCACCATCGAAGACCCGGTGGAGTATCAGTTGCACGGCATTACGCAGATTCCCGTCAACGAGAAGAAGGGGCTGACGTTTGCCAGGGGCTTACGCTCAATCCTGCGCCACGATCCTGACAAGATCATGGTCGGCGAGATACGCGACACGGAGACTGCTCAGATCGCCATCCAGTCGGCTCTGACCGGACACCTGGTCTTTACGACCGTGCACGCCAATAACGTCATAGACGTCATCGGGCGCTTCCTGAATATGGGTGTCGAGCCATATAATTTCGTCTCCAGCTTGAACTGTGTGCTCGCCCAGCGCCTGGTGCGTATGCTTTGCGAGGTGTGCAAGCGCGCTTATCGTCCGACCGACGATGAGCTGATGGAATCCGGCCTGCGGCCTGACGAGCACAAGGGACGCGTCTTTTACATGAGCGTGGGCTGCGACGGCTGCAATCATACGGGCTATCGCGGGCGCACGGCGATTCACGAGCTGCTCGATTTGACCGATAACATACGCGAGATGATCGTCGAGCGCCGTCCGGGCTCCGAAGTGCGCCGCGCGGCGGAAGCCGAAGGCTTGACTTCCTTGCGCGAGTCAGCGCTGCAAAAAGTCTTTTCTGGTATCTCTACGTTACACGAGATCAACCGCGTGACGTTCGTCGAAGAGATCAACGTCGGACGCAAGTAGAAATGATGAATGCCGCAATGATGAATGATGAATGAAAAGAAGAACCACTCGCGTTTTGACTTTGGTCTTTAATTCATCATTCCTAATTCATCATTCATCATTTGATTTGGAACTGCGCTTGGGGCAGTGCGTGTAAGCTGCCAGACGCTCTTCTTCTTCTTCCGGGGAAGCGTCCATTGTGGGGTGGCCGACACAGAAGTTGTGGTTATCTGTTCTCAGTTTATTCCAATTGAAGAGAATCAAGATGAAATCTTCCATTCATGCGCGCTCTGTTGCGGCGCTCCTCGTGACGATCTGTCTACTTCTCGCCCCGGTGACGGCGTTTGCCAAAGGCGATAAGAACTACAAACGCGGCCTTCAGTATGAGGCGGCGCAGCAGTGGGAGAAGGCCGCGCAGGAGTTTGCGCTGGCCGTCGCCGCCAACCCGTCGCGTATGGAGTACCAGCTCCACTACCGCCGCGCTCTCTTCAATGCGTCGCAGATGTTCATGATCAAGGGGCGCGCGCTGGCAGAGCAGTTGGACTACTCCGGGGCCTACAACGCTTTCCGGCAGGCTTACGCCTATGATCCCGTCAACGAGCTGGCACTCTCGGAGATGGAGCGCATGCTGCGCTTGCAGCATGAGCAGAACGGCGTGGGTCCCAATGGGACTAACGGCCAGCCAAATAGTGGCAATAACGACGCGACCGTTTCGCCCACCGTGTTCAAGCCATCTTCGACGGGCGTTGGAAGCGCAGGCAACGCGCAGCGCGACAGTGCGACGGACGGCATACCGCGCAGCACAGGAACGGGCGGGACGCCTGCCGAGACGACCCAGCGTTCCCCCGGCATGCAGGATCAGCCGCCGCCGCGCGCCGAGCAGCTTCGCGTCATCAGCTACAGCGGCGATCTCAAGAGCTTTATACGCAGCCTCGCCGAACAGCTCAACATCAACATCGTCTTTGATCGCCAGTCGTTCCAGCAGCCGCGCACCATCGACATCAACCTGCGCGACGTGACGACCGCTCAAGCGCTCGATTTCATCTTCCTTCAGGAAGGACTCTTTTTTCAAAGGCTGAATCGCCGCACCATTCTCGTCGCAGACCAGACGCGCCGCATGCAGTACCAGCAGCTCGTCATACGCACCTTTTACCTGGCGAATGTCGATCCGGCTGACGCACAGAAATTGATCGGCGCGGCGATTCCGCCCCAGGCCGGACGCCAGACCATCGTCATTCCAGACAAGTCCACCAACAGCCTGACGGTGCGCGATACGCCGGAGAACATACGGCTCATCGGCGACCTCCTTCAGAGCATCGACAAAGATCGCGCCGAAGTCGTCATGGACGTGAACATCTACGAAGTGTCGCGCAACGACCTGTTGCAGTTTGGCAATCAGATCGGAGATGCCGCCAATATCTTCAGTATCGGTGGCGGGAGTCCCCTTGTAATCACAAGCGGCGACCGTAATGTAGTGACGGAGCAGATCACACGGCTGCCGACTACGTTCGGAGGGGCGCTCATTATTCCGGCTTCGACGCTGACGGCGTTTCAACGTAAGAGCAATACGCGCCTGCTGGCATCGACACAGATTCACGCCTTCAACGGTGAGGAATCATCCGCGCGTATAGGACAGCGTGTGCCCGTGCAAACGGCGCAGACCTATCCTTTTGGGACGACCAACACGGGCAACACACAGGGCGTCAATCAGGGTGTCGGGTTTGCGGGCGGCTTCCCGGTCTTCAATTACGAGCCGACGGGTCTGACCTTGAAGTTCACGCCGCAGGTCTTCCCGAACCTGGACGTGCAGGTCAAGATGTCCATCGAGTCGAAGGACGTGCTCAATCCGGGAAGCGTGACGCCGACCTTTACGGAGCGCACCATCACCGGCACGGCGCGCATCCAGAACAATCGCACGATGATGCTCGCCAGTGTGGCGCAGGACAGCCAGTCGAGCGGGCGACAGGGTTTGCCGCTTCTCAGCGCGATCCCCATCCTCGGGCGTCTTTTCAGCGCGCCGACCCGAACTAACACGCAAGTGGACATCGTCATGGCCGTCACGCCGCGCGTGCTGCGCGCTCCGACCGTGACGCCCGAAGATGAGCGTATGCGTCCGAGCGGCACGCTGCAAACGCCGACCACGGGCTCGCTCGAAGCCATGATTCAGGAGGCAGACCGCGAAGACCAGTTGGCCGCCGCCCGCTTAAATCAATATCGCGCAGCGCAACTGGCTACAGCGACCACGACTCCGGCTCAGACCAAGCCGGTCGTTCAGAATAACGCAGCCGTTCAAACCAACAACGCCGTCGCTCAAAATAGCGCGCCCCAGACGAATAACATCATCGTGCCGCTTTCGGATATAGATGCGCCGCCGACCTATGTGCCAGCGCCTGCATCCCTGATGAACAGCGCGGTCACATCTAGCCAGATGGGCGCTACGACGACGAAGAGCGTTCCGGCGAACATGCAGACGAGCGTGCAGCCAAAACCTGCCAGCGACACCAAGGGGGCCGCACCGAAAGCGCAAAACCATGCCGAGGCTCAAGCATCAAACCTCGTCGCGAATAAGCAGTACAACCCGCCGCGACCCCTCGATGTCGTCGCGACGATGGGAACGTTGAACACGCAACCGACGGTGGCGCTCGATACGACCCCGTCACGAAGCACTGCAACTGCTAACGCTACTACAACAACAACTACTACTACTGCGCCGCGCACGACGACCGGGACGAGCGCCGCAGCGACGGTGGTAGAAAAGAGAGCGACTGAGATGGGCGCGCGACCCGCGCCGACGAGCGCCGCCGAGCTGCGTCTAGTGCCGGAGCAGCAGGAGATGCTTGTTGGTGAGCGGCGTCGTCTGGCGCTCGTGCTCAAGACGGATGCGCCGCTCGGCCTCGCTGTGCTCACGCTCCGGTTCGACCCGCGCACCGTCGTCGTGCGAGGCGTCTCCGTGGGCAACCTGTTCGCGGGCGTGCAGAATGCGCCGACGCTGACCCAAACGGTCAATCCGGGAGGCCTGTTGCTGATCTCCGTTGCGCCTCCTGCCGGCGCATCTATAACGGGCGCGGGCGTGCTCATCTTTATAGATATCGAAGCTGTGGCGGTGGGCGAGAGCGCCATCGGGTTCGACAAGGAGAACATACACTTGATGGCGTCGGACGGGCGCGGAGTGCTGGTGCAATTCGTCCAGAGCAGCGTCAGGGTGAAGCAGTAATGATAAGGCAAAAGGAAAAAGTAAAAAGGCAAAAGGGAGAGAGCAAGCCCCGCTCTTCTTTTTCCTTTCTCCTTTTACCTTTTGCCTTTCCTCGCCGGGAGAGAGGCTTTAGCCTCCTGGAGCTGATCATCGTCCTGACGGTGCTCTCGATACTGACGATTGGCGTCCTTCCGCTCGTCAAAATCTCCGTCAAGCGACAGCGCGAGCAGCAGCTACGTGAGACGCTGCGCGAGATGCGTACGGCGATTGAGCAGTTTCACCGCGACACCATGGGAGGGCCATGCTCGGGCGCGCAGCAGGCGACGAATCCGACTCAAGGGGCGGTGATTCAGGGGCAGCAGCCAGGAGATGCTGGAGCTGGCGGGCAGAGGCAGCCGCAGCCCTACCTCGATCCGCGCAGCAACGTTATGATCAGCGATTGCACGATTTTCGGCGTTGATAATCCTGACCGTTATCCGCCAGACCTTGAGACGCTGGTCAAGGGTGTCAACATCCTCCCGCGCTCCGGGGGCGCTGGCGGATACGGCGACCCGAACACGGACGCGACAAAGCTTGGGGGTGGTTCGGCGACCGGAAGCGCGCTCGCGACGAAGAAGAAGGTCTACCTGCGCTCGATCCCCGTCGATCCGATGACGGGAGAGGCCGAGTGGGACTTGCGCTCATCCTATGATGCGAAGGATGCCGGATCATGGGGCGGTGAGAACGTCTTCGACGTGCATTCTAAGTCCGGCGGCACGGCGCTCAACGGGGAGAAGTACAGTGATTGGTAAGCCGATTGCGGAATGCAGATTGCGGATTGTGGATTTGAAAACCGGTCTAAGTAGGTTTGCTTCTCGAAGTCCGCGATCCGCAATCCGCATTCCGCAGTCGAGAGGTTTCACCCTGCTTGAGCTGATGATCGTGATGTTCATTCTGATCATCCTCGTGTCCGTGGCGATGCCTCAATACCAGAAGTGGGTGCTGCATGCGCGCGAGGCCGTCCTTCGCGACGACCTGTTTCAGATGCGTAAGCTGATCGACCAGTATGCGGCTGATAAAGGCAAGCTGCCGCAATCGCTCGATGATCTGGTGAGCGGCGGCTACATGCGCGAAATCCCGGAAGACCCGATCACCGGAGAGAAGGACTGGAACATTACGATGGGCGAAGACCCAAACTCGACCGAAGGCGGTCAGGGCGTCATAGATGTTCATAGCGCATCGACCGACCCCTCTTCCGATGGCAGACCCTACAGTGAATGGTAGGATAATTGCGGAATGCGGATTTCGGATTGCGGATTGGAAGGGATGTTGGAGTTTCTGATCTCACATCCGAACTGCCGAATCACAATCCGCAATCCGAAATCCACAATCCGAAATCATTTCATGCCGCCGACACCCTTTACTAAACTGATCAACCCGCGATTTCCGGCCAACGCCATTGGAATTGAGAGCAGCAGCGCTTCCGTCGTGCTGCTGGAGCGACGCCGCCCCAGTGGCTTCGCCTTGCGCCGCGCCGCGACCATCACGCTTCCGGCCTCTCTGGTGCAACCCAGTTTTGACGAGCGCAACATCACGGACACGCGTGAGATGGCCGACACGCTGGCCGAGCTTGTCACGAGCGCAGGACTCGCGCGCCAGCGTAAATGGTCTGCGGCGCTGCCTGAAGCGGCTGCGCGCACAGTCATCATCACGCTGGAGAGCGCGCCGACTTCGCGTGCCGAGATGGAGGAAATTCTGCGTTGGAAGATCGAGCGCGGCTTTGGCGCGCCGCTTGAAGAACTGCGCGTTGCGCGCCAGCGCCTGAACTCCGATTCTCAGGGGCATCCGCGTTATCTCGCCACGGCGACGCATGAATCTGTGCTGGCAGAGTATGAGGCTGTGTTTGCCGCGCTCGGCTGGCGCACAGGTCTGGTTCTGCCGCGCCATGTTGGCGAAGTGCGCTGGCTGGAGCGTAGTAATCGTCCCGGCGATGCCCTCCTGCTCAGCTCGCATCTCGAAGGCTTTACAGCCATGCTGATTCGCGGCACGCAGCCCGTCATCGTGCGCTCCGTGATGTGCGAGCCGGAAGACCGTGACGACGAGCTTTTCCGTCTGCTGCTGTTCTACCGCGACCGCCTCGCTCCCGTTGATGATAACGCCTCGCCGCCGCATGGCCTCGAACGCCTGCTCGTCGTCGGCGATGGCTTCAGCAAAGAGCATGTGAGCGAGATCATTAACGAGACTCTTGGCGTAAACCTGCCGGCGCTTGGCCCCGAAGAGGTGGGACTCAATCTTCCGTCCAGCGAGCTGAGCTTCGACTTAATCGCCGCGCCCGCCGGACTCGCTACTCTGGCCTGGGGATAAAAAGACAGTAGACAGTAGCCAGTAAACAGTAGTCAGTAGAAGAGAAAATCCCACGACGCTGTTGATGGCGGCTTAGCCAAATCATAGGATGTGACATGCCAAGCCCTTCGGTTCTTCTTTTCTACTGACTACTGACTACTGGCTACTGTCTACTTGTGAAACATTTAATTCGCAGGCGACGTAAAACCAGAGCATCATGAAGACCAGTGCACAGGCTATTCCAATAGATTTTCATGCTTTGGCGGATTGCGACCTTGTGGCGCGGGCTGTGGCCGGGCGCGAGGATGGTTTCGAGCAATTGGTGCGCCGCTATCAACGCCCGATTGCGGCCTATGTCTATCGCATGGTCGGGGATTACGAGGCGGCGCTCGATCTCACGCAGGAGGTCTTCATCAAAGTCTATAACTCCCTGGCGCGCTATCGTTCCGAGTACAAGTTTTCGACCTGGATCTACAAGATTGCGCACAACGCGGCGATAGACCATCTGCGCCGTCACACGACGCGCGAGCAATCGCTCACAGATGAAATGAATGGTGAGCCGCGCGAGCTGCTTGTGACCTACAGCAAGCCCAGTCCCGAACAGGAGAGTGAAAAAGAGGAGCGGCGGGCGGAGATCGAACGGGTCGTACTTGAGCTTCCGGCCACCTACAGGGAGCTGGTCGTGCTGCGCCACTCGCACGACCTCAGCTACGACGAGATCGCGGAAGTGACTGGCTTGCCTCTGGGCACGGTCAAGAACCGCCTCTTTCGCGCGCGTGAAGCGATGCGCCAGCAGTTTGTGCAAAAAGGAATCACGAGCATCTGAAGGGTTTAGATGGTGATGAGCGCAAATTCAGAGAAGTGCATCGAGAAGAGCGAAGAGATCGCCGCTTACCTGGACGGCGAGCTTTCGGCGGCGGCGTGCGCGGAAGTCGAGCAGCATCTCAAGGAGTGCTCGGCTTGCAAGGCGAGGCTGCGCGAGCAGCAGCACCTTCTGTCCACGCTCGACTTTGCGCTTACTGATGATCCGGCACTCAGGCTTCCAGTCAACTTTTCGCGGGTCGTGGCCGCGCACGCGCAGGCGGACATGAGCGGCTTGCGCCGGCGCTCCGAGCACGGGCGTGCGCTCAGACTCTGCGCCGCGCTCCTGGCTGCCTCGTTGGTTCTGCTACTGCTCGGCGGTGCGGCCTTCAGTGAGACGGTGCTTAGACCCGTAATCAGTTTGGGCAGGCATCTCGCCAGTCTCTTCGATCTTCTCTGGCAAGTGTTGCGCGGCGCTGGCACAGGCATCGGCATCATCTTGCGCGCCTTGAGCCGCCAGTTTCTTTTCGACTCGCACCCTCTCGGACTCTCCATTGCGTTTCTCCTCTTTATCTCGGTGCTCGTCGTATTTGCGAGCCTGATCGCGAGCTATCATCGGGAGCTGCCGATGCGCGAAGACGGCACTTGACACGCGCTCTGCCGAGCCTTGTCGAACAGGAATTGTGAACCAACTCTCGATTCAAAGCGCCGTCCCTTTATCCATCCCGCGTATCGTGTGGAAGGCGACCTTCACCTTCTTCGTGCTTCTGTTGGCGGCGATGATCGCCCATGCGCAAGACGAGGCATTGAGTCCTCGCGTGGATGACGCGCAGGCGCTCGAAGTCTCCGGCGTGGAAGAGGGCGACGTGTTCGGCCTGGGGAAATCTGTCATCATCAGCGGAACCGTGAAGAAGGGTGTCATCGCTTTTGGCGGCGACGTGACGGTTGCCGGTCGTGTCGAAGGCGACGTGGCTTCGATCGGCGGCTCAGTCATCCAGCGCGAAGGCTCGTATATCGGCGGCGATGTCTGGGTCTTTGGCGGAGCTTACCATCACGGTAAGAGCGCGCCGGGGCGTAACCCTGAGAGTACGACGATCATGTATGCGGGCTACGAGCAAGAGCTGCGCGAGCTGATGCGCGACCCGTCCACTTTGCTCATGCCTCGCTGGTCGCTGGCCTACCTGGGCCAGCGACTGCTGGCCGTGCTCTTCTGGTTCATCGTCTCACTGGCGCTGACGGCAGCGACGCCCGGAGCTGTGAGCCGCGCCATGACGCGACTGCAACTGACGAGCCTGCGCGTGGCGGTGATCGGATTCCTCGGCTCGATTATGTGCAGCTTCGGCGTGCTCGCGTGTCTCAGGGTGCTGCCGACGGTCGTGAGCGCATTCGTAGGGATCATGGCGCTGCTCCTTCTTATCGTTGCCTACCTGTTTGGCCGCGTCGTCATTCATGCGGCGACCGGTAGGTGGCTGCAACACAGGTTCCTGCCGGAAGGGAAGCGCTCGGAATCGGTCGCCCTGCTTCTCGGCGCGAGCGTCTGGGCGGTCATCCTCTCTCTTCCTTACGTGTGGCCGCTCGTCGTCGCAGGACTCCTGGTGACGAGTCTGGGGCTGGCGCTGACGGCGCGCTATCGCCTCGGCTGGAAGCGCACGCAAAGCATCTAATCCCTACAATCAAGCAGCACTCCTCGCGAAACAAAATAATCAACCAAATGTGCCAGAACTGCGTCTAATAGCTGCTGTACTATGCGCAGCGAAACTCATCTCCCAACATTTTATTGTAACCAGGCGGTGCGCTATCACGTCGTTCAGTTAAGTCTTCAGTAATGAAGCTTTCAGCTTGTGAGGGAGCGCGCGTGATGCTCGTTTATAAAAGTTGGTTGCCGATAGATGCCCGTCACGACGGGCGAATTGCTGTTAGAGCGGAAATTTTATGGTGAAGCTTCTGATTATTTTTACACTGGCGATACTGTCTCTCGTAGCAGGGAGCGTGACTACTGCGCACGGACAGGGCGCGCAGCCGACGCCTGCTGCTACTACCGACGCAGGCATTACAGCCAACGGTGTGATCGGCGAGGTGACGGCGATTGACGCGGCGGCTAACCGTTTGACCGTTAAGACTGACGCGGGTGCGAGCCTCTCCGTCGTGCTGAATGAAAAGACAGCTTACATGCGTTTAGCGCCGGGCGAGAAGACGCTCACGAACGCGGTCAAGATACAGTTGGCTGATGTCGCGGTCGGCGACCGCGTCTGGGCGCGCGGGCGTGTGGCCGAAGATCAAAAGAGCGTTCCGGCGATTGCGCTCATCGTGATGACGAAAGCCGACCTTGCAGAGAAGCATGAGCGGGAGCGGGCTGAGTGGCGCAGGCGCGGCATAGCTGGCATCATCACCGAGCTTAATCCCAACACCAAAGAGATCACACTGAGTATGCGCGGGCGCGGAGAAGCAACACCCGTGCTTATTCCTACCACTGCGGGCGACGTGAAGTTTCGCCGTTACGCGCCGGACTCTGTCAGGTTCAGCGACGCGAGACCCAGCTCGTTTGCCGAACTGAAGGTCGGCGACCAGTTACGCGCGCTCGGTGAAAGGAGCGCAGACGGCGCGCGCTTCACTCCTCAGGAGATCGTCTCCGGCGCATTCCGCACCATCGGCGGCGCTGTCACCTCCGTCAACGCGGAGGCGGGCGAGCTCAAGATCAAGGATGTTCAGGGCGGGCAGACCGTGACCGTCGTCGTCAGTCGTGACTCTTTGCTGCGACGGCTTCCGCCGGAGATGGCAGCAAGGCTGGCGCGCAGAGCAGCAGGACGCTCCGGCGGCAGCGGCGAAGGTGATGAAGCCGCAAACGCTCCGGGCGCGAGGCGGCGAGAACCAGGCGCGCGATCCTCTGCACAGGAAGGGCAAGGAAGTCGCCGTCCAGGTGGAGGAGCAGGCGAAGGGAGAGGGCAGAACGGAGATGGCGCGCGGACGGGACGTGGCGGCTTTGATTTTCAAGAGATGCTCGAAAGACTTCCGGCGCTCCCCCTGGCCGAGTTGAAACCGGGCGACATGATTATAGTGTCGAGCACTGTGGGCGCTGAAGCGTCTCGCGTGACGGCCATCAAGCTCGTCGCCGGAGTGGACGAGCTATTGAATACGGCTGCTCAAAGGCGGCAGGGCAGACAAGGCGGCGGGGGCGGCGGCGGAGCCGGTGATAGCGGTCTGGGTCTCGATAGCGGCACGATAGATTTCGGTATTGGTCTGCCATGACGATCTCAGATCAGGAATGACAGTTTTGAGGTTGAACTGGCGCAGCTCAAATCTGTCAGCTCAAATTTGAAATTTCGGATTGAGGTTACGCCTGTTGAATATCTTGGTCGCTCCGAAGCTACGGCTCTGATTTTGTTGACTGACTTCAAACGGTAATCATGAACTTATTTAGTAAACGGATGGAACGAACACTGGGCTCGATGCTCTCGCTGATTCTTTTCTCGTGCGCGGCCTTCGCGCAAGGGTCGAACGCCACGTTGCGCGGTCAGGTGACGGACGAGTTTGGCGGCGCTATCGTCGGCGCGAACGTGATGCTGATAGATCAAGCGGGCGTCGAAAAGAGCGCCACGACCAACGACGAAGGGGTCTATACGTTCGGCGGCCTTGAGCCTGGCAGCTACGTCGTGCGTGCGCAGGCGTCCGGCTTTGCCCTCTATGAAAACGCGTCGGTTGAGGTGGCGGCGGGGCGAAGAATCTCGCTCGACATCAAGCTTAACGTGACGATTGAAGAGCAGAATGTGACGGTTGCTGCCGAGACGCCTTTGAGCGCTGAAGCGGGGAACAACTCGGACGCGATTGTGATGCGCGGCGCTGAGCTGGATGCGCTGCCGGATGATCCGGATGACCTGGCCGCCGCTTTGCAGGCGCTGGCGGGGCCGTCCGCCGGCCCAAACGGCGCGGAGATTTTCATAGACGGCTTCACGGGTGGTCGTCTGCCTCCGAAAGAGTCCATACGCGAGATACGCCTCAACCAGAATCCGTTCACGGCAGAGAATGATCGCCCCGGCGGTGGACGCATAGAGATTCTCACCAAGCCCGGCACGGACAAGTTTGGCGGGCAGGCTTTTTTCAGCTTCATGGACGAGAGCTTGAACTCGCGCAACCCGTTTGCGCCGAACCGTGCTGCGTTTCAACTACGCCAGTATGGTGGAAACCTGAGCGGCCCCATCAGCGCCAAGCGCGCCTCTTTCTTCTTCGATTTCGAGCGCCGCGAAACGGACGATAACGACATCATCAACGCCACCATTCTCGACCCCGGTTTCAATATCATTCCGTTCAGCGCGGTGATCCTGACGCCTCTGCGTCGAACGACCTTCAGCCCGCGTATTGATTACCAGATAAATGCGCGCCACACGCTCGTGGCGCGCTACACCTTCAGCCGTACGGCCAACGAGAGCCTGGGCATCGGCGGTTTCTCTTTGCCTTCGAGAGCCTTTGACCAGTCGAACACGCAGCACACTTTCCAGTTGACGGAGACGGCTGTCCTCAGTGAGCGGGTCATCAACGAGACGCGCTTCCAGTTCATACGCCAGCGCGTCCGGCAAAACGGGGATAACTCCCAGCCGACCATCGTCGTTTTGGACGCCTTCACGGGCGGCGGCTCGCAGATCGGTCTCTCCTCTAACGACGAGGATCGCTGGGAGTTGCAGAACAACACCTCCTGGTCGTGGGGCAACCACTCCCTGAAGGCTGGCGCTCGTCTGCGCGGCGTGCGCATCACGGATATTTCGCCACAGAATTTCGGCGGCACGTTCACCTTCGCGGGCGGCTTCGTGCCGGAGCTTGATGCCAATAACCAGATTGTGCCCGGCAGCAACATCTTTATCACGAGCATCGAGCGTTATCGTCGCACACGCCTGCTCCAACAGTTGGGACTCTCGCCTGAGGAGATTCGCGCGCGCGGGGGTGGTGCGACGCAGTTCACCATCGCCGGTGGCAACGAGCAGGCGCGCATCAGCCAGTGGGATTTCGGCGGCTTCATTCAGGACGACTGGCGCGTGCGCCCGAACTTCACCTTAAGCCTCGGCCTGCGCTACGAGAATCAGGGCAACATCAGCAGTAACCTGAATTTCGCCCCGCGCATCGCCTTCGCCTGGTCGCCGGGCGGCGGCGGTGGCAATGCGCCGAAGACGGTCGTGCGCGGCGGCGTGGGGCTGTACTATGAGCGCTTCGCAGAGAGCTTCAGCCTTCAATCCGAGCGCTTCAACGGCGTCAACCAGCAACAGTTCACCATACGCGATCCGCTGTTCTTCCCTGACGAGCCTTCGCCCGGCATACCGACTGTTGAGGAGTTGTCTGACTTTGCGCTCCCGCAGACGATCAGGGCGGTGGAAGGCAGCCTGCAAGCCCCGCGTACATTTATGGCGAGTCTTCAGGTCGAGCGGCAGTTGCCCTACAAGTTCACAGTCTTCGCCAGAGCCAACTTCTTCCGCACGATCCACGCTCTGCGCGCGCGCAACATCAACGCGCCCCTGCCTGGAACTTTCGACGCAGGAGTGTCAGGCAGCGGCGTGCGCCCTTTCGGCAACGTGGGCGACATCTTTCAGTATGAATCGAGCGGCCATATCAATCAGAGCCAGTTGACCATCGGCCTCAACAATCGTTTCAGCAGAAACTTCTCCCTTTTCGCCAACTACACCTTGACGAAAGCAAACAGCGACACCGACGGCGCGAACACTTTTCCCGCCGACTCTTATGATCTGAGCGGAGAGTATGGACGCTACGCACAAGACATACGCCACCGCTTCACCCTCGGCGGCCAGTTCAGACTGCCCTGGTGGCAGGTCAGCCTGAGTCCGTTCATCATCGCTTCGTCCGGGCGTCCGTTCAATATCACGACGGGGCGCGATACAAACGGCGACAATCTATTCACGGAGCGGCCTGCGTTCGCCACAGACCTGACGAGGCCGAGTGTGGTCATCACACGCTTCGGCGCGTTCGATACCAATCCCTTACCAGGGCAGCAGATCATCCCGCGCAATTACGGCGAAGGGCCTAGCTTCTTCACCGTCAATCTGCGCTTGAGCAAGACGTTCGGCTTCGGCGATGCGCCATCGACTACGGCGACAGATTCCCCGTCGGGAGATAGAGGTGGTCGAAGAGGTGGTGGTGGTGGCGGCATGGGCGGCGGCTTTCCAGGTGGCGGCGGCGGTGGGCGCGGCGGAAGAGGTGGTGGCGGCGGCGGCAGAGGCGCAGGCGGCTCCGTTGAAGGGAAGCGTTATAGCCTGACCTTCTCGATCAACTTCCAAAACCTATTCAATCGTACCAACGCGGGTCTGCCGGTCGGCAACCTCAGCTCGCCCCTGTTCGGCGAATCGCTCTCGACCGCCGGAGGCTTTGGCGGCTTCGGTGGCGGTGGCGGCGGCAATCCGGCAGCCGGGAATAGGCGCGTACAGGCGCAGATTCGATTTAGCTTTTAGGGCACGTTGGGATTAAACGCAAAGGACGCAAAGTAGAAAGACGCAAAGGAGATGCTTCTTCGCGCCCTTTGCGTCTTGCGTCTTCTTTGCGTCCTTTGCGTTTAATGCTTTTCCTTATTTCTGCTTACTCTTAACAGCTTGAGCTAGACGCTCAGTATCTCCTGCTCCTTGGTCTTCGCCAGCTCGTCTATCTTCCCGATGTAGGTGTTGGTGAGCTTCTGAACTTCATCGAGTCCGGCGCGTTCGCTATCCTCCGAAATCGCTTTATCCTTGAGCATCTTCTTGAGGCGATCATTGGCGTCGCGCCGTAGGTTGCGCACCGCCGTGCGATGCTCTTCGGCAATCTCGTGTACCTGACGGGCTAGCTGCTTGCGGCGTTCTTCCGTCAGCGGTGGGACGGGAATGCGCACCAGCTTGCCGTCGTTCGACGGGTTGAGTCCGAGGTCGGAGGCGCGTATGGCCTTCTCGATTGCGCCGAGCTGCGTCTGATCCCAGGGCTGGACGGTGAGCAGTTGCGGCTCAGGTACGTGCACGGAAGCCATCTGGTTGAGCGGCGTCGGCGTGCCGTAATAATCGACCATCACCGTGTCAAGCAGACTCACGGCAGCTCGTCCCGTGCGCACGGTGGCGAGCTTACGCCGCACATCATCAATGACAGCCTCCATACGCGGTCGCGATTCTTTGACGACATCTTTCTCAGTCATAAAATTTTTCTCCGAAAAATTTTAAGTACTGAGTGCTGAGGACTGAGTAAAAGAAGGCAGGCTCTTACTCAGTACTCAGTACTCAGCACTCATCACTTCTTTTCCACGCAGACGAGCGTGCCCACACCCGTCTCACCCAACACAACGCGCATGATGTTGCCGGTCTTACGCATGTTGAAGATGACGATGGGTAAGCGGTTGTCCATACATAAAGAGATCGCCGAGGCATCCATCACCTTCAACTGCTGCTCAAGCACCTCCTGGTAGGTGATCGAATCGTAGCGCGTCGCCGTCTTGTCAGTCATCGGGTCGGCGGAATAGACGCCTTCAACCTTAGTGGCCTTGAGGATCACTTCCGCTCTCACCTCCAGGGCGCGAAGCGCGGCTGCCGAATCGGTCGTGAAATAGGGGTTGCCTGTGCCCGCGGCGAAGATCACGACGCGCCCCTTTTCGAGATGGCGAATAGCGCGCCGCCGTATGAACGGCTCGGCGAGCTGCGGGATGTCTATCGCCGACAGGACGCGCGTATATACGTCCAGCTTCTCCAGCGCGTCTTGGAGCACGACGCCGTTCATGACGGTGGCGAGCATGCCGATGTAATCGGCGCTGGAGCGATCCATGTTGCCCGCGCTCTTCGAGACGCCGCGAAAAATGTTGCCGCCGCCGACGACCACAGCAATCTCCACGCCGAGCGCTCTGACCGCCTTGATCTCTTCGGCAACGCTGCGCGCAACTTCGACGTCGATGCCGTAGTTCTGCGCGCCCATCAAGGCCTCGCCGGAGATTTTCAACAGGATTCGTTTGTAAGCCGGTTCGCTCATCAGGTTTCGAGTTTCGGGTTTCGAGTTAAAAGAAAGAACTCGAAACCCGAAGCTTAGTTATTGCCCGCCAGCGAGAGCGGCCACTTCGCTGCCGAAATCGTCTGCGCGCTTCTCTATGCCTTCGCCCATCTTGTAACGCGTGAAGCGGCGGATCGTGATCTTTTCGCCGGTCTTCGCCACCTTTTCCGTGAGCAGCTCGCCGACCGTCTTGGCCGGGTCTTTGACGAAAGGCTGATCTAGGAGCACGGCCTCTTCGTAGAATTTGTTCAAGCGTCCTTCGACGATCTTGTCGATCACCTGCTCAGGCTTGTTAGCATTCTTCGGATCGTTTTTGGCCTGCGCGCGGGCGATCTCGCGCTCCTTATCGAGCGCTTCGGTTGCGACCTCTTCGCGCGAAACGTAGCGCGGCTCAGCCGCCGCAATGTGCATCGCTATGTCCTTGATGAGCTGCTGAAACTCTTCACCGCGCGCCACGAAATCCGTCTCGCAGTTGACCTCGACGAGCACGCCGACTTTGCCGCCCATGTGTATGTAAGAGCCGACCGCGCCCTCGGCGGCAATACGCCCTTCCTTCTTCTTCGCTGAAGCGAGACCGCGCTTACGCAGAATCTCAATCGCCTGCTCTTCATTGCCGCCCGCTTCCGCAAGCGCGTTCTTGCATTCCAGCATGCCCGCGCCGGTTTTCTCGCGGAGCGACTTGACCGCCCCCGCCGTAATCTCTGCCATTGTTCCTAAATCTCCTTAGATCAGTAGTCAGTAGCCAGTAGACAGTAGTCAGCAGAAAAGAAAGCATCCACCGCTTTCCTACTGGCTACTGGCTACTGTCTACTGGCTACTCCGTAAAAATGCGCAGCCCGGCGGATCATCCCGCGTCCGAGAGGCTGCGCTCGCCGAAAATGAAACCTTTGATCGCTTCTCTTTAGCTTGCCACGCCGACAGACTCCGCGCCCTTCTCCTCTTCGGCAGAAGACTGCGGGCGCGTCTCGCCCTCTTCAACGCCGCCGGTTGCGCCGCGAACCGGCGCGCCCGTGCCCGCCTGCGGATGATCGCCGACGCTATCGGGCTGCTGACCAGTCTTGCCGAAACCCTGGTTGCCCGGAACCGAAACTTGCATCTCGGTTGAAGGCGCAGACGCTTCCATGTCCGTGAAGTTTTCGGCTTCGCGACCGGGATCGCGGCGCGTCGTGACGCTGCTGGTATTATCGCCGCTCGCGCTCGAACGGCGTCGGCGCGACCGACCCGTCTCGCCCTCTTCAGCGGTCGCTGCTCCTCCTCCGCCGCCTTCAGCATCTTTCATAGCTTCCGCTTCCTCAGCGCCTTCCGTGACCATCTGCTGGCCTTCGAGCACTGCATCGGCGATGCGCGAGGCGAAGAGGCGGACGGCGCGCAGGGCGTCGTCATTGCCCGGAATGATGTAATCAATCCCTTCGGGCGAGCAGTTCGTATCGACGACCGCCACGACAGGGATGCCCAGGCGATTCGCTTCCGCGACAGCGATCTCTTCTTTCCGCACGTCGATGATGAAGACCGCGTCAGGGAGGCGCGTCATGCTCTTGATGCCGGAGAGGTTCTTGGTCAGACTCTCGCGCTCACGGTCAAGCTTGATGCGCTCTTTCTTGGTCAGCTTCTCATAACGGCCATCGGTCTGCATCGATTCAAGGTCTTTGAGACGCTTGATGGATTTCTGCACCGTCTGGAAGTTGGTCAGAAGGCCGCCCAGCCAGCGCTGGTTGATGTAGTATTGGCCCGCGCGCTCCGCCTCTTCGCGTATGGCGTCCTGCGCCTGGCGCTTGGTTCCAACGAAGAGCACCGTCCGACCGCGATCTTCGCCCATCAGGTTCGTCATGAACTGGATGGCATCGCGGAACATGCGCTGCGTCTTCTGTAGATCAATAATGTAAATGCCGTTGCGCTCGCCAAAGATGAACTCCTTCATCTTTGGATTCCAGCGCCGCACCTGGTGGCCGAAATGTACGCCGGCCTCCAGAAGTTCTTTCATCGTAACCGATACCAAAAGATATTCTCCTTACAGTTAATTGGTTTATGTACTCGCCGCCGCCCCTCTCGACAACCAATCAAAGCGGCGACAATGGACTCAAGCGATTGCGGATTTCGGATTGCGGAATGGGGATTGAAAAAGCAACGATGCCTGTTCTTCAATCCGCAATCTGCAATCCGCATTCCGCAATCGGCTTATCGTTTCGAGAACTGGAAGCGCTTGCGCGCGCCCTTCTGTCCGTACTTCTTGCGTTCCTTGATGCGCGGGTCGCGCGTGATGAGTCCCGCGTGCTTGAGCGTCGGGCGCAAGTCAGCGTTGAATTCAAGCAGCGCGCGCGTGATGCCGTGGCGGATCGCACCGGCCTGTCCGGCGGGGCCGCCCCCGTCCACGTTGACGAGAATGTCAAACTTGTTCGTCGTCTCGGTCAGTTGCAACGGCTGGCGAATAATCATCCGCAGCGTTTCGTTTGGGAAGTACTGATCGAAGGCTTTGCGGTTGATCTTGACTTCGCCCGCGCCCGGTCTCAAATAGACGCGCGCCGTCGAAGTCTTGCGCCGGCCTGTTCCGTAATATTGAATTTCTGCCACAGCTTTTCCTATCCTCTAAATCTTCGGTCTCTATTTCTGATCGGAGCGAGTGTTGATTGCGAGCGGTTGCGGGCGTTGGGCTGCGTGGGGATGTTCTGCGTCTGCGTAGACCTTCAACTTTTTAGCCATCGCCTTGCCCAGCTTGTTTTTGGGCAGCATCCCCTTGACCGCCAGCTCTATGACGCGCTCGGGGTGGCGCGCAAACTGTTCCTGCGCCGAAATCTCGCGCAAGCCCCCGGGATAGAGCGTATGGTGGCGATACATCTTCTGCTCTGCCTTCGCACCCTTGAGCACGGCCAGACGTGCGTTGATCACGATCACATGATCGCCCATATCCATAAACGGCGTCCATTGCGGGTTGCGCTTGCCTGTGAGGAGGCTGGCGACCTCGGTTGCGAGCCTCCCGACCGTTTGCCCTGCCGCATCGACGACATACCATTTGCGATTTTCAGCCAGCCCAAGGCCGCTGGGAAAGTGTGTTGACATAGATGAATCTCTTTGATGAAAGCGTCTGAAACGCGAACGGCTAGAATACAGAAATGGCCTCAAAACGTCAAGCTAACGACGCGCCTCCGCGCTTCCCGAACGATGCTCTTAAGTCTCTGTTCGCTGCCGTTTTACGGAAACAGAAACGGCGCCTCTCCCCCCGAAGAGCCGCCGTTTCTGTTGTTCCCCCAATGTCGGGTATGAGGGCCTGCCTTGAGCAGGGAGGATAAGATGATTGTGGATGGCCTCTGGTTGCAGCCGCGCGGGCGGCGGGCGCTTTCCCGTATAAAAAAGAGGCTCTCCGGCGAGAAAGAAGCCGGAGAGCCTCTTGCTTTTTGAGTCCCAGTCTGGCAGTTGACGACTACGGCTTGGTCGTCGTAGCTGGCTGCGACGCCGGAGCCGTATCAGCAGGGGGCGGCGGAGCCGCAGACCCGTCGTTGCGCTTCAGCTTCGGTGGGCTTGCAGGCCTCTGCTCGGAGGGTGGAGCGCTCGTGCCGCCGGGCTCTCCTGTCTGATTGTCATCCACCGAAGGCGAACGGCGCTTGAGCGTCGGGCGTCCGGGTGTGCCGTTCCCGCCGTCCGAAATATCGCCGGCGGTCGTCGCGCGCGCATTGGATAACCTCAGCAGGCGCGATTTGACGCGCTGGAACTCCGAGGTGCTGATGACATACTCCTCGCGCTCCGGGAAGCGTGCGGCGAGAGCGAGCGCCGACGCACGCCGATCCGGCGGCTGCGGGTGAGACGCGAACGCTTTGGAGATCAAGCCGGGCTTCTTCTTGTTCTGCGCCTCAAGTTTCTCGAACATCGTCGCCATCGAGCTTGGATCGTAACCGGAAGCATAAAGGTATTGAACGCCTAACTTGTCCGCCTCTTCTTCGGCGCCCCGGCTAAACTTCATGAAGGTCAGCAACAGTCCGAGACCCGCCGTATTGTTGAAGATCACCCCCGGCCAGCCGCCGAGGAAGATCGATCCGGCGATCAAGCCGTACTGTATGAGACTGGCTTTGGTCTGGTTCTCGACCGCATGGCGCGCGGCGACGTGGGCTATCTCGTGTGCCATCACGCCCGCCAGTTCCGCCTCATTATCAGCAGCGAGGATCAATCCCTTGTTGACGTAGAAGAAGCCTCCGGGCAGAGCGAAGGCGTTGATCTCGTCAGAGTCTATAACTTTGATCGTAAAGGGCACCTTGGCGTCGGAATGGAGCACTATGTTCTGGCCGACGCGGTTGACGTACTCCGTGATGACTGGATCGTCTATGAACTTCGCCTCGCGATCGACTTCGGCGGCGATCTGGCGGCCAAGGGCGACCTCTTTTTCGGTCGAGGCGCTCATGCTGGAGATGATGCCCTTGTTGATCTTACGCTTCCCGATCATGTTCGGGTCTTCGTTAGTCGAGAGCGGTTTGCCGGAGTTCTGTGCCGGAGTCGTGGTGGCGGCAGGAGCGGATTTCTGGTCTTTGGAATCCTTCTTCTGCTCAGTCTTTTTCTGATCTTGCTGCTGCGGTTGCTGCGGCGGCGCGGCGATCACGCTGACGGCGCTTGCCCACAAAGAGATGGCGAGCAGGAGAGCGGTCGCGGCGCGAAGTGAGCGACTATACATGGCGAAAAGCCTCCAAAAGCTTACGAACAACTGTAGCCGATTGAGAAGAAGCCAAACCTTCAAAAGAGGATCGCTTCGCCTCACTTCAAGGCCGCATCTCTGGCTGGTCAGGGCGCGGCGAAAATTTGTTGAGAACAGAGGACATGCGCCTTGCAAGAGTGGATTCTCGCTTGTTGCTACGGAAGCCTGATCTCGCTTTAGGCGTGCTTGGCTTTGATGCCTCTATGCGCCTCCAAGGTTCGCCGCAACTACGGATTTCGTTCCCCCAGCTTTGGCGTTTCCAGCTTATCCCCTCTTTAAAGCGTGTGCTTGGCAGCCATTATAGCAGCAGAAGGCCCGGAAGGCTCGGAAAATGCAGTGGTAACCCGAGTTTCAGCTATTTCTCTCTGTGCCCGCTCCATGTGCTCTCTGCGTCTGCGGTGGTGAGTGGTGCTTAAAGCTCATTCACCACCGCAGACACCGCAGGGCGCAGAGGGGGCACAGGGCACTGATCCAATCAGCACACTACCGAAAATGCATAAACATTGCGTGAGTTTGCCGCGTCGTGCTACAGTCCGAAGGGTGAGCCAAGGCCCTCGCCCTCGGCCTCCCGCATAGTCAACAAAAAGCAGATGAAACGCGTGCAGGAAAAGATCAAGGATTTCGTCGAGCCGCAGGCTTTCGACGAGGTTCAGAATTTCGTCTTAGACCCGGTGCGCGCACTGGCTGCCTATCGCTTCACGGACGCCACCTCTGACCTGCTCGGGCGACTCCTGGACGCGCTCGCAGATCTGCCGCGCACGCGAGGCGCGGCGCGCGCTCTGGCGGGACTTCGCGGAGTCGGCAAAAGCCACACGCTCGCAGCCTTCGCTGCGCTCGCCGCGCTGCCTGAGCTGCGCTCGACCGTCGAAGATGCGCACGTCGCCACGAGCGCGCGCCGTCTCCTGAGTCGTCGCTATGTGGTCGCACGTGTCGAACGTGGCACGCGTGAGACGCTCTTGGAAGAGATTCGCGCCGCCTTCGCCGTAGCCTTCGGCAACTCCGAAAGCGAATGGACGGGCGAGCCAGCCGCGATGCTCGCCGTCGCCGCCTCGCGTCTGAGCGAGACGCCGCTCGTCATGCTCATTGATACGGCACATGGACGCGCCGCACGCGTTCATAGAGACGACGGGCCGCTCTTGAGCGAGCTGGCCTCGGCCACACGCCACGCAAGCGCCTTCATACTGCTTGCGCTCGACGATGATATACAGGGGGCGGACGGAGCCAACATCGCGCTCGCCGGGGCCTACCAGATAGATTATCTGGACCCTGAGCATCTCTACCGCATCGCAGACCTTCATCTCTTTCAGAAGAACGCGCAGGCGCGTCTGGCGCTACACGAAATCTACACACACTTGCGCGCCGCCGTCCCCGGCTTTAACTGGAGCGAGCCGCGCTTTGCCTCCGTCTATCCGGTGCACCCGCTCGTCGCAGATGTGGCGGCAGCCGTGCGCCTCTATGCGCCTGGCTTCGCCTTTCTGCCTTTCGCCGCCGCCGCTTCCGTGCGCGCCGTCAATCGCCCCGCACAGTCTCTGATCGCGCTTGACGAAGTGTTTGACCGCGCCGAGCAGGACCTGCGCCGGAGCGAAGAGCTGAAGGATGCTTTCCTTGTCTACGACCGTTTGTCTGGTGAAGCGGTCGCGCAGTTTCCGGTCATGCAGCGTCTTCAGGCCAAGCTCATCCTGAAGGCACTCTTCATCCTTTCGCTCGACGGGCGCGGCGGAAGCGGGCGCGAGCTTGGCGCAGCCGTGCTCATCTATGACGAGGCGCAGCCCCTGGCCTCCATCGAGCGCATAGAGGGCATGCTCGCGCGTTTCAACGAGGCCGCGCCGGATGCCCTGCGCCGGAGTGAAGAAGACGGCGGCGAGGTTCGCTACCGCTTCCAGATAGACGCCTCAGCCGGGTTTGAGGAGGCGCTTGACGCCGCTGTAGAGCAGGCATCTGCGGACGACCGCGTGGTCAACGATCTCTTGCGCGTAGTCGCGCGCGCACGATTCGAGGATTGGCCGTTCGCGGATGCGGAAGGGGATGAGCATGAGCGTTTGTCTACAGACTTCCTGGTCATGTGGCGCGGGATGGGTCGTCATGGTCGTCTCACATGGGACGGGGCGCAGGTTGGCGATCTACCCCCGGCTGAGCAGCTTCATCCGTCGGAAGATTCCGGCACGTCTTACGACTGGGAGATAACATTGCTCGCGCCCGTTTCGAGCAATGGTCAGCAGAGCGGACAGCCTTCGCTTGAGCACACCACCAGCGTGGAGGATCAGGCGGGCGCTCCTCGCCGCGCCATCTGGCGACCGGCCATGCTCTCTGCGGAAGAGTCGAAGAACCTGCGCCGCCTCGTCGCCTTGCGCACAGACGGCACACTCGCGGCCACTTTCGGCGAGACGGCGCGCGCCGCCGAACGCACGCACGCGGCTCTCGCCGAGCGCATCTGGACGCGCCTCTACATGTATGACGGCGTGCTCCTGGTGGGCGAACACGAACGCTCTTTTACCGAAGAGGCATGCGCGGCTTCCACACTCGCAGACGCTCTCAGCCGCGTGCTCGCCCCCTTGCTCGGAGCGCACTACCCGCAGCACCCTGTTTTCACGGAGACGCTCACTGAGCCGGAAGTCGCACGCCTGGTCGGTGGTCTCTTTGGCGGCGCGAACCAATCGGACGCCAGCGTGCAGGAGCTGGCGCGACTCTTCGCAGAGCCGCTCGGCCTGGCCTCTCTTCGCGGAGACCTCTACGCGCTCGAAGCGGGCGATCAAGCTTTGAGGCAGCCGTGGGTCAGGGAAGTGCTCGCGCTGACGGACGCCGCCGACGGCGAAGTCGTCCCCTTCGAGGTCGTGTACGAGAAGCTCAGAGGCGAGCCCTACGGTCTCTTGCGCGAGGTGCAGCATCTGATCCTCGCCGCGCTCGTCGCCCAGCGCCGCATAGAGCTTATTACGGCGAATGGAGACCGCATCGGTCGCCGCACGCTTGACCTCAAACTACGTTGGGAGGAGGTCGCAGGTGTCGCGCGGGCGGCGACGCTGCTTCACGGAGCGGAAGAACTGACCGATTGGGCGCGCTGGCTCACGGACAATCCGCTCTTGCGCTCGATTGCCGATCCGGGAGCGCGTCTGGACGTGCGCGCAGCCCTCTCGGCATGGCTCAGGAGTTGGCGCGACGAGCGCCTGCTTGAAAGCTTCGACGCGCTGCCGGACGGGGGGCTGACGACCCGCGCCTGGAATCTGGCGGCGACTGTGCGTAAGAGTTTCGGGGCAGCGGCGGACGCGGTCGAGGCAGCGCTTGACGACACCATCTCACTTGAAGAGGGGCTGGAGCGCGTGGCGGATGCTTTCGGCGATTCGACGCATCAGTTCGCGCGCAGCCTTGAGCAGCGCGCCGCCCTCGCCGCCTTTACCGCAGGGCTCGCGGGGCGCGAACATGCGCGCGCCTATCTGTCTTTTGCCGAACCGACGGGCGTGGACGAGATAGAGAGCGCCAGACGCGAGCTGCTCGCCATGGCGGACGACGTGCACAGCCTCTTTGATCGCGAAGCGGTCGAGCGTTTCGAGCTGCTATGGCGAGCCTTTCACGCGCGCTACAGCGAGTATTATGCTGCGATGCATGATGAGACGGTCGGCGCGGCGGCTGATCGACGCACGATTGACGCGCTGCTGCGTAGTCCTGAGTGGCGCGATTTCGAGATGCTCTCGCGCCTGACAATCGTCAACCGTCAATACTGGGAGGAGGCCGCGCGCATCTCAGAGCGCGCCGCAACTCTTTTCTGTGAGCTACCCGTCAGGCAGTTACTCACAAAGCGCCCCGCCTGCGCGTGTTCATTTCGCCTGGTGCGCGCCGCCCAGTACAGCGCATTGGCACAGGCGCTCGAAGAATCTCTCAGGCGCGGGCGCGAAGCGCACCGTCGCACGCTCGCGCTCTGGAGCAAGCACCTCGTGCACGCTCTTGACGCGCTCGCGCGTGACGGGGAAGCGGAGGCCGCAAGCCGAGAGCGTGCCAGCGCTCTGGCGGCGAGCCTGGCCGCAGATGCAGAGGCTGCGTCCCTCTCTCTCTCCGATATTCAACTGATCGAGCAGGCTTTGCAGAAGACGAACGTGCCTCCCTGGCGCGTCTCTTTACCAACGGACAGCTACGGGTTGCTGACGCGCGAGGAGCTTCGCCTGCGTCTTCAACAGTGGCTGGACGATCTGCCGGACTACCCTGCGCTCGTTGAAGTCACGAGCGAGAGCGGAAGCGATGGCGGCTAAGCGCACAGAGCCCGCCGCAGATGGCCGCAGAGCACAGCAGCAGCCGCCCCACACCAGGAGACGAAAGCCCACCCTTTCCATCATCGGCGCGGGTCGGCTCGGCACGGCGCTCGCAATCGCGCTCGACAGGTGCGGCTACAGGATTGAAGCACTCGTCGCGCGCCGCCTCGGTCATGCGCGTCGCGCTGCCAGCCTGATTCGAGGTGGAACACTTGCGCTCACAGCCAAACAACTCGCCCTGCTCCCGCCAAGCGACCTGCTCTTCATCACCACGCCGGACGATGCCGTGTTGAGTAGCGCCCGCGATCTCGCCGCTACCGTTTCCATCGGCAGTCGTCAGCGGCGCACCGCGCTGCACACGAGCGGCGCGCTCTCGTCCACTGTGCTGAGCCCTTTGCACGAGGCGGGCTTCCACGTCGGCTCCATGCATCCGCTCGTCTCCGTGAGCGATCCGCTCAGCGGCGCGGAGAGCTTGCAGGAAGCTTTCTACTGTGTTGAAGGAGACGCATCTGCCGTTCGCGCGGCGCGCGCCATCGTGCGCTCGCTCGGCGGGCAAAGCTTTTCCATCAACACTGAGGACAAAGCGCTCTATCATGCGGCGGCAGTGATGAGTTCCGGCCACGTGGTCGCGCTCATAGATATTGCGATAGAGATGCTCGTCGGCTGCGGCCTGACTCCGAGCCGCGCACGAAGCGTGCTCATGCCGCTCCTTCGCAGCACGCTTGAGAACTTATCCGCACTTGAGCCTGCCGATGCGCTGACAGGGACGTTCGCCCGCGCCGACATCGCGACGGTGCGAAGCCATCTCAGGGCGCTCCGTGAACACAGCCCGCACGAAGCGCTCGCAGCCTACAGGCTGCTCGGTCAGCGCTCTCTTCGACTGGCGGAAAAAAAGGGGATGGATGCGACAGCATTAAAGGCCATCACCCTGACGCTCAAAGATGACGATGGGAGTGAATCGTAGACGATGAGAGGTATATAAAGGGAGCTTGCTTGAGCGTGAGGTGATGAAGATGAGCTCCTGTTTGCGGTCGCTTCATCGGCGGGACACAAATTCACCCCGGCGATCATTGGTCATAATCGCCGGGGTGAAGTTTAATTCAGAGAGGCAATCTATCGCCTCGTCCCTTTGACGCTCGAAGATCGAGCGCAGGCAGGAGACCCGTGAGCCTTAAACTCAAAGGTCGGGACAAGAGATTTCGACATCGCCGATCTCGGTCTTGTCACCGTCACTGACGTTGCCGTTGGTGTCTATCAAGATGCTGGTCGCCGCATCGCCTCCCGTCGGTTTGAGTCCCTGTATTCCGTAGACGAACATGTTGGCCTGGAATTTCAGGGCATCGCCCGTCGCCCAGACCTTGAAGGGAGAAGTGGTGCTCAGGTCGTAATCATAATCAACGCCGCCTGCCGCATTGGCCGGTAGACCAGCCGATGGGATATTGCAACCTGAGCTTGCCAATATCCCGATGTTGAACCTGTACGGGAAGGTGGTATAAGCAGGGGTGAGCTTCCAGCGCGGAACTTCGATGCTACAACTGTACTCCAGAACGCGCGACGCATGCGCATTAGAGAAAGTCGCGGAAGTGAAGCCGGGCTTACCCGGATAGTTCATCATCGTCCTCTCGCCCAACAGCATCTTGCCATCACTCGAAAAGCTGATGTCCGAGATGGGGTTTGAAAAGTTTGCGCCGGCGAGGTCTGGGGCGGTCAGTTCCAGCCTGTTGCTCGCGGGCACAAATGCTCCTGAATTCAGCGCGACAGACCACACCTCGTTGTTCACATTGGAGCGCGGATTCCCGCAATCCTCTCTCCACCTGCTGTAGTAGACGCGGTTGTTGTGCACCTGCACGCCCCAGAGCCGCTGGTCCAGTGGCGCGAAGCCCGGAGCGTTATTATCGGCCCCGAAGGGATCGAAGGTTTCGAGGGTGGTACCGGAGATGGAGAGGCGGTAGATTTTGCCGTCCTCGTGATTGGTGACGAACAACTGCTGGTACTTGCAGTCGTACGAGATGTTTCCCAATCCCGGGTAGGCTTCGCTGGGGAAATCCATGGCAATAGCCGGGTCCTGGAAATTGGGGAGCAGGGCAAAGAGACTGATCGCGCCCGTCCCGTTATCTATCTTATAGACCCTGCCCGAACCGTTCGGATAAAGGTCTTGAGCTGAGCCGAAGGTCGCGCCGTAGGCGGACGTGGCGGCCACGTAGATGTTGCCGTGCTCGTCGAGCGTTACTCCGAAGACGGATCCGAGATTATCCCTCGACCAACTGTTATTCGGCCCACGATACCTCGGCGCGTTGTAGTTGACGCCCGTCGGCGTCGCGCCGGTAATACCGCTCAGATTGATGACCTCGACGGGGTTGTCGAGCGTCGTCACGACCGCCACCTTCTTGCCGAGGAAGGAGGCGTATGCCGGGTCAGTGTATTCGGGGGCCTTCGCGCAACAGATGCCCGAGGCGCAGGCTCTCGAAGAGCACTCGGGCAGTATGATGCAGATTCTTTGCGTCGCCGTGCAGCAATTCAGATTCCCTCTATCGCGTATGCCGACGCTGAAACAGACCGTTGCTCCGGGGACGGCACCCGGCCCGCTGATCTTGACGGCGATTTGTCGTGTGCCGTTGACCGCTAGGAGCGGATTGAGCGGAGCGGGACTTGGGGTGATGGTGACTCCAGCGGGAGACACACTGCTGAATGTCATCGAACCGGCGGGAAAAGACGAGACATTCTTCACCCAAAACTTGAAGGTGAAAGTCCCGTCCGTGTTGCAGATGATTTCATTGGGACCTGGGAGCGCCAAACAGTAAGCGCCGGTCGTCGGCGCTTCTTGCGCGGAACTCCTGGCGGGCATCAGCTCTGCCGCCAGCATACTGACTGCCAGCAGCGCGATCAAAATCTTTCTGGGGGTAAACATCTCTTTATTCTCCTTATCGTCATCCTATGCCTATGATTTTGGTCATCACAGGTGGATATGGAAGAGTGATGGGGGTAGTGAACATAGGTGCTAAACTACAATCATCCGTATTAGACAGAGCTTGAGACATGTCTCACGCGTTGAGACAGGCAGTCAGTCCCAGCACCGCCTCATGGCTCTATGGTTTCGGCGATTGCAGAATCTCCGCTATCGAGCTTTTGAAAATATACGTGCTAGCCTGGGAGCCAGAGAGAGATTTCTCGGTGATAGGGGTTCTGCATTATCGTTGCTCGCTGCCAACTTCAGAGAAGTGAGAAGCTGGGATTTGTAAGTTTCGGCGCAGGCGCGCACACAGGTTGTGTTAGCCTGGCCGACTTCTGTGATATCTGAAAGCTTCGGAGGAAAACTCGTCGCTCGCTAGGCGAATTGACCTTTTAATACTCTCATAGATGAGCAATTCGCATGCCCTGCAAACTGTTGATATGATTGGCGGTCGCGTCTTCACCGCGCAGAGTTGGAAAGAGGGTTGTCTGCATATACTTGCAGGTAAAGAGAGCGAGTCGCATCGATATGCAATGAGAGAGCGAGGTCATCCTATAGTGTCCACTATTGATGACACTGTCTGTCTACAGGGATAGACATAAGAGTGTGTCTAAGGGTGGAGGACTCGTCATATCTTTGCGCCCTCTGCGACTATCCTCTGCGACCTCCAGCGTTTAAATCTCTACTCACTGAACCACTCTGCCCCTCTTTTGAGACACGCTCTCAGAGTTCTCTATAGTGCTTGCGCCGCACGCTTCTTTAGCGTTAGCATTTCACGCGACCCCCGGTTCGGACATCCGGCGAAAGGATTCTCGTTCATAGAAGATGCAGAACACACCGAGCGCCAGCTACAGTTTGACTTTGCGTGTGAAGCTTGCGAGCCGCACGGGAACGCTTGGAGAATTAACGACGGCCATTGGCCGCGCCGGGGGCGACATCGGTGCGATAGACATCGTCAGCGTCGGCTCGGACGCGGTCGTGCGTGACCTGACGGTCGCAGCCGCATCGAGCGAGCACGGCGAGCAGATAGTGCGCGCCGTGCGCGACATAGACGGCGTCGAAGTCGTCAACATCTCCGACCGCACATTCCTCATGCATCTGGGCGGCAAGATCGAAGTCGTCTCAAAGACGCCTTTGAAGACGCGCGCAGACCTCTCTATGGCCTACACGCCGGGCGTGGCGCGCGTCTGCGAGGCGATCCATCGCGACCCCGAAAAAGCTTTCACGCTGACGATCAAGAAGAACACGGTGGCGGTCGTCACGGACGGGACTGCCGTCTTAGGCTTAGGCGACATCGGCCCTGCGGCGGCGATGCCCGTCATGGAGGGCAAGGCGATGCTCTTCAAAGAGTTTGCGGGCGTAGATGCTTTCCCGATCTGTCTTTCGACGAAAGACCCGGACGAGATCGTGCGTACCGTGAAGATGATCTCGACCGCCTTCGGCGGGATCAACCTCGAAGACATCTCCGCCCCGCGCTGCTTCGAGATCGAAGACCGGCTCAAGGAAGAGCTGGACATTCCGGTCTTTCACGATGACCAGCACGGCACAGCCGTCGTGGTGCTGGCGGCGCTCATCAACGCCTTGAAGATCGTCTCTAAAAAGATGGAGGACATCAAGGTTGTCGTCAACGGCGTCGGCGCTGCGGGCGTCGCCTGCACGAAGATCATCATGGCGGCGGGCGTGCAGAACATCGTCGGCTGCGACCAACTGGGCGCGCTCTATCGCGGGCGGCGCGAGCACATGAACTGGGTCAAGGACTGGTACGCGCAGAACACCAACCCCGACGAAGAGCGCGGGACGATTCACGATGTCATCAAGGACGCAGATGTCTTTCTGGGTCTCTCCGTGCCGGGCGTCATCACTGAGCAGGATTTGCAGAAGATGAACGACCAACCCATCGTCTTTGCGATGGCTAACCCGACGCCGGAGATCATGCCGGAGGAGGCCGCCTCGCACGTCGCCGTCATGGCGACGGGTCGTTCCGACTATCCGAACCAGATCAACAACGTCCTCTGCTTCCCGGGCATCTTTCGCGGCGCGCTTCAATGCCGCGCCTCACGCATCAACGAAGAGATGAAACTTGCCGCCGCGCACGCCATCGCCGCAATCATCACAGACGAAGAGCTGCATCCCGACTACATCATCCCCTCAGTCTTCGACAAACGCATCGCCGAGGCGGTCGCGCGCGACGTTGAAGAGGCGGCCTATCGCACAGGCGTCGCACGCCGCGAGCGCGCGCACGTGGATTTGATAGGATGAACCATAAAGGTTGATCGGAACACAATCTGATGGCCCGAATGAGAATTCCACAAAAGGTTCTTTTTAGAACTATAGTATGCTGCGAAATAGAGATTGAATTCTGCTTCCCATAGCGGAAAGCCTCAACGCTGAATCAAGAGTATTTATCCGCTCTCCTCTTGGACCATCATTGACTCCTTGCCGAATCACTTATAGACTCATGCCCGGCAAAACAGCTTACAGCCCGGATTCTAAGAATCGTTTATTCTTACCCGTCATAATCCAGCTCATCTTCAAGCCATAGTGCGCCTCTTTGCCAGCCGCACTCCACCAGAGAAGGAGAATTCCCATGCTTCGTCGAAGTCTTCAAGGAGAAGCTAGAACAGTTAGGAGTCGGCACTCAGGTATGCGGCAATGGGCGCGCCCATTACTTGTGGCCTTAGTTGCGATAGTGATTATTTCGAGCGGCCTGCTCGTCACGGTGGAGGCTGTGATAGGCGGTCTTGACACGACCTTCAGCACGGACGGCAGGCAAACTACTGATTTCGGTCCCAACACAGTCGGGGAATCCATCGCCGTCCAGACCGATGGCAAGATCGTTGTCGTGGGACTTATAAACAACAGCTCGGGCAATGATTTTGCGCTGGCCCGATACACCAGCGCTGGCATCCTCGACACTACTTTTAGTACGGACGGCAAACAGACCACAGACTTTGGGGGAGGAGACGACGCGTTCGCCGTCGCTATTCAGACAGACGGCAAAATCGTGGTCGCGGGCACTACCGCTGTAGGTAGCACCAAAGACTTTGCGGTAGCCCGCTACACCAGCAACGGTACACTTGACACGACCTTTAGCACTGACGGCAAAGTAACCACCAGCTTCGGTAACTCGGATAATGCACACGCCGTCGCCATTCAAGCTAACGGCAGAATCGTGGTAGCCGGGGATACTGCCAACAGCACCTCGAATTCCGACTTTGCCATAGCACGCTATAACACTAACGGAACGCTCGACACGACCTTCAGCACGGACGGCAAACAAACGACAGGCTTCGGAGGCTACGACTCCGCGTACGGCGTCGCCATTCAGGCGAACGCGAAAATCGTGGTGGCCGGGGTGAGAGACCTCTTCGGGTCGCCTGACGTTGTGCTGGCCCGCTACACGGGCACTGGCAGTCTGGACACCACTTTTAGTACGGACGGCAAACAGCCTGTCAACTTCGGAAGCGATTCGGTAGGGGGGGACGTTGCGATACAGTCAGACGGCAAGATCGTGGTCGTCGGAGATGTCCGTCTGACGGCGACAGATGCTAACTTTGCGCTCGCGCGCTACAACGGCAACGGCAGCCTCGATGATGGTTCAGTAAATGATTCCACACCTAATGATTCGTTCGGCACTGGAGGCCATGTGACTACCGATTTCTTCGGCAGCCAAGATATTCCTACTGCCGTCGCCATCCAGACTAACGGCAAGATCGTGGTCGGTGGAGTAGCTTCGCACAGCAATGACACTAACCGTGATTTTGCAGTGGCACGTTACACCACCGACGGGAGCCTCGATAACACTTTTCACAATGATGGCCGGCAGACTGTCGGCTTCACCAGCGGTAGCGGTGACTCTGCGGCGGATCTTGCCATCCAGTCTGATGGGAAGATCGTCCTGGCCGGAGTTACTATCAAATCTACCGGAATTGATTTTGCGCTGGTACGCTTGATCGGGGATTGAAAGAAATCCCCGGTATTTTCCGCATTTTTCATCGCCGCACAATGGCGTGCAAGGCCGCACGAGACTGTTGTGCAATCTCGCGCGGTCACCGTACAAGGTTGCACGGTCGCTGAACCGCGCGCACGGTCGTTGTGCAACGCTGTCCGGTGGCGGTGCAGCCTCGCACGGTCGTTGTGCAGGGTTGCACGGGCGTCGTGCGGGCGTCCCGGTCATTGGGCGAGCTTGCACGGTGGTGGTGCAGGCTTGTACGGCGGTCGTGCAGACGTGACGCAAGGGTTGTGCGGGGCTGCACGGTCGTTGAGCGCCGTTCCGCGATGCAGGCGCGGGCTTGTAAAATGGGTGCGCGTTGTGACAAAATCCGCCCGCATGGCATTGCAGCGGCCTGACCACGTCGCAAAATCGTCGCTCACGTTCGCACGCTGATTTTGCCTCACAGTTCGGCCTCCTGACACCCTCGCAGACACACCGTGCCTCTCAAAAGCACCGGCCTTTGTCGCCGTGCCATTACCGTTCGCAACTTTCTTGGAGGCGCTTCTCTAGTACCGCGCCCCCTCACTCTTAACTTTCTTTCCTGGAAAGGAGCACGCAGAAGATGGCATTCCCAAGAGGTGACTCAGACCTCATGGTCTGGCTCAATAACTTTGCTGAAAAATTCTCGACGCATGCCGCGACGCTCGGCTTCACACCCGCCGAAGTCACCGCCGTGCAGGACGACGCCGCTATGTTGCAATACTTGATCGGCGACCTCCTGCCAGGATTCAAGGCTGCGATGCAAGCGCGCACGGCCTACAAAGACCTGATCGTGAATGGGCCGATTGGCAGGAAGGGCGGAGACATACCGCCGCCGCCAACGACCGCCGCGCCTCCAACACTGGTCGAGCCCGGCATCATCCCGCGCCTGCGCAAAATCATCCAGCGCATACAGGTCGCACCCGCCTACACACAAGCGATAGGCGAAGACCTCGACATCACAGAGACGCAGGGCAACTCGTCGCTCGTTGACACGACCTCGGCCAAGCCGACGGCTAAAGCCATCGCCTTGCCGAAGAGTGAGGTGCGCATCGAATTCTCGAAAGGCGGGCTGGATGGCGTCTTGATCGAAAGCCGTCGCAAGGGAGAGGGTGACTGGATCAACCTCGCCACAGACCACTTCAGTCCATACCTTGATACGCGTCCGCCAGTCGCGGCGGGCACACCCGAAGTGCGCGAGTATCGTTTGCGTTACCTGAAACGTGATGAGCCCGTCGGCGAGTGGTCGGATATTATCTCGGCCACGACAACACCATAGAGCGTCAGCCTACTGAGTATGATCAAGAACGTGTCAGAACTGCTTGCTTCAGCCGGATGGGTCTTCAACATTGAGCACCCGCCCGGCCTAAGCAAGCGGCTCTGATACGGCTGACTATCGCACAGGCGTCGCACGCCGCGAGCGCACGCACATGGATGTGATAGGGTGAGCCGAAAGCTTGATCGGCACACAAGCTCAGAGCCCGGCATGAAAGTCCCACGAAACAACCTTTCGTGGTACTCTACCCTGCTTCAAAATAAGGGTTGAGTTTTACCGTGGATGGCGATAAAAGTCGCCTGTCAGAACGATTAGACCGCCACTAGCGGTAATTTACGCCCGAGAGGGTGTTATACCGCGCATGGCGGTAATTTCGCTTTATATGAGTATTAGACCGTTACTGGCGGTCTAATAGTAGTTGGGCTGCTAGTTGACCGTTTCTTTAAAACCCACTAATCTTTAGTAAGAATTAAGCTCAATTTTTACGGAGTGCTTATGAACATCAAAGTAATAGTTGAACCTGGCGAAGATGGTTATTTCGTAGCTCATGTCCCATCTCTCAAAAGCTGCTGGTCACAGGGTAAAACCAAAGAAGAGGCTCTTGAAAATATCCGTGAAGCGATAGACTTGTATTTAGAGCCTGAACCTACAGAACTGGCAGAAGATCAGGAAATGGTTGAGCTAACAGTATGAAATTGCCTTTGCTCTCAGGGCGACAGGTCTTAGCAGCATTGACGCGCTTGGGCTTTGTTGAAGTTCATCGAAAAGGCAGCCACGTAAAGATGAAGCACGAAGATGGAAGAGTAATGGTTTTCCCGTTCCATGATGAAGTTGATCGCTACACGTTAAAAGGTGCGCTCCGTGATGCGGACATTGAGATAGAAGATTTCCTCAAAGAAGTTAAATGATCCGGCGCAGCCCAACAACTCATTCAACCCGACCCCGCGATAGCATGCCTTTCATGTTCTTTCCTCGCGCTCATGTTGTATGCTGCTCGCGCGGGGCGGGTTAATTCGAGCGTTAGATGCTTCATTTTAAGTAAGGAGACTTATGAGCTTCCAAGATCAAATAATCATCAGCATTATTGACAAATTGCTTATTGGCGTTCTGATAGCAGTTGCGGCTTATATCCTTAATAGGCGTCTTGAGAAATTTAAGCAAGAGTTAAATGCCCAGACGAAGGAATACGAGACTGAGCTACAAAGTTATTTGAAAACTTATGAAAGCCAACTTCAAAAGCTCGTCAAGGAACACGAGCTACGCTTTAGTAGCCTCCATCAAAAGAGAGTTGAGGTCATAGCCGGTTTATATGTAGCGCTAGAAGAATCTAAACTCCATACAGAATTTTTGGTTCTAAGGGCTAAGCATGTGGAAGCCAAAAATCTAAAGCCTACTGCTTCCTTTGCCTTAAAGAGTTGGTCAGAGGCTTCACAATTTTATAAGAAAAACAAACTGTATTTTCCAAAAGAGCTTTCTCAAAAATTGGATACTGTTATTAGAGAGATAATTGAACCTACAAGTATGTATAGGAATTGGGAGCAGAATCCTGAAGAGTATGCTGAGGTGCTTCAGAATATTCGTGAATGGTGGAGCAACAAGAGTAGTGAGATTAATGCTGTTCTAAAAGCAATTGAAGAAGAATTCAGAATGATCTTGGGGTCTGAGGATAACGCCGCATCTAACAACTCATTCAACCCGACGCCTCGATAGCATTCTTTTCATCATTGATTTATCCTTCCCGCGTTGGATGCCTGCGCACGGCGCGGGTTAGATACTGTGTTGATTGTCAAGCAGATTTCGCCCACTGCGGGTCGAATGGTTTCTCTGACTTCAACACACCATAAGCCAGATGCACGAGCTTCCGCATCACCGCACAGATGACGCTCATTTTGCTCTTTCCCCG
>DASVVT010000078.1:0-23440 GCA_036386415.1 Pyrinomonadaceae bacterium
GCTGATCTAATTAACAGGCTCAAGGAATGGCCTCAGACCGCTATCAGCTTCACCGGTGCTCCATCTGCTCAGGCGTCCCTGAGCAGAATCAATGAGCACAGGTTGTGCTCAGAACTAAGTTCAGTCAACATACAAGACCGCATGTGTCGGTATTTTACTCGAATTTAAGAGTTTTACCGCGTCACTCGGTAAAACCTTGAAATTTACGACTTTTACCGCGAGTAGCGGTGTAACACCTCAAAAGTATGACTTTTACCGACATTCATAGCAAGGATCGGCTCTTATTCTTAGCTTTCTATAATTCAAATGTTCTGTTCGATTCTTGTGTGCCAGTTGTGTGCCAACTCGAGCCAAACTAGGCTTACTCAGCAATACATAGCCATGATAGCAAAGTGCGGAAAAGCAATAAAACATTACTCTTCCGCACTCAGCTAAACTCAACAAAACATCAAAATAAGACTTTTAACCAGTGGATCGCAGGTTCTAGTCCTGCTCGGCTCATCAATAAGTTCAATGAGTTACAGGCAGCCCGACGGGCTGCCTGTAACTATTCAGGTAGACAAATGATCTAACTCTCTATTGACGTGGCCTCACTGTCAGGAAGAGGCTTTGACCGCGCCGGTTAATAAGCAAGAGGGCGGGGCGCGTTCCCGTCCGCTGGATCGCCGTCTGCAAATCCGTAACCGAGCGGACTGGCTGCCGATTCACTTCCTCAATAAGGTCGCCCTCTCTGACGCCTGCCTCAGCCGCCGGCCCTATTGGATCAACATTTGTGACGACAAGTCCCTGCGCGCCGCTCGGCAAATCGAGACGCGAGGCTAGCGCGGGCGTCAGGAGCTCAACACTGACGCCGAGTTTACCTGTATCAGTTGCGCCTCCGCCGTTGTCTCCGGTGGCTACCCTATTTTTATCGGCGGGCAATTCTCCGAGGGTGGCGTGCACCTGTTGATCGCGGTTATCGCGCGAGACCGTCAAGGTAACTTCTGTGCCCGGCTGCGTGCGCGCCACTTGGTTGCGCAAAGAATTGCTGTCGCTGACGGGCGCTCCGTTGAAAGCCGTAATCACGTCGCCACGCCGGACGCCCGCGCGCTCAGCAGGGCTGCCCGGCTGCACCGAACTGACGAGCGCGCCGCGCACATTTGGCAGTCCCAAGCTTGAGGCGAGATCGGCTGTCACAGACTGGATGGTCAGGCCGAGCATCCCTCGACGAACCTTGCCGCCTTTGAGCAGTTGATCCATCACGGAGCGCGCCATGTTGGCGGGGATCGCAAAGCCGATGCCGATGTTACCGCCCGACGGGCTGAGAATCTGCGAGTTAATACCGACGAGTTCCCCGTTCGTGTTGACGAGTGCGCCGCCAGAGTTACCCGTGTTGATGGGCGCGTCCGTTTGCAAAAAGTCCTCAAAGCTGCCGTCGGAGAGACCCGTCGAACGCCCTTTTGCAGAAATGATGCCCATCGTCACGGTTTGGCCGACTCCCAAAGGATTACCGACGGCCAGCACAATATCCCCGACGCGGACGCGATCCGAGTCGCCTAAAGGCAACACTGGAAGGCCCTGCGCATCCACTTTCAGCACGGCCAGATCACTCGGCGGGTCAGACCCGATCACCTTCGCTGCCAAAGAGCGGTTGTCGTTAAGCTCAACTCTGATCTCTTCCGCGCCGTCAACGACGTGGTGGTTCGTCAAAATGTGGCCGTCCGCGCTGACGATCACGCCCGACCCTAGCCCGCGCTCTCTGCGCTCCTGCGGTCGCGGCTGTGCATTCCTGAAGCGGTCGCCGAAGAACTCTCGAAAGAATGGGTCATCGAAGAAAGGAAACTGTGACGCTTCGCGCACACGCCGCTCGGAGCGAATGGTGACGACTGACGGCGAAACGCGGCTCACCACCTCGGCGTAGGAATTCTGCGCCAGCGGAGCGGCGTTCGAGTTGATGCTGTTCTCTGTTACCGGCGGCGCGTAAGGTTGTGTTGTGGACGCCTGCCCCTTGCACGCTGCTAACGAAAAGATCAGTACTGTCGAGAGCATCAGGCGATTGACACCTGTAATTATTCGTCTGCTCAGAATAATCAAGCCGCTTGTTATCATAAAACTTCCCTCCTTAAACACAGGTTCAAGGGTGGCCGCGCGCTGTGCGGCTCGCGCGGCCACTCTTGAACGAGGGGCTTATCGCTTCTGACCCGCAGTTGCGGCGCGCGCCTGCGGTCTCTCTTCGCCCACGGACTCGTCTTTGATCTCAAGCCGACGGCCCTTCCGGTGCTCTTCGCGCTGCGGTGCCTGCATCACGACTTCGAGCACGCCGTTGCGGAAGTTCGCGCGCGCGTCGTCGGCGTTAACCCCTTCTGGCAGCGGAATGCTGCGGTAGAAGCTGCCGTAACTGCGCTCCGAACGGTAGTAGCCTTCGCCCTCTTCCTCGTGCTCGCTCTTACGCTCGCCGGAGATATTGATCGCACCGTCGGTGACTTCAACTTTCACGTCGTCTTTCGTCAAGCCGGGAAGGTCCGCGCGCAAGACCAACTGGCCTTCACGCTCGAACATCTCGACCTGCGGAGACCACACGCTCTGGCCTATCTCGCTGAAGCCGCGCGGGAAAAGATCGCGTCCGAAAGTGGGCGCGAGCCAGCCTCTACCGAATCCGAAGTCCTCAAAGAGACGGTCCATCTCCTCGCTGAAGCGGCGCATAAACGCGAAGGGGCTGCCCGTCATCAGCGAGGGGAACGACTGCTCGCGGCGCGCTACTCCCGTCTGCGATGGTTGACCACCGCCCTGACCGGCTGACGTTTGCATAGCCTGAGTCTGCGAGCCTTCCTGCTTACGTGATTGGGTGTTGTCTTGACGCTCCTTCTGTTCTTTCTGTCTTGCCATAACTTCTCACCTCCTTATGAAGACCTTCCGACAGATTTTCACTTCACAGAGGCATCGCGCTCTAGAGCGCGATGGTCGTTCGTGACCCTCCAATGTTCAGATGACAAAGACGCGAGCTGCTCGCCCTCTGGTGCGTCATCCGAAATCCGCCACTCGCGCGGAGTTTTCAAGAGCATTGCGAGGTCCGGGTCAAAGTCCCTAAACTCGCCCAGCTTCAGAACGCGCTCGATGCGAACTTCAGGGCGCGGGCGATCAAGCTCTGTGACGCGCGCGACTTGCGGCGCTACGTTCATGTCAACCTTGCCCGCCTTCTCGCTTGATAGCCTGAAGAGCGGCGAGAGAACGGCTAAGCCGATGATGAGGATGATTGCCATGATCTGCATCAATTTGAGCTTTCCACTACGCATGATCCTTCCTCCTTCCCGTTTAATAAAAAGCTCAAGGTCGCAAGACTCATGATTCGAGCTTGCGACCTTTTGGCTTCAGTTCAAGCTTGGTCAGTAGATGCTAACGCGCAAGCTCGAAGATAGACTGTTCTGGTTACGGCTCACTGCACCGTTTTGACCTCGATGGTGCGCGGCTTCGCCTCTTCGCGCTTCGGCAGATGAATGGTCAGGACGCCGTCCTTGAGTTCTGCCTCCACGCGACCCAAGTCAACTGTGCCGGGCACGGTAAACGAGCGCGTGAACTGGCCGTAGAAGCCCTCCACGCGGTGATAATGACGACCATCCTCCGCCGCCAGGTCGCGCTGACCGGAGAGCGTCAGGGTCTGATTCTCAAAGTCGATGGAGACCTGATCGCGCGTCCAGCCGGGCAACTCGGCCAAGAAGACGTACTCGTCAGGGGTTTCATAAACGGTGATGGCGGGCCCCTGAAGAGTGCTCGTCAACCCGTTATCAAAGGCGAAAGGATGCTGGAACAACTGGTTCATCTGCTTCGAAAAGATGGGAAGCAGATCAGTAACGGGATTGCGTAACATCAAATTAGTCATAGCTTTCCACCTCCTAAAAGACAGAATTCAGGCTGCTCGTTTGAGCCGTGATTATGATGTCAATATAAAATCTGAGTGTTGCCTTGTCAAGCCTCTTGACAAAAAATTTTCTGACGAATAAAATTTGGTCAGGATTCTGGCGGAGACGGCTCCGTCTGAAGCCGTCTCCTTCCTAGATTCCTTAAAATCTCTAGACTTTTATTTGGACTTTGCCGGGACGCGGGTGGACCGAATCTCTATCTGGAATTGTGCCCGGCAAGCTCGGAAAAGGGGATGTTTGGTCGCGTAATCTTCGCTGACTGCTCTACGACCGAGGTAAGTCCGACTTGGTGGCGACGGCTAAGGAGGGCGTCACGCTAGCTCGTGTTAAATGAGCGGCGTGCCCCTGCTCCGAAGATTGAATCAAGATTGGTGCAAGCTGTGCTCCACAACGGTCGAGAGCATAGAGATTGAGGAAAGGAGGTGCGAAGCGATGGGCCACCAGAAAAGTGTTTATATCTATCACGCTCTCTTTTATAACTGCCTCATGTTAGCGGCAGCCATTATTGCGTTCGCTGTGAGCCTCTGGATCGCTGTGAGCGGCAGGCTCTGGGCCGAGGGCGTTGACGGCACATTCCTGTTTACGGTCGGTCTGGTGACAGGGAGCATCTTCATGTCTGTGCCAGTCGTGTCGGCTCGCGAAGGGCTGCTGCGCGACATGAGAGAGTTGTGGCGCGAAGGATCGAGGCGCGCGACCCCTCTCAGACCAAAACCTCGGAGGGCATGGCAGGAGTCTCCGGCTCACTGAATCGCCTCTGAGTCTTCAACCCGCGTGATGACTTTTGCGGCATAGGAGGAAAGCCAGCGCGAGAGGAGTAAGTGGCGATGGCAACGAAGACGATAGATTATTACGGGGTGTTGAATGTGGGTCGCAGCGCCACCGAAGACCAGATCAAAGCGGCTTATCGCAAGCTCGCCCGAAAGTTTCACCCAGACCTGAATCCGGGTGATAAGGCAGCCGAGGAGCGCTTCAAGGAGTTGCAGGAAGCTTACGATGTTCTCTCTGATAAGGAGAAGCGCAAGCTCTACGACCAGTACGGCGAGAACTGGCGCGGCGTCCAGCAAGGCGGTGGAGCGCCGCCCGGATGGGAAGGTTTCCGCGCCAGAGGAGAAGGCGCGCCGACCGGGGGATTCGATTTCGGCGGCTTTGACTTCCGCGACTTCCGTTCCGGCGCAGGCGGCGCGGGCGGCTTCGACATCTTTGAGGAGTTATTCGGTCGCGCCGGAGGCGGGGCTCGCGGGGGCAGAGCGCGTCGCAGCCGTCGTGGGCAAGACATTGAAGCCGAGTTGGAACTATCGCTCGAAGAAGCGCATCGCGGTGGGCGTCGCACGCTCCAGATGCAGACGGCGGAAATCTGTCAGACCTGTCAGGGCGCAGGAGCGACCGTCGGCAACCAGATTTGCCAAACGTGTCGCGGCGCAGGTCAGACGCTCAAGCCGAAAACCATCGAGGTGAACATCCCCGCCGGGGTGCGCGACGGCTCGACCGTGCGGTTGGCAGGACAGGGCGGCGCAGGTGTTGAAGGCGCTCAGGCGGGCGACCTATACCTACACGTACGCTTGCGCCCGGACCCCGTGTTCAACGTGCGCGGCGACGATCTTGAAGTGGAGATTCGGCTCGCCCCTTGGGAGGCTGTTCTCGGCGCGAAGATAGAGGTTCCGACCCTTGAGGGACGGGTCGAGATGACCATCCCCGCAGGCGCACGGAGCGACCAAAGACTCAGACTACGCGGTCAGGGCTTGAACAAGCAGCGCGGTGGGCGTGGCGACGTGTACGTCCGTTTGAAGGTCGTCACACCGCGCGAAGTGAATGGCGAGGAGCGGCGGCTTTATGAAGAGTTGCGCCGCGTCTCTCGGTTCAACCCGCGCGCGGGCTCGCGCCGAACGAAAGGAGCTGCGCGATGATAAAACCGGCTTTCATCCGAGTAGTGGACTGCGAGCTGGACGAGCCGCTGACGGTCGAAATGGTGGCCGATGCGGTGGGCGCGCGACCTCTCCTGCTGGAGCGACTAATCCGCCGGGGCCTACTCGATACGATCAACGAGGAATCGGGGGTCCCTCTTTTGCCCGCGCGGTCAATCATTCGTCTCAGGCGCATGCGCAGGCTGCGACGAGACTTGGGTGTCAATTTCGCAGGGGCAAGCATCATCCTCGATCTGGTGGAGCGCATTGATCAGTTAAACCGCGAGTTGGCGGGAATGCGACACAGGTTCGAAGATTAAGATTTTCGGGCGCGCCGAGCCGCGCTGTCACAGGTAATCGCAAGCGCTCGCTATGAGCAAGTGATTTCAGAGGAGGTGAAAATTCTATGGCAACAACTATTCGTCCGTTACATGATCGCGTTCTCATTCGTCGTATTGACGAGGAGGAGCAGATGCGTGGTGGCATCATCATCCCCGACACGGCTAAGGAGAAGCCGCAGCAGGGCGAGGTGGTAGCCGTCGGGGAGGGCAAGTTCCGCGAGGACGGCACGCGCCAAGCTTTGGACGTTCAGCCGGGGATGCGCGTGCTGTTCGGCAAATACAGCGGCTCGGAAGTGAAGATAGATGACGAGGAATACCTCATCATGCGCGAAGATGAAATCTTAGGAGTCTTCACGACGACCGCGAAAGCTAAATCGGCAGGCAACTAGAATCATAAATCATCACTAACCATTATACGTAAGGAGGACTAGATAGATATGGCTGCGAAAATGGTTATACACGGCGAGCAATCGCGCCAATCAATTCTCGAAGGCGTCAACACGCTCGCCAACGCTGTGAAAGTTACGCTCGGCCCCAAGGGGCGCAACGTCGTGATCGACAAAAAATTCGGCGCGCCGACGGTCACCAAAGACGGCGTGACCGTAGCCCGTGAGATTGAGCTTGAAGATAAGCTCCAGAACGTCGGCGCGCAGATGGTGCGCGAGGTAGCCAGCAAGACCTCTGATGTCGCAGGCGACGGCACGACGACCGCCACCGTTCTGGCGCAGGCCATCTTTCGCGAAGGCTTGAAGACGGTCGCGGCGGGCGCAAACCCGATGGCCTTGCAGCGCGGCATACAGAAGGCAACCGAGCGCGTCGTTGAAGAGATCAAGAGCCTTTCCAAGCCTGTCAAAGGCGAATCAATCGCGCAGGTTGGTACTGTGTCAGCTAACGGCGACCACACCATCGGCGAACTCATCGCCGAAGCCATGAACAAGGTGGGCAAGGACGGCGTGATCACCGTCGAAGAATCTAAGACGATGCTGACGGAGTTGGATGTGGTCGAGGGTATGCAGTTTGATCGCGGCTATCTGTCGCCCTACTTCGTCACCAACCCGGAGCGCATGGAGGCGGCGCTCGAAGAGCCGCTGATTCTCATTCACGAGAAGAAGATCAGCTCGATGCGCGATCTGCTGCCGCTGCTGGAGACAATATCGCGCGAGGGCAAGCCGCTCCTTATTATCGCCGAAGACGTGGAAGGCGAAGCCCTCGCGACTCTGGTTGTCAACAAATTGCGCGGTACGCTCCATGTCTGCGCGGTCAAGGCTCCCGGCTTCGGTGATCGTCGCAAGGCGATGCTCGAAGATATAGCCATCCTGACGGGCGGCCACGTCATCTCTGAGGACCTCGGCATCAAGCTCGAAAACGTGAAGTTGGAGGACTTGGGTCGCGCCAAGCGTGTGACGATTGACAAGGACAACACGACCATCGTCGAAGGCGCTGGCAAGCAATCGGACATCGAAGGCCGCGTGCGCCAGATCAGAGCGCAGATCGAAGAGACGACCAGTGATTACGACCGCGAGAAGCTGCAAGAGCGACTGGCGAAGATCGTCGGCGGCGTGGCCGTGATTAAAGTTGGCGCAGCCACAGAGACCGAGCTAAAGGAGAAGAAGGCGCGCGTCGAAGACGCCATGCACGCTACCCGCGCGGCAGTCGAAGAGGGCATCGTCCCCGGCGGCGGCGTCGCGTTCCTACGCGCGCAGAAAGCTCTCGACCAATTCAAGCTCGAAGACGAGGACGAACAGATTGGCGTACAAATCGTTCGCCGCGCACTGGAAGAACCGCTCCGACAGATCGCGCAGAACGCCGGTCACGAAGGCTCTATCGTCGTCGAGAAGGTGCGCTTGGAGAAGAACCCTCACTTCGGCTTCAACGCGGCGACCGAAGAGTACGGCGATCTTGTCAGAGACGGCGTGATTGATCCGACGAAAGTCGCGCGCACGGCTATTCAGAATGCGACCTCGATTGCCAGCCTCCTGCTGACGACCGAGGCCATAGTCGCAGAGCTGCCGGAGAAGAAAGAGAAGGCGGCGGCCATGCCAGACACGGGGCTAGACTACTGAGGGCATAACTCGGACGGACGGTCGGTGAGAACGACCGTCCATAGCCGAGGACGGTGGGCCGGCCTGAACCCTGCAAAGAAATAGAGCCCGCAGGTAGACAACTGGTAGACAAATCATTCGTGATTGTTCATCATACTCAACTCAGTGGAACTAGGATCAGCAAGAAGCCCAAATAAATGCAGTGTAGTTAACACAACTCAACATAGTAATCTCAGTTGAACAGACCTGCATCGTTCTTTTAACCAGTGGGTCGCAGGTTCGAGTCCTGCTCGGCTCATCAATTTAATCAATAAGATAGGGCTACTGAAAAAGTAGCCTTTTCTTATTTTCTCCCTTTCCTTCCCCCTTTTGAATTATTTATACTCCTTTGATTAAGTCTATTAACGAACCGGAAATTATATTACGCGCATATCACGGCGCGCATGCGCCGGTCTCTCATGAGCGGCGCTTCGGCATCTCTGTCTTTTGATGACTGCTTATTTCGATGCGAGCTACGCCGTCTTCAACTCTCCGCGTCTGGCTGACTCAGTAATGCGGTCGGCGGTGCGAGCGGCGATAGCCTCAATGGTCAATGATGGGTTGACTGCCGTGGAGGTAGGAAAGACTGAGCCGTCGCAGATATAGAGGTTCGACACATCATGCGTGCGGCAGTCCGCATTCACGACCGAGTTTTTCTGGTCGTTGCCCATCCGGCATGTGCCGAGCAGATGCGCCGTGCGATCCGCTGACCAAGTGTCTTCGCCTCCAGCCGCTCCGAGAATCTCTTTCATCTTCACGATGGCGTGTTCGATGATTCGTTTATCGTTCTCATGATATCCGAAGATCACATGCGGGACGGGCAAGCCGTACTGATCCCGCTCTATCTCGTGCAGCTTCACTGCGTTCTTAGTCTGCGGCAGGATTTCGCCGACGATACCGACGCCGGAGTAATAGTTGTAATCAAGCATCGCACGGCGGAGCTTAGCGCCCCTGAACCCGCGAGCCGTGCTGATCCGTGAAGCGAAGTCAACGGCGTGCGGCCCGACAACCTCGATGGTATAGCCGCAAATGAAATCAACGTCCGGCATCGTGCGGTTGAAGTGCTCGGTTAGCGCCCCGCCCGGCGGCGGCGCTTTGTACTGGTTAATACGGTCGGAGAACTTGGCGAAGACCTGATGTCCCGAATGCACCATAAAACACTTGCCAACCAGTCCTGATGAGTTGGCAAGGCCGTCTGGAAAGAGTGAGCTTGCTGAATTGAGGAGCAGGCGCGGCGTTTCAACCGCATAGCCCGCGACTACCACGTTCTTCGCACGCTGCCTGTATAACTCACGGCTCCCTTTGCGGAAGTGAAGCACACCAGTCACGAGGCCGCGTGCGTCGTGCTCGATTTGAGCGGCCATGGAATTGGCACGCACTTCGGCCCCGGCGCGTATGGCGCGTGGGATGTAGGTGACGAGGACCGAACTCTTGGCGTTCGTCGTACAGCCGTAGTTGCAGAAACCTCGATAGACGCACGGCGGGCGGTTTTTATGGGGCGCGCTCAAAGTGGCAATCGGCGCTGGCGCGACGGGTATGTTCAGTTTCGTGCAGCCTCGGACGAGCACTTGCGCCGAAGCGTTTAACTCGTGCTCACGCTGCGGGTAACGCTTACGGCGCTTCCCCCACGGGTAAAAGGTCGGCCCGGCAATTTGCAGCGCCTCCTCGACCTCTTCGTAATACGGCTCTAAATCCTCAAACGTGAGCGGCCAATCTCGCATGTCCGTCCCCGCAATCTCGCCTTCGTGCGTGCGACGCTGGAAGTCTTCGGGGTGGGCGCGCATCGCCACCATCGAGTAGTGAACGGTGCTGCCGCCGACGCCGCGACCGGAATTGTTGGAACCAAGCTCCACAGGGTCGTCGCCGCCAGTGATCCGCTCGTCCGTCCAGAAGAGCTTGCGCGATTCCAACTCGTCTGAAACGAAATCTCTAACCGGGTTCCAGTGTGGGCCTGCGTCGAGCATGACGACTGAGAAGCCCGCTTCGGCCAGCTTCGCGCCGAGCACGCTGCCGCCTGCGCCTGCGCCGATGATGCAGAAATCGACCTCCTCGCTTGAGAGGTCGTGCATCGGCACGCACTCCCCATAAATGCCCGGCGCGGTGAGCGTCCGCTCTTCTTTTACCCTGCCTCCCATCAAGCCTTCCTTGCCGTAAACATGCCGTAGGCCATCGCGCCTTCGGCGTAAGCCTGCCGCATAACGGGGAACGCCTCGACGAAACGGCGCGTGCGTTCGTCGCTCACACGCAGCACTGTCTTGACCTCCGGGCGGCTGACGAGCGCGGCGCAATGCGTCCACGTCTCCTTTACCCGTTGTGTGATGTCTTCGGCTTCGATTCTTGTGAAGCCACTCTCAGACATCCAACTCGTATAATCTGGCATGCTCGCGAGTTGTGGGCAGAGCATTCCCCGGCAGACTGCCGCGACGAGTTGAGCGTGTTCAGGCCGGGCGTGCGGATCAGCCGTGAGCCACGCGCAGAGCGCAAGCACGCCGCCGGGCCGGAGCACACGCGAGCAGGTCTCTATAAAGCGAGACTTATCCGCGAGGTGTTCGCTACATTCGACGACCCACACGACATCAAAAGTCTCCGCATGAAACTGAAGATGGTTTGCGTCTCCGACCTCGAAGCGCACGCGTGAGTCCAATCCTGCCGCTCTCGATTTCTCCGCCGCCATACGCGCCTGCACGGGGCTGATCGTCAGCCCCAAGACGGAACATTGTAGGTTTCGCGCCAGCCAAATCGCCGGGCCGCCGATCCCACAACCGACATCGAGCACGTGGCTCCCGCGCAGGATGTGCGCACGCGCGGTGAGCCGCTCGACGAGTTTCACCTGCGCGCGGGCAGGCGATTCGTTGTTCTCCCAATAGCCGTGGTGAATGTGGTCGCCCCACAGCGCGCGATAAAAGACGGAGAGGCGGTCGTAATGATCGCGAACCGCCTCCACGCTGGAGTGGTCATCAGTCATGCCCTCTTGAAAACCTTCGCCTCTCATCGCAATTCACCGTCCGACGAACTTTCCGCGCGTCTCAATAACGAGCTGATGTTACGCAAAGAGCCGTATTTCAGTCACGGAGTGACGGCATACCAGTAGCCCACGTCTTACGCCGTGGGCTACTGGTATGCCGCGCCTCCGGCGCTCTCAATCCTCGCTCCGCGTAACATCAGTAACGAGTTTATCGCATCCTCTAATTGGGACTTCACAGTGATTCCTCATGAGAATCTATGTGTCAGTGCTGCGGTTAAAGAATAGTCCAACTGCCAGACCGGCAAGGCCAGCCCCGGCCATCATGAGCCAGTTGCGGTTGATGTTCGCCCACAGTTGCGGGCTTGACGCGCTCGCGCGGCTGTCAAAAAGCCCGTGCGCGCCGTGGTCGCCCGGCACAGGCTCCCAAAGGTTATCGCGGCGACCCGGCCCGACAGGCTCGTCTGTTTGTTGCGCTTCGTAACCATTTCGAGCCAGATACCAATCGGCAAACGCGGGCGCGATCTTGTCGCCCACAATCGCTTCGACAGTCGGGTAGCCGACGTACATCTCGCGCCGGTCGTTCCGCGCGGCAAACAGCACTGCCTCTGCGCCGACTTCCGGCTGGTAGATGGGCGGCACGGGCTGCGGCTTGCGCGGCAGGCGAGATTTCACCCAGGAGAACTGCGGCGTGTTCATCGCGGGCAACTGCACCATCGTCACACGCACATTCGAGTGGTCGTGAATCAACTCGCTACGCAACGAATCGACAAAACCTTGGATAGCGTGCTTCGCAGCGCAGTAAGCGGACTGCAAGGGAATGCCGCGATAGGCGAGCGCCGAGCCGACTTGCACGATCACGCCACGGTCGCGCGGCAGCATCCTTTTGAGCGCGGCGAGCGTGCCGTACACGTAGCCCAGGTAGGTCACTTCAGTCACGCGCTTATACTCTTCCGGCTTCATCTCCTTGACGGGCGAGAAGACCGACACCATCGCGTTATTAATCCAGATGTCAATCGGGCCAAGCTCACGCTCGACCATTTCAGCCGCCCGCTCAACAGCATCCGCATCGGCTACGTCGGTCGGCACGACGAGCGCGCGGCCTCCCAGCTCTTCAACGTCACGTCGCACACCTTCTAGACCGTCACGCCCGCGCGCCAGCAGTCCGACGTACGCCCCTTCACGCGCGAATGCCCGTGCCGCGGCGCGCCCAACACCTGCCGAGGCACCCGTGATGACTATGACTTCAGGCTTACTCAGTTGTTTCACGTCTCCTCCCTACTTTCGATAATGGTTCTTTATATCATTTCCCCGGCAGTAGACTCGTCAGCGCATCTTTCAAACGCTCGGCGAATCCGGCAGTCAGCGACCACGGGCTAGGCTGACGGAGCACGTGCAATGAGCCGCGCTTGTCAAGCACTTCATAATCACCTCTGCCATTTTCTTTGCGGTAAAAGCGGATCGTCACAGAAGCCTCGCCGACGCGCAGATTCTCCAGCGTGATTTCAGGCAGCCATTCAGGCATGTACGGGTCAACGAGCAGCATGTTTAAGGGGGCGTAAGGGTAGAGGCCGAGCATCGCTTGCAGCAAGCAAAATACGGCTGAGGCAGACCAAGCCTGCGGCGAGTTGGCCTGCGGGTAGAAGGCCGGGAAAGGATGATCCTCATCGCGCTGGTGGCCGCTGAAGAGTTCCGGCAGACGATAAAAATTGAAAAAGGCTGCTGCTTCGAACTGCGCCTGCGCGATTAGCTCGACCACACGATGGTAGCCGTACCGCTTGAATGCGACGGCGAAAGTACCGTGTTCGACAGGCCACACGGAGCCGCGATGATAGCTGTACGGATTGTACGCCGGGTGCTTCGATGAGAGCGTGCGCACGCCCCAACCTGTGAAGAGATCGTCCGCGATGAAGCGCAGCGCCGTGCGGGGCACAAGCTGTTCGTCAACGATGGCTGTGGCGAGGCAATGGCCGGGGTTCGAGGTGATGGATTTGATCTGGCGCTTCTGCGGGTCAAGCCCCAGCGCGAAGAAGCCCTCGTCCTCCATCCAGAAGGCTTCATTAAAACGCTTCTTCAACTCTTCCGCTTCGTGGAAGAGCCGCTTAGCCTCTTCCTTACGGTCGGACCACCAGAGGACTTCCGACATGTGCAGCTTCGCCAGATAAGCGAAGCCCTGCTCCTCGCATGTCGCAATCGGAGGCTCGGCCTGCGTGCCGTCCTCGTAAACAATGGCGTCCGCCGAATCCTTCCACGCCTGGTTTCTCACGCCCTGTTCAGAATGTGTCAGGTACTCATAGAATCCGTCGCCGTCCAAATCACCATACTCGTCGAGCCACTTCAGACACCTCATCGCCGGTTCGATGAGCGGACGGATCAACTCCTTGTCGCCCGTCCAGTGCCACAGCTCCGATACCGCCACAGGGAAAAAACCAGAAGTCGTAATTGAGCCGTAGTAGCGCAGGCGCGGGCTGACGTTCAAAACTTTGATCGGCCCGTCGTGCGCTTCATGGAGCATCTTACCGGGCTGTTCGTCGCGCCAGTCGTTGACTTCACTTCCCTGCCAGCGGGCGAGTTCGGGCAGCGCCCCCTTCATCATATCGGGACTCACGAGCGCGGCCTGCCACGCGGCGGTCAGCGAATCACGACCGAAGAGCGCGACAAAGATCGGAAGTCCTGCGGCCATCGTCCACGCGCGCTCGCCTTGATCCAAGTCGTAGAGGCGGAGCGCCACAAGATCGCGCTTGGCCTGCTCCAGCGCGCCCACGACGACCGTGCTGAGCGTCTCGCTTTGCGGCGCAGTGAATTTTGTCGCCTCATTGAGAAAGATTTTTCGTCGCCTGTCGTACACGCTCTTTGTGCCGACGAATGAGCGGCAGCCGTAGAGTGGCTGGAGGGACTTGCCATCAATATAAGGGATCAGGTTGAGGCAGGCGTGCCAAGCGCCCTGCGGGCTAAGCTCGATGTCGAATGAGATCTGTTTGTCGCCGTAGGACGGCACGGACGCGGAGTTCTCGACGCGCAACGCTATTCCACGGTGTAGGCGCTTCGTTCCCGTCCCTTCTTGATTGTGATACGTGCTCTCGACCCTGTAATCGAAACGCAGTTCCCACACGCCACCCGTCTCACGCCACTCATGCCCGATCTCGCCCTTCTGCTGTCGAAACCCTTTGGTCTCGTCAATATCAGCAAAGTCGGCATCAACCTCAAGCGTGAGCGTAAAAGCGGTCTTCTGCTGCGTGAAGTTAGTGATGTCAACGTCCTCATGTAGACCGTCGCCGACGTAGCGGGAGAGACGCAGTTCGAGCGTCTGCTGCGAGATGACCTCCATCTGGCCGCTCCCCGGATCACGCTGTTGCTTGACGCCCGGCGGTAGCGCGATGTAGTAGCCGAGCCACGTGTGCTGCTCGACGTTCGAGAGCGCGATTGCGTGCCACGCCTGATCGTTAATCAGATACCTGTAGAGGGAGAGCAGTCGCGTCTGGTGAACTAGAAGCCCGTGATCCGCGCCATCGCGGATAAAGCCATCACGGTCGGTGGCGAGCACGGTGCGGCTTTGACTGACGTAGAGCGTGTCGCCGCGCGGGCGCAATCGCACCAGATAATCTTGCGGCCTAATAATCATTCCGTTTCCTGCTGCCCTTTGTTCAGCGAGCGCCCGCGCTCTTCCTCCCGCGCTTCCCAAGGGTCAACGCCGCCCTCCCATTTACGCACGTGGCCGCGCGGCGACGACGGCCCGCCGTAGCCGATCTCGTTCCACGCCAAAGGGTGCGCGTAGTAGATTTTGACTATCGTGATCGAGAGCACGCTCTTGAAGAAGCGCGCGGGCGGCATCTTCTTCCACGTCGCGCCGGACGCATCCCCGCGCTCGACGTGGCTGAGCACAACGTCTTGAGAGAGCGGGTCTAGGTCGATGAATACTTTGCTGGCGAAAAGAGCGCGCGCCGCTTCATCAATCCCGGCCAGACCGAGCCGCCACGCCTCGCGCTGCGGCGGCAACTCTTCGTAGCGATACCCGTCGCGCTTGTCTTCGTAAAGCTTCTCGTCAATCCACGGCACGATTGGTATCTTCTCGGCATCGTCCCGCTCAGGCTGCGGGACGATGCGCTCGGCGATAGCCGCGAGCGTGCGCGCCTCATGCTCTGTGAAGAAGCGGATCGGCGGGACTTCCTCCAGACGCCGTCGCACGACCTCGCGCGTCTGGTCATCCCAATCGGGCGAAGACCACTTGTCGAGAACGTTGTAGCCCGGATAGCGCGTGCGAAATTCCTGTCTCTCACCCATAGTCCTATCCGTTTCTGTAGGAATCCACTTCAATGCCTGTCATGCTTGGTTCTTTTCCGCTCACAGCAGATAGATTGCTATGAGACCAATACCAGCAAATCCGGTGAAGAGCGCGGGCGCAAAGGCGAGCGGCCCTTCCAGCCAATTAAAGAGCGCCACATACAGCCCGCCCATCTGCCGCCCCATCCCGCGCAGGTGCATCCCCAAACAGATGTTGCCGATGAGAGACATCACTTCGACCTGTTCATTGATCGGAATCTTCTTATAATCCCGCGACCCTAGCTCGAAGAAGCCGAGAGTGACGCGCTCATACGCGCTGATCCCCGTGAGGTGATTCGCCGCCAGGCTTTGCTCTCGTGCGAAGGCGAGCAGCCCCTCGACGACTTCGTCGCCCGTGTCGAAGACAATCGCAAAAGTCTTATCGTCGCCTTCGTGCATCACTTTTGATTTCACATGTGACCTCGCATTCAAGGACAGTCCATTGTTAGAACAGCTCGCTCAACTTGTCGCGGAAGAGAGTGAGAGCGATCTTGCCGCCTGCGGGCTGCCCCTTCGCCAGCGCCTCCGCGAAATGCAGTGCCTGCTCGACGCTCACCTTCGGCGGCATCGGCGGCTCGAAGGGGTCAACGACTACTTCGACGATTGACGGCTTGCCAGACGAAAGCGCGCGCTCCAGCGCCGGACGTATCTCTTCAGGCCGCTCCACCGTCAAGCCCACACCGCCGCATGCCTCGGCGTACTTCGCAAAATCAGGATTGTGCAGCTCACAACCGTATTCGGGATTTCCGAGGAAGACGATCTGCTCCCACTTGATCTGGCCGAGCGTGTTGTTCTTGATAATGACGACGACGATGGGCAGGTTATATTTAACGGCGGTCAGAAACTCGCCCATGAGCATCGTGAATCCGCCGTCGCCGACGAAAGCTATGGACTGACGTTCGGGATACGCAATCTTGGCGGCGATACTATACGGCAACCCGCAGGCCATCGTCGCCAGTGTTCCTGAACAACTGAACTTCTGCTGCCCACGGATTTTGAACTGCCGCGCGATCCACGTCGTGATCGTCCCGGAATCGGTCGAGATGATCGCGTCGTCTGCTGCTAGCTCCGACAACTCCCAAGCGACGCGCTGCGGCTTGATAGGCACATCATCCCGCATGGCGCGCGTGCGCATCAACTCCCACCACTCTTTCATTCCCTCCTGCGCCTGTTCGAGAAAGCTTCGATCATCTTTTCGCTCGATGAAGCGCAAGAGCGCAGTGACAGTCGGCTTCGCGTCGCCGACCAAACCGACTTCAACAGGAAAGCGCAAGCCGATGCGGTCAGGCTTGTCGTCAATCTGCACGCCTTTGGCCTGATCGGGCTTCGGCAGGTATTCCATGTAGGGGAACGACGAGCCGATGATGAGCAGCGCGTCCGCCTGTTCCATCGCTTCCTGCGAAGGTGTCGTGCCGAGCAGTCCGAGTCCGCCTGTGGTAAGTGGATGGTCGTCGGGTATGACTGCTTTGCCGAGCAACGCCTTGACAACCGGCGCGCCGAGCTTGTCCGCGATCTCAATCACTTCATCCGTTGCGCCCAAAGCGCCTTGCCCGATGAGAATGACCGGCTTCTTGGCTTCGTTGAGGATGAAAGCGGCGAGTTTCAATTCATCTTCGGGAGGGACGGCGACGGGCGGCGACCAGCGGCTCGTCGTGTGCCCCTCGACTTTGTGCATCGTACCCTTGCCCGTTGGCTCTTTCTCCTGATAGTCAACGGGAAACGTGATGTGCGCCACTCCGCGATTGTTGAGCGCGTGGCGGCATGCCGCGTCGGCAAGCATCTCGACCTGATCGGGGTTGATGACCTCTTGGTTGTAACAGCTCACGTCCTCGAAGAGGAGCGTCATGTTCACCTCTTGTTGAAATTTGCTGCCTTTAAGGTCGGAGTAGGTCTGCCCCGTGATGGCGAGCACAGGCGCTTGATCCATCTTCGCATCGTAGAGGCCGTTCAGCAGATGTATGCCGCCCGGCCCCGAAGTGGCGAGGCAGCAGCCCAGCCGCCCGGTGTACTTCGCGTAAGCGCAGGCCATGAAAGCTGCTGCCTCTTCGTGGCGCACCTGTATAAAGCGGACGCGATCCTGACGCTGGCGCAAAGCTTCCATGATGCCGTTGATGCCGTCGCCCGGCAATCCGAAGACCGTATCAACGCCCCAATCAATGATGCCCTCGACGAGCACATCTGCGGCTGTGTTTGCCATCGCTTCCTCCCTATTTCATGATGTGAGCGCGACGAGCAGCAATCCTGATCTGCCCCTTACCTCGGCAGTGCGCCTCAAGACGCGCGAGCCTTAGCTCTCTCTTCCGGCGGGGTATCTGATTGCGGGTTGACCGCCACGCCATACCTGAAGACCAATTCGCCACCGAGATAGCCGGAGATCGTGATTAAGATAACACCCAGCACGGAGAGTGCAAGAGGAATGGTGTAGCTTCCACCGACCATCCGTGAGCCGCCCGTCGTGCGCAGGTAAAAGCTGGCCGCGAAAATCAGCAGCGCAATAACATTCAGGCGGGCGTGCCAGTCGGCAACCCTTTTCACCGCGCGGTCTTTGATCGAGAGCCAGTCAATGATGCCGAACACTGCTGCCGCCACTGCGCCGATGATGCCCGCCAGAAGCGCGTAGAATGCTATCCAGTCTCTCCACACGGGATTGCCGCGCCAGAGATAGATGAGGTCTGCGATGAACGAAAAGAACCAGAGTGCCAACGGAAATGGAATGAGCATCGGATGTATGGGATGCCCTCCAATGCTTGCAGGACTTGCCATAGTTGTCTCCTTTTACTGCCGCACCATCGTCTCGCTAAGTTTCAGATGGTACGGGCAGATGCTGTTACTCCTTCGCACGAGGATGATAGTCGTCACGATGGCTGCGACGTTGACGCCTTGCGCCACACACATCAAAGACTCTCGGCGAAGCGGGCAGTAGGTTAAAAGTGGTACGCCACTGATGAGCCAGATCAGACAAGTTGAACCGCTGATCCTCACGCGCATCTTTCAACGAACGGCGGTCGCGCTTGAATGAGTTGTTAGCTGTCGCATTGCTCTCGAAGGAATATTGACTCTGCTGCCTGCCCTATATCGCCTAGCCTATCCCGATTTACCTTTCTTGAATTTCATAATTCTTTCAGAAATTTTTCAGCACACCCTAAAGACGCCACGCAACCACGCCGAGTAAGGTGTCGTCCGTCGGGCAACGGTGCAATCTTTAAGCATCGCTTTTAACCCGGCGTGGCGAACTTTGAAGAGCCACTAAGAGGTAGAAAACAATGTCAACATTACATGTCTTATACCTTAAACCCTTTAACCCTAAGCCCAAAGGAGTTTCCACAATGAGTAAGTTCCGTTTTATGAGCAGTTCCAGAATGAAGAGTATAGTCTGTGCCACGATTTTCGCGCTATTCCTGCTAAGCTTCACAGCACCGCGCTCGGCCACTGCTCAATCCGCCGACGGGAGCCTCAAGTTTGCAGTGGAAGACGATCTGACAAAGTCCATTGAGTTCAACGCCACAACAGACGGTGTCGGCAGTATGAGTGGCGAGATGACTTTCAGCGGCCCGGCAGAGATTCCTGACCAGGACGTTGATGGCACCGGCGATAGGAGTTTTAGCGGCAGGCTCGAAAACCTACAGATTGAGGCAAGGTTTGACGGCATGTTGGTAGAGAGGAATAGGGCAGTCATGAGCGGAACCGTCACGGGGTCTAATCTGGAGGACTACATAGGGCAGCGGGTGCTACTGGTGGTCGAAGATGTCGATGGCGACGGGGAAAAAACACAGGATACGCTGACCTGGGGTCTTTACAAGCCAGTGGAGCAGCGTTGGACTCCAACGGATGCGGAGCTGGAAAACGACGAGGGGGCGCGCCTTACATGGTGGGCAACGGATGCCGAGCGCGAAGATGACAGGGGGATAACGTCTCATCCGAGTAATGAGATCACCGCGCAGAGCTTTCCGCTCTCGTCTTACTCCTTTGATTTAATGTACGCGGAAGGCGAGATTCAAGTTAGACCGTAGAACCTGCGCGCCTAACGCTCGAATCAGCCCGCGAGCAATAAAGATGGATGATGAAATTCTACCTAATTGCGAGTCCGGTTGAATGAGTTGTTGGGCTGCGCCATCCAAAGATACTACGGGATGCAGAGGTATTATTTTCTTTGAGAATAAAAGGGGCGCATTTGCCAAGCGCCCCTCTCAAATCTGAGCCACAGCCGACAATGAGTTGAGCAATCTCAAAGGTTGGCGTCTCAGAGGCGGACGGTCTCGGAAGCGGGTTTTGTCTTGTAAAGCTCAAGTACAGCCTGCCCACCGTTACTACCAAGAACGACCAGATATCCCTGTGGGACATCAATTGTTACTCGACCATCCGCTCCAAGCTTCCCTTCCCAGATAGGGGGAGGAGGCTCATCACCGCGATCTCTGTAGAGAACCCTGACTTCTTCTCCTGGCTTGCCTTCGATTGTAAGGGAGGTCTTTCCTATGTCCATGACTATCTCCTTTCTGAACTTTAAGCTTGCTTAGACAATTCTAAAGACAAGTTGCCTGTTAGTGAAGAATGGTTAAATACATCAAAGCAGCCGAACGCTCGAATTAAACGGGCGAGAGGCATCTGACCAAGCCTTCAATCTTGCGAATGAAAGATGAGTTGATTCCGCTCCGGTTGAATGAGTTGTTAGGTTGCCGTTGTGACATAGCGCCTATCAACGTATCGTTCATTTCCAATTCACAGTTACCATATACTTGATCCCAACTCTCAACCGCAACCGTGCCAAGCTGTTTGGCAACGAAGCGCCAGAATCCAGCGTACTTAAAAGACTTTTGTTCGTCATTCAAACGAGCTTCTTGTTCCAGAATATCGGCCAGCTTCACCCAAAGTATGTCTGTGAGCTCTTGGCCTGTCACATCCATCGGACAATCGGCGAAGCGGTCCCACAATTGAGGCTTTGTGCCGGAGAGCACACTCTCGCGCAAGGATTTATATGTCATGGCGCAGTAGGCGTATACGAGCCGCTCCGCAGACTCACCTATGAGTTCTTGTATTTCACGTCGACGCTCTTGCGAAAGAGAGAAATTTTGAAAAGCTTGTGTTCCATAGATGGAATGAAAGAGTCCCGCCAGCATGATATACTCGTGGCAATGCCACCGCTCAAGATAACGATAGACGCCGACCAGATGCGAAAGGAAATCCCCATGTGTATGAGGCACATCAGAAGTCCCCAAGTTGAGCAAATAGGTTTTCAGCGAATTGAAGTCGTGTGCCATCAGAATACTCAATGCTACTCTTCATGTTCAACGAGGCAATCTAACACCAGAATTATCCCGCGCCGAGCGAACAGCCTTCAATTTACATCAGAGGAAGCATCATGAAAAGGATGCTTCCGAGGCGTCCGCGTTAAATGAGTTATGAGGCGCGGCGTTAAATGTACTATGCGCCGTTCACTTTATACAGCATCGCCTGGTGAAAACGGCTGTGTGGCTCGTGCTCGCACAACTGCAATCAGCATCCTGCGTCGGTGGACAGACCGTCAGCGATCTAATCGGCTTAATATGCTTCCGCCTCAATCTCCGAGCAGGCGCAGAAAAATTATTTGCAGTCTGTCAAATTAAGTGATATTAAGACAATGTAGCTTGCCAATTAAAGGAGGTGTCGTGAGCGAGAAGAAAGCTGAGGAGTTGACACCGCCGGAATCTCTCCCGACGGGTGAACTGCCCGAGCAAACGGAGAAGGAAGTTCGCGTCCGCTACTGGAAAACACCTGCCCCGCTTCCGCCGGAGCATGAAATTCACAAGCGGCAGCACATTCCGCCAGTACCCGAGGGTGAGGAGGTGCCAGACGACACACCCTCGCCGCCGGTCGAGTTGGACTGAACCGCATCTTCCCGCTCCTGCCACTGCCCGAATCTAGCCGCGGCTTAAATGCCTCACCGGCTTCGCCAGCGTTGTTTGAGCAAAGGTTGTTACAACAGAAAATCCTCGCATACCCCTAACTCACCACAGTCTAGAAAGGACTAGAAACAATCATGCCAACAAAGAAGAGATCGAAGAAGGCCGCCACTAAAGCAGCGGCTAAGAAGAGTTCAAGGAAGGTCGCCAAAGCCGCGTCAGCAAAGGACGCTAAGCAGGGAGCGGCCAGGTTGGGATCAGCTCGCGCTTTTGCCGCTACGGCCAGCTTCACCACAGGGAAGGTAGAGGCTATAGAGGCGCAGGAGATCAAGGTCAAGTATTTGGAAGAGGCGTACAAGTTTTCCGAAGCCCGGAAGAAGGATGAGATTCATCCGCGTAAGGTTCTTCCCAAACCGCCGGTTGGCCCGAAGGTCTTGGACATGCTGCCCACAGCGCCCATGGCGCTCGAAGAAAGCGTGCCGATGGCGGCACTGAGGTCGGCGCGGGCGACCCCTATGGCGCCGACCGACACCATCTCCCTCGTCAAGAACGTGCAACTTAACGACGTAGCCACGGCGGACACGGCCTCGCACGTGTGCGAGCCGAGCGCCGCTATCAACGGCAGCGTGGTGTTCTACACAGGGAACTGGTTCGCAGCCGTCTCGATCGACGGCGGGGCGACCTTTAAGTTCGTTGACCCGTTCACCACCTTTCCGAACCCGCCGGGGATGAGCTTCTGCTGCGACCAGGTCGTGCATTACATCAAGAGCATCGACACGTTCATCTGGCTGCTCCAGTACACGCGCGACTCCACTGGGAAAAATATCCAGCGCATCGCCTATGCCACTACGGCGCGCGTGAAGACCGGCGCGTGGCGATTCTTTGACATCACCCCAGCCAGTGTCGGGCTTGGCGCCGGCATCTGGCTGGACTTCCCAGACCTTTCGACGGGCACCAACATGCTCTACATGACGAGCAACGCCTTCACATCGGCCGGGGCGTGGCGGGCCTCGGTGGTGGTTCGGATCAGGCTGAGCAGCTTCACTACCGGCACTTTGTCGGCGACGCGCTTCGTCTCGACGACGCACCCCAGCCTGCGCGTCGCGCAGAACTGCGCGACGACCGCCTTCTTCGTCGCGCACAATTCCACCAGTTCCCTGCGGGTATTCAAATGGCCGGAGGGCAGCGCGGCGCCGACCTCTACCAGCGTGGCGGTGGCGTCGTGGTCTTCTGGGCCCTACAGTTCCATCACCCCGGACGGGCGCAACTGGCTGGCGCGCGCCGATGGTCGCCACACGGGCGCGACACTGGCTGGCAACGAGTTGTGGTTTGCCTGGGGCTCGGCCAAGGGTGGGGCCAACGCCCGCCCACATCCGTTCATCCAGATCGCTCGCATTAACGCCACGACCATGTCGTTAATACAGAACATCAACCTCTGGAGTACCAGCTTCGCGTACTGTTACTCCGCCCTAAACACCAACTCCAATAACGAGGTGGGGTCATCCCACTTCATCGGGGGCGGCACGCGATTCCCGACTCATGTGGCCGCCATCCTGACAGGGACGCTACGCCAGGTGATAACCTTCACCAGCACGCGCGGCCCGGCTGACAACAAGTGGGGCGACTACCTGACCGTCAGGCGGAACTATGCCAACGAACGGCTGTTCTGTGCCACCGGGTACACGCTGCAAAGCGGGGCGGGCTCCTCGGATGCAACGCCCAACCTCACAATCTTCGGGCGCTCGACCGAGGTCTGAGCCGCGCGAGCGCGAGACACAACTAAGGCGCTAACCCAAAGATAGCCCCGCGAAGTTGCATAATTTCGCGGGGCTTCTTTCTCGTGACTCTTTGTAACTCTGTGCCGAACGCCTCTTCCTATAGTTATTTCTGATTGTCAAGATCATACGTAAACACAAATAAGACTTTTAACCAGTGGGTCGCAGGTTCGAGTCCTGCTCGGCTCATCAATTATTTCAATAAGTTACGGGCAGCCGTTAAGCTGCCCGTTTTTATGTGTGTGCCTATAGTGTGCCAACCTCTAAAAGCTCTTACTTCTATGCGCC
>DASVVT010000079.1:0-9455 GCA_036386415.1 Pyrinomonadaceae bacterium
GCCGCTTCTTTATTGCTTCGCGGAGCGCCCCGCTCTCAAGACGGGTCTGCTCCTTAACGCCCTACGAAGTCGCGCAGGCGTCCTTCGATCTCATCGCGCACGCGGCGAAAGACGACCAGGCGCTCGCCCGTCTCGCCCACAGCAGCGCCCGGATCGTCAAAGCTCCAGTGAATACGCTGCGTGCGTCCCGCAAAGACAGGGCAGTTGCGGTTCGCTCTATCGCAGACCGTAATCACATAGTCGAACTCCTGCCCTTGAAATTCGTCTACGGATTTGGAGCGCTGATTGGAGATGTCTATGCCCACCTCACGCATAGCCTCTATGGCGAGCGGGTTAACGCGGCTCGGCTCAGTGCCCGCGCTCAAGACCTCGAAGCGATCTCCGCCCATCTGACGCAGCAGCCCTTCTGCCATCTGGCTGCGCGCCGAATTACCCGTACAAAGGATGAGCACACGTTGCGGATCGGTCATACCTTTACTCCTTATGCAAACGGCTATCTTCGCCCGCGCGGAACAATGACCGTGCGCTTCAGCTTCCACCTTTGAATTGATTGTCTCAAACCCTCTTCAACGCGCAATTGTAGTCGGCGCGGCGCTTGATCCGCAGCATGAAGAAGATGCTTCCGCAGCTAAAGGCGCTGAAGTCGCACAGCCCTCCGCCACATTATCCAGCCCGGCGGCGGTCGCGCAGCAAGAGGTCGTCTCGGCCAGATTATCTTCGAGCACGACGAAGACCTCCCATTCGTTGCCGTCCGGGTCATGCACCCAGGTCTTATCCTGAAGGGCGTAGCAGCAGTTGGTCTGCATCTCATCGCGCGTGATGAGACCCGCCTCTTCCCACTTCTCGCGCATGGCGAGCACATCCCCTGTTGACGCCACCTGAATCCCCATGTGCGAGAGCGCGCCGCGATCATTAAAGGGAACTTCATTCAGCGTCAGGTTGAGCGGCGGAGTCTTAACGTCAAACTTCGCGTACCCCTTGCGCACCTTGCTCGGCTCGAGCCCCAGCATCTTCCTGTAGAACTCCGCGCTCGTCTCCACGTCCCTCACGTTCAGCGCCACATGCGCCTTCAACGCCTGCACCGTTTTCACCTTATCCTTCTCCATCTTTCCTCTCCTTCTGAACTGAATTTACATATTCGCTCAGGCGAATATGTGCATCCTACGCCGGTCAGACATATATGTCAAGACATATTTGTCGTTTCGTGCTAAAATTATTTTCATGAGCACCTCGGGCAAGGGATTCGACATGGAGATGCTGTTTCGCGCGCTGGCCGACCGGACGCGCCTGCGGCTCTTGAACCTGATGGCTGATACGGAGATCTGCGTCTGTTTTTTCGTCGAAGTGCTGGGGACGAACCAGCCGAAGATTTCGCGTCATCTGGCCTACCTGCGCAGGGCTGGCGTGGTCTCGGCCCGCCGTGAGGGCAAGTGGATGCACTACCGCATCGCAGAGCCGAACGACCCGCACGCGGCGCGTATCTTTACGGAAGTGCGCGCGTGGCTCAAAGAGGACGTAGAGATGCGACGCGACCGCGAGCGCCTGGTCAAGGTGTGCTGCGCGCCGCAACCCCCCATCCAATTGCGCGGCGCACCCCGCCCCGCGAGCTTATCTGCGCCTTAAGCTCTCAACGGGGGCGCTGCGCCAGGGAGATCAGAAAACCACAGCAGCCAAGCAGCGGCGCACGGTCACAAGTCTCTTAACAGCCCTTCATAAACCTTCCCGTAGCGTGGTGCGCCGACGGTCTCGATTGAGATTTTCGTCTCTGCAAATTGGCGACAGATGGTTCTGAAGGAATTGCCTTTCGCCCAGATTTCCATCAGGCCTTTAACAGCTTCCGCGTAATGCTCTTCATCCAGTTTGCCGATCACCACGCCGAGATCATGTTGCGCCACCCACTCGCTATAATCGCCTATTCTTTCGGTCATCACGACAGGCAACCCAGCCGCCAGATATTCACCAATTTTGATTGGTGAACTCCCGCGCTCACATCTCGCGCTTCTGATGAAAGCAAGCCCCGCATCGGAAGCTGCCAGATAGCGGCTCACTCTCTCCCGACCCACGTATTTGACGCTATAGTGATCGTGGCTGACCTGCCGTTTTTCAGCAATCCGGTGGAAAACTTCAGGCTCTTCTCCGCTCAAAATGAGCAACCGTGCAGGAGAGCCCAGGCGCGCCTGAGCGACTTTGAAAAAATCGAACATCTCGTCTACTAAAGAGCGCGTGCCTGCCTTTCCCACATAGACAAACAATCGTTCATCGACGATGCCCAATTCTCTACGGCAACTCTCTCTCGTCGCCTGGTTGAACTGAAAGGCCTCTACATTCACGCAACAGGGAATGACCTCAATCGGAGCGCTGACACCGAACTCCTGTCTGAAATCATCACGCAGCTTCTCGCTCAATACGACAATCGAATGGGCGCGTTTTCGCGCCTGGGATTCAACCCACGCCGTCACTCTGAACGCCCCGCTGTCGCGCGACCAGTGACCATGATCCGTATACTCTTCGGAGAGCGTGGCATCAGCATCATACAGAAATTTGAGCCGGCAAACGTTTGCGACGGCGAGTGCCATGGCCGAGGCTACGCTCGACCTTGAATGAATAACTTGAGGTCTATGTCGAAGGGCGATCCATACTCCCATCAAGATGCCGCGCACGCAGTCATAAGCAGTCGCCAGCATGGGAAAGCGTTTGTGATACTTCAACGGATACCAGGCAATGCCTTCTTGCTGAAGCTCTCGCTTGATCCTTTTTTTTTGAGTGGGAGTGGTTTTGCATTGAGGCTGCTCAAAAGTAATCAGCGCGAATTTGTGTCCGCGTTTAGCCAACGTACGCAGATAGGCCAGGCTCTGCGTTTGACAAAGCGGGTCTTGAAAACTCCAGTAACAGATGTATAGACCAGTCACTCTTTCCTACCTTTATCCGGTAGCGGCTCAGTTTCGGACAGGTCAGGCGCGTGCCGCAGTGAATAGATTTGAGAGTTACTATGAAAGAGAGAGTGTGTGTCGTGATCCTCTACCCCCGTATTCGAGCCGCTATCCAATAAGGATTTAAAATAGGTTTTAGAATGGCTTATCAGCAGGAGCAGGACTCGTAAGGAGTGAGGCTCCTGCCTGAAAAACAGTCGCAACAGGTGTTATATACGCTTGTCCATTGGAGCCGTCAACATATATTTCCACCCGCTGAATCATTCCATTTCACACAGCTTGTTTGCATATTATAAGCCATGACTGGCTATGAGCCTTGACCATTTACTATTGAAGGTCTCCGTGGTCGAAGGCGGTCTTAGATAATCGACCAGATGGTGAGCAAGGGCGCGGCTGTAGACGTTTGCCCCGTCGCCGTTCATGTGCATCCCGTCGACAAAGCTCGTTTTGCCCAGGCCTTCCACCTTGCGTGTGTCTACGAATGTCACCACGTTGGCTTCCAACGTGCTCTTGATCTGTGGGTTGATAGGGTACTGATTTGCCACGGGCACGGCGACCACGATCACGCGAACGCCTCGATTCTGCGCCATCCGCAAGAGCTGTGCGAATCGACGATAGCCAGGCTGATAGACTCCCCGACGCTTATTGGCCTCATCGGTCAACGCGTCATTGATGCGCGTGACGCTTTCGCGGTAGTAAGGGATCAGGGTGTCAAGTATGCGCCGCTCGACATCCGTCCGGTGAGTGAAAGAGGCCAGCCATCTTGAGAGCAGAAACTCGACACGGCCATTGAAATCCGGTATGTCCTCCGAGAAGATTTGAGGGATGTCGCGGAGGCTGCTGTAGTAACGAGCGATGAGCGGGCGGTGGATCGTGGCGTCTTCCAGATGGTTGTAGGAGAAACAGATGACCAGCACGTCCGGGAGCCGTCCCGCGTCCACGAAATGATGCTTGAAGGCGTAGTACCAATCGTTGACGATGGTATTCATCAGGTAGACTTTTTCAATGTGAATCGAGCGGACGCCCTGCGCCCTCATCTCCGTTTCCAGGATGTCCGTGTTCACGTTATCCCTGACCAGCGAATTTCCCAGCACCAGCACACGCTGGCCTTCCGCCTCACTCAGTCTCTTCGAGATGGCAGGGGCTTTCACGTCGACGGTCAGTCTTCTTTCAAAGACGCGCACCACCAGCTCGCAGACCGCGAGCGCGGAGACGACCAGGAGGAGCACCTTCAACTCTGTTCTAAAACTGGAAGTAGATGAATACATTGCTCACCGGAGGAGGAAAAAACCATAACATGAAAGCGCAGTAAGTATAAACGAAGCCGCGCGCCAGCCAGTTGACGCGCGTCAGCTTCAGCAGATCGTCTCTCTGCTCAAGCCAGAACTCGTAAGCCATGAGCGGCCCGGCATAAAAAGCGACCATCGCGAGAGCCGAGACGGCAAACGGGGTCGCACGCAAATCCGTCGCGATCCGTCTCAGCATACTCAAGCCTTGCGACACAGAGTCGGCGCGAAACAGCAGCCACCCGAAACAGACGAGGTGGAACATGACGAGCATTTTCAGGAGGCGGGAGACCATAGATTGAAAGGGCACAGCCCTCGCCTCTTGCTGTCTCTTAAAGAACCAGTAGCGGCGCGACGTGAAGAACCTGTAGACGCACAGCAGCAGGCCGTGAAACAGTCCCCACGCGAGAAAGGTCCAGCCCGCGCCGTGCCACAACCCGCTCAGCAGCATGACGAAGATGACGGTCAGGTACGTGCGCGGGCGGCTCGTCTGACGGCCTCCGCGCGCCAGAGGCACGAAGACGTAGTCGCGAAACCACGTCGAGAGGCTGATATGCCAGCGGCTCCAGAAATCTGACGGCGAGGTGGCGAAGTACGGCAGGTTGAAGTTCGTCGTCAGGTCTATGTTCAACCACTTGGCGACGCCCTGCGCGATTGAAGAGTAGCCGGAGAAGTCCCCGTAAATCTGAAAGGCGAAAGCATAAACGCCGACCAGACACTCAAGGCCGCTCAACTGCGCCGGATCGGCCTGAAAGATCGCATTGACGATCACGCCCAGGTTATCCGCCACCACGACCTTTTTGAAAAGACCCGTCGTCACATAGTAGAGCCCGTCGCGGAAATCCTCCGCCCGCCGCACGCGAGGGTTGCTCAACTGCGGCAACAGTTTCGCCGCGCGCACGATAGGCCCGGCCACCAGGTGCGGGAAGAAGCTGACGAAGAGCGCGAAGTCTATGAAGTTCCTGGTGTACTTGAACTGCCCTCGATACACGTCAATCGTGTAGCTCATCGTCTGGAAGGTATAAAAAGAGATGCCTACGGGGAGCAGCACGCCGAGCGCGGGCAGAGAGACGGGAAGACCCATCTGCGCCAGCAAGGCGCTGAACTCGTGCGCGAAGAAGCCATAATACTTGAAGAGCCCGAGCAGCCCCAGTTGAACGCAGATGGATGCGATCAGGATCACCTTCCGCAGGCGCGGCGAACGGCTCTCGCCGATGAAGATCGCCGCGAAGTAATCGACGACCGTCGAGAAGAGCATGATGAAGAGGAAGCGCCAGTCCCAGTAGCCGTAGAAGATATAGCTCGCGGCCAGCAGCATGTAGTTCTGGCCCCTGTGTGGGAGCAGCCTGTAAAGGATGAAGACGCACGCAAAAAATGCCCAGAAGATATAACTGTTAAATAGCATTCCTATCAGCGCAAAAGCTCGAAACGAATATGAGCGAACTTAAGAACTCGATGTTAACGTGAATCGTGGCGCTTGTCAGTCCAGCGCGCCGTGACAGGAGAAGAAAGCGCTTTGGAAAGTTAGACGAATATTCACTATGGCCGCCAATCTTTTGAAGACAGCGTCGGCCCTTGATTTGAGGCGGGACAAACCGGAGACTGCGCCTTGACAATCTCGCCTCACGGATTAGAATAACTTCTCGTCCGATTAACGGGCACGAGCGGAGATGTGGCCGAGTGGCTGAAGGCGGCGGTTTGCTAAACCGTTATGGGTCAAAAGCCCATCACAGGTTCGAATCCTGTCATCTCCGCCATTGATCTCTGAGTAGTCAGTAGCCAGTAGCCAGTAGCCAGTAGAAAGGCGTGCTTTTCCTACTGGCTACTGGCTACTGGCTACTGGCTACTTTTTTATGCCTATTCGAGTTCGTTTCGCCCCGTCCCCGACGGGTTATCTACATATCGGCGCGGCACGCTCAGCGCTCTTTAACTGGCTTTATGCGCGCCATGTGGGCGGCAAGTTTCTGCTCCGCATAGAGGACACGGACATTCAGCGCTCGACGGAAGAATCGACGCGCTCGATCCTGGAAGGGTTGGAGTGGCTCGGCCTGAATTACGACGAGGAGCTGGTCTTTCAATCCGACAACGCCGAAAAGCACAGGCGTGCGGCGCTCTCTTTGATCGAAGCGGGCAAAGCCTACAGGGATTTCACGCCCAAAGAGGAGCGCGCAGACGCCAATGTCAAGCAGGGTATCGCCGAGAGGGCGCGTGCGCAGGCAGCGGAAGGCCAGGATCAGCGCGGCAATCCCTACCGCGAGCTGGATATGGAAGAGTCTAACCGTCGCGCCGCCGCAGGTGAGCCCTTCGCGGTTCGTCTGAAAGTCCCGCACGAGGGCAAGACGCACTTCACAGATGCCGTCTACGGCGAGCAGGAGCGCACCCACGCGGAGATCGAAGACCTGGTGCTGTTGCGCTCCGACGGCCATCCGCTCTACAACCTGTCGGTCGTCATGGACGACATAGAGATGGGCATCACGGACGTGATTCGCGGGCAGGATCACCTGACCAACACGCACAAGCAGATACTGATCTACGAGGCGCTGGGCGCGCGTGTGCCGCGCTTCGCCCATCTGCCGCTGATTCTCGCGCCGAATAAGGGCAAGCTCAGCAAGCGCAAGCACGGCGAGGTCGTCTCTTTGACGACCTATCGTGATCGCGGGTTTGTGCCCGCCGCGTTTCGCAACTTCCTGGCGCTCCTCGGCTGGTCGGCTGAAGGCGAGCAGGAGATCATGTCATTGGACGAATTGATCGAGCGCTTCTCGCTCGAAGGCGTTCATCGTTCGAATGCCATCTTCAACTTCAACGAGTCAGACCCGCGCCATTGGACGGACGACAAAGCGCTCTGGATGAATGCCGAGTACATACGCACGATGCCGCTTGAAGAGTTGCTGCCGATGGTTAAGGCGGAGCTTCGCGCCAACAAATTGTGGCGCGAGGAGTATGAGGATGACGAGAGCGCGTGGTTCGAGAGAGCGGTCGATCTGATACGCCAGCGCTTCTTCACGCTCAAGGATTTCTCCGCGCAGGGACGCCCCTATTTCAGCGAGGACTTTGACTTCGACGAAGCGGCTGTCCGAAAGAACGTCTTGAAGGAGCCGCGCCTCAAGGAGCTTTTGCCCGCACTGGCCGGACGCCTCGAAGGGGTTGAACCCTTCACGGCTCAGGCGAGTGAAGCCGCCCTGCGCGCCTTCGCCGAAGAGTCTGAGGTGAAGGCTGGCCTGCTCATCAATGCGTCGCGCACCATGCTGACGGGGCAGGCTGTCGGCCCTTCCATGTTCGAGGTCTTCGAGGTCATAGGGCGCGAGCGCTCCGTGCGCAGACTGCGCAGCCAGCAGCCCTGGTTTGAGTTCGCCGAAAGAGACGGAAAAGTCTAAACGCTGGCGCGCGCCCTCGCATTGCCCCGAATGATGTCATACTCAAATTTTACGTCTGAGGAGTGAATTATGCTTAAAAGATTATCGGCCATCGTCGCGCTCGTCGCCGCGCTCGCTCTTCCCATCGTCGCGCAGAATACGAACACGTCCACAAATACGACGAACACCACGACGCAACCCGCCATGAGGGCGCAGGAAGAGTCTGGCGGTCAGGAAGGCACGGCTACTCGGACGCGTACGCGCACACGTCGCTCCGGGCAGGGCAACAGAGATGCCACGAGCGCATCGACGAAGGGAGTGCTCACTACCTTCAATGCCCTGCTCGACGGCATCCGCCGCGCCGATGTCAACGCCGTCACAGGCATCTACTGGAACTCGCCGCAACTGCTCCTCTTCAACAACAACGGCACGGTCACACGCGGCTGGGAGCAGATGCGCGAGAACCGCGCCAGCTCCTACCCGGAGATGAAAGACGTCAAGCTCGACGTGCGCGACGTGCGCGCCCAGATGCTCGGTCGCGACGCAGCCGTCGTAACCTGCCTCTGGACGCAATCGCAGACTTTTCGCGGCGCATCCGAGACGGCGACGGGGCGTATGACGATTGTCTTCAGAAACGTGGGCGGAGCATGGAAAGCCATTCACCTGCACACCTCGCCGGATAAGCCAGACCCGACGCGGCTGCTTCCCTCGGAAGTGGAAACCCCGACACCGGCGCCGACACCGAAGACGAAGACGACGCCCTGACTAACCGTGACGCGTAGCGCCAGAAGGTGAAGGCGATGCGTGGACATAAACTATCAACGCGGCGCGCCGCTCCACGTCTCCTCGCGGCTGCGCACATCATCTTCAACATATTTCCGAAGAGGGGAATGAACATGGACTGGATGAACCAACTGAGCGGATTACTGGAGCAATACAACGGCGCGCAGCCATCTCAAGCGCCTGACACCGTACACGATGATTTCGATCAACTGGCGCAGACCGCGCCTCAGTCCGCACTCGCTGAAGGACTGGCCGCAGCCTTCCGCTCCGACCAGACGCCTGCCTTCGGCCAGATGGTCGCGCAGCTATTTGCCAATGCTGGCGGACAACAGCGCGCCTCCATCCTCAACACGCTGATCAGCGCCCTTGGCCCAACACTGCTCTCGCAACTGCTCTCGCGCGGCGGTGTGGGAGGCGGGTTGAGTGATCTTCTGCGCGGAGGCCAGAGGGAAGTGACGCCGGATCAGGCCGAACAAATCTCGCCCGACGCCGTCGCACAGATAGCGGAACAGGCGGAACAGAAAGACCCTTCCATCATTGACCGGGTCAGCGACTTTTATTCAGCACACCCGACGCTCGTCAAATCCCTCGGCGCGGCGGCTCTGACCATTGCGCTCGCTCAGATCGCACAGCGACAGAATCAATAACACCGGATAGCAGAATAAAAGAGGGCGGGCGAGACGATCCACTAATCAACACGAAACGGCACGAAAAGATAGGCTGTTTCGTGTTGCTTCGTGTCGCTTAGAGCGGATTTCATTTGGCTGTACGGAAGAGTTCAACGCAAAGGACGCCAAGGAGGAAGACGCAAAGAGCGCAGAGAAATCTTTGCGTTCTTTGCGGTCTCGCTTTGCGTCCTTTGCGGTTTCACGTTCGCTCTCTCCCTACACTCGATTGAAATTTGCTCCAGTGGATTGTCCTCTCTTTTGATCGCAACCTGGTATAAGACAGGCCGAACGCAGAAGTAAAAGCACCCCACCGCAAGCGGTGGGGCTTTAGCTCGGTTTAATCGAACAACTCTATTTGCGCATCTTGGGCTTCTCTGTGACGTTGAATGTATTTGCGAATCACCTCTGCCGTCACTTTATCGCCTACGGTTCTGG
>DASVVT010000080.1:0-13848 GCA_036386415.1 Pyrinomonadaceae bacterium
CAGTTCGGCGATCTCGCGCTGCGAGCGGTGGCTGCGCTCGTAGGCCGCGACGATCTTGCGGCGCAAGTCGTTGGAGTAAGCTTTCATGCCAGTTATTCTGAACGCTTACTCTTGGTAAACTCAAGAGCAAACCGCTCTAGAGCGGTTTTAATGAGAAGCTGTCCAGCCACACTCGTCCGAAGATCAGGCACGGACGGATGGTACATTTCCCCCTCTGGAGCGTAATCATCACGACGCTCGTCGTCTTGTTAGTGACGAATTCTATCGTCTTGTCCTGCCAGCCACCGCTCCTAAGCTTCAACGAAGGCGACTGTCCGAGCGTCCGCCCACTGCTTGCATCAATCAGCGCAACCACCGGCGCTCCCGTAGTAAGTAGCTCCTGTGTTCGCGCCGCGAAGCTCAGCCTATAACGAGCGTTCGCTTTGACAAAGACGAGTTGCGAAATGAGCGGCGACGGGGCAGGGAACTCGCCTTTGAAATCGAGCCGCAGGCTTTGTGAGCCAGCGCGCGGCTCCTTTGTGTCCAGAGAGGCAAGCAGCCCTTCCTTATTGCCTGTTAACTGCCATCCGAATCCGGGCTCGGTCAGGTCAGCGTCACCCTCGAAATCTCCGTCGTTAATGGCTTCAATTCCTTCAACGCGACCACCCTTGCGTCCGCTTGACCACAACTCATAAGCTTCCTCGAACCGCTTCGCTGAAATCATCTCGGCAGTCCATTCACGCCGTTCTACGTCGGCGGCCCTGCCAGCCTGACGCAGCAGCGCTACCGCTTCGGCTATCCGACCCCGCTCTTTAAAAAAGCGTGCGAGCGATAATTGTGCTGCCGTAGATTGCGGGGAGATCATCTTCATCATCGCATCTGCGTCGCCATTCAGCGCCTCCCAGAGCAGGTCAATCATCTGCGGCAAAAATGCAGGAGTGCTGGCGACGGCTCGTGAAAGCTCGACGACGGCTCGCTCAGGCTGCCCGGCGCGAAGCAGTGCCCCGCCGAGTTGCCAGTGTGGCTGGGGATAGGAAGGCGCGAGCCGCACGGCCTCCTCAAAAGCCATGATCGCGCCTGCCAGGTCGTCCTCCTGGTCACGGGCGAAGCCAAGGGTTATCCATAACACGTGATCGCGCGGCCTGAGCGCGAGGGCACGCTCAGACTCCTCCCGCGCCTCCCCGGTCTTATTTTCAAACGACAGCATACTGGCATGGAAATAACGCGCCGCCGGGTCGGAAGGGCTGAGGCGTGCGGCCTCCTCAGCCGAAGCGAGCGTATATTCCTTCTCGCGGTACATCGTGTACCAGCGTGAGAGCCCCGCACGCGCCGTCTCCCGGATCGCGCCTGAACAGAGAAGTAAAGCGAGGACGGCTATCGCCAGCCGTGCCGCTTTGTATTGGATCGTTCGCGCTCTACGCTGTTCCAGCCGGGTCTGCGCGCTGTCGGGTAGAGAAGGCTGCCCCGCCTCGTCGAGTCCTGGCCCCTGCTCCTTTGAGCCGGGACGCACCGTGGCGATAACGATGAGCGAGGTAAAGACCAGGGCATCTATCGTCAGGTGCAGCCCGAAGTCCACCAGGCTGTGAACCACGACGGCGCACACGCCTGCGAGCGCCCCCAGACACGCCGCTCGCCTGTTGAGACTACGCGCTCGCCGTAGATGCCTGCTCGCACGCCTGACGAATGCAGCGACGAACCATGCCGTGAGCACGACCGCCAGGAGGCCGCCGCTGGAGAGGATTTCAAGGTAATCGTTATGCGCCTGCTGCGGCACGCAGCCCCTGGACGCATCGAAGGAGGTATTAATCGCCAGCCAGTAGCCTCCGAAACCTGAGCCGCCGAAAGGATAATCCTTGATTATCTGCCACGTCGCCTGCCACATCTCAATGCGGCTCGGACACCTGACAGTGTTTAGCTCCACAACGTCCGCTTCCGTTTGCGAGTTTCCCATCCAACTGACGAGCGGTTCCGTGCCCACCCACACGATGCCGACGCCTATGGCGAGCAGCAGGCACATGACCAGCGCCGGGCGTAGAAGCACGTAGGTGACGGCGCGCGATGGACGAGACGGAGCGTTTCCGCGCTTTCCCTCTTTCGGTGCACGTAAAACGCGAAACAGAAGCGCGAAGCAGAGTATCCCCACGAACAGGCCGTGGATGCCGCCGCGTGAGTTCGCCAGCACCAGTGCCAGCAAGATCAACACTCCAGCCGTGAGGGAGAAAAAGAGATGGAATCGCTGTCTCCTGCTCATCGCTTGCCAGGGCGCGATGCTCCCCGCCAGCAGGCCGAGCACAAGGCCGAGCGCCATCTCCATGAGGTATGCGAAGTGATTGCTGTTGATGAATTGACCGTAGCCGAATTGTGGCTGAAGGTACGGCAGGACGAAGCCCTCCCCCTCCAAGTGCATGACCTGCCGCACGATGCCGAACAGGGCGCTCGCCACTGCAACGCCGATCACGGTATAGATCAAGGCGCGCAAGCGCCCGTGCGTCGAAGTGTAGCGGAGCAACATCGCCGCGACGAGGATCAAGGTGAGGAATTGGAAGGCGGCGAGCCGGGTCTCGAAAGGGTCTACGCTCAGCGTGCGCCACACCCGCACCCCATTTACTTCGGCCTGGCCGAGCGGAACGCTCTGGAAGAAGATGAAGGCGAGGAGCGGGATGAGCGGGACGAGCAGCCTGTGCTCCGGCACAAGCCACCTGCCGCCGAACAATCCCTCGACCACCCACAGCCCTGCCATCATGAACACGACGCACTGAAACAGCGACTTCCACCACTCTTCGACAGTACCGTAGGGAATGGCTGTCAGCGGGATCAGCGCCAGCAGCACGTAAAAGATCACGCCCCCCAGCAAGTGCGCTGCCCGCTCAAAGGACGCGCGGCGCACTCTTAATCCAGGGAGGATTGATGGTAGGGCGTATGATCGCGCGGCCATGCCTGCCCTTTCTCACCTCATCGCGTCATGCGCTGCCCGGTCATTCCCTCCAGGGAGAGGGGTTCTCGACGCAAACATTCGCATTATTACACTTCCGCATGTCACAGCAGACCCCGCCGCAGCACATTTTTGTCGCGGGACAGCATTGGTTGTTGCAAGCCTGATTGGCGGGACAGCACGTAGTATTGTTGACACACTTTTTGCCTACAGCACAGCATAATGTGCCGCTGTGGCAAGCCCTGTAACTAGGACAACACGTACCACCGATAAAGCTGAACTCAGCAGCACTACGGCAGGTGCCGTTGCAACATACTTCTGACTCGGAACAGCATGTCCTTCCACCATTGCAAGCCCTGGCAGTAGGACAGCACACACCACCGATACACGAATGGGTGGCCGGGTTGCAGCAGACCGCGTTGTCTCCTGAGCCGCAGCATAAATGAGTGCTCGGGCATGCATAATACGAAGAGCAGCACTTGTAACCTGGCTGCCAACCATACTGGTGATGTGCACAGACCGCTTGCGTGTAGTTACAGTAACAGCGATTAGTCTTAGTACAGACTCCCCCTCCGGGGCCCGTGCATGGATAAGGATTCTGCATGACGGGGCTGTTACTCTTGCCCAAGGCTGGAGCGCCCAGGGCGGCACCAATGAAAGCACCGGAGATGAGCCGCAACGCCTGCCGCCGAGGCATCTGACTTCCAATAATGCGCGAGATGTCGTCAAATAATTCAGCCATTTTCAGCCTCCTTCTCTTTGTCTGAGACCTCTTGCGCGAGGGCGAGTATTTCGTCTGCGCCTGCGGCGACGTTGCGGGCGATCACGCCCTGCTCATTGATGAGGAAGGCGACAGGCGTGGCGAAGATGCCGTAGGCTCTGGAGAGTTTCCAGTGGTCTTGAAGAATGAACGGGAACTCGAAGCCGTGCTGCTCGGCTTTGCGGCGATTCTCTTCCGCTTCGCCGCGCCCGACCATCAGAAGGGCGAGCCCGTTGTCGCGGTGCTCTTTATGCAGGCGAACGAGGTCGGGCGCGAGTTGATCGCAGGGGCCGCAGTGCGGGTCTGTAAAGACGAGTAGCACGCGACGACCGCGATAGTCTTCGAGCGCGATGCGCTGGCCGTGGATGTCTGGCATCTCGAAAACGGGGGCGGGCGTGCCCGCTTTGAGCCCTTCACGCTCGATGTGGCTCTCGCTGATGGGGCGCTCGCCGCGAAGACGCTTTTTCTTCGCGCCGTCTGCGGCGGCCTCGCGCGCCAGTTCCGGCACTTCTTTTGCGCCGACGGCGATGGGCTCAGCGACGCGTCCCTCCTCGTCCAGCAGGTACGCGACGGGCGTTCCCATCCCCTCGAAAGCTTTGAGTTCTGCCCCCTCCTTCAAGAGCAGGACGGGGCATTCGAGTCCATGCTCTTCCATCAGCTTGCGGTTTGCGTCGGCGTCGCCGGAACTGACGAACAGCAACTGCGTGTCGCGTTTGCTGAGATCATTTTGCAGCTTCGCCAGATCAGGCGCGATCATGTCGCAGAAGCCGCATTGCGGGCTCCAGTTAACAATGAGCATGCGGCGGCCTCGAAAATCTTCGAGCGCGACCGTTTGACCCGCCAGGTCTGGAAGGCTGAAGGAGTCGAAGGGCTCGCCCACGCCGAGGCCGCGCGGGCCAATCTGCACGCCGCCCACAGTCCCTTGTCCGTAGCCAGGCGAACCTTTTTCCAGTCCGTCAAGGCGGAGCAGCATGCGCCCTTGCTGTTTGACGAGTTGATAGAGGACGAGCCAGAGGCTCAGGAGAATGAGAGACAGCAGTACGACAACTGCTGTGAGCAGGCTATGTTCCATCACGAACACCTCCTTTGGGCCATGAGCCGCAGTTACCTTATGTTAGGTAGAACCGCAGGCCGAGGCCGCAACGTGGGAGAGCGGAGGGGAGACCAGGCTAAGGCGCGAGGCACACCAGACCACTCCAGGAGCGAGGCTTTATCGGTCAAGCGACTGTTTCAATACGTTCTATGTCAGTAGCCGTCGCCAGTGGCGGCGAAGGCGAAGAGAGTAAACCCCTCTGCGCAGTTGTCAGGACTGCTCTCAAAGAGGCTGTGAAAAGTTTGCCCAAGAAAGACTTTACATCGCTAGAGTCCGGCTTGATCGCGTCTTCTGCGGCGTCGGAGAATGAGGTCTACGTAAATCACCCGCTGGCGCTGAGGCAACCGGCGGAGTCTTAAGCAGGACATTTCAGAGACGTCTCAGGTCAGGTGATTATTGTTGTTAATCGCTCGTTGTCTGCGCTAATACTTCCCCTGTTAGCCGGAGACTCTACTCCCATATTCTTAATAATACAAGAGCTAAACAGAGAGTTGCCCGGCGTGGAGCATGCTTCAGACAACTGAAAGCAATGGATGGTTAGACCATCAACTGAGCAGAACCATGATTTGACTCAAAAGGTATTTCTTCCGGTTCCGTTGGTTGAAGTGATAATGTTACAGTTCGTCTATCTGAGAACTGATCCGCGAGGAAGCGTTCGAGGCATTATCAAAACTTATGAGCGATACTATTTTCGTTAAAGAACTACTGGCGGGGCAGGTGGCCCTGGTGACGGGTGGGGGAACGGGCATTACGGGGGGCGTGGCACGCGCTCTGGCTGAAAGCGGCGCGCGCGTGGCTCTCGTCAGCCGGAAGATGGAGCATCTGGAACCGGCAGCCGCTGCGATCCGCGAGGGCGGCGGCGAGGCGATGGCCTGCGCCGCAGACGTGCGCCTGGTGGAAGAGGTCGAGCGTGCCGTGGCTGCCGTGGTCGAGCGCTACGGCAAACTGGACATAGTGGTCAACGGCGCGGCTGGAAACTTTCTCTGCCCGGCGGAGGATTTGTCGTCGAACGGCTTCGGCACGGTGGTGGACATCGACCTCAAAGGAACATTCAACGTCTGTCGCGCGGCCTTCAATGAGCTTAAAAAGACGCGCGGCTCGATCTTGAACATCAGCGCGACGCTGCACTATCTGGGCACACCGCTTCAGCTTCACGTCTCGGCTGCCAAGGCTGGCGTAGATGCTTTGACGCGCAACCTGGCCGTCGAATGGGGGCGCTACGGCATCCGCTCGAACGCCATCGCGCCGGGGCCCATCGAAGATACGGAAGGAATGAAGCGGCTGATACCGGAGGAGGTTAAAGAGAGACTGCGCCGCCGAATTCCGCTCGGTCGCTTCGGTCGCATCCGCGACATAGAGCAAACGGCGGTCTTCCTCTGCTCTGACGCCGCCAGCTTCATCAACGGAGCTGTCCTCGTCGTCGACGGCGGCCAGTGGCTCGCGGCCAATCGCCTGACCGATGGCGGGTAAGGAAATTCTCAAGACCGCAGGTTATAATCATGGGGACGATTGCACAGGCAGAGCTTTATCGTTTGATTACGGAAGCGAACAGGCGTGGCGAGCGTGTGGTGGTGGCGACCGTCGCCCACACGCGCGGTTCGACGCCGCAGCGTCGTGGAGCGAAGATGCTCTTTTTCGAGAGCGGTGAGGTCGCGGGAACCGTCGGCGGCGGCTGCATCGAAGCCGAAGTGTGGGCGGAAGCGCGCGAGGCGCTGCGCACGGGCACCTCTCAACTCCACGAGTTCAAGCTCACGGCAGACGAGGCCAGCGAAGAGGGCATGGTGTGCGGCGGCACGATGGAGATTTTCATTGATGTGTGGGAAGGATGAATAAGAGAACACAGAATACAGAATACAGAAGACAGAATGAGCGGCGGCGGCGACCTCTTTTCTCCTGTCTTCTGTATTCTGTCTCCTGTCTTCTCTTTTTCGGAGGTGAACATGCCAGCATCTTTCATCGACAATTACAAAGCGAAGCACAGGCATCCTTTGAACCGCATGACGCATAACATCGGTATTCCGATGATCGTCATCTCGCTCGTGCTGTTCTTCTTCAACTGGCGCTGGGCGCTCGCGCTCTTTATCGTCGGCTGGATACTGCAATTCGTCGGTCATCTCATCGAAGGCAACCAGCCCGCCTTCTTTCGCAACCCTGTTTACTTGCTCGTCGGCCCTTGGTGGCTCGTGCGCCGCGCGGCGAGCGCGCTCGGCCTGCTTAAATCCTCCGCCTCAAAGTAAGCGGCGGCCTCTTCTTCCCCTTCTGCGCCAGAGCCTGAACGCATTTCAAAAGGCATGCACGACGCAACCGGCCAAACACAGACGCGCGCCATTACGGAGGCGGTCACACGCGTCCTGTCTGAAAGCTCTGTGGCGGTGCTTGCCACGCTCGTCGAAGCGGCGCAAGGCGTGGGCGCAAAGCTCCTCGTTGAAGAATCAGGCGCGCGTGCGGGCAGCCTCGGCCATCCTGCCCTGGACGCGGCGGTGGCTCAACACGCGCGAGACTTTCTTATCTCACGTGCGGAGGCCAGGACTCTCAGAGTCAAAGAGTTGACAGGTGATCTGGAAGCCTGGGGCGAGGCGCGCGTGCTGTTTGAGCGCATCGAGCCTGAGCCGCGCCTCGTCATCTGCGGCGCAGGTCACGTCGGAGCGCATCTGGCGCATCTGGCGCGCTACGTGGGCTATCGCGCGACCCTGATCGACGACCGCGCAGACTTCGTTACACGCGCGCGCTTCCCCGACGAGGGGATCGAGCTGGTCGCGGCGGAGAACTGGACGGAGGCCGTGCGCGCCAGCGTAGGCCGTGGGCGCGGCGTCTCGGTCGCCGTCGTCACGCGCGGCCACAATGAAGATGAAGAGTGCATGCGCGCCGTCATCAATGCGCGTCCAGATTACGTCGGCCTGATCGGAAGTCGGCGGCGCACGAACATCGTCCTCGATCGATTGCGTGAAGCGGGCGCGACGCCGGAGCAGTTGAAAGAAGTGAGAGCACCGATTGGACTGGACATCGCCGCCGTCTCGCCGCAGGAAGTCGCCCTCGCCATTCTCGCGGAGATCGTCGCGGAAAGGCGTGGGGGCACCGGGCTGCCTCTCTCAAAGTGGCGACGCGAGCATAAAGGCTAAAGCAATGATCCACGAAACTACACGAAACAACGCGAAGAAGGCTCAAGCAGTTTCGTGTCGCTTCGTGGATCGTTCATTAGAATTTGATGACCGGTTCTGGAGTTGCAGTTTTGATTTTTATCATTTTAGATTACAAACGTTAGCCATCGTACCGTGATTAATATCCGACATCTTCGGCCTAGCATTTAATCTCTCTTTATGGCAGCGCAACTCGAAGCGACGGCGCGCGGGGTGAAGCGTGTGAACGGGATGTTCCGCGCTCTATCGCACCGTAACTTCCGTCTCTTCTGGGCGGGCGCGTTTCTTTCGAATGTGGGCACGTGGATGCAGGCGGTCGCGCAGGGCTGGCTCGTGCTGCAACTCACCAACTCTCCGTTCTGGCTCGGCCTGGATGGTTTCATGGCGACCGCGCCCGGTCTCCTGCTGACGCTCATCGGCGGCGTCTTCGCAGACCTCATAGATCGCCGCCGGATACTGATCTTCACACAGGTGGGTGCAGGACTCTCTGCGCTCACGCTCGCCGTGTTGATCGTGACGGGCGTCGTCAATGATGAAGCGGACGTATGGATCATCCTCATGCTCTCGTTCGCCACCGGATGCTGCATGGCGCTCGCGTCCCCTTCTTACCAGGCGATCACGATTGACCTGGTCGGGCGCGAAGACCTGGCGAACGCGATTGCGCTCAATTCCACACAGTTTCAACTCTCGCGCGTGATCGGCCCAACTTTCGCCGGACTGGCCTTCAGAGTCCTGGGGCTGGCCGGATGTTTCTTCGCTAATGCGGCCTCCTTCGTGGCGGTCGTCACGGCGCTGCTGATGGTGCGTTTCGATGAAGCGAGAAAGGGTGTCGCCCCGGCGCATTCCGTGAAAGACAGGCGCGCTCTGTGGCATGATTTGACGGACGGCTTTCGCTACGTGTGGAGACGCCAGCGCGTTTTCATGCTGCTCATGATCTCTGCTGTGACGAGCCTTTTTGGCGCGCCCTACCTGGCGATGATGCCGCTCTTTGCGCGAGACATTCTGCACATGGGCGAGACGGGGCTCGCCCTGATGATGGGCATGTCCGGCGCGGGCGCGTTCATCGGCGCGCTCGTGCTCGCCTATCTAGGCAACTTCAAGCACAAGGGCTGGTTCGTCCTCGGCGGCTCATTCTTCTTCGCCCTCTGCGTCATCGGCTTCGCTTTAGCGACTCACGTCTACACCTCGCTCGCCTTCATCTTCGGCATGGGCTTCGCGATTGTCTGCTCCGTCGCCGTCACAAACACGCTCTTGCAGCAGCTTGTCCGGGACGAGATGCGCGGGCGCGTGCTCAGTATGTTCATGCTCTCCTTCATCGGCACGATGCCCATCGGCAATCTCATCGCCGGCGCGGCCTCCGAACGCTTCGGCGCGCCGCACACGCTCGCCTCTGGCGGCCTCATCATCGCGCTCTTCATCGCGGTCTTGACACTGCGCTACAAAAGCCTGCGCGAGCTTCATTAAGGAGAGAGGCTGCATCCATCATGCTGCTGCCAAAGCGGTCTTTCTCATCATGGCTAAACTGGAGTATCTTATACCAGGTAGCAACCAAAAGAGAGGCAGAGGACGATCCACGAATAGACACGAAGCGACACGAAAAGAGTAGGTTGATCCATCTAGTTTCGTGTTGATTTGTCTGCTTTCGTGTCGTTTCGTGTTGCTTCGTGGATCGTCCCCCATCCTCTTTTATTCCGCTATCTGGTATTAATTTCACGCTAATGCCGCACGGGCGGTAAAACCTGGGAGCTGATCGTTGAAGGAGTTGAAATGAGAATAGCTAAATATTTGTTCCCGGCACTGTTGCTGGTCGGCGCGATGGCGCTTGTCTCATTGGCTGCGGCGGCGGTAGACCCACCGGCTGTCGGCTCGCCCGCCCCGGACTTCAGTCTGACGAGCAACGAGGGCAAGCAGACGAGCCTGAAGGATTTTCGTGGTAAATGGGTGGTGCTCTATTTCTATCCCAAGGACTTTACCTCGGGCTGTACATTGGAAGCGCACAACTTCCAGCGCGACATCGCGAAGTATGAAAAGATGAAAGCGGTGATCGTCGGCGTCAGCGTCGATACTGCCGAATCGCACAAGGACTTCTGCGCCAAGGAAGGCTTGAGCTTTAAGCTTCTCTCCGACCCTGATGCCAGGGTCTCAACGCAGTACGGCTCGATCATGGAATACAACGGCGCTAAACTGTCGGCGCGGAACACGTTCATCATCAATCCCAAGGGCAAGGTCGTCAAAGTGTTCACCTCGGTCAAGCCGGGCGGGCATAGCGAAGAGGTGCTCGCCGCCTTAGCCAGCCTGCAAAAGTCTTAACAGGTTCGGAGAAGGGACAAGGCGCAAGCTTTGTCCATTATTGATTCATTAAAGGCTCACGCCTCTGCTTGATCGGCTGCACGCGCCCAATCATGACTACACTGGAAACAGAGCGTCTTATCTTGCGTATGTGGCGCGGAGATGATTTCGAGGAGTTTGCGCGTATCTGCGCCGATGAGGAAGTGATGCGCTACATTGGCGGCAAGCCATACTCCCGCCTGGAAGCATGGCGACACATGGCTTACCTCGTGGGGCACTGGCATCTTCTAGGCTTCGGCCACTGGGCTGTCGAAGAGAAGGCGAGCGGTCGCTTGATCGGGCGTATGGGCTTCCTCAATCCTGAGGGGTGGCCTGGCTTCGAAGTCGGGTGGACGCTGGCGAGAGAATCCTGGGGCAGAGGGTATGCGACCGAAGGTGCGCGCAAGATGCTGGAGTATGCTTTCACGGAGATGGATCGAGATCACGTCATCAGCCTCATTCACCCGGAGAACAAGGGTTCCATCAGGGTAGCAGAGAAGATGGGCGAAAAGGTCGAAGGTCAGACGGAAGTGCTCGGGATACCAGTCCTCATCTATGGCATCTCTCGTGACGCGTGGCGCAGCAACAGGTAAGTCCCGTTGGAGCCGAGCGATCCAGGCCGCTGCCCTCGCTCCAACGGCAAAATCTTTTCCTATCAATCATTGATTGCCTGCACTTCACCGTCACGACTCTCTCCACAGTCGGCTACGTTGACGTGTATCCAACCACGTGGTATTCCAAGCTGGCCGTTGATATGGAGATACTGCCGGGGCCAGGCATCACGGTGCTCAACTGTCGGACGATGCTTTTCACGCCACCGGAGACGCAACTTGATCTTCGGTTGACCCGGCGCAAACGTTGACAGCCAGGGGGCTTGTCTGCGGTCGCCTGCTTCACCCGGCCAGCATCCCCTATCCGCTCAAGTATTCCTCAAGTATTACTCAACCCCGCCCGGCTATTCTTTCAACATCAACTGAGGCTTCATAGGCGCGAGTCTGGAAATGCTGGAATCCAAAGCGTCCGAGAGCCGCAATAGTGTTACCTATCTCAACTCGTCCTGGCTTTTATCGTCCAGGGAATCAGAAAGGATAAGCATCAATGGAGAGAGACAGCAGACAAAAGCGCGCCGGTTCACCGGCCACCCTGCGACGTCTGAGTGCCAGGACTGTACGTTTGATACTGCTATCACTATGCCTTTTAGTCTTCGCCGCAGGAATGATCCTGCTGCCGGGCAGACCATCCAAAGCACAGCAGGAGAGCGCTCAAGCTCTGAATGATCAAGTGTGGCGAAAGATAGATGAGCGTTCAATTGTGAGTCAGGGGCAGCGCCTGATCGTTCCAACCGCCTATCAAACGGTGCGATTGGATAAGGCTGCGCTCACCCAACTGCTCGCGCGTGCGCCGATGGAGTTCACGGCGGCTGCCAAGAGCGATCCGCTCACGATGAGCTTGCCGATGCCAGACGGCACGTTTGCCAAGTTTCGGGTCGAAGAATCCCCGATCATGGAGCCAGGGCTGGCGGCGCAGTACCCGGATTTCAAGACCTATCGCGGACAGGGCATAGACGATCCGACGGCGACCACGCGCTTCGGCATCACGTCAGCCGGATTCCACGCCATCATTCTCTCTGCGGGCGACACGGTCTACGTTGATCCTTACAGTAAAAGCGACACCGTCAACCACATCAGCTACTTCAAGCGCAATCTGCCGGGTGACAAGCGTTTCGAATGTAAGGTCGGCGATTTCCAGTCCGGCGCTGGCTCGAAGCTTGCGGGGCAGGACGCTGTGATTGCGCCGAGCGTCACCTCTGCCGGGACGCTTCGCACCTACCGCCTGGCGCTGGCCGCCACAGGCGAGTACACCATGCACTTCAGCGAGCTCACGGACACCGACGAGGTGAAGAAGGATAAGGCGTTCGCCGCGCTGACGGCGACGATAAACCGCGTCAACGGCGTCTACGAGCGCGAGCTTTCCGTGCATATGACCTTTATCAACCAGGAACGAAGCATCATCTACACCAACCTCGCCACAGACCCATATCCGACAGACCCTGTCGGCCTCACCATGATCAACGTGAACCAGGTAAATCTGGACGCTCCGCCACCGGCAGGCCCGGTTGGCGAAGGCAACTACGACATCGGACACGTCGTCAGCACGGGCTTCGGCGGCGTGGCCTACCTCGCATCGGTGTGCGACAGGCAAGACCCGGACATTCCCGGAGACGGTTTCAACGCGGGCGGCTTCACGGGGCTGGATGAGCCCTCTGGAGACGGCTTCGACATAGACTTCGTCGCGCACGAGATGGGACACCAGTTCGGCGGCAACCATACCTTCAACGGCCAGGACGGAAGCTGCTCGGGAGTTAATCGGGAAGCAGCGGCGGCTTACGAGCCGGGAAGCGCCACGACCATACAGGGTTATGCAGGCATCTGCGGCACACAGGATTTGCAGCCGCACAGCGACGACTACTTCCACGTCAAGAGCCTCGAAGAGATGGTCGCCTTTACCGCTAATGGAGGCAGCATCGGCAACAGTTGCGATACTGAGACTGCGGTTGACAACGTCGCGCCGGAAGTTAACGCAGGCGCAGACTACACGATTCCCAAAGAGACGCCCTTCACGCTGACGGCGACGGGGACAGACGCCAACGGCGACACGCTCACTTATACCTGGGAGGAATATGACCTCGGCGCGGCGTCGGCTGCCGGTTCCAACACGGACAATGACAACAGCGGACAGGCGCGCCCGATCTTCCGTTCGTACAAGGGGACGACCGATCCTACGCGCACCTTCCCGAGCTTGAAGTACATCCTGAACTACGCCAACAACCCGCCCGCGATCTACGACTGCGGGCGCACGACCACGCCCGTCGGCGGAGAGCCTGTATCCGACCCCTGCATCACAGGAGAGGACATGCCCTCTATAGAGCGGACGATGAAGTTTCAGGTGACGGCGCGCGACTACCGTGCTGTGGGCGGTGGCATCGACACCGACCTGATGCAGGTTAGCGTGAAAGACAGTGCAGGACCGTTCGTCATTACCGCGCCCAATACGGCTGTGACGTGGGATGGTGGCTCAACGCAGACCGTGACGTGGAACGTCGCCAATACGGACGCCGCGCCGATCAGTTGCGCCAACGTCAGGATTCAGCTTTCGACAGATGGCGGAACCAATTTCTCGACCATCCTGGAGAGCACGCCCAACGACGGCTCGGAGACGATCAACGTCCCCGCCGCACCGACCACCACGGCGCGCATCAAAGTGCAGGCTGTAGATAACATCTTCTTCGACATCTCAAACGCTAACTTCACGATCACAGGGTCTAGTCCTTCAGCCTACCACGCGCCGTATGATTTCGACGGCGATGGCAAGTCCGACCTCTCACACTTCCGTGGCTCCGAAGGGCTGTGGGACATCGTCGCCAGCGGCGATACCGGCGGCTCACACGTCCAACGCTCCTGGGGGTCCACCAGCCTCGGCGACCGGATCGTGCCCGCCGATTATGACGGCGACGGCAAGACAGACTTCGCCGTCTATCGCAACGGCACCTGGTACATCAGTAAGAATACGGGCGGCGACCTGACCTTCGTCTGGGGCGCTTCCTCAGACATTCCTGTCC
>DASVVT010000081.1:0-8109 GCA_036386415.1 Pyrinomonadaceae bacterium
GCACAATGAAACAAGCATCCGAGTCTTGCGCATGAAAGACATGCTGACTCGCGCTTCGGTCGAATGAGTTGTTATGGCGGAGCGCATCATTGCGCCGCGCCGAGCGCCTCTTGATTTTCAATCTGCTGCGTGATAGCTGACCCTCAAACGCCATCTGCTCTCAGCATGGGACAACTCAACTTGCACCGCTTTTCAACCAGCCTCTCGAATTATCCATTCAACGTCTCAATCGCACAATAGAGGAGCGGCGGGAATCAACTGTGAGTCAAGGCGAAGCGCAGACATAACTACAATTAGACCGAATGATTCGGTATTTTACGCGAATTGGCGACTTTTACCGAATGATTCGGTAAAACTCTATGCTCAGAGACTTTTACCGATACTTTCGGTCTAACACCCTAAAAGACGACTTTTACCGACAGCCACAGCAAAGATCATCTCTTATTCTCAGCACACTATAATTCAAGTGTTCTGTCAATTCTTGTGTGCCAGTTGTGTGCCAACTCAGCCAAACCAGTCATACTCAGCCCTACACAGCATCATAGAAAAGTGCGGGAGAGCAATAAATCATTACTCTTCCGCACTCAGCTAAACTCAACCAAACAAACTTTTAAGACTGCAAAACCTTTATTCATCGGTTCGATTCCGATCGCCGCCTCCATTAAATCAATAGTTTACGGGCAGCCAAGCGGCTACCCTTCGTCGTTTGAGTCACTATGGAGTCACTGCTTTGCAGGCGGTTTCTTAATAATGCTGCGTCTACGGCGTCGCGGTGGAGTCCGTTTGTCGAAAAACTTGAACTGGCGATTGTCGAGAATAAAAGCTAAGCCCGTTTTAGATGTCAGTTTCGTGGGCTCTACCTTCTGATTCTCTCACCCGAGCCTAGACGATGTACGCCGTCTTTAGAAGAGTTTGTACTGACACTGGACGGACATTTGCCTGCACCGCTCATCTGATGCCTGCCTCTATCCATCAATGCAGACGCGGCGGAGTGCTGCAGCAGATTTTAAATGCCAGATATTCAATTGAGAATTTCTTTAGTACACGCGTACTATTGTTCCCTATTCCTCAATTCCCTGTTCGTTGGATGCCATACCGGTCGTTTCGCCTGCGTTCAGATTATGCCGCTGGATCATGCGCCTGAGTGTAGTGCGATCAATACCAAGAACACGCGCTGCAGCCTGTTTGTTACCACCCATGCGTGCAAGTACATGTGCCACATGGCGCCCTTCCATATCTGACAACGAAAGTAAACCATCATCCGCTCGGTCGGTCGAGGATAGCGATATATCTTCCGTCTTTCTCTCCGTTTCCTTAGCGATATTTCGTATACGCTCAGGCAGGTCTTCGGGGCGCACGATTTGATCGCACAGCGCGACAGCACGCACGATGGCGTTCTCCAACTCGCGTATATTGCCGGGCCAGAGATAATTTTCAAGTAGCTCAATGACTTCGCGCGAAAAGCCGACAGGTTGTCCTCCTTTGCGCATGCTACGTGCGGCGAAGCGGTGCGCCAGGGGCATGACGTCCTCGCGGCGCTCACGCAGCGGCGGCAGATGCAATGTCACTGCATTCAATCTGTAAAGCAGGTCTTGACGGAATCGGCCATCATACATTTCTTCCTCTAGATTGCGGTTCGTAGCGGCGATGACGCGGACGTCAACTTTTAAAGTCTGGTTCGATCCGACGCGACGAATCTCGCCTTCTTGCAGCGCGCGCAGCAGCTTGACCTGAAAGGCTGGACTCGTCTCTGTGATCTCATCGAGGAGGATCGTACCGCCGTCGGCTTCTTGCCAGAGTCCACGACGATCCGCCACCGCCCCGGTGAATGAGCCGCGAGCATGTCCGAATAGCTCGGATTCTATTAACTCGGACGGAATCGCTCCGCAGTTGACGGCGACAAAAGGTGCGCCCGCGCGATGGCTGCGAAGATGGATGGCGCGCGCGACGATCTCCTTGCCGGTTCCTGACTCACCTGTAATTAGAACGGGTAAATTTGTGGCCGCGACGCGCCCGACCAATTTCATCACTTCGACAAAAGCAGCGCTACAGCCGACCAGATCAATATCTGAAGTGTACACAGGGTTAGCCGCGGGCTCGCCCATCGTGGCGGAATGCTCTTGCTTCTCAATGCCGGTGCGCACCGTCCTTGAGATATTCAACACATCGGTGATGTCGAAAGGCTTTAGCAGGTAGTCGTAAGCGCCGAAAGCTGTGGCATCAAGGGCTCCCACAGCCGAGCCATGTCCTGTCATCAGCACGATCTGCGCTTCGGGCTGCTCTTTCGTGAAGTGGCGCAGCAGATCGAACCCGTCCTGACTCGTCTCATCACCGAGCTTCACGTCGCAGAACACCAGCGACCAACGATCAGTCTCAATCATCTTCAGAGCCTGCTCGGCGTTTTCAGCTTCGCTCACAATCCAATCATCTGCGCGCAGCGCTTCGGCCACATTATCACGAATCAGTGGATCATCATCTATTACTAAAGCTTTCATCTGCGACAATCACCCTTGGATGTAAGCACAGCCCTTCAGATGAGAGAGAACGGAAAAATCCCACTCACTAACCAATGGTCCTTCGAGGCACAGCGCATGCGCGGCCACGCGGCCGCTGCTCCGATGCTATTTTAGGCTGCCGCGACTGAGGTCGCACCTTCAATCTCTCTTTCCTGACGGCGAGAGACTTCATGCGCGATAGCCAATATCTGCTCGACCGTGAAGGGTTTCGCAACCACCCAATTTACTGCGGCTTCTTTCTGCTCTTTCGAGCCTATCGCCCCGCCCCAGCCCGTGATCGCGGCCAGCGGGATATGGCGGTCTCGTGCGCGAATAGCACGCGCCAGTTCCCACCCACTCATCCCCGGCAGCCCCAGATCGGTAAAGATAGCATCGAACCTCAGAGCCTGAAACAGCTCCAGCGCCTCGTGCCCACTTTCCGCCAGCATCACCTGATAGCCAGCGTTCTCCAAGATGTCGCGCAAGAGTTCGCGCACAGGACATTCATCCTCGACGACGAGAATCCTGATCTTGTTTGATTGCGAGGGCAACAGATTTACGGACTGGGCGCTGTGGCCGACCGCTTGAGGCTTATGGATGCCTTTCGCGATTGGCAATCGGATACGGAAAGTTGTGCCGCGCCCGAGTTCCGATTCAACCTCGACCGTCCCTTCATGACGCCGGATGATGCCGTAGCTCACGGCCAATCCGAGGCCCATCCCAGCCCTGCCCTTGGTCGTAAAAAATGGGTCGAAGATACGCGGGCGCACATCATCGTCCATCCCGGTCCCCGTGTCAGCGACAGCGATCAAGACTTCACCGTCAACTTCCTCTGTGGAGAGCGTGAGCCGTCCGCCCTCCGGCATGGCATCCACGGCGTTGAAGACCATGTTAACGAGCACCTCGCGTAGTTCAGATTCATCACCCATCACGAGAGCGTTTGAGCGGCTTTGTAACTCGAGGTTGATGTGCACGCTGGCTGCTTCCGCGTGGTTCTTCCATCGAGGGCGTGTGATCTCGCTGATGTCGAGCAACAGTTGATCAACGGGCACGGGAGCAAAGTCGTAGTCTCGACGCTGGCGCGCGAAATCTTGAATCCGCTTGATGGTTTTCGCCCCATCCTTAGCGGTCTTAATAATGAGATGGAGACCTTTCTCCATCTTCTCCGGGTCTTTGGTCATCTGCATGAGTTGCGCGCGACCGAGGATTCCGGCCAGCGTATTGTTAAAATCATGTGCGACGCCAGAGGCCAACTCGCCCAGGGCTGAGAGTTTTTCGATCTGAGAGTATTGTTCCCGTATACGCTCCTGCTCGGCGATATAGTGGTTCAGTTCTTCGACATGGCGCTGGGCTTCTTCAGCTTTGGCCGCCGCCGCCAGGGCTTCGATGTTTTTGAGATAGGTCTGATAGGTGAAGAAAACGATGCCCACAATTGGTGTTACCAGGATGACCGCGTAGAACCCGACTCCGCCGACGACCTGGGCGGTGATGCCTGCCGCCGCCGCTCCCGCAAAATAGGTGATAGATGTCCAGAGATAATGTTTCATCCATGTGTGCGTGATTGGCTGATTGTTCCGGCAGGCAGTCTGGACGGCGGCGAGGCCGGAGTTGGTGATATATTGCACGAGCGCCATGGTCGTGACGGCGACGGTGAAAGTGGCTGAAAAGCCGCCCTGCGATAAGGCCACAATATCGCCGAACCAGAGACGGAGGACGAAGGCTGCGAGAAATGTCGCACAACTCATCATGCCTGCGTTGAAGAAGACCGAGATCGGGCTCATCGGTATGTCATTCTTGCTGAAATAGAGAGACGAACAGAGCGCCTCAGCGACGGCTACCAGAACGGCTGCTTCGCCCCCGTACAACAGCATCGTGAGAAAGACAAAAGTATCTGAGACCGTAATTCTCCCGCTGACGTGCGGAATTTGCACTGTCAGGCGCGAACTGAGCGTGATCGTGATGATCGCCAGTAGCCAAAAATGCCAATCGAGTTGCGCCATGGGTAAGCGTAGAGCGGAGTAGAGGCAGGCCGCTAAACCAATGACGAGAATCGACAGCATGTATGGTTTCTTGAAACTTTGCTTGTTCATCTCTTAGCACATCTCCACTGTTCAACTAGGATCGAACAATGCAACGCACAACCGATGCAGCGCGTCGCCTCTCTCGTCTCTCATTCGCCGCGAACACCTGCGGCTAGCTTTGAGCTTACACCTACGCGCCGACCATCAGCGGATTGTCGGACACCGACGCGCCGGGTGTCTGTCAGGAGCAACCCGCGCGTCAATATCCCAGGTAGTCCGTTCCCGTATCGATGACAATCGGCATAAAGGGGGTCGCATCGCCATCTACCATCGCGGCTTGGGCCTGAGTGACGCTGCTCGACCAGGCTCCGCCATCGGTGATCAGAACCCCGTCGCCCGCGATGATGCCATCGCCGAAAGTCACGTTATCGGTAATCAACACCCCGTCGGTGATCAAAACGCCTGAGTTAATAAAGACCGAGCCGCTGCCGAGCCAGGTCCCGTTACTGGTTAACAGGCTATCGCTGATCAGAACGCCGCTGGTCATCATCGCCGGGTCTTTACTCAAAGACCCATTGCTTATGATCACCCCGTCGGTAATCAGCACGCCGAGCCCATAAACTTTCTGATACTTGGTGATCAGCTCAAGGTTGGTCGTGTAGTCATATTTCAGAGTCAGTCCCTGCGACCACGTAAAGGTCTGCCCGGCAATCGTCGTCGTGGCCGTCGGGGGCGTCGTCGTCGTCAGCAGCGGCGCGCCAAGCGCTGTGGTTGAGGTCAAGTCGGCGCGGACGAGCTTCGCCAGGCGGATCGCGCCCTCCACATTGATCTCGCCCGCGCCCTGCTCCAGCATGTTGAAGCGCGCGAGAGGCTGCGCCGTATACATTAAGATCATTTTGACCAGATTCGGCGTCAGCTTTGAGTTAGCTTGCAGCAGAAGCGCGGCAGCGCCCGCCACCACCGGCGAAGCCACGGATGACCCGCTCAGAAACATCTGCTTGCGCGTGCTCACAGTGCTCACCCCGGCGTCCAAGTAGGGATAAGTTGTGGCGAGATAACTCTGGTACGCTTCGGCACTGATGATCTTATTGCCGGGCGCCGCCACGTCCGGCTTGACTAGATTATCGTAGTGCCGGTTGCCGGATGTATCTGTCCAGAAACTACGTGTCGGGCCGCGCGAGCTGTAGCTGGTGATCTGGTCGTCGCTGCGTCCGTTCGTCCCATAGGTGTTGACCGCGCCCACCGTGATCGCCGCCGGCTCGTTGCCGGGCGAATGAACATGGCCGTAGACTTTCGTGCCGTTCGCATCCTTGCCGTTATTTCCCGCGGCCGCGACAACTACGACCCCGGCGTCAACCAGCTTACGCACCGCACGACAGACCGCATCGTTCTTATAGGAATCAATGGCCGCCGTGCCGAGGCTCATATTGACGACCTTGATGTTATATGTCTTGCGATTTGTATAGACCCAGTCGAGAGCCGTCAGCAGGTTAAATGTCGAGCCCGTGCCCAGTTTGTTCAATACCCGCAAATTAAGGATCTTGGCGTTGGGTGCTATGCCAATGTATGCTCCGCTTGAGATGCGACCACTCCCAGCAGCCACCGCCGCCACATATGTCCCATGCCCGTAAGGGTCGTCTATACGTTTCTCGCCCGTGAAGTCTTTGCTATAGGAGATGCGCGATTTGCCGCTTTTGTCCAGGAACGCTTTGTGTGAAGAGTAGAGACCTGAATCCAGGATGGCGATACCGATACCTGTGCCGTCCAGGGTGTAATTGCCGCCTGTCGAAGCCGTTTGTTGGCGCACGGCGTCAGTGCCGGTGGTGATCGACAAATGACCGCCGAGCGGGATGACCTCTCTATCTGGAGAGAGGTAGGCGACGTCGTTGCGCGCGGCCAGCGCGTCGATGGAGTTCAGGGGCAGATTAACCAGACGCGCCGGGAAGTTTGTGAATTGCCCCTTAACAGTCCCATTGTTACTTCGGATGGCCGAATCCAATGCAGCGTTCCAAAAGCCAAGGGGTTGGATGATGACATTGATGCGCGCCGTAGCCAGCGCACTGCTACTCATTTGTTGCCGCAGATCAGCAGATACTTTGTCGGCCTGGACGTCGTTGGTTTGTGCGGAGACCAGGACGGGGGAAACGACGCCGGAGAAAGGCGAGAATAACAGGGCCAAGATGATGAGCCATGTCATCAAGGTCGGGGTAATGGTTTTCACTTAACTCTCCTTCATTGCAGCCTGTAGCACCGCTGGAAATCTGAGGCCGAATTGGAAGCGCATCCCGCGCGATAATCCACCGTAATTCATGCTGTGAGCGCCCGCTCTGCCCGCGACTGTGATAGAAACCTGGATCGACTCGGAACCGTTAAGCGGGTGGAAAAGCCGGAAGGGTGACCGCGTTTTTAAGTGTCCGCTGGAAGCTGACTTCCCACTAAATTCTTCTCCGACCCGGATAGCTGAAGACCGGCTTTGCCAGCCTCGTTCGAAGAGTTTCAGGCTCCTCGTACTGCAAGGCCTATGCCTTGGACTTCTGGTTTAATAAAGGCGCTCGTTGTTGTCTCGCGCGAGGTTTTACGTAAAATTTTTATTACTCAAGGGAAACGGCTGATGTAGAACGCACCAGCAGTAAATTTTTGCCCAAGCACTTTGCATCACCGGGACAGACAGTAAGTCTCGCTCAACGGACTAAGCTGAAGAGTCCCATGGTAGATTACGGCTTCGGGCGTTAAGGGGTTTTACCCCCGTAGCATTTCTGTTGGCAGGCTGTAAATTGCTGGTAGCAGACGGCCATCTGATCATCATTTTTAGCCCTCCGCTGGCACTTCTCGTAAGTCCGCAGACAATTTGTTAAGCAGACGGAACGTGATGGGCCATTGGGACCCTGGGCTCTGATGGCAGATCGAGCGGCAACTGGCTGAAAAATCAAATATATTCCCATGATAAGAGGACACAGGAAGGAAACCGCAAAACAAACGATCATCCTCTTCATAGTTTACCGATCTCCTTATTGCGAGGGAGATTATGCGACAGGCTGTTTGCCTTTGAGTAGCGTTTCTTGATCCAATAACGAGTGGTCTCAGGAGCAGGAGAGAGTTGACCAAATCCTCACTGTACAGTCCAACATGCTGGAATATGTTGTCAAAAAGGAGAGAGATATCAGCTAATACATTTGTGCCTCGCGATCGCAAAGACTAACCGTCTGCCGTTGTTTTGTCAAGATCGCTTGCACCTACTCGGCGCTGAGTACAACTAATCCGACCCGCAAAAGATGTGCCTTTGCTCGACAATGCTCAATTTAGGTACTGCTTGGTGAGACTCTCGCTTCTTGAAAGGCAGACATGAGCCCAGACATAAGGTTAAATTATCCGAAGCGGTCTCAACGCCTGTAGGAGTGATTAAGCCGCAAGGTGCGGTAGTTTATGCTCGGGAGAGTGTTAGACCGGCGCTAGCGGTCTTGTATGTTGACTGAACTTAGTTCTGAGCACAACCTGTGCTCATTGATTCTGCTCAGGGACGCCTGAGCAGATGGAGCACCGGTGAAGCTGATAGCGGTCTGAGGCCATTCCTTGAGCCTGTTAATTAGATCAGC
>DASVVT010000082.1:0-28666 GCA_036386415.1 Pyrinomonadaceae bacterium
CGGGTCTATGAAGCAGACGCGAAAGATGTAGTCGCCCACCTGCGTGACCTTCGGATTCGTAGACGACGGCGTGATCATAGGCACTTTGGCGGCCTGCGCCTTGGGCGCAGCGGCCAGGCTGTTTGATGAAGCGACCTCGCCGAGCACGGCGTTGACCTGGTTCTGCGAGATCAGCTTGGTGACGACCGTGGCGGCCTGCTCTGGACGCCCCTGATCGTCTTCGATGATCAGCTCGATCTGGCGTCCACCCACTCCGCCTGCTTTGTTGATCTCATCGGCAGCCATCTTGATGCCGTTGACGGTTGATTGCCCGAAGCTGGACGTTTGTCCTGAAAGGTCTGCATAGACACCCACCTTGATCGGCCCCGTGTCGCTGCCACTAGTGCCACCGCCTCTGCGCTCACAACTTAAGCCCGTGAGCAGAGCTGTAATCAACAAGAGCGTGAATAGGATGCGTTTCATAGTTACCTCACATACGCGTCATCGTTTCTCAAGATCGGCGCGTCTTCCGAGAGAAGAATTGAAAAGGGCGACACACGCGAGAGAGCGTGCGCCCGGTATTTTACGTCTTTCTGGTTTCGCACCCGGCAAGCGCGCCTCTGCGTGTGTGTGTTTGCGGGGCGCGAGCCAGTTACAAAACCTTTTCCTCGCCGACAGTAAAGCTAAAGGGTAAATGGTTGGGGGTCGTCTTTCACCTTCCGCCACGCACCGCCCAGACCGGAGACTGCTGTTACGAAGCGCACGGCTTCAAGCATGCGCTTCGACGTGCGACCCCTGATCTTTTGGCTGTGACCAGCATAATAGCGGCGAGCCGCATGTAGAAGCAAACTCCCGCTGAAGGTGAAGTCGAACGAGGCGCATTATACCGATTTAATGTCGCGTGTCGAGCGTTTATCGTTCACACGCACAGGAACGTGGCGGCGAGGTCGCGCCAAGCGAGTCTCTATTTTTCGCTAAATTTGGTTGTTATCATGGCATAGATGTTACGGTACAGCCTTTGCTTTATTCTTCCTGGAAAGCGTTTGAGAGACGCGAAATCGTACACAGCATGATACAGGGCGGAGGTCGTTCTTCGTTGATCTTATCGTGCTCGACTTAAATTAATTCGAATTCAGGGAGGATCGATATTATGGCAGATACAACAGGCGCAACGACTGGAAGGTCGCGCATGATGACAGGATTATTTAGAGATCGAGAGAGCGCCGAGCGCGCTTATGGCTCACTCACCAGTCGCGGCTACGGTCAGGACGACGTAAACGTGCTCATGTCGGAAGACACGCGCAATAAACATTTCGTCGGTGGTCGTGAGACGGAACTCGGCAACAAGGCATTGGAAGGCGCTGGCACGGGTGCGGCCATCGGCGGCACGGTCGGCGCAACCTTGGCGGCGATTGCAGCCATCGGCACATCCGTGGCGCTGCCCGGACTCGGCCTCATCGTGGCTGGCCCATTGGCGGCGGCACTGGCAGGCGCTGGCGCTGGCGGCGCAACCGGCGGCCTGATCGGCGCGCTGGTCGGCTCGGGCATCCCGGAAGAGCGCGTCAAGGACTACGAAGAAGGAATCAAGCAGGGCGGTATCGTGATGGGTGTCAACCCGCGCAATGACGAAGATGCCGACTACTTCGAGAATGAGTGGAAGAACTATCGCGGCGAGCATATCTATCGCTAAGCGGTACACTCGGACTCAAACTAAAAGGGGAGGCTGTCACATCAGCTTCCCCTCTCTTTTTGCCCGAAGACAGGTGATGGATGACGGTTCCTCTTTACAGACACCCGTCACCGGTCACCCATCCGACGCTTTCATCGTCAGCAGCAGCTTCAGGCGCTGGCGCAAATCTGTCGGGAGGTTCGCAAAGCGCACGCCGAAGCCGTTCAACGCGTCGGCATGCACGACTTCGCCTTCCAGATGAAGAGACTTGTCGATTCCTTCGATGATGATTCGCAAGCGCACACGCGAGCCGACTGGCGGGACGCTCTCGTCCGTCTCGGGCAGTACGCCGACGCCGCCCATACTGATGTCGCGCCCTTCGGCAAGTTCCGCCTCCGGCTCGTCTTCCACGGCGAAGGCCACCGGAGCTCTCAATGGATAGCGCGGATAGTTACGCTTCCCGCCCCACAGAAAAAGCACTTGAAATGTCTCGCCATAAACGGCATCGTTCTCTTCCATCGTCCCACCAATTTAGTCAGTAGTGATTTAAACGCAAAGGACGCAAAGGGTCTCGCAAAGGTCGCAAAGAGACTTCCTCCTTTGCGGTGTACTTTGCGTCCTTTGCGTTTAAAGACCCCTTCGTAGATACTCTCTTACTGAAAATAGCACAACTCGCGTGAGCATCGTTACGGTTAATATCAATCTGCGTTCCGAGCGAGACATCGAAGATGAAAGAAGAGAACAGCGAACAGACGGGATGCGCGCCGCCGCTTGGCGACATGAGCGTGGCGGAGTTTCGCCGCTACGGCTATGAGGTCATCGACTGGATCAGCGATTACTTCGAGCAGATCGAGCAGCGCCCCGTGCTGGCGCAGGTTGAGCCTGGCGACTTAAAGGCGCAGCTCCCGACATCTGCGCCGGAGAAAGGCGAGGCGATGGAAGCGATCCTGGCAGACGTAGAGCGCCTCATCGTCCCCGCGCTCACACACTGGAATCATCCTTCGTTCTTCGCCCTCTTCGCCACCTCCACTTCGGCTCCCGGAATCTTCGGCGAGCTGCTCAGCGCGGCCTTCGACGTCAAAGCCATGCTCTGGCGCACGTCGCCCGCTTCGACCGAGTTGGAAGAGGTCGCGCTCGACTGGCTTCGTCGGATGATGGGTCTCCCGGCAGAGTTCGAGGGGCTGATCTACGACACGGCATCTGTGGCGAGCATGCACGCGATTGCCGCCGCACGCGAGAATCTTTCCCTGCGCATACGCGAAGACGGCATGAGCGGGCGCGCAGACCTGCCGCTCCTTCGCACTTACGCTTCGGAGCAGGCACACTCGTCCATCGAAAAGTCGCTTCTCGCGCTCGGGCTCGGGCAGCGCTCGCTCGTTAAGATTCAGACGGATGATGAGTATCGGATGGACGCGGCAGCGCTCAGTCGTGCCATCGAGGAAGATAAACGAAACGGCCTGCTGCCCATGTGCGTCGTCGCCACCGTCGGCACGACTTCGACTTCGAGCATAGACCCTGTGCCAGCCATCGCCGGTATCTGCGAGCAGCACAAGCTCTGGCTGCACATAGACGCCGCTTACGCGGGCTCGGCAGCCGTAGTGCCTGAGATGCGCCACATCCTCGCGGGCGCGGAGCGCGCAGACTCGCTCGTCACCAATCCGCACAAGTGGCTCTTCACGCCGTTCGACCTGTCTGCCTTCTACTGCCGCCGCATGGACGTGCTGCGTCGCGCCTTCTCGCTCGTGCCCGAATACCTGCGCACCAGCGAAGCCGAGACCGTGCGCAACCAGATGGATTACGGCATTCAACTGGGTCGCCGTTTCCGCGCGCTCAAGCTCTGGATGGTGATACGCTACTTCGGCCAGGAGGGTCTTGCACGCCGCATACGCGAGCACTGTCGCCTGGCGCATCTCTTCGCCGCGTGGGTCGATGAAGCGCGCGATTGGGAGTTGCTTGCCCCAGTCCCCTTCAGCCTTGTCTGCTTCCGCGCGCGCCCGCTCTTGATCGTGGAATCAATGCGAGAAGAGCGCGAAGCGCGTCTGGATCGGCTCAACGAAACGCTCATGAACAACGTCAACGCGACCGGCCAAGCCTATCTTTCGCACACGCGCTTGAACGGCGCGCTCGCGCTCCGCCTCGCCATCGGAAACCTGCGCACCTCTGAGGAGCACATCCGCCGCGTCTGGGAACTCTTAAACGAACAGGCCGCGCTGCTTTCGTAATGCGGTCTTATCTTTGCGCCTTTGCGTCTTTGCGTGAGGCTAATCCGATGACCGAGAACGAAATCGCCAGAGAAATGGCTTGTAAAGAATAGTCTCACGCAAAGACGCAAAGGCGCAAAGAGAGGGTTTGAGTTTTCTATGAAATTCGTCAAAGAGAGCGTCATCAGGGCTGCGCCGGAGCGCGTCTTCGCCTTTCACGAGCTGCCGGATGCGATCATGCGTCTGATCCCGCCCTGGGAAAGCTCTCGCGTGGTCGAGCCTGCGCCCAATCTTCACCCCGGATCAATCACCCTCATCGACACCAAACTCTTCCGTCTCTTCACTGTGCGCTGGGAAGCGTTGCACACGGCCTACGATCCGCCACGCATGTTCGAGGATGTGCAGGTCAAGGGGCCTTTCAAGAACTGGCGTCACCGCCACATCGTCGAGCCCTGCGGGGAAGGCGCGCGGCTCCGCGATGAGATAGAATATGAGCCGCCGCTTGGCTTGCTGGGCAAATGGGGCGCGCCGCTGCTGATCGTGCCGCGCCTTCAGAAACTCTTTGACTATCGTCACCAGGTTACACGCGACTGGGCAGAACGAAGGGAGGAACGAAGGGATGAGGGATGAGGGATGAGGGATGAATTAAAGAAATTGGTTTTTATTCATCCCTCATCCTTCATCCCTTGATTATGTTGACTCATATCGTCATCTGGAAATACCGTGCGGACGTGGAGCAGGCTGTGCGCGAGGAACACCTGGCGCGGCTGCGCCACCTGCCAAACGTCATTCCCGGCATTGAGAGTTTCAGCGTCGGCTGCGACGTGCTTCATCTGCCTCGATCTTTTGATACGGGGCTGGTGGCCGTCTTTCGTGACCGCGTTCAGCTTCAGGCTTACACGATTCACCCTGAGCACGAGTTGGTCGCCACTCTCGGTCGCAGCATCAGCGAGCATATCGCTTCGGTTGATTTCGAGAGTGAAGACGAGCGCGATTGAGAGGATGATTAAACGCAAAGGACGCAAAGTATAAAGGCGCAAAGGGCGCTAAGAATCTACTACTTTGCGCCCTTTGCGCGCCAGACTTCGCGCCCTTTGCGTTTATCTAATCCCATAATTAAAGACCTACGATGATGAAGCTGAAAGGAATGAAGCGCTGGAAGAAGATCGCGCTCGTGCTGCTGGGGCTCATCCTGCTCTCGCAGCTTCCTTTCATCTACAGGCGCTTTCAGCTTCGTCGTCTGAGCCTCAAGATTGATGAATTAAAATCCCAGAGGGTCGTAGACGGGGCAGAGAGCAGTTATCAGGATTACAAGGGCGTGATCCACGTTCATTCCCTGCTCGGAGGCCATAGCACCGGCACGCTCGCGGACATCATCGAGGCGGCCAATTCGGATGATCTGGATTTCGTCGTCATGACTGAGCACCCCGCAAGACTGATCGACACCTCAGAGATGACTTTGAAGGGTGTTTACGGGAAGACACTATTTATCAACGGAAGCGAGATCAGCACCGCGAGCGGCGACCGCTTTCTGTTGATGCCGGGCACGGCACGCTCAAGCGATGCATCTCAACCCCCGTCCACGCAAGACGTTCTCGCTCAAAAGAAGGCGCAAGCGAGTATTGCTTTCGTCGCCTACCCGCAGGAGTTTCGCAGTTGGGACGCGAGCGATTACGACGGCATAGAGGTCTATAACGTCTACACGAACGCGCGCCGGATCAATCCTCTCATCACCTTCTTTGACGGTCTATGGTCGTACTGGGGCTACGCAGACCTGCTGTTCACAACCTTCTACGAGAGACCGGACGAGAGCCTGCGGAAGTGGGACGATCTCAATGCGACCGGAAACCTCAAGCTCGTCGCCATCGCGGGCGCGGACGCTCACGCCAATATAGGTTTCAGTCTGCTCGTGGACGGCGCGGGGAAAAAGTTTCTGCAAGTGAAGCTCGACCCTTACGAGAGAAGCTTTCGCCTCGTACGCAATCACGTGCTGCTGGAAAAGAGGCTGGAAGGGATAGCGCCTCTCGACACACAGTCGCTGCTCTCCGCACTCAGAAGCGGCCACTGCTACATCTCTTTCGACCTTCTGGCGGACGCGACGGGTTTCCGTTTCACCGCCGAAAACAGGACTGAGAAGAAGATCATGGGAGACGAGATCGGACTTCAAGATGGAGTGCGATTCACGGTCTCGACCCCGATCAGTAGTCGCATCCGGTTGATTAAGGAGGGTCAGGTCGTACAGGAAAAAGAGGGGGCGTCGGGTCAGGAATTTCTCGTCGATCAAAGAGGCGTCTATCGCGTCGAAGCCTATCTTCCTCAGCTCGGAAACCACCTCGGCGACAAGCCCTGGATCATCTCCAACCCGATCTATGTCAGATAGAGTCTGGAGTCTGGAGTCGAATAAAAGCAGGCTCTGTCTTTTGACTCCAGACTCTAGACTCCAGACTCCAGACTAATTTTTTGGACGAGCGCGAAGAGTTCTTCCGGGTCGATGGGCTTCGGCACATGTGCGATGAAGCCTGCGGCGAGCGCGCGGTCGCGGTCTTCACCCATCGCATAGCCGGAGAGCGCGATGGCCGGAACTTTCTCCAGGCCGGGCATGGAGCGCAGCCTCGCCAGCAACTCGTACCCGTCCATCTCCGGCAGCCCGATGTCTGAGATGATGATGCCCGGGGTCTCTTGAGATGCCAGTTGTAAAGCCTGTGGCGCGGAATCAGCGGTCATGACGCGGCAGCCCTTTTTTGTAAAGAGCATGTGCAGGAGCGAGAGCGTGTCAGGCGAGTCCTCTACGACGAGCACGGGCTGCGGCAGGTTTGAGGTGTCAATGTAGGCTTCGACCTCCGTGGCCTGCCTGACCGGCTCAGCGCGCGGCATCGTGAAGGTGAATCGCGCGCCGTGGCCGATGCCGTTTGATTCGGCCAGCACGCGACCCCTGTGAAGCTTAGCCAGCGCATCCACGATGGCGAGTCCGAGGCCGAGCCCTCCATGCTGGCGTGTGGTCGTACCGTCGGCCTGGCGAAAGCGGTCGAAGACCTGGGGCAGGAATTCCGGCGCGATGCCGATGCCCGTGTCCTCGACGATCACGCGCGCTTCCCTGCTGTCGCTCTCGACGCGCACATGGACGCGACCTCCCGCCTCCGTAAACTTGATCCCGTTCGAGAGCAGATTCCAGACGATCTGTTGCAGGCGCACGGGCGACCCCGTAACGATGAGCGGCTCGTCCGCCAGCTCAAATCCGAGCGTGATGCGTCGCGCTGCTGCCGAAGAACGCACGGTCTCGATGGCCGCTTCGACCACCGCGTTGAGGTCGGCGGGCTCTTGTTCGAGCTGCAATTTACCCGAGACGATGCGCGAGATGTCGAGCAGGTCGTCAATCAATCTCGCCTGAAGACGCGCGTTGCGCTCAATGGCATCAAGCGCCTGCGTCATCATCAACGCGTCCATGTTGCTGGTGCGCAGCAGATTGACCCAGCCGAGCACGGGCGTCAAGGGTGTGCGCAGCTCGTGCGAGAGCGTCGCCAGAAAGATATCCTTGGCACGATTGGCCTCGGCCAGCTTCTGGTTGAGGCGCGTTAGCTCTGCGGTTCTCTCTTCGACGCGGCGCTCAAGGTCGCGGTTGAGATGCTCAAGCTCTGTGCGCGCTTCCCGCTCGGCCAACATCAGGCGGCGATGCTCGACGCCGCGCCTCACCGTGTACTTCAAATCGTCTATGATGCATGGCTTGACCAGGTAATCGTATGCGCCTTGGCGCAACGCCGCTATCGCCGATTCGACGGAAGCGAATCCCGTCAGCACGATGGAGATCGTCAGCGGCGCGCGCCGTCGAATCTCCGCCAGCACGGAGAGCCCATCACCACCCTCCATGTGCAGGTCTGTCAGCACCAGGTCGTAGTCGCCTTCACTGAGCCGCGCGACAGCCTCGTCGCCACTGGAAGACGTATCGACCTTGAAGCCCTCCTGGCGCAGCACCTCGCTCACAGTCAGTGCGACGCTCTCCTCGTCATCGACCACGAGCAAGCGCGCGCCCGACAAATCGAGCGCCCCTTCGCCTGCCTGCGGCTGTCCCGCCCGGTCGATGACAGAGAATGAAGGCATAAAAACTTTCGGTAGACAGTAGTCAGCAGTCAGTAGTCAGTAGGAATGAAAATCCGTTGTTATGGTTGAAGCTCATTACTCTAAACTTATAGTAGATAGCAAAGCGACGGCGCGCGGCTCTCTTTTCTACTGGCTACTGGCTACTGACTACTGGCTACTACTTTCTGGTATTCAAAGGCTGTGCGCAGGCCGTCGGCGAGACGGCGGCGCGTCGTGATGCCTTGAAGCTCTATGCCGAGCGTGACGAGGTGTGCGGCGACGGTCGAGTTGACGCCCGTGATGATGGCGCGCGCGCCCAGCAGCCGCACCGAATGGACGGCATTGATGAGGTGCGCGGCGACGTGCGTGTCCATCACCGTGCAACCCGTAATATCTATGATCACCACTTCGGCATCCGTGCGGCTCACCTTCTCCAGCATGGCCGTTGACATCTGCGCCGCACGCGCATCATCAAGCGCGCCGACCACCGGCAAGAGCAGGATGCCGTCCCATATCTCAACTACCGGGCTCGACAGCTCGCTGATATGACGGCGCTGGCTCTGGTGCTCAAGCGCGCGGCGCACTGTGAGCTTCAGATCATCAATGACGCACGGCTTGATCAGATAGTCATAGACCCCGCAGCGCAGAGCGTCGATTGACGATTCGATGGAGGCGTAGCCCGTCAAGACGACCGTCACGATGTTCGGGTGCTTCGTGCACAGCTCGCTGAGTAGTGCGCTCCCATCGACCCCTTCCATGCGCAGGTCTGTCAGCACCAGATCGAACTTGCCACTGCGTATCTTGACGAGTGCTTCCTGCCCGTCGCTCGCCGTATCGACCTCGTACCCTTCCTGTTCGAGAATCGCGGCGGTCGTGATACGCACGTTATCTTCGTCATCGACGACGAGCACATGATGCCTTGGCTGCTTTTGCTGCTGCTGCGCTTTGGGGGCGGGCGCGTCGCCATTATTTTTACCGCTTGTCATCATTTTCCAGTATCGGCGAATCGACGAGCAGGATGATGTTAAAGGTCGTCCCCTGACCTTTGGTGCTCGTCACTTCGATGCGCCCGCCGTGTTGCCGCACGATGTCCTGCGTCACCCAGAGCCCCAGTCCCGTCCCCTTCTTTCGCTTGGAGAAGAAGGGCTCGAAGATGCGCGCCAAATCGTCTTCGGTGATGCCATGCCCCGTGTCGCTGATCGCGATGGAAATAGAGGGCTGCAAAGATTGCGCGTGGCGCGAGGTCTTGATCCTGATCTCACCCTGACGCTCAACCGCCTGCTGCGCGTTGAGAATCAGGTTGAGAAAGACCTGTCGCAACTGGTCTGCGCGGGCGCGCACGGCGGGCAGATGCTCGTCGAACTCGCGCGTGACTACGATCTTCGACTGTCGCAGCTTCTTCTCAATCAGCACCAGCGTCTCCTCAAGCAACTGGTTGACGCCGACCCATTCGACCTCACCTGAGCGGCGCGCGAATCCGAGCATCTGTCGAATGATGTGCGAGACGCGCTCGGTCTCCCTGCGCGCGACATCCAGGAAACGCGCGTTGACCTGTTCGTCCTGGCTCGTCTGCATAAGGTAGAGCGAGTTTTTGATCGCTTCGAGCGGGTTGTTGACCTCGTGCGCGATGGAGGCCGCGAGACGACCGACCGCCGCCAGCTTCTCCGATTCGAAGAGCTGCTGCTCGACGCGACGCCGCTCCAGTTCCCTCATCTCCGATAGATCGTGGAGGACTGAAACGACTGCCGTCACCTGCCCCTTGACATCGACGACCTCGCCCGCAGTGATCTCCATCGGGAGGGTCGCGCCCGTTTCCGGGTCGATCAATTCGATCTCGGCCTGACGGTCTGTCTCGGCAGCCGAGGCGAGCGCTGAAATAAAGGACGTGAGCTTGACGGAGTTGGCGCGCACGGCTGCCGCCGAACCGGGGCGCGTGCCCCCGTCCTGCTGAAAGAGGCGCTCGGCGCGGGCGTTAAAGAGCATGAAATTACCGTTGGCATCGCAGACCGCGACGGGGTGGCCGACGTTTTCGATGATCAGATCGAGACGGTCGCGCTCGCGCCGCGCTTCGGCTTCGGCCTGTTGCAGCTTGATGAAGTTGCGCGCCAACTCCTCGTTGGCCTCGCGCAGATCGGTCACGTCGCGGAAGATCGAAACGAGCCCGATGCGTTCCCCACGCGCGTTCAAGGCCGCCGTCGAGATGACCTCAAAGTGTATGTCCGAGCCTTCAATCGGATCGACCAGAGTGATGTCGCGCTGGACGATCTCGGTCGAGGAGACGGCGGCGCTCGAAAGATAAGCTGAAAAGAGCAGGTCATTCATCTTGAGCGCGCGGCGCTTGCCCTCGCCCGCATCCTTCGAGCCGGAGAAGAGCTCTTCGGCGCGGCGGTTCTGCAACAGAATCTCGTTATCGAGATTGGTGAGCACAATCGGATCGGCCACCGATTTCATGATCGACTCGACCCACTGGCGCTCGCGCTGCAACTTGCTGATGGCTGCCGTCAGGCGCTCTGTCTGCACGGCGGAGGCGGCGGCCATGCCGATCCGATCCGCAAAGCGCATGAGCAAGCCGAGCTTAACGGTATCCACCGACGCACGTTCTGCGCCGATGTAGAGCGCACCCAGACAGGATTCGGGCTCGGACTGCCAGTAGTCTTCGCCGCGTCTGGACCTCTGCGCGATCTCCAGCTCGCGTTTTAAGACCGATCCCTGGCCGCCAAAGAGCGGAAGCACGAGCAGGTCTGTCGAGCAGTTGAGTTTCTCAAGGAAGGCTGCGGAAGATTGATCGCCATCAGCAGATACCCAGACGGGGCGGGCTTCATAAATGGGAGCCACCTGCGGCGCGCTGGAATCAAGCGGCATCTCCAGGCGCATCACCTCCTCGTCCGCCTCAAAGCCGATGGCTGCTCGCATGCGAAGAGAGGCGCTACGCTCGTCGATGAGGGCGATGGCCGCCTGCGGGCAGTCGAGAGCGGTCATGATCGCTTCGAGCCCGAGCAGGAGTCTCTCTTGGAGCTGCGGGGTGGCGAGCATCTGCGTCAACATCTCGATCAAAAGATCGTCATGACGCGCGTGAAGATCAGCCCGATCCTCGTCCGACGGCGTGGTGAGCAGGAGCGATCCCAGTTCTGTCGGGTGATTATCCATAAAAACAGTGAGCAGTGAGCAGTGAGCAGTGAGCAGTTTGCCTTCTTTTACTGCTTACTGCTTACTGCTTACTGCTTACTTCTCCTCAGCTTCGCTCGACTTCAACCGAGACGCGGCGGCGTGTCTCGTCTTCGAGCGGCTCGGCTGCACCGGGCGTGAGCGCCGGCCTCGACACGGCAGGCGTCAGCCCGACGGCTTCGGCATACTTCAAGTAGGTGTCGATAGAGGCGACGACGACGCGCGCTTCGATTGTGATCAGGTCGATGCCGACGAGTGAGATGCGCACCCACGCGTCAATCACGATACCTTTGTCGAGCACGCGATCAAGTACATCTATTAAACTAGTGCCGCCCGGGGCTCTTTCAACAGCCATTAGCTTGGCTCCTCTTTCCGAAAGTTGAAAACATTAAGCAGTGCGATGGCGGGGGTTCTCCTGTTCGCACGTTCGGGGGTGGTTCTCTCCGCTCGGGTGTTCGGCCTTCCGGGCAGTAACACTCAAGAGCGCGTACGCTCCTGACCCTTTTTCGTTGGGCTGCTTCCTTGACGCCGACGCGTACGCGCGGAGGTTTTTGCGCTGCCCCCGGCAGCCGCCGATGGCGCTGCCAACTGATTCACCTGACGTTCCAGGTCGGCCAGGCGCTCGCGCAGCTCGACGTTCTCCGCTTCGGCGCGCTCGGCGCGCGTCGTCAGGTTCGTATCGTAGCGCCACCAGTTCAGCCCGATCTGCTCGGCCTTATCTATCGAGCAAACGAGCAGGCGAATCTGTAACGTCAGCAGCTCGACGTTGGCTAGCGACACCTTGATGTCGCCCGCGATTACCAATCCCTTATCAAGAATGCGATCCAGGACGTCCACCAGTCCCGGCGGACGCGCTGTGATCAAACTGGTTCGCTCGCTCGACAAATCTTCACCCCCACAAGAGAGGGATGAGGGCGGAGGGATGAGGGATGAAAAGATTGAACCTCCGATTCACTTGACGCATTCATTCAAACCTTTCATCCCTCATCCCTCCGCCCTCATCCCTAAATGAGTCGCCCGACCGGGCCCAGATCAAGATTGAGGTCTTCGTCTTCCAATCCGAACTGCGCCTTCAGCTCTTGCATCTTCGCTTCCAACATCATCAGAGCGAGCCCTAATTCCTCCACCTGCTCGGGCGATAAGTCGCCGCCTTCCATCCGCCTGACCGCTTGCTTTTCAAGCAGACGGCGAATGAATTCGATCAAAGTCAAGACGAGCTTCGCCAGCCCTTGTTCGACCGCTTGCGGGTCAATGTTGATACGCGGGGGCAAGGCATCGGTCACGCGGCGGAGGTGTTCGACAAACTCCTCCGGGTGCGCCGTCTCGATTTCCGGTTCAACCGGAACGGGGGATTCAGGGGAAGGCTTGTTCACTCTACTCCGAATAGGGCTCGCAATCAAGAGCGAGCCTGAATAAAACTGTAAGGCGGCCATGGGCCACTCGTCAAGAAATGAAGGTCGGGTCGCTCAAGGCGTGCCGCCCGCAACCTCTCCTGATACTCTTCCATCCTCTCGCGCAAGACCATGTGCGCCGCCGCCACGACTAGCGCCTCCATTGGACGCACGCGCACTTCCATTTCCCGCACCGCATCACCGAGACGCTCATTGAGCCAGGAGGCTATCTCCGAAGCCTCTGACCTCAAAGCCTCGTCTCCGAGAATCTCGCGCCTCTTCGCCAACATAAAGGCTGCCCCCAGACCCAAAGGCTCTGCGCCGCTTTCGTCTTCCGTTGCGCTCCCCTTTAATGCATTGCGCGCCGTCGCCTCGCGCCTGACGGCCTCCAGGTTCCAGACCACCTTGACGCTCATCTCGACCGAGCCGCGCACGCGCGCCAGTTGTGCCTGCAAGAACTCTCTCTGAGAATTCATATAACCTTCAAGCTGCGACGCGCTCACCACCGTGCCGAAGCGAAAAGGAAGCGGCGTCGTGTGCGCCAGCACGCGCCCGACGACGCGCTCGTGCGCGAAGACGTTTTCGCGCGTCAGGCCAACCCGCTCCGCTTCAAGCCGACTAACGACCGCCGCGATTCCTCCATATTGAATCAATTGCGGCGCGCCCGCGCCCGCCACACCCGCCATGGATTCAATCATGCGGTCTGTCACTTCATCACTCAGGCAGTACGCGTAAAAAGGCATAGGAAGAAGTAGACAGTAGTCAGTAGTCAGTAGACAGTAGAAATAAAGGCGACGGCTTTTCTGTTCTACTGGCTACTGACTACTGTCTACTGTCTCCTGTTTACTGTCCCCCCTGTTTTCTCTCTCGCGCAGCACTTCGTGCGCCTTTTCAACCGAAGTCAGCAGCACATTGAGCCCGACGAAGATCAGGTCAATATCGGCCACAGAGATAGTGATCTCGCCCGTGATGACCAGTCCGCGAGCGAGGATGTGATCGAGCGTTTCCAGAAGCGACAGATCGCTCTCTTCCAACAGATCAAGCTCTTCGTCAATCATTTCGACTTCGGAATGCGGAATTCGGATTGCGGATTGTTGAACGGATTGAATAGGTGTAACGCTCTGTTTTTCAATCCGCAATCCGCAATCCGCAATCCGCAATGAAATTATAAGGCGGCCAGGGGCCTGTCAGCTCAAGTTTAAATCCGGCTGGGGCGTGCTCCTCTGCGAGCCTTTCAGCCGTCGCGCGAAACTCTTCGAAGCGGTCGCGCGCGACGAGGAACGCCAGCTTGGCGACCAGATCATTATGCTCACCACCTTCATCCTTGAGCACTCTTAAACGCACCGCCCCGAAACTTCGCGGCGCGAGCTCTCCTTCGATCTTCGTCGCGACGCGTTTCATCTCGGCACGCGATTCGTCTGCGCGCATCGCGTCAATCTTTTTCCGCAGCAGGTAGGACTGGCCGGGCGATGCGTTGGTAGCCTGTTCTTCAAGCGCGCGTAAGCGCGGACTGAGCGAGATGATGGATTCAAACAGCAGCTTGCGGTCGCAAAGAATGTTGATGCCCCATTCTTCACGCCCGCGCAACTGCTCAATGATGGCGCTCAGGGTCTGCTCTTTTTCCGAGAGCATCGCCCGGACGCTTGTGCGCTCAAGGTAGATCGTGCCGAAGCGAAGGGGTACGACGCTCGTGCGGTGCGCGAAATGCTCTACCACTTTTTCGTGGCGCATCGCGCGGACTGCGGTCCAGGTAGGATTAGAGAGCCGCTCCTGCAACGCATCCTCCCCGTAGTCCGCCAGTGGCACGGCGCTCAAGACTGCTGCCAGAGGGTCATGCGTCTCCATCTCCAAACGCGCCTCGACTTCAATGGCCGTAGGCAGCGCAGCTTCAAACAACGGCGTCAGAGCCGCACGCTCGCCCACGCAATAAACATAGAAAGCGCGCCCCCCATCCTGGCTGCCCGCCTCGCTCTTACTCTTTTTAGCCTTCGGCTCAACCATGAATATATCCGGCGTCTGCCATCAGAATCTGAAATCTCAGGTTCTGGATGTGGACTCTATGATAGTAGCTCAAAGAAGGGAGATCAAAACATAAATGGGAGAACTCTTTGTGTGCGCCTTTTTCCTTCGCGTCCCTTGCGGTAAAAGTCTTTTCAATGCAAAGCGCGTCTATTGCTCAGCGAATCCATCATCTCCATGCGGGATCAGATTGATCGCCATCGGGCGAAATGGTCGCGCAGCCGCTCAGTGCCGCGTATCTCGTGCGGCTGCTGCGGGGCTATGAACAGACGGACGGTGCGCTTGAAACTCTTTTGAAAGTCTTTGATGATCTTTTCCTGACCCGCGCTCCGTGCGGCGCAAAAATCGCAAGCGGTGGCGGCCTCAAGCGGCACGACCATGTTGATCAGGAGTCGGCGCATAGGAACTTTAAGCTGCTTGAGCCGTTCGCTCAAGCGCAAGGTCTCTTCCAGGCTCATCTGTTCGGGGATGGCGACGCCGACGAACTCGCACTCCTGCGAATCGGTCAGAAGCGCCGCCACGCGCTTGATATTCTTCGAGAGCGCGATCAACTCTTCTGCGACGCCGCTTGATCGTACTACGTTCTTGTACTTCAAGAGCAGCTTGATGAACATGCGCACCCAGGAGAGCGCTATGTCCGGCAGCTCCAGAAAGCGTACGAGATGACCTGTCGGCGCGGTGTCGAGGACGATTGACGTGTAGCCGCCCGCGCCCACCAGATCGCTGATGGCGCTGAGCGCCGCGATCTCGTCTATTCCGGGCGGCGCAAGCGCGACCAGCTCGCGCATCGCTTCACGGTCAAACTGAATCTCCCAGCGCGAGCCTCCCGTGAGCGATTGGAAGAGATCATCTGTCCATGCACGGTAACGCGCCTTCAACTCTTCGAAACGCGCCCCCGGATCAATCTCCATCGCATCCAGGTTCTTCAGACGGGCGACGCCTCGTTTCAACTCTCCGATCTGCTCGTCAAAACTGTCGGAGAGAGAATGAGCGGGATCGGTGGAGAAGAGTAGCACACGCTCTTCACTGTGCAGTTCGGCCAGCGCGAGCGCTGCCGACGCGGCGGCAGTCGTCTTCCCGACGCCACCCTTGCCCCCGAAGATGAGCAGGCGTCTGGGCTCAAGTGTGAAACCGGACGCGGCATCGCGGCGCTGGCCGGACATCGAGAAAGACCGCGCTTTTGTCTTCGCCTCGCCGCCGCCTCGCAGCTTCGTCTCTGCGTCTGCTTCCTCCCAGACGACCCGCGCGAAGCGGCGAAGTCCACGCAGGCCGCGCACTTCACCCTCGAACAGCGGCGCGCGATGCTGGCTGAGATCATCGAATTGACGCTCGATCCGCTTGAGCCAGGGCTTCTGTCCAGCGCGGCGAGCGCGACAATACTCGCAGCCCTCTCGCTCAACCTCCACGCGATTGACGATCAGATCAGTGACGGGCACACCCTCGTCTCGAAGCAGAGCGTAGTAACGCGCTGTCTCTTCGACGCTCATCGCCTCCGGGATGGTCACGAGCGTAAAACTCGTACGACCTGGCTCAAAGAGCATTCCTCGCACGCGCTTGATCCTCTCCTCCAAATCCTTCAGGAAGAGATCGACCTCATCCTCGCGACGCGCACGATGACGTGCAAATTGCGCGACGATGTAACGATGCTTGTCCGCCATCCGATCAAGAGCCGTCAGCATGTGTGCGAAGACTTCCGGCAGGCGCAGCAGTCTTGAGGTGTGCCCCGACGGCGCCGTATCGACGACGATGCGCGAGTAAGAGCCAGCGCGATCAAATTCGCTCAGCTCAAAGAGCGCCATCACCTCGTCCATGCCGGGCAGAGAGAGGTTCATGAGCGCGTCTATATCGCTTTCGTCCAGGAGCGTGCCGCGCTCGGCGATTTCGCTCAGGGTCGCGCCATGCTTGGTTTTGAACTCCTCGAGCGCGCGCCCGGCCTCCATCTCGCGCGCCAGCAGGGTTGCCGAGCCACGCCGCGCAACTTCGACCGTGCGGTCGCCAATCTCAACCTTCAAGCTATCGGAGAGTGAATGCGCAGGGTCTGTGGAGAAGAGCAGGATGCGCTCGTCGCCGTGCGCATGATCCAGCAGACGTAGAGCGAAGGCTGCGGCGGCGGTCGTCTTCCCGACTCCGCCCTTGCCGCCAAAGAAGATGTAACGTGAGGTGGGAAGCGCCCTGGCTAAGGAGGGAGATGTCAGAGCAGCCTGCCCGGTAGAGCCGCGCGCCCTGGCATCCCCTTTCTTTCTCACGTCTCGTCCCTCTCGCCCGGCTCCCAGAATCTGCCCTCATCATCGTCGTCACCGCCCGCTTCGATGACGATTTGTGACGATTGGGCCGTGTGCACCTGTTGGAGAAGCCCGAGCTGACGCTCGCGTATCACGCGCAGCCGCGCGAACAACTCGGCCTCTTGCGCCTTGTAGTCCTCTTCTGAAATCTCTTCCAGCTCAAGGCGCATTTGCAGCTCAAGCAGTTGCTCCTTGATGACCGTGTCGTCGCTCAGCTCACGGTCGGCCATCTTTTGAATCTGGCCGAGGATGAACCTGAAGCCGTTGACGGGAGCCAGCAGAAGGTCGTCTATGAAAAACATATAATGAGAGACCGCAGATCAATGCCGCCGGATGGTCACGGCGCGTTGAAGCAAATGTTCAGGGGAACGCTCCTCACTGAACCGGATACGGATTGACGAGAGCCTCTTCGACAATCTCACGCAAAAGCCTGGGGGTCTGCGCCGGATTATAGCCAACCATTCTTTTGAAGACGTAGCCGTAGCCGGTCACTATCAGAATCTGAGGAATCGCCTGACGCCCCCCCATCAAGGCTTTCGCCATCTCTTTATCCAGCCAGCCGGACTCGAAATTATGCTTGAGGTCACGGTTGAAAGAGAGCGTCTGCTCGGCTTCAGACTCACGGTCTCCGGCGACGAGTCCGATCACTTCCACACCCCTCGCAGCATACTCCTTATTAAGATCGTTGACGGCAGCAGCGGACAGCCGACATGGCGCGCACCATGAAGCCCACAGATATAGAACCTGTACCTTGCCGCTGTTATCGCTGAGCCTGAAGCTCGATGCGCCATTAACCGTCGTGATCTCGGCACTCATGACGCTCTCCGGCAAGGTGTCGGCCTTCGCTTCAGTTTGCGCCGCCACTTGATGACTAAGCAGCAACCCGACGGCAATAGCGATGAACGCTCTACGGCTGATTTTCATGGCTTCGCAAGTTTAAGTGACACTTGAAGCTGAACGTTTGAGACGACAGTTTATCTAGGGATCGCTTCCGTTGCGCTCTCGCCGCGCTCCAGCTTGAGGCGTATGTGCACGAAATTATAGGGCGGCCAGGGGCCTGTGTACTTGAACGAGAGCTTGCCTTCGTACTTGGCGGCGATCTCTTTCACCTTTTGATCGAACTCTGCTTCACGGTCGCGCTCGACCAGAAACGCGGCGTTCATAATCATCTTGTCGCCGATGGGCTTGTTTGAGCGCGAGGCCACAGCCGTGTCGCGCAAGACCGAGTAGACTTCGCGCACGTAGGCATCAGTTTGCTCCGTCAGAGCGGTCTCGACCAGCCGCCCCAATTGCATGCGCGCGAAATAGGTTGAGCCCGTGGTGCGCGAAGTGATCTGCTCTTTGAGATTGCGTATCTCTTCGTTCTCCTGCTCGATCTCGGCGATGACGCGCTCGCGATCCCAGTTGACCTTGAGGCCGAACTCGACCTTGCCTTCCATCTTGGCGAGCACATCGCGCAGCGCATCATGTGTGCCGCGCATCAACTCTATGATGTCCTCTTCTGTGCGAAAGAGAGCGCCGAAGGCCATCGGAAGCACCGTGAACTCGCGCATCACAGTCTCGTTGACCTGCTCGTGCGCGAAGACGTTTTCGCGCGTCGGGTCGTAGACCACGAGCGGCGTGTTGGAAACGACGGCGGCCAGCCCCTCGTGATGCACAGTGTAGACCTCGTCGCCGCGCCCTCCGATGCCCATCGGCCCGAACGAGAGCGGCTCCTTGGTTTCAATGATGCAGTAGACGTACTTGCCCTCTGCGGTCGAAGCGGCGGGGGATTGATCTGTTTCAGGGGTCATGGCACTTTTTCGGAAAACCTTGTCCTCAGTGAGGCAACATTAGTGTCTATTCAACCAGCGCAAGCCGTTTGATGAAACGGCAACTGTCGGAAAAGCTCCGGCTCTAACTGGGCAACTTAAAACGAAGAGGAAAGAGATCAAGCTTCAGGGCGGGGACATCCGCACGCGCCCCCAGCGTTAGTGCGCGAACATCAACATAATAATTCGGAGCAAGCTTTTCACGCAACAATAATTCGTGAATCGAGAAAACAGGATGGTCTATTTACGATTTACGAATTATTCCAGACACGACATCGCCCCACAGAAGGCCGTTTGCCTTGTGGGGCGAAGTGCGTGCGCCGGAAAGCTCCGGCACTAAGTTTGGAAACGGTGCGTACGTTCACCGTATGGCTGTAGAGAGTCACAGTAGCGGACTCTACTCCCGCGCGTCTGTTCCAAGTGTAGGAACAGCACGAGTACAGCTTTCCGCAGTCTGTACCATGTAGCCCGAATTCTACTTTCCTTGAGCTGGCTTGTCAAGAATCAGCTTGACCGAATGTGAAGCGTACAGGTGGAGTAACTTAAACGCATGCGTTTAAGCACTACTGTCGGTCGAGCGCACGCGCCCTCCGCGCCGCCAAGTCTCCTTCAAATTGATGCGCTTCTCTTCCCTGTACTGGCAAGCCCAGCAGACATAATGTGGCAGATTGTCATACCCTATGAACTTGATCAGATGCTGGCTCTCCTGATCGCATCTTTCACAATACCTGGGGTTATTCTGTTCAGATTCCGGCATCATTGATCTCTCCGCCTGAAAGGCAGAGTATCTCATATAAAGGCTTTGCGAGTGCAAACTAAAACGGAAGCTGGTAAGAATAGCTTTGAAGAACTTGAGCCCGCAGGGTCTTAAGGTGGAGTATTGGCAGGAGAGAGAGCGAATGATCTTTGATCTACAGCGCGCGCGCCGCGAGACCCCTGGCTGCGCGAACGTTCTACACTTCAATAATGCCGGTGCGGCGCTCATGCCCGAGCCAGTCCTCAAAGCTTTGATCGATCACTTGCAGCTCGAAGCGCAGATCGGAGGTTATGAGGCTGCCGAGCGTGCCCGTGAAGCTGTCGAGCATGCTTACGAGGCGGCGGCACAGCTTCTCGGCTGTGCGCCCGATGAAATAGCTTTTGTCGAGAACGCCACGCGAGCCTGGGACATGGCCTTTTACTCGCTGCCTCTCGCGCCCGGTGATCGCATCCTGACGGCCACAGCCGAGTACGCCAGCAACTACATAGCCTATCTTCAGGTGGCACGTCAGACGGGAGCGATTGTCGAGGCCATCCCCAATGACGAGCACGGTCAAATCTCCATCGAAGCCCTGCGACGCGCGATAGACGAGCGCGTCAGGTTGATCGCGATCACGCACGTTCCGACCAACGGCGGCCTCGTCAACCCTGCGGCAGAGGTCGGACGAATTGCGCGCGAGGCCGGAATCCCCTACCTCCTGGACGCCTGCCAGTCCATCGGTCAAATGCCCATCGACGTGGAGTCGATGAGCTGCGATATGCTCTCGGCGACCGGGCGCAAGTACCTGCGCGGCCCGCGCGGCACGGGCTTCCTGTACGTGCGGCGCACGATCCTCGAAAGCCTTGAGCCGCCATTTCTGGACATGCACGCGGCGGAGTGGGTGGCGCGTGATCTTTATGAAGTGCGCAATGATGCGCGCCGCTTCGAGAACTGGGAGACGAACTACGCCGGGAAGATCGCGCTCGGCGTCGCCATCGACTACGCCATGCAGTGGGGGCTGGACATCATCAAGCAGCGCGTGACGACGCTCGCCGCCACCTTGCGCGCACGCCTGCGTGATCTCCCAGGCGTAAAGGTGCACGATCTGGGTGTGGAGCGCTGCGGCATCGTCACCTTTACCGTTGACGGGCGAGAGCCGTTGGCGATACAGCGCTCACTTGCCGAACATCGCATCAACGTCTCTGTCTCAGCCCGCAGCAGCACGCTGCTCGACATGGAAGCGCGCGGCCTCGATGATCTCGTGCGCGCATCCGTTCATTATTACAACAGCGTGGAAGAGATTGAGCGATTCTGTGAGACGCTTAAAACCGTCTAGCCACTGGACGGAAAATTTAAACGCAAAGGCCGCAAAGGTTTTCGCAAAGGAGATGCTTTTCGCGCCCTCTGCGTCTTCCACCTTTGCGCTCTTTGCGTTTACTTCTTCCCTTTTTTGTTGCCGTTGAGAAGCGGATTGTTATTGAGCAGGTCTTGCAGGCCGCCCTTCTTCAATTGCTCGCGGACTTGCTTCTCCAGCTCGTTCTGGATTGAGGGCAAATCTTTGGCGATCTGATTGACGATCTGCTGTGCGAGCGCGTCGTCTTTGACGGCTGTGATCTTCCAGAGGTCGCCACGGCGCTCCATCGTCAACTCGACCGGCCTGTTGTTGAGATTGGCGGCGACGTGTGCCGTGTCGCCTTCCTCCTTGATCTCCACCTCGTAGGGCATGCCGAGCGCGATGAGGATGAAGGGCTTACCTTCGGCTCGCGCCGCGAGCGTTTTGATCTGCTTGGTGACTTCGTCGCGCACCTTCTGCTTGACGGTCGGCAGCAGAGTGGGGACGAGCGATTCGATCTGCTCGCGCAGCGCGCCCGTGATGCCGGAGGCATACTGCCCGATGGCCTTTTCCGTCACCTGCGGCACGAAGTTCTTGACGACGCTGTCCGTATCAACCAGTTGGTCAAACGTCGCGCGGTCGTTGTTCTGCACCGCATCGACAAGCAGCGCGAGCGAGTAAGCAGGGCTGCTCTTGTAGCTCTGCCACCAGAGAAAAGCGATGAGGATAATGACGATGCCGATCAACAGCATCGCCCCTAGAATTCCCAGCAGCAGCTTTCGTCTGTTCACTCCTAATCAAACCTCATGACCATAGTAAATAGTGAATGGTGATTAGTAAATAGACGAGCCGCTTTTATCCATTACGCTATTGACCATCGACTATTTACTGATCGAATCACGACTGTTTGTCTTGATAGCTCGCCGCCCCCGGCTCTGTGTCCGTCAAATTAGATTGATCCCGCGCCTGCTTCGGCGCGTTGGCGGTTTGTTGACGGTCATTCTCTGAGTCCCTCATCGCCTTGTTCTTCTTATCCTTGTTGCGTCCATCCTTTTTCTGCCGCTTCTTTTCTGACATGATCTCCTCCCAATCCTTCTATGATCCCCTTCGATCTTCAACCCGAAGTCATCGGGTTGACAAAGCTCTCACCCGGCGGTCGTCTCTCCGCCGAGCAGTGTGAGCACCTCGCCTGTGATGTAGCTGGAATCTGCCTCCGAGGCGAAGAAGACGAAGGCGGGCGCAATCTCTTCAGGCTGCGCAGGCCGCTTGATAGGCGTATCGGCTCCGAACTCCGCGACCTCTTCGGCTGGCTTGTCCGCAGGGTTAAGCGGCGTCCAGACCGGGCCAGGCGAAACACAGTTGACGCGTATCTGTTTCTCGACCAGATTCTGCGCCAGCGATTTGGTGAAGGCGTGAATCGCCCCCTTTGTCGCAGAGTAGTCCAGCAATTCCTTGCTCCCCTCAAGTCCTGTGATCGAACCCGTGTTGACGATGGCGCTCCCCTTTTTCAAGTGCGGCAGCGCCGCCTTCACCATGTAGAAGTAGCCGTAGATGTTGGTCTTGAAGGTGCGATCCCACTGTTCTATGGAGACGTCCTCAAGCTTTTTCTGGTGCTGCTGGAAGGCCGCGTTATTGACGAGGATGTCCAGCTTACCGAACTCGCGCACCGTCCGCTCGACGGCACGTTGGCAGAACAAAGGGTCTCTCACGTCACCCGGAATCAGCAGGCACTCGCGCCCTTCGGCTTCGACGGCGCGCGCGGTCTCTTCGGCGTCCCCTTGCTCTTGCTCCAGATAGATGATCGCCACGTGAGCGCCCTCGCGCGCATAGAGCACAGCGACCGCGCGACCGATGCCGGAATCGCCGCCCGTGATGAGCGCGACCTTGCCTTGAAGCTTACCCGCACCCTTGTAGAGCTTCGCCTGGTAACGTGGCTGCGGATCGAGCTTCGATTCAAGGCCCGGCTTCTCCTGATGCTGCTCGGGGAAAGGCGACTTCGGCTCTTCCTGCACGCGCGCCCTGCTCGCTTTCTTTGTCGCAGTCTTCTTCTGCTGCGACTTCTTCGACGCTGACTTTCCGGCCTTCTTGCTCGCGCCCTTTCGATTACTGGTCTTAGCCATTTTCCTCCCCTTGTTCGTCTCAGTCTAACACTCTAGATTTAGGATTTATGCCACGAAGCCGTCACAAGATGGTCAACCCGCAGCCAAAGACTTGATGGCGAGTAGTGTCCCGAGTTTCAGCTTTCTCTGTGTAATCTCCGTGTTCTCTCGGGTCTGCGGTGATGAGTGTCTTTGGGAGTTGATTCACCACCGCAGACCCGAGAGAGCACAGAGGATGCACAGAGTACAAATCACATGAGGACACTACTTGATAGCGACTTCCCGGACGTGCGAATAGAAAAGAAGAGTTCGTCTCTGTCAGGGGCTCAGGGAATCGAATGCCGCGCGTGACGCGTCATGTTTCTGGCGCGCTTAACATCTCGCGCGCTCCACTCGCGTGCGAGGCGCTCAAGCTCTGAGCCGTCCGAACAGGGATCGACCAGGCAGAGCCAGAGCGGTGTGGGCAGCCAGGCCCATGCTTTGCCGTAGACCTCTTCGTTCAACCGTTCGACGCGATGCTCGACGCGCGCCTGTATTGAGAGGGGCGGCAAATCTTCCCAACTCTCATAGCAGGCGTGCTGGATGCAGGGAGCGGGCTTGGCGCGACGATGTACGAGGCAGCCAACACCGGGCTCGAACAGGGGGCAGGAGTAGGTCTGCGCGAAAGTCTCCCCGGAGGGGCGTAAGTTGTAACGATTGACAGCCTCTCTGGCTCTCTGGTAGACGGCGCGGCGTCCTGCCTCTGTGAGTCTCGGCGTGCGCCTCAGTGTCTCGCGCATGGCGACCGCTTCGAGCCGTGTGATATGCACGTTGACGAAATGTGCGTCCGTGCAGCAGAGCCCTTTGGTCGGACACGTGCGGCAATCCTCTGCCCTGTGTTCGTAATTGATCTTGATAAGGCTCTGGTAGGAGGCTTTGACGCGCTGCAAATGCGCGAGCGCCTCCCCTTCAGCTACTCGTCTGCTCATGGCTTCACACGTTCATAGAGCGCGAGGAACTCCGTGTTGCCGTCCGCGCCACGCAGCGGCGACTCGATTGTGCCCCGCACGCGTAGACCAACGTCGTGCGCCGCCCCGTTTACTTCTTCGATCACGCGCGCATGCTTCAAAGGGTCTTGGACGATGCCGCCTCTGCCCACCTCGCCCCGCCCCACCTCAAACTGCGGCTTGATGAGCGTAATCATGCGCCCCTCTTCAGTCAACAGGGGAACGACCGCCGGCAGCACCTTCGTGGCCGAGATGAATGACACGTCCATCACGGCGAGATCGAACTCTTGTGAGAAATCCTCCGGCTTCAGGTGGCGCGCGTTGACGCCTTCCCTCACTTCGACTCTCGGATCATTGCGCAGACGCCAGTCGAGCTGATTGTGCCCCACGTCTACGGCCACCACGCGCCGCGCGCCGTGCTGCAACAGGCAATCTGTGAAGCCCCCTGTCGAAGCGCCCACGTCCAGACAGAGCAGCCCCGCGACATCTATCCCGAATTCACGCAGCGCCGCTTCCAGTTTCACGCCGCCTCGCCCGACATAGCGCGATGCGGGGTCGTCAGCGCCCCGGACGCGTATTTCCGCATCGGCCACGAACATCTCCGAAGGCTTCTCCACGCGCTGCTCATTGACCAAAACCGCGCCCGCCATGACGAGCGCCTGCGCACGCGCGCGCGAAGGCGCGAAACCTTTTTCGACCAGCAGTTTGTCGATGCGCTCACGTTTCATCACAAAAAAGATGTCCGTAGTCCGTTGTCAGTTGTAGACGATTGGCTCGCCCTACACAAACAACTGACAACGGACTACGGACAACGGACTAATCTTTACTTTTGACTTGAGTTAAGGGCGCGGGCCTTCGAAGATTTCGCGTATGCGATTCAACTCCCGGTTGGCGCGCTCGACTGTTCGCGGAATATCCTCTGTGTCATCATCGACGGCTGGACGACGCCGTGGCAACTTCTGTTTTTTGGGGCCGTCATCATTATCGCGCAAGCCCTGTGGCTTCTTGCGCTCAGGTGCAGGAGGCTTCTCGGATTGCTTCTCGTCCTCTCCCTTTTTATCTGGCTTAATTGAGCGTTCCGGCTTCTGCTTGTCCGAAGCTTCAGGGGCGGCCTCTGTCTCCGTCTCTTCACCCGTCATAGGATCACCTTCGGGCACGGAGAGCGCCGTCGGGCCGGTCGGCTTCTGCTCTGTATCGGCCACCGTCTGTACGGCGGGCAACTGCGGCTGGGTCGTCTCCGGGGCGGGCTTCTGCTTGAACTGCGTATCGACCGTCGAAGACGATTGCGCCGTGACCGGCGCGGCAGCGGTCTTCTGACGACCCTGGTAGAGCCCTATCGCGAGGCCGCTGGCGAGGCCGACGCTGACGGCGGCGATGATGATGAGCGCGAGTATAGGCATACGCCGCGTCACAGGCCGCGACGGATATTCTTCGGCGCGCACGCGCTCGGCAGTCTCTCTGGCCTCTTCCGTCAAGGGAACGACGGGGCGCGCCGCCAGCAGCGTCTCCTCGGCGTCGAAGTGCGGCGTCTCAAGCCCTTCTTCCGGCTCGTGCCCGGTCGGGATGATAATTCTATTCTTATCTTTCATCTTATCTCTCTGCGATTGCGCTCAAAAGGAGGCCGCCGCCCAGGATTGTTGCAAATTGATTATCAATAACTGCTACAAAATTAAGGCCACATGCGTGGCCGGTTGCAAAACAAAGCTGTCAGCTCTCGAAACACCGCCTGCCCACAGCAAATCTTTGATGCCGACACAGGCCGGAAGGTACGCTGCACGGCAAGAAGAAATGGGGCCATGATGACTTAAAAGAGAGCGGCTCCTGTTTTCAATTCACCCTTCATCCCGCAAGCCCATCATCTGCATTTAACGCTTAACTTTCTGCGGCTTCGCGCGACGGTCGTCGAGGACTTCCACGCTCTCTTTGACGCGCGTATAAATGCCGTCCGTATCGAGCCCGTACTTGGCGAGGAGCAATTTCGCATCGCCGTGTGTGACGATGCGGTCGGGTATGCCCATGCGCACGACGCGCACCTTATCCTGTAGGCCGTTCTCCTCCAGCAGCTCCATCACGGCAGAGCCGAACCCTCCGGCCAGGTAAGCGTCTTCGACCGTCAAGATCAGGCGGCGTGTGCGCGCCAGCGCAAGCAGCAACCCGGCGTCGAGCGGCTTGACGAAGCGTGCGTTGACGACCGTCGTCTCAATTCCCTCACTGGCTAACTGCGTGGCCGCCTGCAAAGAGGGATAAACCATCGAGCCGTAGGCGATGATCGCCACGTCGCCGCCGTCGCGCAAGAGCTCGGCGCGGCCTACCTCTAAAAGCTGAGGCTCACGATCAAGTGGGACGCCGACGCCGTTGCCGCGCGGGAAACGCAGGGCGGCAGGCCCCGCGTGTTCGATGGCCGTCAGGAGCATGTCGCGCATCTCTGCCTCGTCCTTCGGAGCCATCAGGATCATGTTCGGCATAGCCCTCAAGTAGGCTATGTCGAGCAGCCCGTGATGGGTCGGCCCGTCTGCTCCGACGATGCCTGCGCGGTCGAGGACGAACGTGACGTTCAGGTTTTGCAAGCAGATGTCGTGCATGACCTGATCGAAGGCGCGTTGCAGAAAGGTCGAATAGATGGCCGCCACGGGCTTCAATCCCTCGCACGCCATGCCGCCTGAGAACGTGACGGCGTGCTGCTCCGCGATGCCCACGTCGAAAGCCCTGTCTGGAAATTTTTCGAGCACCTTGTCGATGCCCGTGCCGTCCGGCATCGCCGCCGTGAGCGCCACTATCTTCTCGTCCTTCGCCATCAGCTCGCACATCGTCTGGCCGAAGACAGCCGTGTAGGCGGGCGCGGCGGCCTTGGACTTGACGGGCGCTCCGGTCGCAAGATCGAACGGCCCCGTCGCATGCCAAGCATAGTAGTTCTTCTCTTTGGAGGGAAAACCTTTGCCCTTGACCGTCAGGGCATGGACGATGACGGGGCTGTCTTTGACCTGCTTCGCCTCTTCGAGCGCACGCACCAGCGCGCGCGGATTGTGACCATCGACATAGCCTATGTACTTGAACCCGAGCTCGTTGACGAGCGCGCCCGGCAAGACCGCCGCCGCCAGCGCATCCTTGACAGTCTTGGCCGCATGATGCAGGCGCTCGCCCAGGCCCGGAATCGAGAGCAGCGTTTCGCCCACCTCGTCCTTGAAGCGATGATACCCCTGCGCTTCGCGTATGCGATTGAGATAGCCGGTGAACGCGCCGACAGCAGGCGCAATCGACATCTCGTTATCGTTCAGGAGCACGATCAGCCGCGTCTTCAGGTGTCCCGCCTGGTTAATCGCCTCCATCGCCATGCCGCCCTGTAGGCTCGCATCGCCGATGACCGCGCAGATGTGATGCGACTCGTTTTTGCGGTCACGCGCAATCGCCATGCCGAGAGCCGCCGACAGCGAGGTCGAAGCGTGGCCTGCGCCGAAGGTGTCGTACTCGGACTCATCGCGCTTGAGAAACCCGCTGATCCCGCCGTACTGCTTGATGGTCGGCAACTGGTCGCGCCGCCCCGTCAGGATTTTGTGGGCGTAAGCCTGGTGGCCTACGTCCCAGACGACGCGGTCGTGCGGCGTATCGAAAGCGTAATGGAGCGCCACGGCCAGTTCCACCGCGCCAAGGCTTGCGCCGGTGTGACCGCCAATGCGCGCCATCGTCTCAAGTATGTACTGGCGTATCTCGTCTGCGACCTGTTGCAACTGCTCAGGACGCAGACGGCGCAGGTCTGCCGGCGAGTTGATCGTCTGTAAGATTTTCATCGGGAAGCTATTGTAACAAAGTAATTCGTCAATCGTGAATCGTAAATAGTAAAGAGAGTAGTGTCCTGATTGGATTAGCGCTCTATGCCCCCTCTGCGTCCTCTGTGCCTCTGTGGTGAGTGTTGTTTAAAGTTAACTCACCACAGAGACACAGAGAACATGGAGGACGCACAGAGAAGAACGGAAACTCTGGATACTGCTAGAAGGAGAAAGACCGTCCGCCGGTTCACGACTCACGAGCTACGAATTTTTCCAGACCAACGGCGCGCGTCGTGCGTCTTAAGGGGTTGAGGCAGAACCGAAAGAAGCCTCTTCAAACGGGCAGCGTGACCGGACTCTCCACTCGTCGCGCGCGCCAGAAACAGAAATTTTCATAGAAAGTATAGAGGGGTATTCGAAAAATGTCTTTGCAAAGCAGATTAAAAGGGGCCGGCCTCGCGCTCGGCCTCCTCGTCACCTTCAGCCTGCCAGCCGTGGCGCAGCAGCAGTCCGCCACCACGCAGAATGAAGACTCGCAACAGCAGACCGAGAGGATAGGCAAGAAGCGCTGGCACCGTGGCGGACACGGGATGCGCGGCGCAATGCGTATGTTCCGTGAGCTCGATCTCTCGGAGGCGCAGAAGCAGCAGGCCAGCGCCATCGTCGAACGTTATAAAGAGAGCACCAGAGCGCAACGCGAAGAGATGCGCCAGCTTCATCAACAGAAGAGGCAGTCGGCTACCGGGGCGGTGGACACACAGACGCAGGCACGCGCAGAAGCTTTACGCACAGAGCTTCGCGAATCTCACAAGCGCATGCGAGATGAACTGCTCACGATCCTGACACCCGATCAACGCGCCAAGTTTGAGCAGCTCAAGGAAGAGCGCAAGACGCGTCATGAAGAGTGGCGCAAGCGTCGTCAGGGCAAAACGGATAACAATATCCAGTAAAACCCGAACAAGAGTTCAGACACTGAAACGTGGAAGCGGCTTCGTCCGGAAATATTTCCTGACGACGCCGCTTCTTTATTGCTTCGCGGAGCGCCCCGCTCTCAAGACGGGTCTGCTCCTTAACGCCCTACGAAGTCGCGCAGGCGTCCTTCGATCTCATCGCGCACGCGGCGAAAGACGACCAGGCGCTCGCCCGTCTCGCCCACA
>DASVVT010000083.1:0-14482 GCA_036386415.1 Pyrinomonadaceae bacterium
TCGCTCGTCAGGCGGTCGAGCGCAAGGTCGGCGCGCGCGGCCTGATGATGATTATGGAAGAGCTGCTCTTGGACGCGATGTACACGCTCCCCTCTCAAAAGCGCATCAAGGAGTTCGTCATCACCTCTGAGATGGTCGAGCGCCGCCGCGCCGTCCCCGGCGAAGGTCTCAGCGGCATTGACGGCGCAGCAGCTTAACTCCTGCAACCCTACATCTCAGTCAACAAAATTTTCTTGACAGACGCTTGCCTCTGCCATAGGCTTCCAACGCTTCAATAACTCGTTGCGCGAGACTCACACCGGTCAGCCTCAAGTAAACGAAGGTTCAATAACATAAACAGAACACAAGGGATTGGTCTAATGCAGTTCCCCGCTGCAACCTTTTGCGGCTGAAAAAGCAGTTATGCTTTTCCGTGTTGAAGCCTAGCGGCGCGATGTTAAGGTTTGCCCGGATACACTTGTGTTAGACGCTACGCTGGATAAATAGAAGAGCCCGATTATTACCGGCAAGTAACAACAGGGTTTTGTGAACAACAGAGCCTCCGCTGTACTCCCTATCCAGAGGATGCCGTGCTCGGCAGCACGCATCTTGGTCGAAGGCGCGGTGCAGACTCAGCTTCCGAAAGGATTACCCACTACGATGCGCGCTAATAACTTCGCCTCGAATTTTTCATCAAAGCTTACCCTTCGGTCTGCTCTCATAATAGTAACCGTTGTCTGCGGCTTACTCTCTGGCTATCTTCTCATCTTCAAAGCTGCTGCCCATACGTCAACGCCTGCCCCACTCGCGAGTGACAGTGAGACAGATCACTATCTTTATTACGCGACCTATACAGTTAAAGAGGGATGGACCTCGACGCTGGTGCTCAACAATCCGTTGAACCGGGCGCAGAACGTGCGCGTCACACTCTATAACAGGCATGGCGAGGCGCTGGCTGTTCCCGAAATCAGCCTGGCCTCCAACGAGAACCTCTACTTTAACATCGCCGACTGGCTCACCGCCTCCGGCGGGGACAATTTCGCCGAAGGGAGTCTGGAAATCTTTTTTCACGGTCGGGCGATGGGCATCGGGGGACAACTCGTCGTAACGGATGAGAATCACAGCCTCAGCTTCGATGTGCCTTTTGTCGAGGGTGGGATGTTCGCCTCGTCGCGACTTGAATCTCTGTGGTGGTCGCTGGACGGCCAATCTACGGCCAAGATTTTCCTCTCGAACATGAAAACCGAGAGGATGGTTGTCACACCGACGTTCTACGTCAATGCGCGGGCTTACGAGTCAGTGCCTATCGCTTTAGAGTCTCATGAATCGAAGGCGCTGGACATAGGGCAGGCGCTCAGCAAGCTTAACGTGCGCAGTGGTACGGCGAGTGGCGGCATTACGTTGAAGCATGACCGTCCACCGGGTGCCCTGGCCGTCGCGGGCACAATCATCAATCAGCGGAGCGGCTTTTCGACGACTATGCGCTTTATAGACGTGCGAGCGCAGCACTCGACCAAACTGCACGGAGCGCATCTTCTGATCGGTCAGCCCGATGCACAAGCAGGATTTGCGCCCGGCACGAGCTTCGCGCCCCGTGTGACCATCCGCAACACGTTCACCCGTCCGGTCAATGTTAAAACCAAAGTGCTCTACACGACCAAAGATGGTTCGCGCACGGTGAAACTCATTCCGGCGACCTTGGCCGCCCAAGAGGTGCGAGAGCTTAATATGAGTCCCGTCATCATTGCTGTCGGGACACAGAAACTACTCGACGCGGGCATAGAGATTGAGCATACAGGGAGGGCTGGCGCAATTGTCGCAGCCATCTCGAGCGTTGATCGCACGAGGAACCAGGTCTTCGATACTCCGTTGAGAGACCCGAAATCGCCGAGCCTCGACGGAGGCAGCTACCCGTTCAGAATTGATGGTGACAACTTGGCGGTGATTCATCTCAAAAATATTGATTCGGTGGCTGGTAATGGGCCGCGCCTTTGCGAAGTCCATCTGCGGTTTGATGGTCTCGACTATACTTTACCGGCGCAGAGAGTCGGAGCGGGAGAGACGCTGGCTATTGACATCAAGAGGCTGCGCGACGAGCAAATACCTGATGGCAGCGGCAACCTTATTCCGCTGGATGCGGCCAAAGGGCAAGTGACTTGGTACAGTTGGGGCGCGCTTGGGAAATTCGTCGGCAGACTGGCACAGTACAACCCTGCGCTGGGCACGGCAAGCAGTTTCAGTTGCCCGCAGCCCTGCGAATGTAACGAGGATGTGAATACCACCGTTGCGAATCCCACTTATATCGAGCCCGACCGGATCGACGGCTTCGCGGGCGAAAGTTTCGAGTTAAGTGCCTGGGAGAAACGCGGCCATTGTGGCACGATCTCTAAAGTTCGGATTTATGGAGTCACATTCAAGACGAGCAATGCGGCGATAGTCTCAATCAACGGAGACATCGCCACGCTCGGCCTCACCGCCGGTATTGCCAAAGTCAGCGCGACGTGGACGACATCGGTCTATTACGGGACGACGGGTGGCTGCCCGGTGGACGGCGGGCCTGCGCCCGCCGCGCCGTCTAGTGACATATTGCCGCCCGAATGTGATCCAGTGGAGTGCGAATATCTGCCCAAGCCTGGCGGCGGCGACGGCGACTCCCAAGTCACGAACATTCGCATAGACCTCACGCAGGATGGAACGAGGATTACTAATACGACGCGCAACGTGATCGTAGGCGAGAAGATCAATCTAGCTACCGAAGTGGCACCTACGACGACAGTGATTTCCAGCGACCAATGGACAGTGCCGGGAAATCGGATCGCGAATTATGTCGCCAACAACACGATTGGAGCAGTTACTCCGCTGACCAACCTGACGAACAATACGGTCAACTTCTATTGGGTTGACGGCGGAGACGGTCGGCAGGTGATCTATTCAGGAACTGCCAACGGAAGGGCATTCACACGAAAAGCCACATTCAATGTCAAGAGACCTACGGCCCAAATAACCACCAGCACAGGCCTCGTCAATGTCGACAATCTGGCGCTTAAACTAAGGTATGGTACGTTCCAGACTCCGGGCATCACTTTTTCATCAACTCTAACAATGCCCGCAGGTTTCTCGGGAGGAAGAAGACAATGGGTTCAGACTGCGTCGCCATTGCGAAGAAGAAGATTAAATAATGGCGTTTGGCAACGCTGGACGGGCGCTGGTTTGGATACTCAGTATCCTTATTGGATCGGTGATGCCACCAACGACACACCGGAGACGCCATTAGAGAACACGTTTCTTGAGGTGAGCGTCAACGATGGTTTCGAGATGTGGTTGATGTATCAGCCGGATTTAACGGGCGCAATCTGGGTTCCGCTAAGAAAATTAACATGGAGCTGGTCAGGGGCTGCTTCGCGTGGTAGTGGAGACATATGGACACTTAATTCGAGCGGCAAGACCGTCACCCCGGCTGTTGATACCACGACATTTCCGATTTGGACGAGAAATGCCGCCAGCAATGTTTGGGTCAATGAGTAATGGAAGGTAAACGAAGGTCTTGGCATAGGCACCGCGACGACGGAGGTGACGATGAAATTCTCTAAACACATTATCCTGATGGCTACACTCATCACAACGATAGCCTCGGCTACCATCGCAATGACGAGTCCGGGAGATACTGCCGGGCTGGTATCTCCCTTCGCCCAAAAGAGCGGTAGTGGGCTGTCGGGAGGTTTTCGGCTATCCGCAAGGTCGGAAAAGGAACTGGTTAAAGCTGGCGAGCCAGTAGTGCTCAAGCTGAGTCTAACGAACACTGGCCGAAAGGCTCTTATTGTGTACGAAACTTCCGACGAAACTGATTACAAGTTGAGTATTAAAGATGAAAAGGGTGAAAGTGTGCCCTTAACAGAATACGGAGAGAAATTATTAAGCTCTGCCGAACAACTCCGGCGAATTAAAGTAGAGGTGAAACCCGGCGAGGAAATGCAGGATAGTATCCGGGTAAGCAGTTTATATCGGATGGCTGCCGGCGGTACTTATTTTATAACTGCTACACGTCAGTTCTTTAGAAGAAATGGAGAGCCCGGCGAAGTCATGTCGAATAAAGTGAAAATCACGGTGATGGATGAACCTAACCCCTGACCGGGCATTGCTGGCGAGCAAGCAGTTGCTTCCCCTCATGGGGTACAAACCCTGCGAAAGTATCGGATAGCTCGCGTCCATCAGCGCACATGGAGAAGGAGTATGTAGTGGTCGGCGAGCCGATTCCGCCCAACCTATTCTATCTTTCGCCTGACGAAATGGTCAGTGGCGCAAGTGCTTGAAATGATTTACAATTAGGTTGGTTCGCAGGATGAGGGCGGGCAGCAAAGGTGCGGCTCGCCCTCGCGCACCTTGAGCAGGCTGTTCACCGAAAAGAGTTCAATCAAGTTATGGAAGAATATTCAGATCGCACTCCTACAGACATCGCGCGCTATCCGATGGTTCCGATCCGCGATGTCGTGATCTTTCCTTTTACCAAGGTGGCCTTCAAGATAGGCCGTCCAGGCTCTGTCCGCGCGCTGGAAGAGGCGATGGCGAGTGATCGCACGATCTTCCTCGCCACGCAGCACGATGCCACGGTTGACGAGCCGACGCCCGAACAGATTTACAGCGTCGGGACGCTGGGTCGCATCCTCCAATCGCAAAAGCAGGAGAACGGGCAGATCAAGGTCGTCGTCGAAGGCCGTGAGCGCGCCACCACCGTGCGCGTCGAAAATAACAACGGGGCTTTTACGGCCATCGTGCGCCGCGCTCCCCTCGTCAACGAGGAAGGGCCAAGGACGGACGCCCTCGTGCAAAAGATCAACCAGTTGGTCGAGCAGCACCTGCGTCTTGCGCCGGACGCCCAGACCGATGCGCTCCAGACGGCGCTGCGCAATCAAGACCCTTCACACCTGGCGGACGCGCTCGCTTCACAGCTTCGCATCTCGGTCGAAGACAAGCAGGGGCTGCTGGAAATCTATTCGACGCATGCGCGCCTGAATCGTCTGATCGAGCTGCTGGAGACGGAGCTTGATAAGCGACAGCTTGACCGCACCATTCAGAACCGCGTCAAGCGCCAGATGGAGAAGGCGCAGAAGGAGTACTACCTCAACGAGCAGATCAAGGCCATTCACAAGGAGCTCGGGCGCAAGGACGAGAAGGCCGAGCTTGAGGATTTGAAGAAGAAGATCGAAGAGGCAGGGATGTCTGAGGAGGCCAAAGAGAAGGCTATGCAGGAGCTGCACCGTCTCGAAGCCATGCCGCCGATGTCCGCCGAGGGAACCGTCTCGCGCACCTACATAGACTGGCTCCTGAGCGTGCCCTGGAAGCAGAAGTCGAAAGAGATCAAAGACCTCTTGAAGGCTGAAGAGGTCTTGAACGAGGATCATTACGGGTTGGAGAAGATCAAGGATCGCATCCTCGAATACCTGGCCGTGCGCCAACTCGTGAAGAACCCGAAAGGGTCTATCCTGTGCTTCGTAGGCCCGCCGGGAGTCGGCAAAACGTCTCTGGGTAAATCCATCGCGCGTGCGACCAACAGGAAATTCGTGCGCCTCTCTCTGGGCGGCGTGCGCGACGAAGCGGAGATTCGCGGCCACCGCCGCACTTACATAGGCGCTTTGCCCGGCCAGATCATTCAGATGATGAAGAAGGCCGGCACGGTCAACCCTTTGATCCTTTTGGACGAAGTGGATAAGCTGGGCGCGGATTTTCGCGGCGACCCCAGCTCGGCGCTTCTGGAAGTCCTAGACCCTGAACAGAACAATACTTTTCAGGATCACTACCTGGATGTCGAATACGACCTCTCGCGCGTCTTCTTCATTGCGACGGCGAACGTGCTCCACACGATCCCGCCCGCGCTGCAAGACCGTTTGGAGATCATACGGCTTTCCGGCTACACCGAACGTGAGAAGCTGGAGATAGCCCGTCGGCACCTCGTCCCGAAGCAGGCTGAATCTAACGGCCTCAAGGCCGAGCAGGTGGAGTTCACGGAAGGCGGGCTGCTGGAGATCATACGCCACTACACGCGCGAGGCTGGCGTGCGCAACATGGAGCGCGAGATAGGCTCCTGCATGCGCAAGGTCGCACGCAAACTGGTCTCTGAGCATGCGGGCGATGAGTTCAAAGATGTCGTCGGCGAAGAGCGTGTGCGCGAGATGCTCGGCCCTATCAAGTTTCGGCAGCAGGGCATCGCCGCCGAGAGCGAAATCGGACTGGCTACGGGACTGGCCTGGACAGAAGTCGGCGGCGAAGTCCTTCAGATCGAAGCGACGCTCGTCAATGGACGCGGCGGCGTCACGCTCACGGGCAAGCTTGGCGACGTGATGCAGGAGTCTGCACAGGCCGCGCTGACCTGCATCAAAGCGCGCGCTGAACGCCTCGCCATGAGCCTGGATTTCATCCGCAAGCGTGACCTGCACATACACATTCCCGAAGGCGCGATCCCGAAGGACGGCCCTTCTGCTGGTATTACCTTGGCGACCGCGATGGCATCTGCGCTGATGCGCGTGCCTGTGCGCAGAGACGTGGCGATGACGGGCGAGATCACTTTGCGCGGGCGCGTGCTGCCCATCGGGGGCGTCAAAGAGAAATTGATGGCCGCGCATCGCTTCGGCATCACGACCATCCTGCTGCCGAAGGACAACGAAAAGGATTTAACGGAAATACCGGAAGAAGTGCGCGGCACGATGGACATTAACCTCGTCGAGACGATTGATGAAGTGCTGGTGCTGGCGCTCGAAGACGCATGTCCGACCGGCGAGGCACAGGCCGAAGAGGCCAAGACGCCGCCGCTCTGGACGACAGAGCCGCCTTCGCACGGTATGCAGACGACCGCCGAATAGGAAGCCGCGCCGCCGAGTCGAGCGCTTGAAGGCGACTGGAAGAGAAGAGTCAGTCGAGACTTTTGCGCCTGCGCGGTTTCCCGACACAGGATTTCACCTCGCCTGTGCCGCCCGCATTGTATGGCGGCATCAATTAGCCTTTTAAGCGAAGCACGTACGCGTCCAATCTCAGGTCAAGGTCTGCCGATCTGAGCTTGCGGCGCGCCCCGTGCGGCCTATTTTCATTTGAAATGGAGAGACACACGCGATGAGCACAAAATCCGAAGATGCCAACCTGATCCTGAAACTCTACGAGCTGAGGCGCGAGGAGGTGATGCGCAAGGCGCGCGACTGGTACACGTTGGAATTCAATCCCGGCAGCGTACAGGACATCACCAACACCTTTATGGGCGAGCACAGCGCCTATTTCCGTATGGTGACAACCTACTGGGACATGGCCGCTTCCCTCGTCAATCATGGCGCGATTGACGAGCAGATGTTCAATGATGCCAACGGGGAGCACATGGTCGTGTTCGCTAAAGTCGAGCCGTTTTTGGCGGAGTTACGCACGACCTACAATCAACCGCAGTACATGCAGCATCTGGAAAAGCTCGTCATGAATCGTCCTGAGGCAAAGGAACGTCTGTCGGCGATACGCGAGCGCTTCAAGCAGATTTCGGCGATGCGCGCAGAGGCGGCGAGCAAGTCGCAAGCAGGATAACGAAGGGATGAAGGATGAGAACAAAGGGATGAGGGATGAGGGATGAATAAAAAGAAAGCGGTTTTTCTTATTCATCCCTCATCCCTCATCCCTCATCCCTGCTCTTCATCCCTCCGCCCTCATCCCTTATGAAAGTTACCAGCGCCGAATTCATCAAGAGCGGGTTTGAGGAACGTGATTGGCTGCTTGATCCCTTACCGGAGATAGCTTTCCTTGGGCGCTCGAATGTCGGCAAATCGAGCCTCATTAATTCCCTGCTCGGCGTGAAGGGGCTGGCGCGCACCTCCCGGACGCCGGGCAGAACGCAGGCGCTCAACTTCTTTCTGATCAATAAGCGTTTCCGTTTCGTTGACCTTCCCGGCTACGGCTATGCGCGCGTCCCGAAAAATATGAGGGCCGGGTGGGGAGAAATGGCTTCAAACTACCTTGCCAAGCGTGACCTCCTTGTGTTATCAATTCAGATCGTAGATTCGCGTCACGAACCCACTACCCTGGATTTGCAGCTTGACGAGTGGCTTGCAGCCAATGCAAAGCCGCGAGTCGTAGTTGCCACGAAATCCGACAAGCTCTCTCAAAATGAGTTGCGAAAAAATATTGAGCGCGCACGGCGCGTGCTCACGGCGGAGCGGGTGATAGCTTATTCCGCCACGACAGGACGGGGACGCGAAGAAGTTTGGCGCACTATCGAAGAAGCAATCAAGGCAGATGTTAGAGGATAGATGTTAGATGTCAGATTTTTGCCTTTAACTAGCATCTAGCATCCGGCATCTGACATCTACGCTCTTTGCCCCCTTGGGTTTCTCAAGACTTTTTGACGAGGCCACGCGCGGGCGCATTCCGGCATCAAAGGAGAGCCGGAAAATCCCGCGTACAGTTAGCAAATAAGCCACGAGCCATCAGAGTAGAAATACCGTCACCTCGCGCGCCGACTGTGATAAGGGGCGTCTCACGTGCGCCCGCTCTCGCACTCGCGCTGGACGAGTTATCATTTTCCCGATTAAATCAACGCAAGCTTTCATCAAATTGACAACCACGCGCGCGCGCCCGTAGATAGAGCCCGCGCGCCATCCGACCATGTAGAAGTTGCGGCGCGAGACCGAAAGAGTGGAGCGCCGCTTGAGAGAAGAAATAAAATGTCACAACGTACACCACGCACACGCACTACTGCTACTAACAACACCGCCGCGACTGCCAACGGCAACGAGAACGGCAGCGACGACGGCGCTAACATCGCCACGGCCACCGCCGAAGCTCCGCCGGAGAAGGTCGAAAAAGCTCCGGCCAAAGACACCAAGGCCGAAGAGATCTTCAATCTCTCCGAGTTGAAAGAGATGTCCATCTCCAAGCTCACGGGGATCGCCAAGGGCATGGACGTGCCCGGCGCGACGGGGATGCGCAAGCAGGAGCTGGTCTTTAAGATTCTCGCCGCGCAGACCGAAAAGAGCGGACTGATCTTCTCCGAAGGCGTGCTTGAGACCTTACCCGACGGGTTCGGCTTCCTGCGCGCACCGGAGTACAACTACCTGCCCGGCCCGGACGATATTTACGTGAGCCCTTCGCAGATTCGCAAGTTCGACCTGCGCACGGGTGATACTGTCTCCGGCCAGATTCGTCCACCCAAAGAGGGCGAGCGCTACTTTGCGCTCATCAAGGTCGAGGCGATCAACTTCGAAGCTCCCGACCAGGCGCGCGAAAAGGTCTTCTTCGATAACCTGACGCCGCTCTACCCGGACGAGCAGTTGAAGATGGAGACGACGCAGGACAACCTTTCAGCGCGCGTCATAGACCTCGTCACGCCCATTGGCAAAGGACAGCGCGGGCTGATCGTCGCGCCGCCGCGCACAGGCAAGACGATGCTCCTGCAAACCATCGCCAACTCGATCACCGAGAACCACCCGGAAGTGACGCTCATCGTGCTCTTGATTGACGAGCGCCCGGAAGAGGTTACGGACATGCAGCGCTCCGTCAACGGTGAGGTCATCTCCTCGACCTTCGACGAGCCGCCGACGCGTCACGTGCAGGTCGCGGACATGGTTATTGAAAAGGCCAAGCGTCTGGTCGAACACAAGCGCGACGTGGTCATCCTGCTCGATTCGATCACTCGCCTGGCGCGCGCGCACAATGCCGTCGTTCCGCCTTCGGGCAAGATTCTTTCCGGCGGTATCGACTCCAACGCCCTGCAACGCCCCAAACGCTTCTTCGGCGCGGCGCGTAACATAGAGGAGGGCGGCAGCCTGACGATCATCGCGACGGCGCTCATCGACACGGGCTCGCGCATGGACGACGTGATCTTCGAAGAGTTCAAGGGTACGGGCAACTGCGAAATACATCTCGACCGGCGACTCTCCGATAAGCGACTCTTCCCGGCCATAGACCTCCAACGATCCGGCACGCGCAAGGAGGAGTTGCTCCTCAGCAAGGAAGACCTCAACCGCATCTGGGTGATGCGCCGCGTCTTGAATCCCCTCTCGCCCGTCGAGCAGATGGAAGTCGTCCTGGAGCGCCTGGAGAAATCCAAGTCCAACGCCGAATTCCTCGCTTCGATGCAGAGCTAAAGCCCGGTTTCGAGTTACGAGTTTCGGGTTTCGAGTTAAGAGCACGCGAATCCGCAACTCGTAACTCGAAACTCGAAACCGCCCATTGACAAATGGGCGCGGGCTTCGCATAGTATCGTTTTAACGCTTTATCAATCTGATTATTAAGTAGCACGCCGCCCCTCGGGCGTGATGTGAAGAGTTTGCGCATTGCGATACTTTCGTCTGAAGCTGTGCCTTTCGCCAAGACGGGTGGCCTGGCAGATGTCGCTGGTGCGCTACCGAAAGCTCTCGTCGCGGCGGGCGCCGATGCGATGCTCGCTCTTCCGCTCTACGAGCAGATTGATCGCGCTCTTTTAGACAAACTGGTCATTGATAATCTGGAAGTTGAATGGCTCGGCGGGCTGGCGCGGGCTCAAGTTTGGTACACCGAGAAGGCTGGCGCGCCGACTTTTTTGATAGATGCTCCGGGCTATTTCGCGCGCCCCTCGATCTATGGTTTCCGCGACGACCACCAGCGCTTCGCCTTCTTCTGTCGCGCTGCTCTGGCGCTTATCAAGCGCATGGGAGCGCCGCCCGACATCATCCACGGCAACGACTGGCACTGTGGCTTCGCCGTTGCGGAGCTTCGCGCGCGTCGCGCTTATGATCCTTTTTACAGTCGAACCGGAACGCTCTTCTCCATACACAACATGGCTTACCAGGGCGCTTTCGATCCTGTCGAGTTAGGCAGCCTGGGCTTCGGCGCTGCGGAGCTGCGCAATGCTTTCACGATAAACGGGACGGCAGCGGCCTTGAAAGCAGGTCTGATGACTGCGGACGCGCTCTCGACCGTGAGCCCTCGGTATGCGCTGGAGATTCAATCGCCCGAGCACGGCCACGGTCTTGAATGGGTGCTGCGTGCGCGCAGCGACCGCCTTGTCGGAATCACGAACGGCGTCGATTACGACGTCTGGAATCCAGGAACCGACCCGCACATCCCTGCGCACTACGGCGCGGATGATCTGACGGGCAAGCGCATCTGTAAGCTTGAGCTTTTGCGCCGTTTTGGATTGCCGGAAGATTTGGATCGTCCCATCATCGCGTCCATCTCGCGGCTGACCTCGCAGAAGGGCTACGATCTGATTAAAGAGGCAGCCGGGGCTATCCTGGACACCGGCGCGTTCTTCATCGCGCTCGGATCGGGCGCGAGCGAGTATGAAGACCTTTTACAAAGGATGCGCGATCACGCGCCCCGGCAGGTGGGTGTTTACAAAGGATTTAATGAGCCCCTCGCGCATCACATCGAAGCGGGCGCGGATATGTTCTTGATGCCGTCGCTGTTTGAGCCTTGCGGATTGAACCAGATGTACAGCATGCGCTACGGCACAGTGCCGGTGGTGCGCGCCACCGGCGGACTCGACGATACGGTGGAGGATTTCGATAGGACGCGGGGCACGGGCACGGGCTTCAAGTTTGGACGCTACACGGCGTCCGCGATGCTTGAAAAAATTCACGAAGCGCTTTACTGTTATGCTGAACCCGAGACATGGCGGAAGATTCAGCTCAGCGGCATGCGCACAGACAATTCATGGCAAGCCGCCGCGCGAAAGTATCTAGAGCTATACCAAGCGGTATCGAGAATGTAAGGCATGAAAAGAGGTCAGACATTGGTGATAAGCAAAAGCGGTCTGCCTTTCGCTGAACACCAACCACTCTGGCCCCTCTGTCCACTGTTTTATGAGCAATCATCGGAAGCGCAGCAGCAATGCGGGGTTAAGCCGACGGCTCAGAGTCCGAATAGTTAAATAAGGAGATATACAGGTATGAGCGAGTACGTTAACGAAGTCAACGACAGCAGTTTTGAGAAGGACGTTCTACAGAGTGACCAGCCCGTGCTGGTAGACTTCTGGGCAGCATGGTGTGCGCCGTGCCGCATGCTTGCGCCGACCGTCGAAGCGGTGGCCGAAAAGTATTCCGCAACGGCGCGCGTCGTCAAGCTGAATGTTGACGAGAACCCGTCGGTTTCGCAGCGCTATGGCATCAAGGGGATTCCGACATTAATTCTTTTCAAGGGCGGCAAGGAAGAAGAGCGTGTGGTGGGCGCGACCAGCAAAGAGGCGATCTCACGCATGATAGACAAGCACGTCGTGGGCGCGAGCGCTTAAAAGTGTTCCGAGTGGAAGTGGCGCGGGAACCGGATCGCTCGAAGTGTGACCCGCCCGCGTCACTTCTCTATGCAAGAGAAACGCGCTGGTTGAAACCAGAGGCCAGGGGCTAGAGGTCGGATGTCAGTTTTTCGACTTACCTCTAAACTCTGACCACCGACCTCTGATTTGTATGAAGCATACGCCTCCACGACGTCGCGTCGCGCGGAAGCTGGCGCTCGAAGAGCGTCTCGCAGAACGCCTGCGCTCGCGCGCCGTCGAAGACGCACGGTTTCGCGCACGCCAGGCGCAGGGCAAACTCCGCCGCTTCATGAGCGCCAACTTCCGCAAGCAGGAGGTACGAGAGTCGCTTTCATTGCGTCGTGGCGAGTGCAACCGTTGCGGGGCATGTTGCGAGATTCTCTTTAAATGCCCATTCCTCAAGAAGCACACGGACGGGACAACCACCTGCGGCATCTACGAAGATCGTCCCAACCAGTGCCGCCTCTTTCCCATCGAGAAGCGCGATCTGGAAGAAGTGCGCGGAACCTGTAGCTTCTACTTCATAGAGAAGCCGGTCAAATTAGAGAGGGCAAGCTAAGAACAGTAGCCAGTAGACAGTAATCTGTAGACAGCATAAAAGCTGAGTCCTACTGACTACTGACTACTGACTACTGACTACTGACTTATGATTATCGTTGTCATCGGTGCCCAGTGGGGGGATGAAGGCAAGGGGAAGATCGTCGATCTTCTGGCCGAGCGCTTCGACATTGTGGCGCGCTACCAGGGCGGGCACAACGCAGGCCATTCCGTGCAGGTAGGTGACAACTCTTTCGTCCTGCACCTGATCCCCTCCGGCATCATTCATCCGGGCAAGACGTGCGTGCTCGGCAACGGGATGGTCATTGATCCCAAAGCCTTCTTTGAAGAGGCCGACCGGCTGGCCGAGCAAGGGTTGGAGGTAACGCCCGAACGCGTTCTCATCAGCTCGCGCGCTCACCTCATACTTCCTTATCATCGCGCGCTCGACCATACCAGCGAGGAGCGCCTCGGCAACGAGCGTGTCGGCACGACCTTGCGCGGCATCGGGCCTGCGTATGAGGACAAAGCCGGACGGCGCGGCATACGCGTCGCAGACGCCCTCTCCCCAGACGTGCTGCGCTCGCGCATCGAGCGCAACCTCGAAGATGCCAACCGCATCATCGTCGCCTATGGCGGGCAGGCCCTCGACCCCGATGAAATCTTCGACGAGACCTCGCGGCTCACAGAGCGTCTTGCACCCTTCATCGCCGACACCATGCACTTTCTCAACACGGCGGCACAGGATGGGCGCACGATCCTCATCGAAGGTGCGCAAGCCACGCTGCTCGACGTAGATCATGGGACATATCCCTTCGTCACGTCATCCAGCACCACTGCCGGCGGCGCATCTATTGGAACCGGCCTCGCGCCCCATCGCATCACGGGCGTCCTCGGCATCGTTCGCACCTACACGACGCGCGTCGGCGAAGGCCCCTTTCCGACTGAGATGCTCGAAGGGGAGGCTGAGATGGGCCACCTCATACGTGAACGCGGACGCGAATACGGGGCGTCAACAGGCCGCCCGCGACGCTGCGGCTGGTTCGATGCCTTCGCCACGCGCTACGCCGCCGAGATTAACGGCTTCACCTCCGTCGCCCTCACCAAGCTTGACGTGCTCGACGCCCTCGACGAGATTAAAGTCTGCACCGGCTATCGTCTCTCTGGCCGCACCCTCGACTCCTTCCCCGCCGTCTCCCAGGACCTTCGTCGTATCGAGCCCATCTACGCCACGCTCCCCGGCTGGAAGACCTCTACCGAAGGCATCACAGACGTTGATAATCTTCCTCCACAGGCGCGCCAGTACATAAACTTTCTCTCCCGTGAAATCAACGTCGAGATCGGCCTCGTCTCCACCGGCCCCGAACGCGGACAAACCATCATCTACCCAGACTCCGCCCTCGGCAATTGGCTCGGGTATTAGCCTCGGCTCCTAAAGCAACTGCCCTTTAAAACAGCAGGTCGCGAGCCCTCAAAGCCTCCCGCTTGCTACTCCTAGAGGTCGCATGTAAAATGTTTTCACCAAGCTATCCTGATGTGGGCCGATAGCTCAGTTGGTAGAGCAACTGGCTTTTAACCAGTGGGTCGCAGGTTCGAGTCCTGCTCGGCTCATCAATTATTTCAATAAGTTACGGGCAGCCGTTAAGCTGCCCGTTTTTATGTGTGTGCCTATAGTGTGCCAACCTCTAAAAGCTCTTACTTCTATGCGCC
>DASVVT010000084.1:0-193073 GCA_036386415.1 Pyrinomonadaceae bacterium
AGAGGTAAATGTCCGATGCAGATCATCGGAGCAGCCATGCGTAAGCTGATCCACATCGCTTATGGAGTCTTGAAGAGTGGACGGCCATTCGATCCGTCATTAGTAAAAACTGCTTGACTCTCTAAGACGGTATCTAATTATTGTTGGGCCGCCGTTCTGTCACGTATAGAATGCGGGCCGTAAACAGAGGGTTAGCCTGGGGGGTAGCTGTGAATGAATACTATCAAGGTGCATGATACCGTTTCACACGGTATTATGAAGTAGTTTGCTTGATATTTGTCTAGGATAGCGATTTAAAATGACGACCTATAAGCCAAAATCCTCTGATTACATCCTTGCAGATGTCGAGGGCAAGAAGCGCAAGCTGCTGTCGACTCAAGCTTGCGAGAGTTTCAACACTTCGCTACTTGGCGTGGGCGATTTAAACCAGTCTGCAACATCAACAGATGCGATTGCCGCAGTGTTTGATCTAGAAGGGTTTACGAATTTCTGCAAACAAATTGAGCCGCATCTTTCTGTACCATTGTTCCTAAGTGAGTTTCTCTCTTGGCTTATGGAGCAAATCAAGAAAGAGATGATCAACAAGGAGCTTCAGGCTGGGGCATTACTTTGGTGCCCGCTGCCGTTTTTCGTCAAATTTATGGGAGACGGGATGCTTGTCCTCTGGGATTCGTCTGAGATGACCGATGTGGCGAGGCGAAATGTCATTGTATCACTTCGTTATGTTTGCGACCGCTACACGAGAGATTTTTTACCAAAGATCCAACAAAAGGTGGTAGAGCCACCAGGCATTTTGCGGTGTGGCATTGCTCGCGGAACAGTTTACTCGGTTGGCAATGGAAATGACTTTGTTGGGTCATGTATTAATATGGCTGCAAGAATTCAGAAACTTCCTGGTGCGACATTCGCATTCAATCGACGCGGTTTCGATCTTGAAAGTTCCAATGTAGCTAAATTCTTTAAGGAAAAGATTATTGTGAGACGAGTTTCGATTCGCGGCATCGGCGAAAACGAATTGATTGCTATACTGAAATCCGAGTTTGACTCGATGAAAGCCCCAGACAAAAAGATTTACCGAGACTCATAATGATTATGAAATCATTTTCGCAAGCCAATGTCTCATGTCTCTCAGGTCTTTAGCCAAGACTTTATTCGTTTGGATGAAAAACAATGTCGTCGTGTGGCATCACGATTAATCATACTTCCGAACAAACACTTGCAATAGTCTGGAAGAGATGAGTTTCTATTAGACAAATTTCCTTGCAACATTCCATGTCAATTGTCTCCCAGCCGCGTAAGCCCAGCGTTGTGACGCTTCGCATCCTAATTCAGTCGAGTTGGATGTGCCGCACCAAAGCCAAGCTGATGCGAGCGTTAAAGGGTTCAATCAAAGGGCTGCCCAACAACTCATTCAACCGGAGCGCTAGTTAGCTTGTCTCTTGTCGTCAACCTGGCGGTTATGCACTTGCATGCGCGCCCGGTTAATTCGGGCGTTAGGCCGCGAGAGCAATATTGAGAATTACTCTCAATGCAACAGACAATCTCTCATCCGGTTTTACTGTTAGTGACCTCGCCAAACATGGGTCTTTCTGCGTTGATATGTGGTACGGCAAAAAGGCCCATTCTGCCGTGAGAGCCCTCCAGACTGGCTTGAATCTATCGGCTCGCATGAGCACCATTAAACACTGCGGCGTTTAGCTTATTGCTCAGGGCTAATCTATAAACAGCGTGCCAGCAGTAAATTTGCGTCTGACATCTCAGGCTCAGAGAACGCTTGGACACAGCACACCACGGAGGTGAAGTGATGGGTCACGAACATATAACGGTTGATGTACAACCCGTAGAAGGCGACAAGGCGTATTACCTGCCCATCGCGGCCAAAGCGAAGGGCGAGAAAGAGAAGGTCAAGATTGTGCTGTGCCTGCACATTACCAACTCAAGGCACAACCCCGACAGGGTGACCTTAAGCAGAATAATGTTTTCCTTCCCCGGCTCGAATCATCCGGTCAAGACCATGAAGAAGGTCAAGATCGCGCTCGACACGGGGGCAGATCCAGACCTCAACGACGGCAGGATCGCCCCGGGTGTCACCGCCGTCTGGTCGAATGGACGTGTAGGGCAAGACAGGAACGAAGTATATCTGGACGCGCCAGCCCCGCCACGGATTGCGGTGGATCTCATCTTCGAGGAGAACCCCACGCCATTCAACGTCACACTCGGCTTGATTCCCTATACCGACCCCACAGGCAGGGGGGCACTCATTCTGCCTTTCGCCCCCTACGAATTGCGCAACGGGGAATACCTCGTCACCAGCGCTCTGCATTTGTTTAACGGCGGGGCCAGCGGCACACAAATCTTCGCTCACGACATAGGCATCGAGGCCAAAGTGGGTGGCTCGTGGAGTTCCCTTTTGCCGGAAACAAACGGCAGCCAGAGGGAGCATTATCGCATCTGGGGTAAGCCTGTGCGCGCAGTTGCCGACGGGCAGGTGCTAAGCTGGGAAAACGACGTTGAAGATAATCCGCGTCCGAACGTGGAGCTGCCGGACGTGCCCGTGGGTGGCAACAGCATTTGGGTCACTCACGGCAAAATTGAAGTGCAGTACTCCCACCTGCAAAAGGGTACCATACCAGTTGATCTGATGAAGCCGGACGCGCCAGTGAAGGCCGGACAACAGTTGGGGCTGGCAGGCAATTCCGGTAACACCGGCGGTTTCCCGCACCTTCACATGGAAGGCCGGGACACCGCCACCCATACACTGCGCGGCCTGCCGTTCAAGAACGGCTGGGTGCTGCCGCGCTCGCTGATCCAATCAGACCACTCCGGCGACTGGGTGCGTCTCACCAACGACGGCATTCCCAGGACCAAGGTAGCCATCTGGCCCGCCTCGACTTTCCCGCGCGCCGTGATTAAGGCGTTCGGCATCGCACGCTCCGGCGACTGGACGAATGAACTCTGGTACAGCTCAAACCTCAAGAGCTTTCAGACAAAGGTGGCGGAACTCTCAGACCGCGGGATGCAGTTGATCCACGTCGAAGGCTTCATGGAGAACGGCAAGCGCCGCTGGGCAGGCGTCGCACGCTCAGGCCACTGGGCGACCAGATTCTTTGTCACCCCCAACCTTCGGGCCTTCGAGCTAATGTTGGCGGTCTTGAACAATGAAGGTTTCAGACTGACTCAGGTGATGACCTATCTGCGTCGCTCTGGCGCGCGTAGTTGGGCGGGCATCGCACGCTCCGGCGACTGGGAAGACACGTTCTTTATCAACCCCGACGCCAAAATCTTCAAGTCGCTGGTGGAGGCATTAGATAAGAATGATTCCAAGCTCGTCTGCGTCACCACTTATTTCGAAGACCCCTTCGGTAAAATTCACAACTGGATCGGCGTCGCCCACTCAGGCCATTGGAAGAGCGAGTTCTTCACCAGCCCCGATGGTGACAGCTTCAGGAATAAAGCGCAGGAACTGTTAGATAAGCGGGGGTTGCGGCTCATTTATGCCACCACCTATGAGAAGTTTGGCCGGTTTCGCTGGGCGGGCATCGCACGCTCCGGCGACTGGTCGAACGTTTTCTGGTTCAGCCCGGACCTGGATAGCTTTGACCGCGTCGCCCAGGACCTTTTCAACGAGCAGGGATTACGGCTGGAGTTTATGGAGTTCTACACCTAGACCGCTCAAGCGATACTCGCTTAAGCGCCTCGTTGACATGACGACAAACTTGAGAGTATTAGGAAAGATAGAGCGCGCGTCGTATGAGCGACAAGCTAATCCTGGATTCTGCCAGCTATTATCACGGCGGGTGCTATCGGTCGAGCACTTTGAGCCGAATATGTTAATGCCAAGCTGCCTGACAATGGCATGCACCCGACAGCGAATAGCGCGGCTCTCATCGGGAGCCTGGCCGTAGCGCAGTTGCGTGCGCGGCGGGTGACGCCAGGCTGTAGGCGCTAGTGTGTTGTGAAAGAGAGAGCAATATCCGGGTGACGGAGCAATATGAACGTCTGGCGTTACCAAATCTGCGAAAGTCTGGAGATTGACGCTCCTGTCGAGCAGGTCTATGCACTCGCCTCCGACCCGGAAATGGTTCCTTCATACGCGCCAGAGGTCGCCCGAATCGAAGTCGTCAGAAGAATAAGTGTGCACCTCGTCTTAGTTAAGAGCTATCTGAAAGTCGCGGGGCTAACATGCGGCTTTTTGTATCAGTATCATTACCGCCCGCCGACGCATTATAGCGGTGTGCAAGAAGGCGGAGGTCTCCTGCGCGGGTATTTCACCCTGAGCTTCAGGTCATGCGAGAGTGGTACGACTGTGTCTCACACGGAAGGGATTCTGAGCCCTGTCCCCCTCCTGGCGTGGATTAGTGGCTTCATCTACTTCCACATCCTGGCGCGAGGCGGTATGGGAGAAGAGCTTGGGAGGTTAAAGAATCTGGTCGAGGGACGAGTCATTTGAAGGTAGTATGCGTATTCGAGGCAGCGCTTAACAACGGCATGCATCCGACCCGCGACACGACTGCTCTCATGTTCAATCAGCGGACGTAGCGGGCGGGTGAATTCAGGCGTTAGATGCTCCCCTTGGTATTTCCGAAGGTCTTTATAGTGGCGGAGGCGAAGAGATTGTGACCCAACATATTGGTATCGTGGCTGGCAGTGCAGAGGGCGCAGCCCTGTGTTACCGCACAATTTGTTTGGAGGCCCCGGCTGTCATGGGTGAGCATAATCACCCTGAGATAACCATGAACTCGGTGCCAATGGCCGAGCACATGCGCCACATTCGTGCGAACGACTGGGAGTCAGTAGCCGATGCTTTAGCAGCTTCTGCGCGTAAGGTGGCGCAGGCCGGGGCAGACTTCGCCATCTGTCCCGATAACACATACCACCTGGCATTCGAGCACTTGATTCCGCAGTCCCCTATCCCGTGGCTACATATCGCCGGAGCGGTCGCTGAAGAAGCCCACCGTTTGGGCTACATGCGGCTTGGCATTTTAGGGACGAAGTATCTGATGGAAGGGACTGTCTACTCCGAGGCGTTAGAGGAATTCAGGATCGAGAGCAAAATACCTGATGAAGCGGATAGAGAAAAGATTAATGAGATTATCTTTAAGGAGTTAGTCAACGGTATCTTCCCGGAAACCTCCCGGTTATACTTTAATGAAGTTGCGGGAAAATTTAAGGCGCGTGGATGTGATGCGGTCGTCCTCGGTTGCACTGAGATACCGTTAATCATCCGCCCGGACGACACTCCCCTACCCACCCTGGATTCGACGCGCTTGCTCGCGAGAGCAGCCCTCAGGAGGGCTCTTGAACAATAAGCCAGCCCGCATTTAACAATGGCATGCCCGTGACACGACCGCAACCCTACAGCAAGAATCTCTGCTATTGACATTTCCGTAAAGTGAGCCTACGCTTCGTAGCTAACCTGTCAGGGCTTAGTGAGTAAAAGTTAATTCCCTTAACCTGTCAAGATTCTTACTTTCGCAGTTAAGGCAAGCAGTCTGTTCTTGAAAAAAAGTGCAGCCTCTCTCTCTGCGTTGGAGCGCCACGCTAAAAGCCAATTAGCCGCCTTACATGAGCGCCTTGTTTCAGCGCAGCACAGAGGATCTTCAGCTTTTACTTTCATCGGACAGATATAAAGGCAAGCGTCTCTCTCCGGCCAGGAGAATTGAGGGTTCAATCCCTTGAGCATCACGTTCAACGAGAGAAGATTGAGCGAGATTAGCGGATCACCTCTCGATGGTCTGTTGTTGCTGCTGCGTCGACTCGACCAGCGGCTTGAGCAGGCACTCGCCTCGGCACGCAACTCGTATGGGCCAGAGGCGGAAGCAGACCCCTATCATGGACTCTACATGAGCCCTAACGATTTAACTCGTTGGCTCAGCCGAGGGCCGTGCGAGCCTCTTCTCGCGGGTGATGAGAACGGGCCGGGCGAGCCTCTATCGGATTCGACAGATGACTATTGCTCACGCCTCGCCTGGTTAGCCAGAACCTATGGTCTCTCATCTTTTGACCTTGACCTGATCCTGATCGCGCTGGCCCCTGAACTCGACCTGCGTTACGAACGTGTATATGCCTACATTCAAGATGACGTGACACGGAGGCGACCGAGCGTAGACTTGTCGCTCAACCTATTATGCTCTTCGGCGAGCGCCAAACTCATGCGCCGCGCGCACTTCGCATCTGATGCGCCACTGATCCGAAACTGGCTGCTCCAATTATTTCCTGATCCCAATCAGTTTCAGCCGCCCCTCCTAGCCCACTATCTCAAGCTGGACGAGCAGATTGTTCACCTGCTGCTGGAGCAAAAGAGTTTGGATACGCGGCTGTCGCCATTCTGCCGGATAGTCGAAGCGGATGGCTCTCTGGCCGCCTTGCCGATCTCAGCCGACATGAAGCGTGCTCTGCCAGCCCTTGTTGCCCGGGCGCGGGAAGACTGCCAGCCGCTCAAACTATATTTCCACGGGCCACGCGGCGCGGGCAAGCAGCAGACGGTCGAAGCGCTGGCTGTTGAGACGGGGTCTAGATTGTTGTTGGTTGATGTGGCGCGCGCCCTCGCAGCCTCTTTGGATTTCAATCAGACTGTGAAGCTGATCTTTCGTGAAGCGCAGTTCCAGGATGCCATTCTCTACCTGGATAGCCTTGATGCTCTGCGCGTTGAAGAGCGCTCGCTCCCTTATCAACAGCTTTTAATGGCTCTCGATGAGGATCAGGGGATCACGATACTGGCTGGCGAGCAGCCGCGCGCGCCGCTCGTCAACCGTTCAACGAAAGTGTTTGATATACACTTCCCCGTTCAAGATTTTGCGCAGCGCAGGGGCTGCTGGGATGACATCCTTAGTCAGCATGGCATTAAGCTAGACGCTGGTGAAGTGGACGTTTTAGCCGGTCGCTTTCGCCTGACTCACAGTGAGATCGCCGCCACGGTCGTCGCCGCCGCTGATCGAACACGCTGGCGCGAAGTGGCGCATTCATCAACAGAAGCGCCCCCTGATGCTCAACTGACTGTGAGCGACCTCTTCGCCTGCGCCCGCCAGCAGTTCAGTCATAATCTGGCGTCACTGGCGCACAAGATCGAACCCAGGTATACCTGGGACGACATTGTGGTTCCGCCCGATCAGCTTTCCCAACTCAAAGAGATCTGTGATCAGGCCGCATACCGGCATATCGTGTATAGCGAGTGGGGATTTGATCGTAAGCTCTCGCTCGGAAAAGGTATCAACACGCTCTTTTCCGGCCCGCCGGGCACTGGAAAGACGATGGCCGCAGAGGTGATCGCAGGCGAGTTGCACCTGGACCTTTACAAGATTGATCTCTCGCAGGTCGTCAGCAAATACATCGGCGAGACGGAGAAAAACCTGGATCGCATCTTCCGCGAAGCTCAAGCCAGTTTCTCGATCCTCTTCTTCGACGAAGCCGATGCACTCTTCGGCAAACGCTCGGAGGTCAAGGATGCTCACGACCGCTACGCGAACATAGAAGTCGGCTATCTCTTGCAGAAGATGGAGGAGTACGACGGCATAGCCATTCTCGCGACCAACCTGCGCCAGCACATGGACGATGCGTTCGTGCGGCGTATGCAGGTCATCATTGAGTTTCCATTCCCGAACGAGCAGTACCGGCGGGAGATTTGGAAGGTGATGTTCCCGCCTGAAGCGCCGCTCGCAGACGATCTTGATTTCGACCTCCTCGCGCGCGACATCCGCCTGGCCGGAGGGAACATCAAGAACATCGCCCTCGCCGCGGCATTCTACGCCGCCGGAGACGGCAGGGTCATCCGCATGCCGCACCTGATTCAAGCTGCGCGGCGAGAGTTTCAGAAGATGGGGCGGACGTGGACCGAAGCTGAAGGTAGCGAGCAACGATCATCTATCTCTTAAAGGAGGGGCAGCGATGCGAATGAAGGCGGCTCAACAAGATAGCAAAGAAATAGTTATGAAGGCGCAGGCTCAAAAGCCACACGAGACGGCTGCTCATATTTCACACCCGCGCAACGCCGTCGCTTCGTTGCTCAGCCTTCAGCGTACGCATGGCAACCGCTACGTGCAGCGACTCCTGAACGCCAGGCTGATCCAGGCCAAGCTGGCGGTCAGCTCGCCGCAAGATGAATCTGAACGGGAAGCGGATCGCGTCGCAGATCATGTCATGCGCATGCCGGATCGGAGCGCGCGAGAGGGAGGGACGGGTTGCGTGCCGACACCTTATCCTCAAATCCAGCGGGCGTGCGCCGCGTGTGAAGAAGATGTCAGGCGTCAAACGAAGGAAGAAGAAGAGGAAGAGGGCATCCATCGTCAAGAGAAGGAAGAGGAGGAAGAAGAAGGTCTTCACCGTCAAGTAAAGGGAGAGAGTCTTAACCGTGAAGAGAAGGAAGAGGAGGAAGAAGAAGGTCTCCAGGCTAAAAGGGTCAATGGTCATGCGCCTGAAGTATCGCCTGAAACGCAGGGGCGGATCGAATCTTTGCGGGGCGGCGGCCAACCTTTGCCGGAGACCGCACGAGCATTCTTTGAGCCTCGATTCGGGCGAGATTTCAGCCAGGTGCGCATTCACACCGATGCGGGCGCGGCGGAATCGGCACAGTCCCTCAGCGCGCGGGCTTATACGCTGGGCAACGACATCGTCTTCGGGGCGGGAGAATATGCGCCGGACTCAGTCCAGGGCAAGCACCTACTGGCGCACGAGCTAACGCACGTCGTGCAGCAAAAACAGGGACGCGTCCAGAGATTACGCGTTAACGTCGTCAGTGGAAGTAGACAGGCTTGCGGAGGGTATCAGCGCCGGTGGGATTTTCAATTGGGTCGCAATGCCAGGGCTGACGGATACATCGTGCAGCAGATAAACTTTTACGAAAGAACTGCGCCCTGTGGCAATCCGGTAGTAAGGTATGCGCCGAGAAGGCCGACTTTAAGATTTTGGGAGGCCTGGCCCGTATCCAGAGGATCGCGCCTTTTTAGCTCACACGCTCTTATCGGATTTACCGATCAATCCTCTACTGCGAGTAGACCCAGCACCAGTGGCGTCATCAAAGCGAAGGGCACAATAAAGTTCTTCGGCAGGGGGCTCACAGGCAACCTGGGAGACCTGGGCGTGGCCGGTACGGCTGCCGGTTGGGCACCAGGAGGAGAGCCGCAGAGCGGCGTTCTCCCATCTACGCACAATCGCCCCGGCTGGTGGGGCAGAGCGCCAAGAGAAGGGCCTGCCCAACGACTGGCTATGGCAAAGTGGAATTGCTGTCGTCCGAGGGGACGCGGTGGATATAACCGAATAACATTTATTCCCTGAACGCTTCGGCTCGCGCGAGGCTGTGAGAGGTAGACGCTGACACAGGCGGCGTGGCTGAGGAGATAGTGAGATTAGTTCCGTGCGGCGCGCCCTGTGATTGGTCTTATTTGTTCTACCTTTGTCTACTTCGTCGCAGGGCTGCGAATCAAGGAGTATAGCTATGGCGGACGCTAACGTTACCGAGAATCAGTTGATCGAAGACATCGAAGCCCTGCCTCCCTGGAGGACGCAGGGGGATTTGAGCGATAGCGAAGGGGAGCGTTACAGGGAGGTTGCCCGCATAGTTCAGCAGGCAGACCCGTCTCTCGTGGCATCCGCACTCGATCAGTTTATCGCGCGCGCCACAAATGAGCATCATGATGATTATGAGGGTGAGTCCAAGCCGTTCCTTCTGATGCGCGTCGTCTTCGACCTGCCAGAGCAAGCTCCTGTCGAGCAGCGGAGGTCATTCAAGGGTTGGACTAATTGGCCGAAGCCCGATGCAAGCGGCCAGGTGAGCCTGGCGTGGCCTATCGCGTGGCGCAATGGGAAGCCGACGCTGGTCGATTTCTACAGGGGGTCTATGGGGCTCCCATATGCTGCCAGCCAGGAGTATCGCCACATGCTCGACCATTTTCCATTCCGGGCACTCGGGGAGAAAGAGGATGGAGAAGAAGACAGAAAATCCTGATGAGGTTGTCGAGATCACAGCGGCGGCAACACTCCGCGAAGAGATCGCTGGCGGCCTCCTCTATTGCCACCACCGCGCCAACGCGAATACGAGCAAGGCGCTGGAGGCGAGCGCATTCGCCTATGCGTTGATCGAGCTTCTCATCGAGAAGGGGCTGCTCACCGAAGAGGAGTTGAATGAGCGTAAGCGGGAGGTCGGCGAGCGACTGGTCGAAAAGTTTAGGCAGAGCGGGATGACGGTCGAGCTTCAGGAATCTGCGATAGACAAGTACGAGTTTCAGGAGGGGCCGCAGATCGATTGCGAAAATCGCGTTCACCTGTGCAAGGCCGCCTGCTGTCGCCTGCGGTTTCCGCTCTCGGAGCAAGACCTTGAGGAAGGGATCGTCAAATGGGACTTGCCTCACCCGTATCTGATCGCGCGCCGGAAAGATGGCTATTGCAGTCATCTGGCGGAAGGAAGCTGCCACTGCACTGTCTACGAGAATCGTCCGCTTCCCTGTCGCGTCTATGATTGCCGCAAGGACGAACGGATTTGGGCCGACTTTGAAAAGAGGATCGTCAGCCCGGGGCTGGAGAAGTTGTTTCAAAGATGATCAGCGATCTGAGCGAAACATTGCGGGCGATCCTGACGCTCGGCGGGCCTGGACACGACCCGCAGCTAGCGACGCGCTACAGAGAGCTAGCCAACGCGCAGCTCGTCTTCGACCGACCGACCGAGCAGTTCAATCCGTCGCAGACGACCCTGGACATCTTTCTCTACGACGTGCGCGAGAATATGGAGTTGCGAAGCAGCGAGCCGTTGATCACACGCAGCAATGGAGAGGCGATCATTGAACCCGCGCCGTTGCGCGTCGCCTGTTCGTACCTGATCACGGCGTGGCCTGTCGGAGGGTCGGAGCTGGCTTTACAGGAGCACCGGTTGCTGAGTCAGGCGATCATCGTGCTCTCGCGCTACCCGACGATCAAAGCCACTTTTTTAAAAGGCCAGCTCGCCGGGCAAGAGCCGCCACTGCCGATGATGACCTTGAGAGCGGACGGACTGAAAGACCCGGCAGAGTTCTGGACGGCGATGGGCAACAAGCTGCGCCCATCGCTGAGCGTGGTCGTGACGATCTCGATGCAGCCCTTTGAAGCTGAGACGGCGGAGGTGGTCACTCTCCCGCCCGAAATTTTGATCGGAGAACGCACCTCGCCCGACGCTTCGGAAATCTCTGCCGCCACCGCGACCGGCCCCTTTCGCATCGTGGGGCGCGTCACAGACGCCGGTAACGCGCCGGTCGCAGGCGCATCCGTCAGCATTGCGAGCCTGGGTCTGAGTACGACTACGGACACGGAGGGGCGCTACAGCCTGGGCACGATTCCGGCGAACCATGCCGGGTCATATACCCTGCATGTGCAATCGCCCTCGGCATCAAGCGATCTGATTATTACTCTCCCGGCGCGCGCTGGGACCACTTTCAATGTGAAGTTGCCGTGACGGGATAACATCTATCCCAAGGAGGACAGACCATGCCAACATATTTATCACCGGGGGTCTACGTTGAAGAAGTACCCTCGGCGGTTAAAGCCATTGCCGGGGTCGGGACCAGCACGGCTGGTTTTATCGGGATCGTCCCAAACGGGCCTATCAGTCAGCCCTTGAGTCGCGCTAAGGATAAGACGATTGGAGTCGGAGATGGAGCCGAGACGGTTTTCGATCTGGGCACGTATCCTGTACAAACGGACGCCGGAACTTTCGAGGTGCGTGTTAACGGCGTCGCTGATCCAACAGCGACGCTCTCTAATAACAATACCGCGCGCGTCTCTGAAGTAACGTTTACCTCGATTCCACCGGATGAAGCGGTAATCACGGCTGATTTCAACCCATCCTTTACTCCCGTGCCCGCAGGCGTGCCGAAGCTTTGCACAAACTTCACCGATTTCAAGAAGTTCTTCGGTGACTTCTGGGGCAACTCCAACCACAATTCTCTGGCGCACGCCGTCTATGGGTTCTTTAACAACGGCGGTAGCCGCTGCTTTGTCATGCGTGTGGCGGCAGTGGGCGACATTCCGAACGCGCTGTTGAACTTTGAAGCAGTCGATGAAATCGCTATCGTCGCCGCTCCGGGTATCGTCGATAAAACCACACGCGACGCCATTGATACGCACTGCCGTGTCAAGACCCAGGATCGTTTTGCGATCTTCGATAGTGATGAGGTAGTTGAAGACGCTCAGGGCAATCTGGACACGACCTTGCTGACCTCGACCGCCGCCGGAAGTAAAATGCCGCCGAATTCGGATTACGCCGCCTTTTACTTCCCGTGGATACAGGTCTTCGATCCGGTTGAGAAACTCAACCACCCGGAAGGCGACGGGATGATCTTCACGCCGCCGAGCGGCCACATCGCAGGCGTCTACGCGCGCGTGGACACGGATCGGGGAGTTCACAAAGCTCCCGCCAACGAAGTTTTGCTTGGAGCGCTGGGACTAAGGTACAACCTCAGCAAAGCGCAGCAGGATGGGCTCAACCCGCAGGGCGTCAATTGCATTCGCAACCTCAATGGCAACATCCGTGTGTGGGGCGCGCGCACCATTGGCGGCGACGCCAACGCCGACTTGAAATACATCAACGTGCGGCGCACGTTGTTGTTCCTCAGAGAGTCCATAGATGAAGGCACACAGTGGGTGGTGTTCGAGCCGAACACTCCCGCCCTCTGGCAGAAGATCACGCGCAACGTGTCAGCTTTTTTGACCAACGTCTGGCGTTCCGGCGCGCTTTTCGGCAACACTCCCGCAGAGGGTTTTTATGTGAAATGCGATGCGGAGACCAACCCGCCGGAGTTGCGTGAGCTGGGTCAGGTGGTGACAGAGATCGGCGTCGCGATAGTGCGTCCGGCAGAATTTGTCATCTTCCGCATCAGCCAGTGGTCTGCGCCGGGCAAGTGATCCGAGGAGCTGTATGCGCTTTGATTACAAAGTCCCAGGGGTCTACCTGGAAGATATTCTTCTCAAGGCTGAGCCCCGGTTGCCAACAGGCGTCCCCGGCTTCATAGGCTTTGCCAGCCCGAAGAGCAAAGACGAGACGGTCATTAACAGACCCGTGGAACTCTATCGTAAGGTCGAGTTCGATACGAAGTTTCAAAGTCTGCCGGATGAAAAAGAGGGACGACCTGATAGCTACCTCGCAGATGCCGTCGCCGGATTTTTCCTCAACGGCGGCAAGCATTGCCATGTGGTGTGCGCTCGGTGGGAGGCGCACTGGGATGCTTCCGCGAAGCAGTCTGCATTGACGGAGGCGCTGCAATCTTTAGCGCCTGTTGACCGCCTTGATCTGGTCGCAGCTCCAGATGCCATGACCCTCTATGAGCAGCCCGGACCCAACCAGTCTGATTTGAGACTGAACGCGGAGGCCGTCCTGGGCTTGCAAAGAGAGCTGCTTAAACATTGCGAGACGCATGGTGGCCGTCTGGCGATCCTTGACGCGCTGCCTGACGGGGACGCGGAAGAGGTGAAAAAGCAGCGAAACGAGCTCGCCAAAGGAATGGCAGAACCGTTGAATGGGGCGCTCTATTATCCCTGGCTCAACATCGGGCAGGGCCGATTGGTCCCACCCTGCGGACACGTCGCCGGAATCTTTGCGCGCAGCGATGCACGGGCCGGAGTCTTCAAAGCGCCCGCCAACGAGGAGGTCTTAGGCGTGCTGGATTTGGGCGTCCGCGCCGAAACGTCAGGCCAGTTGAAGAACAAGGAACTCATCATCGACAACGGTGTTCAAGACCTGCTCAACCCGGAGGGCATCAACTGCCTCCGAGCATTTCCGGGTCGCGGAATTCGCGTGTGGGGCGCGCGCACGATCAGCCGCGATCTCAATTGGCGCTACGTTAACGTTCGACGGATCTTTCTGACCCTCTATCGCTGGATCGAGATCAACATGGCATGGGCTAGTTTTGAGCCCAACACTCCAACGTTATGGGTCCGCATCAGCCGCGCATTAAGCGCCTATTTGACCGAGTTGTGGAGAACCGGAGCCCTCATCGGACAAACTGCCGAACAGGCTTTTTACGTCAAGTGCGATGCCGAAACAAACCCACCGGAAATCCAGCAAGCCGGGCAGACGGTGACGGAAATCGGCCTCGCCATGAGCGCGCCTGCGGAATTTCTGATTGTGCGCATCATCCATCACACCGCCGTCGAACCCAGTTGAGTTATCATCGACGCAACCCGGCACGAAGGACGATGTTGAGGATGTTCAAGGATTAACAATCAAGACGGTTGCCGATCACGAACAGAAGGCTCTGTTCGTGAGTTATACCAGGATGCAATCAAAAAAAGAGGCAGAGGACGATCCACGCGCTCAACACGAAGCCACACGAAACAGAGGCTCTTCGGTTCGTGTCATTTCGTGTTCCTTCGTGGAACGTCTGCCCGCCTTCTTTTCTTTCTGCTCTCTGGTATTAGACCCGAAATCTCAAGTTGAAGGAGAATCTTTATGCCTACAGGAACAAGAGTTGATCCCTATCGCGGCTTCAATTTTTTGGTCGAGATTGATGGCATCACCCAGGCTGGTTTTCAGGAAGTGAGTGGGCTCGATGCCAGCACCGACGCGGTGGATTATCGCGAAGGTAGTGATCCTAATCATGTGCGCAAACTCACGGGGCTGAACAAGTATTCGGCCATCACGCTCAAGCGCGGCATCACGGATTCGGACGAGCTATGGAAGTGGCGAAACACAGTCATCGACGGTAAGACCGAGCGTAAAAACGGTTCGATCATTCTGCTCGATGAAGCTAAACAAGAGAAGATACGATGGAACTTCTTCAACGCCTGGCCGTCTAAATGGACGGGCCCTGCGTTGAACTCCACCTCCACGGCCGTCGCCGTCGAGACCCTTGAGCTTACTCATGAGGAAGTGAAAAGGGCTTGAGGTCGAGCCGCCGGTCTGAAGGAATGAAGGGCGGGCTGATCTTTTTTCCCTAGCCAGTTCCATCCCGGCTTGATCTTACGTCGCGCCATATTTGGACTCGAATCACCTGGGCGGTTATCTCGCGGGTGAGCTCTCGCACGAGCTGGCGAGCCGTCTAAACCTTAACCCGATTAAGCGGCAATCAGTCGCATTAGCCAAGCAGGAAATTGAATACGCGAGCAGCCGTTCGAGAGACAAAGGCTGCTGAACAGGGAGCACTATGCAATCCGAATTCGCTTTTACGTTGCCCCTCGGCTACACAGATACTGAAGGCAATCTGCACAAGGAAGGCGTGATGCGTCTGGCGACGGCGTTTGATGAGATAGCCCCGCTCAAAGACCCGCGCGTGCAGAGCAACCCGGCTTATTTGCTGGTCATACTGCTGTCGCGTGTGATTACGCGGCTTGGCTCACTGGAGTATCTCAATCCGAAGATCATTGAAGGGTTGTATGCGGGCGATCTGGCCTACTTGCAGGACTTCTATCGCCGGATCAATGAGAACGGGCATAACCGCGTGCAGACGCAATGCCCACACTGTGAGCAGAGATTCGAAGTGGAGCTTAACGGCCTGGGGGGGTCTGGCGCTACCCCATAGAGCGGCTCTATGAAGAGGTAGCGTACATTGCTTTTCACTTCCACTGGCCGCACGAACAGATTCTTGGCTTCGAGCATCCTGATCGTCAGAAGTGGGTGAGCGAAATCGCGAAGATCAATCGTCGCCTTAACGAGCAAAGCTCGGAGTTTGGAGTTTAACCTCGGCGTGAACGAGTTCGGTCGCGTCGAGCTTCGTCGCTGATGAGAGTCTGAGCGACGAACTACGGAACACCTGAAAGGAGCGGGTCAACATGCCTACGGTGGGAGGAAACGCAGCTTTTGCTCTGGCGAGCAGTCTGTTGGGAGTCCGTCTCAATCCCTTTCGCGGCTTCAATTTCTTCGTCGAGATAGAGGGGATTCTGGCCGGCGGCTTTTCCGAATGCAGCGGCTTGCAGGTGGAGACCGAAACAAAGGATTACCCGGAAGGCGGTCTCAACGATTACGTCCACCGTTTTCGCGGACGAACAATCTACCAGCCGCTCATTCTCAAGCACGGGCTGAGTATGATTGACGGCCTGTGGCGCTGGCATCAGGACGTGATCCAGGGCACGGTCGAACGCAAAAACGGTACGATCTACCTGTTGAATCGGATGCATCTTCCGGTCATGTGGTGGGACTTCAAAGGGAGCTTCCCGACGAAGTGGACTGGCCCGGATTTACGCGCCGATTCCAATAGCATCGCATTTGAAAGCGTGACGCTCGCTCATCAGGGTTTGAGCCGTCCGGCGGCGGCAATCGTCGCCGCCGCTTTTGGCGCGGCGATTGGAGACTAACCCGAAACACCTCCGGCGGATTTTTCGACGATGGAAGAGCAACCAGATCAAATAACTGAAAGAGCCGAAGAAGCGCGGAAGTCTTCCGATCAGGTCAGTCTGCTCGGGCGGCACCCTGCGTCTCCCGGCCTCATAGACCTGCAACAGCCGCAACAACATTACGCGCGCACGGCTCTGTGGGTTGCGCAACGATTTCCACTGCTTGGTCGCTTGAAGAATCGCTACGCCACAAGAGACGACCTCGCGGCGGAGGGTCAGCCGTTCATGATGAAGCATCCGTGGAGGGAAGGAACAGATGATCTTTCAAGCGCGGGTCAATCTTTCTCATCTGCGGCCCAGACCCTCTCATCGACAACTCAAGCTTCTGCGTTAGCGACCGGTTCTCCAAGACCGCCTGAAGCTCATGCTGCACGCTTAATCACTTCTCCCACAGACTCCTCGTCTGCGTCTCCGGTCATGGTGCGTGTCAGCCGTAGACCCCCGCCATCGGCCTTGGAATCTGACCCGACCATCGTGCCGGGCGTCGCGCCTGGCGCGGCCACGCCCGATGCTAAGGCCGACACAACGTCACACGTCGTCAACAATCTTCAATCTGGCGCAGCAGCAGCCGAGCCGCCCAAACTGTCGCCGTCATCTATGATTTTTACGAAGCGAAGCGGCGAAATGGCGCGCGATGAGACAAAAAGCAGCGCGGCAGAAAACAGAGCAGCAGAAAGCAGCGCGGCTGAGGAGATGGAGAGAAAGACCGCCAACCCGGCACAGGGCGACGACATCTCAAGCCGCCACCCTTCAACTATTGTGTCGCCCGGAGCGCAGGCATCCGCCAGCGTCACTAGAACCGAGTCGAACGCGAATCCAGATGCGGCGAGACTGTTGACGATCATGCGAGTCAGCCCGTCAGCCTCTTCAGAGATCATCAATAGATCAGAGTTGAAACAGCCTCCAACCTCTCAGGCCGCAGCTCAATTGACCTTACAAAATAGCGCGGCGGTGAAGTCTGAGGAGACGAGAGTGAAGGCCGTAGCTCCGCTCACAATGGACGAGACTGAAGCTCCGGGCGCGATGGGCGCAACTCAGCTTCCGTTCAGAAGCGGCACTGGAACCCATCCCGAAATCTCGGAAGCAGCAATAGAGCGTGACAGGAAAGTAGGTTTGGAGGTGGCTTCTGTTCAGATGAGCAGCCCTGATTCTGAGACCGCGCTGCCACTCGTGCCGAGCCGTCAAGAATCAACTACGGAGATTGTCAACCGGTCAGTTTCAAGCCCTGCTTTATCCTCTTTGACTGACGGTGAATTGGTTCTGCGAAAGGCTCCCAACGTTGAGTCCACGGGACAGCAACAAGAGGGGGACGCCTTGAGTGCGGGCCTGATGGATAAGAGCCCGGACGCCCAGCCTGACGTGACGATAGGAGCAAGCGTCGAGGCTACGAAAGCTTCATCATCCGAGATGACTTTAGCCACACTTCCAACGGTCAATCAACCCGCCGCGCCATCCCGTATAGAGCGCTTTGCGCAAGGCGATCAATTGGGCGCTTCTGCGTCCACGGAAAACTCAGCAGTCAATAAGCAGAGCGGCCAGCCTGTCTTTGCCAGGGAGATACGGGAAAGCTCATCCCGCACGGCAGAGCCAACCATCATCTGGCGTACGAGTACTGCCAGCACCCCGGCAGATCAGTCTGTGGGTGCTGCGGCCAACGGCACGATGCCGCTCATCTTGCGTCAACCTGAGAATCCCCCCGCCGCGAGCGAGCAATCACAGAGCGATCAAGCAATCGTTCCCCCTGCGGCTACGGAACAAGCACAGGGCGTTGAGATTGACGTGGGGCAGATCACCAGGAGCGTCATACGCTCTCTTTCACGCAGGCTGGCGGTGGAACGTGAACGCAGGGGGATCGTCAAATGACATTAGCGAAACTGACCATCACACCACGAGACCCCTCGAAGCTTGAGGAGATCAAGGTGCTTTTTAACCCGACTTCCTATTCGATTAGTAAATCGGTCTCGTGGGAGCCGCCGCGCCCTCCGACGACCACAGAGGGGAAAGCAACCGGAGTCACGAACAGAGAATTTAACGCTCCGCTGCTACAGTTTGGCGGGGGCAGCAGCCGCACCCTCACGCTTAATCTCTTTTTCGACGTGACCGAGGAGGCGGCCTCCGGCAAACCGAGAGACGTGCGGAATTGGACTAATAAATTCGTCGCCCTGACACGCATCGAGCGCGTCGGCAATGATCCACAGCAGCCGCCCGTCTGCGACATCACCTGGGGCGACGGGCCGCCGAAAAATTCTGATTTTCCATTCACCGGCGTGGTCACAAGCCTGAGTCAGGAATTCACCCTCTTTGAAAGTGATGGGAGGCCGGTACGCGCCAACCTGTCGGTTATCTTTAAAGAGTTTCTGGTGCCGGAGAAAGATAAGCGCGATAACGATCCCGAGTTCACGACGCGCATCGTCAAACGCGGTGACACTTTAAGCAGCATCGCCGCAGAGATGTACAACGACCCTTCGCTCTGGCGTGTCATCGCCGACACCAACAATCTGGCCGACCCGCGTCGGCTCAACATCGGGATGGCGCTGAGTGTCCCGAAAATTCGGTGAGTGTAAATGTTCCGCAGTTTGAAATGATGAGCGCTGCGCTCTAAAAGCCTATGGCGGTTCCCGATCTTAACAACCCGCTCGCCCCTAGCTTCAGGGTCACAATTGATGGAACTGATCTACCCTTTGAAGCCGAAGCGCATACCGTTGCCGTGACGGTCGATGATACGGTCGAGTTGCCGAGCATGTTTACCTTGGAGTTGGTCGGCTCTGCCGATCAAGCGGCTGACACTTCCTGGGTAGATGACGAGAGCCTGTTCGCCACCGGCAAGGTGGTCGAAATCAAATTGGGGTACGGCGACGACGTGGAAAGCCTGATCGTCGGTGAGATCACAGGACTCGAACCGGAGTTCATCTTTGATCGGCGTCCCAGCCTGATCGTGCGCGGTTATGACCGCCGTCACCGTCTGCAAAGAGGCCGTCAGACCCGAACCTTCATTCAACAGAAAGATAGTGAGATCGCCGAAAAAATTGCCCGCGAAGCGGGATTGACCCCACAGGTGATTGATAGCGCGGTCGTCCATGATTATGTCATTCAGGCTAACCAGACCGATCTGCTCTTTTTGCAGGAGCGCGCCGGGCGCATTCAATTCGAAGTCGTAGTCGAAGACAAGAAAATGATCTTCCGCCCGGTCTCGAACGACAAGAGCGAAGTTCTGACCCTCACGATGGACGATCACCTGTTGGAGTTTTATCCACAGCTCTCTTCGCTTCAGCAGGTCAGCGAAGTCAGCGTGCGCGGTTGGAGTCCCAAGGAGAAGAAAGAGATGGTTGGCAAAGCCAAGACTGGCGATGAAGTCTCAACCATGGGTGGGAAACAGAGCGGGCCGAAGCTGAGCCAGGGTGCGTTTGGCACGGCGGTCGGGATGGTCAGCGCCCAACCCGTCATGACGCAGGCTGAGGCGGATCAGATCGCGAAAGCTCGTCTCAACGAGCTGGCGCTGCTGCTGGTCAGTGGCGAGGGCACCTGCCTGGGACGGACAGACCTGCGCGCGGGGAAAGTCATCAAGATAGATGGTGTGGGCAAGCGATTCAGTGGTCAATACTACGTCACGGCAGCGACCCACCGCTATGACCCGCAAGACGGCTATCGCACACATTTCACTGTTCGGAGGAACGCCTCGTGAATCTGTTTGACATCCTCGGGCGCATGGAAGAAGGAGAAGCCACGGCGAGCCGCATCAACGGCGTCGTGGTCGGAGTCGTGACCAATACTCAAGACCCGGATGGCATGGGTCGCGTGAAAGTAAAGTTCCCCTGGCTCAGCGATGCCGACGAGAGCAACTGGGCGCGCATCGCCGTTCCCATGGCGGGCAAGGAACGCGGCATCTATTTTCTGCCCGAAGTTGATGATGAAGTGCTGGTGGCTTTTGAACATGGGGATGCGCGTTTCCCATACGTGGTGGGCGCTCTATGGAATGGTACGGACGCGCCGCCCGCCAAAAATGATGACGGGAAGAATGATATCCGCGTCATTAAATCACGCAGCGGCCACGTCATTCGTCTGACCGACAAGGACGGCGAAGAGAAGATCGAGCTCATCGACAAAAGTGAGAAGAACAGCATCGTTTTCGACACGGCGAAAAACACGATCACTATTACGACGGATAAAGACATCACGCTTTCCGCGTCTCAAGGCACGATCAAGCTCGACGCGCAGAAGATTGAGATCAAATCTTCAGCCGATACCAAGATCGAAGCCGGAGCGGGCATGGATGTCAAAGCCTCCGGCGAGATGAACATCAAGGGAGCGACCGTCAATATCAATTGAGCTATGGGCATGCCGGCAGCCAAACAGGGCGACCAGATTATCGCCGTCGATACGCACATCGTGATGGTTCCATCACCGGGCGGCCCCGTGCCGACGCCGCTGCCGCATCCGTTTACGGGCATCATCAACGGCGGCCTCAGCAACGATGTCAAGATCATGGGAAAGGCGGCGGCGACCGTTGACAGTACGGCTGACAACACTCCGCCGCACATCCCGACGCCGCCGGGCACCTCTTTTCAAAAGCCGCCATCGGACAAAGCGACGATCAAGATCGGCAGCTCGACCGTCAAGATCAACGGCAAGATGGCCGCGCGCAACGGCGATACGGCGATGACTTGCAACGACCCTGCCGATTTGCCGAACGGGAAGATCATCGCCGTCGGCACGGTTTTGATTGGATAGAGAGATCGACCAAGAACCTCTTCAAGATGGCAGGGCGCGCAAAGCGTCGAATGTTTCCGGTTAGTCTCAGGGGCGTTCGCTGCTTGAGCAGGCGATCAGTTTTGTGAGTGATTCGTGAGCGGGTCAAAAGGAGAGATGAGTGGTGTCTAAACCGTTCTTAGGCGTCGGCTGGTCGTATCCGCTTGAGATAGAGACGGAGGGTGACGAGAGAGGCGCGCTGAAGCTGGCACGATATGAAGAGAGCGTGCGCCAGTCAATCTGGATCATTCTCGGCACGGCCAAGGGCGAGCGTGTGATGCGCTCGAATTTCGGCTGCGGGATTTACGATCTGGTCTTCGAGGTCAACTCAGCTTCCACCGCCGGGAGGATCGTCCAGGAGATCAGGGAAGCGCTCCTCCTCTTTGAGCCGCGCATTGACGTGCTGGAGGTTCAAGTGCAGCCGGAAGGCGCGGTGCTGTTAATCAGCATTGATTATCAAGTCCGGGCGACTAATAACATTTTCAATCTGGTCTATCCGTTCTATCTGGAAAGGAGCGCCGGGTAGTGGCAGTTGCGGCTCCGAAAATAGATGAGCGCACGGCGAAAGAAGTGCAGGAGCTGTGTGTCGTCCTGGCAGACATGCCGGTACCCTTCGACCCGCATAAGGGAGTCAGCGCCGCGCTGATCGGTGCTTTCAGCCGTTTGGCCGAACTCATCATCGAGCGCCTGAACAGTGTGCCGGACAAGAATTTCCTTGCGTTCCTGGATTTGCTCGGAGCCTCGCCTTTAGCGCCGCGTCCGGCGCGCGTCCCGCTCACGTTCTCATTAGCGGGGGCGAGCACGGTTGACGGGGTTATCCCAGCCGGAACGCAGGCGGCTGCGCCACCGGCGGAAGGCGAAAAAGAACCGACCATTTTTGAGACCGAGCGTGAGCTGGTGGTGACGGCGGCGCGATTGACCGGAATCTTCGTTCGCGATCCGACACAGGATACGTATGCCGATTACAGCTCGATCATCAACGCAGAAGCGTCCGTCCCCGTTCCAATCTTCCAGGGAGACCAGCGGATCGAGCACATTCTCTATCTCAGCCACGACCGATTGTTCAGTTACCCCGGCCTGAAAGAGCTGAGATTGAGCTTGACCCTTGAGAGCGAGAGAGCACCTGCGCCCACGAATGTTGAAAGGGAGGCAGAACCTCAACCAGTAACTGTGCAATGGGAGTTTTGGGACGGAACTCAATGGGCTCCCAGGCCGCCGGAAGCGGACGCAAGAAGTCTGGAGCCGACTGATAAAGTAGCCCCTGTCTCCGTGCTCCGCGCCGGAGAAGTACGCTTTACCGATCCCCTTCCCTTTGTGCGACAGACCGTGATGGGGCTGGAAAAATACTGGCTGCGCTGCCGCTTGATGACGCCGCTCACCCCTCCCGCTCAAGGGCGCTTGCCGGTCATCCAGAGGATTGGGATACAGGCATTCGCTGGCCGGAGCAATCTTCAAATAGAGAAAGCTTTCTTGAATGATACTGCGCTTGATCTGAGCAAAGACTTCTTCCCCTTCGGCGAGAAACCCAGGTTTGGAGAGACGCTCGCCCTGATGACGAGTGAGGCATTCGCAGAGCCCGGCTCATCCATCAAGCTGCATGTCAAGTTGGTCAATCCAACTGAGCCTGATACGGGGCGTGCGGTTGACGCGGCGATGGCGGCGGCGAGATCGGCTCAGAAGGCCGCTGAGATAGCGTCGATGGCTGCTCGTGAAAATCAGCGAGCCGTGTCGCCGACTCCTCCTGTTGTCACATTAATTGAGGCATCGCTTCAGATGTCCGGGAAAGCAACCGACCTCGCGGCAGGGGCGACGGGAACAGCGCAGGCGGCACAAAAAATGGCGACGTCGAGAGAGCGTTTAGCTCAGGCGCAGAAGGCTGTGAAGTTAGCGGATGATGCGGTTCAAGCAGCTCAGGCGTCGGCTCAGGCGTCTGTGTTTGTCTCTGTGAATATGAGAACGGCGATAGAGGCACAGACGGCTACGGCTGAAGCGCGTCGTTCAGTGGAAGTCGCGACACGGGAGATGACGGCTATCAAGGAGGCGGCGGCTCCTCCCATTCCTCCGACCAGAGCTTCTGCTGATCTCAAGCTGAAATGGGAATTGTCGAGCGGCAGCGCGTGGATCGAGCTGGGCACGACGACCAGGGACGGAGTGAGCGGAAGCTTTTCCGACGGCACGAAAGCTTTTACTCAAAGCGGTGACGTGAGCTTCACTCTTCCAGACCAACCCGCCAGGACGACCATCGGCGGGGTCGAGGGGTACTGGATACGCGTGCGCATTGTTTCCGGCAACTATGGCGAAGAGACCCATTTTCAACTCAAAGACCCGAATGACCCCGCACAAGGTTATCAGCTCAACGATCCTACGGATCGGGCTAAGGGTTATGTCCTCGTGCCCGCCAGTTTCGCGCCGCCCTCAATCAGCTCAATCACTGTTGATTACAATTTGACATCCGGGAAGGAGCAGCCGGAATCCGTCCTGACCTATAACGATTTCGTTTACGGGGATGTCACTGGCTCGCAATCTTTCGCGCCCTTCCAAGCGACGGAGGAGGAGCATCCGACACTCTCTCTGTGCTTCACGCTGCCTGCGCAGCGAAGCGCTTTCCCCAACCGGACGATCAGTCTCTACACCAGCGTGGCCGAGATCAAGTACGGCGAAATACCCTTTAAGACGGGAGTGGCGGCACAGGAAGAAGTAGCAGCAAGTGATCCGGCCAGCGGGCGGTTACATCTTGCATGGACTTACTGGAACGGCAAGACGTGGGGCAAGCTGGTCGTGAGCGACGAGTCCGTGAGCTTTACTCTGCCGGGTCTGATTGAATTCTTAGGCCCCTCGGACATGACTCGCCGCCGCGATTTCGGGATCGACGCATACTGGGTGCGGGTCGAGTGGCAGAGTGGTCAATACGAGGTCATCCCCAGACTGAAGCGTCTGCTACTGAACACCACCATAGCTGCGCAGACCGTCACCATCGACAACGAAATCCTCGGTTCGAGCGACGGGCGCATCAATCAGAAGTTTCGCACGACGCGCGCGCCCGTCCTGCCCGGTCAGCGCCTGGCCGTGCGCGAACAGGAGATGCCCTCCCCCGCTGAAGAGAAGAAGATCATCAGCGAAGAAGGCGCGGACGCGATCAACGTCGTGGCGGATAGCGCCGGACGCCCGCGAGAGATTTGGGTGCGTTGGCACGAAGTGCCGGATTTTTATGGCTCGGAGGCGCGCGACCGTCATTACAAGCTCGATCATCTGACAGGCGAGGTACGTTTTGGTGACGGGCTGCGCGGGCTTATTCCGCCGATCAGCACCGGCAACATACTTGTGACCAGATACCAGACCGGAGGCGGAGCATCGGGCAATCGTCCGGCGGGCACGATCACACAACTGAAAACCACTGTGCCGTATGTCGATAAAGTGACCAATGTTGAAGCGGCAGCAGGCGGCGCGGACGCCGAAACGACCTCATCGCTGATTGCGCGCGCGCCGCAGACCTTACGCCACCAGTATCGTGCAGTGACGCTGGAAGACTATCAAGACCTGGCGATACTGGCTTCGCCCGGCGTGGCGCGTGCCAAGTGCGTCCCACTATACGACCTGGCCGCTGACCCTGATGCCACTCACCAGAAGCCCGGCACGGTCAGCCTCGTCATCGTGCCCCGCCTACGCGATCCTAAGCCTTTACCAAGCCTGGAGCTGATTGACGCGGTGCGCGATTACATCAACGAGCGACGGCTTCCGGTGGGCAAACTGGTGATCGTCGGCCCGGAATTTGTCCGCGTCGATGTCGAGGCTGTCATCAGCCTGACTTCTTTAGACATCGGAACCGAAGTTGAAGCGAACGTTCTGCTCGCGCTCTCGCGCTACTTGCACCCTTTAACCGGCGGGCTCGACGGCACGGGTTGGGATTTTGGCCGCAAGCCATACAAATCCGATTTGTATGCGTTGCTCGAAGCAATCGACGGTGTAGACCACATCAACCTGCTCGATGTCGTCGAGACAGAAGACCGCGAGGGCATCAGCCAGACAGGCCGTTTTCTGGTCTACTCCGGCTTTCACAAGATCAGCCTGACTTTTGAAGCGGGGTGAGAGCGTTGAAGGAAGATTTAAACGCCAGGAGCGCAAAAGAGGAAGACGCAAGGAAGCACCTCTTTGCGCCCTTTGCGAAAAGAGTTTGCGTCCTCTGCGTTTAAATCTTCACTTTGTGGAGACGCACCCAGGAGTTTAGCAGGTAAGATTATGTCTATAGCTTTGCCAAATCTCGACGACCGGAACTACAGCGACCTTGTCGAAGAAGCACGCGCGCTGATTCCGAAGCACGCGCCGGAGTGGACTAACCACAACCCTTCCGATCCGGGAATCACGCTGATCGAGCTCTTCGCCTATCTCGCGGAGATGCTGATCTACCGGCTCAATCAGGTGAGTGACGCCAATATCTATGTCTTCTTAAAGCTGCTCAACGGACCGGAATGGGAGCGGTCTAAAGAGAAGAGTTTAAGTGAAGAGGTGCGAGATACTGTGCTGGCGCTGCGAAGACCGCATCGCGCCGTGTCATGCCAGGATTTTGAAGACCTCGCGCTTGAAGCAGCGCTTGAAGCAGCGAAGCGGCAGAAGCGGCGGAGCGAAGATTCCTGGGAGGAAGTGGCGAGCGCGCTCAGCGGTTTTGAAGAAACGCTGCCGCCGCCCCGTCAGCCGTTAGTTCGGACATCCTGGGAAATGAAGCGCGCTCACTGTGTACCGGAGCGTAACCTTGAATCTCAAGATAACGTATTGCGTTATGCTGAAGCCCCCGGCCACATGAGCGTGGTTATTATTCCCAGCAGCGATGAAACAAACAGGACGCCCCGTCCCACCACAGAGATGATTCAAGCTGTTCAGGCGTACCTCGAAGAGCGCCGACTGGTGACTACCAGAGTGCATGTGGTCGGGCCGCGTTATCTCAAGGTCGGTGTGCGGTTCATCCTGTGGCTCACGCCCGATGTCTTAGACCTGCCAAGCGAGAGCAAAAGTAAGATCAGCAAAAAAACGATTCGTGATTCGGCTGAGCGAGCTTTAAAAAGATTCCTGCATCCGGTCACGGGCGGGCCGGATGGGAAGGGGTGGCCGTTCGGGCGCAACGTCTACGTCTCAGAACTATATGAACTGCTCGACGTGCTCCCGGCAGTCAATTACGTGGACAATATCGATCCCGCAACCGGGCAGGCGTTCGCGGAGCTTTCCGTGGATGAATCTCATCAAGACCGCCTCATACCCAACTCCAAGGGAGAGATTGTGGCGGTCGATCTTCGCTCGGATGAGCTGGTCGATGCAAACATTACGCTGACGATTATGTACCCAGGTAAAAGCTAGAGGAGAGTTGCGGTGGCGACGAGCGCTGAACAAGCAAATAAATTATTGGCATATCTGCCAGCGATCTATCAGGAAGATAAGCTCCTTGGCCGGTTACTCCTGGCCTTTGAGAAGATTCTTTTAGGCCCGCTCGGTGATGTTGGCTCCAGACCCTTGGGTCTGGAGCAGACTATCGACGCTCTCGCTGATTTCTTCGATCCGGCGGAAACGCGTGCAGACTTTTTGGACTGGCTCTCGGGCTGGGTGGCGCTCAGCTTGCGCGCCGACCTGGACGAGTCGCAGCAGCGAGACTTCATCGCCAAGGCCGTGCGACTGTATCGCCTGCGGGGCACTAAGCAGGGGCTGACGGAGGTCATCAACATCTATACGCGGCTGGGCGTGACGATTGATGAGCCGTCGCTGGATACTTTTCAGATCGCGGATCATTCGACGGTCGGCGTAGATACCCTGTTGGGTGGCGGAGCGCCATACTTCTTCCATGTGTTCGCATGGCTGCCGTCGCCTGAGCCATCCGAGATCAAAAAGAAGAAACAGGTGATTAACGCCATCATCGAGATGGAGAAACCTGCCCATACAATTTACGTCCTCGAGGTGGATACACCGTCCCTGCAACTCGGCGTTAATTCGACGGTCGGCGTGAATACCTTGCTGAGCACGCCGCACAGATAGTCTTCGGGAAGAGGAGAAAACACCGTGGCAGACCAAACTATGAAGCGCTTGAATTACTTCGATCATCAGTTCCTGCGCGCAAAGGATTTCAACGACGAGCAGAGTTACCATCTGAGCAGGCGGTATCTACACAACAGCGTGCTTCATACGGCGGGCATCGCTCAGGGATTGCAGGTGAAAAAATCTGAGACCAGACCATCTGCCGTCACAGTCGAGTCTGGAATCGCCATTGATAGACAGGGGCGCGAGATTATTTTGAATGATGACCGGACGCTCGACCTGTTGAATTTAAGTGCCGCCACCCCGCTCTACGTCTTTATTGAATACAAGGAACAGCAGACCGACGAGACGGATGAAACGGGGACGACCGGCAACACACGCTGGACGGAAGACCCTGTTGTCGCGTCCGTCGATAACAAAAATCAGCTTACACAGGCGCAGCTTGTGCTCGCCAGGGTCAGCCTCTCTGCGACCGGCGATCTGGAGATCAGCGGTGAGGATAGAGTGGCCGTCGGGGTGTCGAGCGATGATCTGATTGCGCGCACAATCAGGCTCAAAAAAGATGGTGTGAGCCAGGGCGAATGGCCGAAACTGAGTTGCAGCCAGGCCAATGAAGCCGCGCTGACGAATAGCTCTCTGCGTCTTGACCCCAATCGAGAGATCACCTTTGAGGGCAACGGTCAACTCAGCTCCACAGGCGACTTCACCTTCCGCGCAGGCTCTCCGACGCCAACCGAGAAGTTAAGAATATCGGCGAACGGCAATGTGAATGTCGGCAGTACGGTTAATGTCGGGCCTGTGGCGTTTCCGCCCGCGCTAGGTAGAATCAACGTCAGCGGAGCTACTGCCGGGTTCAGCTTTGTGCGACGCTCGCTCACGGCCTGGCCTGCTCAACCCGCCGCCGGTGATCGTTTCCTGTGGTACAGCCCGGATGGCACGGCTCGCCTGTGGACGGATGTCAAAGCCGATTTGCTTGCTGTCACACCGAGCGGCAACGTCGGCATCGGGACGACAACCCCCGAAGCGCACCTGGAAATCTCAAACCCGTGGAGCGACTGGATATTTTTACGGCAGCAGCGGGCGACAGGTGGCGGTGGAGGCTTTCATATCCATAACCCGTGGGGAGACGCTCTTGGTGATGATCGTAATCGCCTTGAGATCGGCTATCGGTCAGCCGCAGGAGTAGAAAAATGGGAACTGCTGGCGATTAATGGTGTGACCGGCTACGTCGGCATCGGGACGGGTGTGCCGACACACAGGTTGCACGTGAACGACAACCTTGGCATCAGACAGAACAGGCTCTACCTCAGCGGGGGAGACGGCTGGAGCAGTCTCTCCTACAATGCCCATCACAACAAGGATAATTCAGGCTGGGTATTCCCTGATCAGGCGCGGGATGCTGTCACTATCGAACTGGATGATACGCCTGCGGGTGGCAAGCCTCGGCTTGAGGTTTTTAGTACCACTGCATCCGCTCGTACAAAATGGGTCAGGCGGTTTTCGATTGACGGCGCGACGGGCGTGGTCACTGTTGACGGCAACTTAACCGTCAGCGGTGACCTCACGGTCAACGGGAAAGCAAACATCCCCGGCGGCACAGGGTTGACCGGCGGTGATCTACAGCTCGACTCTAATCACGAAATCTTTTTCAAAGATAACGGCCAGATCAGAAGCCTTGATAATAATCACCGGATTCTCTTCCGGCGTAGTGAGAACAAGCTGGAAATCAGAGAAATTGGTGATCTGATCTTCTCTCCGGGAGCGACAGCGGGCAATGAGACGGCCAAAGTTGTTATGGCGGCGAGCGGCAACGTCGGCATCGGGACGACGACCCCGGGATTCCCGCTCAGCTTTGCTAGCGTGCTGGGAGATAAAATCGCGCTATGGGGGGGGAAGCTTGGAAATAACTATGGATTCGGTATTCAAAGTTTTCTGCTACAGATTTACACCGACACGCCGGACGCTGATATTGCTCTCGGCTCAGGGTCAAGTGGCTCATTCAAAGAGACCATGCGAGCCAAAGGCAACGGCAACGTCGGCATCGGGACAGTCACGGCGGGCGCGAGATTGACGGTGCAGACGGGTGGAACTGACGCTTCCGCCACCGCCAAGGGGAAAGCGCTTTTCGTCAGCGCTCCGATGGGTGAGGGCAAGACGATGGACGGAGGCATCGAGTTTCGTCATGACAACCTCACGCAAGGCATCGGCTTCGGCTACAATACTATTTATGCGACCGGCTCCAATGCCAATCAAGACCTCACGGTTCAATCCAAGGGCGCGGGTGGTTCTGTATGTCTGAATCCTGCGCAAGGTAATGTCGGCATCGGGACGGCTGCCCCCAAAGCGCACCTGGAAATCTCCAGCTCGTGGAGCGACTGGATATTTTTACGGCAGCAGCGAGCGACAAAGGGTGGTGGTGGTTTTCATATCCATAACGCGTGGGGAGACGCTCTTGGTGATGATCGTAACCGCCTTGAGATTGGCTATCAGACAGACACAGGAGTAGAAAAATGGGAACTGTTTGCGATTAATGGCTCGACCGGCAACGTCGGCATCAGGACAGGCAATCCGCAGCAGACTCTGCATGTGGCGGGTAATGCGTTGATCCAGGGGACGCTTTTAGTCACGGGCGGAAAAAACGCCTATGTCATGGATCAATTTGTGAACAACCTTGAAGATACGCTGGAGCAGGGAGATGTCGTCGTGATCGGCAAGAACCAGGCTTCGCTCTATTACGGCAAGGATAATAATATCCCTATCCCTGAAGTCGATCTCACGCAGAAAGCTTACGACACACGTATCTGTGGAGTCGTCTGCGAGGTGCACGGGCAATTGAAAGCAGAGAGCAGTGAGAGTACGAGCACGAAGGGCAAAACAACGAAGCAGTCTAAAGCCGCCGCCAAACGAGAGCCGCCCGCCAAACTTCAGACGCAGGAATTTACACAGGATGAGTTGGCGCAGATGGACCACACCAAGATCGAGCCGGGGCAAAGCGGTTACATGGTGACGCTCGGGGCGTTTTCTCACTGCAAAGTGGATGCAGACATCGCGCCCATCCAAGTTGGCGACCTGCTGACCACCAGCCCGACCAAAGGCCACGCACAGAAAGTGACGGACACGAGCAAGGCCGTCGGCGCGATTGTCGGCAAGGCTTTAGGCTCCCTGAAAAAAGGGAAAGGAAAGATTCCCATCATGGTCGCGCTTCAGTAACGCTTCGTAATTTATCTTTAGTTCCAGAGCAGACCACACATGAACTTTTATTGCTAAGAAAGGGACGGGCGAACATTGCGAGAACAATTACAGGCACGCCTTAACGAGTTAAGGCAGGAATTTGAAGCCGGTCAATCCCGGCTCCGGGAGGTAGAGATGCAGCAGGCGCACCTGCACGAAACACTACTGCGGATCAGCGGCGCGATACAGGTACTGGAAGAGACCCTGGCGGCAAACGGGGCTGAGAATGAGCAAGCGGAGAGCGCCCTCAAAGCAGAGGGTTAATCCTTCCCTTCTCCAGATGTTTAGTCCCATAGTGTGATAGCGCGAATTAAGCTTAAAGCGTTCGGGCTCCCTTTGCCAGCACTTGCTGACCTGCTCATACGGGTCTGAATATGAGCGCATCAAGCCTCTCAGAGTAGCGCGACACTGGAGGAATCCCATAGGCTCTTGACTCGCTGTACTCTCTCTCATGCGGGCAGGCACACTACTTTTTCTGAATTTGATGTCATAGTAGGTTAATAGCAAATACCGTTGCCTTGCTCGGACTATGAAAGCCCTTTCGCGAAAGCCCGCCCGATGTCGGATTTGATTCATTCCATCATTGCACGACTGCGCCAGTATGTTGGTAATCGCCGCCATGCGCCGCGTCGTCACGCGCAGCATGAAGCCCGACTGCAATTTAGCGCTTCATGGCATGGTGAAAAAATAGGTCGTCGCGCTGATGTACTCCCTTTGACCCTTGACGGCTACACGCGCGACATCAGCGAGACGGGTCTAGCCTTGATCGTGCCTGACATTCAGATTGACGAGCACCATCTGACCGGCTCAAATCGTGCTCTGCGAGTGATGTTGGAACTTCCGGGAGCACCTATCATGCTGGAGGCTGTCCCTGTGCGCTGTCAGTCTCTAACTCTTGAAGGAGAGACAGAAGGTTCGCTGCTTTGCGTGAGGATCACACAGATGAGCGAGCGCGACCGCGAATCTTTCACCAAATACCTGCGCAAGCTCTATGCCCCGGTCCGAGATTTCGCGCCGCGTGTTATCATTCCCCCACAAGCTTTACTAATCGAGCCCGGCAAGTGTGTCACGCGGAGGTATAAGAATGGGTGAACAAGGCGGTCAAACCATCATGATAGTGGAGGATTATGACGACACCCGCCAGATGCTGAAGCAGGCGCTGGAGGCCAGGGGGTTTCACGTGCTGGAGGCTGTCAACGGCCAGGAAGCCGTAGAGATTGCTCAGCGTGAGCGCCCTGACTTGATTCTAATGGATTTAGACTTGCCGATTCTTGACGGCATCGCCGCTACGCAGCGCATTCGCCAGCAAGTCGAAATGAAAGAAGTGCCGATAGTGGCAGTGACGGCCTATCCAGGGTCATTTACCCATGTCAAAGCATTCGCTAGAGGTTGTAACGAGTATCTTGAGAAGCCGATAGATTTCGCCCAGTTGTACGACCTTCTGGGCCGGTATTTAGCCGGAAGTCCGGATGTGAAATAGTACTAGCAGCCGAGGGTGTCCCCACTGTTCACACCCAAGCTGGTTGAAAAGGACAAGTATCCAGAGGGGAGTTATGAAATCACATCTTGCACACAATTGCGCACTCAACCAGGAGAATCCCGTGAGTATCAAGAGGAGAGCCTGCGCGCGCCATCCGACAAAAGAAGCAAGATTTATGGTCGGCTTCGTTTACCTGTGTGGCCTGTGTGCTGATGAGCAGCGCAGACAGGGCTATGAACCTGTGAGATTGAATTGACTACAGAGTGAGCGCGGCGCGCACTAAGCGCGACGTATGAAGCACGGCGGATTGGGAGGCGTCAACTAATGGATGGCCTGGGGCGAGCGGAATATCTCATAGTCTTTATACTATGCCTACTGATTATCGCCGTGCCGCTCGTGTTCGGTTTATAGTTCCGTGGATTTCGGATCGCAAGAAGCCAGCAGGGATGAAAGACAGTAAGATATGATAGAAGAGGAAGCATTCAAGTCCATCCTATCCATTGCCCGGCGCATTCTTGATGTCTATGGCCGTCATCAAACCTCAGACTCGCCGCGCATTATTTACACCGAAGGCGACCTCAACCTCGGCTACGAGGGAGGCGTTATCGACATCTTCTTTCGAGGATCACTGGTCTTCCGCCATGATCCGAAGGGTGAAATAACCGATTTCTATGAGGAGCATGGAATCTGGATGGATGAGATCGAGCGGGTATCTCGGAATATTCCTCACACCTCTTCCGGTATAGCCAACAAAAGGCTGTAAAGAAGAGAGGTAAGCAATTGGCACGGGGCTAAACTTTGAAGACCAGCTAAGAACCTGCGTTGAATGCGGCGCAGACTTTGAATCAGCGCTTGCTATTTAGCCATCCACACCCCGGCGGCGCAGACGTATAGAGTGTTATATGCTCCTCCGGTCTGGTTGGTGTACAGGCTGCCAGTCTTGCAGGGAAGGTTGGGCGCGCCTACGCCCTTCGTCCACGTCACGCCTCCGCCCAGGCTGATAGATTTAGCTTCCACCTCTGCATCGAAGGCGTAGCCCACGCTCGTCGTCCCTTTGGGCGCAACAAAAGTAAATTTGTTGTTCAGCGGCTCTCTGCCGATTGAGTAATCCACCTCCGGAGACTGGCCTATCCGGATCCTCTGTCCGTCTCGTGAGCCGGGCGCGCCGTAGATCGTGAGCGCGGCAGAAGTCGCCTGGTCTGCGCCGATGAGGAGTTTTCCGCCGATGCTGGTCTGCTGGCCTCCGGGGGCGATCCGTATACGATTATTATCGCTGACACCGATCAACGACATTGAGCCGGTGCTGCTGCTGTTCAGTCCGGCATAATAGCTGCCGTTGGGAATGACCACGCGATTCATCGGGGTCAGGCCTGTGGGACTACTGACACCGATGCCCCAACTGCCCTGCATGATGCCGAGGTTCGAGGAGACGCTCGCCCAGAAGAAGGGCCGCGCATGCCCGGTCGCATCAAGCTCACCCGTCGGGAGAAGTCGGAAATCGTCGCCGGCCCACATCCACGACACCTGCCCCAGGTCAGAGCGGCGTGCGCTGAACGCCTGCAAGCGATGATGTCTGCCGTCGGTAGTGTTCACCTCGGTATTCATCTCGAAGTAGCGAATCCCGGTCAGTGGATGGCGATAGTTGCCCTCGATGGTGTGGTAGATCGCCGGCTCGCGGGGATTGATCAGGCTGCCCGCGCTGGCGTTGTAGCCGATGGAGAGCACTGGGTCGCCAGGATACTGCTCACTCACGTCGATGGAGAACTCTGTGCCCTTGTAGATCGTGGGAAAGCGCAAGCTGCCTCGACCCACTGCGTCAGCGCCGAGCTGAAGCGAAGTGTCGGAGGGAAGTCGCACACGCTGCCCAGGTATCCCCAGATTGACGTTGCCGGTCAGGTCTGACTGGAGCGGCATCGTCACCTTGAGAGGCGAAAGCGTCGTGCCATCGCCGCTCAGCGTAGAATCGTGTATGACAGATGTGATATCGGTAGCGGCTTGTTCGGCGGCGGCCTGCGCAGTTGGAGGTGCGACTGTCTCAGGCGTGACCACTTCTTTGACCGTCACCTGCTCGATCCGCTTTCTGATCTTGCCGGAGGAGTCCTTGAAAGTGACGGTGCACATATAATGCCCGGCAGGAACAGGCAGGCCGCGAGCATCGTGCATATCCCAGGACAGCTCCTGCGTATAGTAGCTCGGCGTCTCATAGACCACTTCTCCGCTCGCGTCGATGACTTCGAGCCGCAGCTCGGCCACATCGCCCTCCGCGACGACCAGGACTCCGTCAGATTTCGCTGTGATGTTGACAGTCGTCATGGAGACGGAGGTCTTCTGCTGTGCAGGCGCCGGCGCGCTCATAAGACAGATCAAAACCAAGAGGATGAGATTGGTAGATTCGGGGATATTCATAGAAGCACCTTCCGCTCAATACAGTTATCACCATGGGAAAGCTCGGAGTAAGCTGTTGCGAGTAGAGGCAACCAAGGTGTTGCAGGAGTCTTTTAACAGATTATTGAAGAGATAGCGAGAACGGCGACGATGCCTCAACTCGCCGCTTGAGTCCTCTCCAACGAAAGAAAGGGGGGATCAGCGGTTTTGCTGAGTCAGCGTATGTTGTTCGACGGTAGTCATTGGTTTATAGTCTCGCACTGTATCGCGGGTCTTACTCCTTGAAACCTCTGCCTCCATGTTTTATCTGTATTGTCCCAAGTGTAATTCCGCTCGTATCCGCAATGGCTATGAGTATACCTCTTCTAAGCTGTGGGTAAAAAAATTTGAGCATTATCAATCTATCGAATCTCTCACAGAGTATCTTCTTGTAGCTCAAGATCCGTATCGAATCGAGCAGTATATTCGGCAGAGCAATCGGGAGTGGAGGTATTCTGAGTATCACAGGGCTGAAGATATAGTGAAAATTCAATGTGATCGGCTGTGAACTCACCTTGAAAGATGTGTATGCCAAAGTTGAATAGCCCTGCTCACGCACGGCATAACAACTCATTTAACCCGAGCCCGCGATAGCTTCTCTTTCATCATTCACCCTTTGGTTGTAAATTGGATACCGTTAGCGCGGGCTCGGGTTAATTCGGGGCGCCAGGCCGCCTTCTTACCTATAGACGAAAGGGTACTTGAATGGGCAACCCAAATAAAACGAACCTGTATCTCATCGCGCCTCTCGTCGGATATACCCCTCAGATCGGCCGACTTGTTTCGATGATGAATTATGCCAGGCGGACTACGCTTGACGAGGTCGAAGACCTGAGCGTTGAACATCTAGACTACCTCCATGATCCGCACAGCAATTCTATCGGGGCACTACTCCTGCACATCGCTGCCGTCGAAGCGTGGTATCAGGTGGCAACGTTCGGGTCGCGCGCCGCCGCCGCCGCGAGTAAGAAGGGGCCATGGGGAGTAGCCCTGGAACTTGGGGCGCGGTCGAGGCGTGAGATTAAGGGCAACGGCATAGACTATTACCTCCGCATATTAGAAGAGGTGCGGTCGAAGACGCTTGAAGAGTTCGGCAAAAGGAACGATCAATGGCTAGATGAGGAGACGCCATTCTGGGATAGACAGCCTGCTAATAATTACTTCAAGTGGTTCCATGTATTCGAGGACGAGATAAATCATCGGGGTCAGATCCGATGGCTGAGGAAGCGCGCGGTGGCAAAATGACCGCTGCCAGCGGTCTAACAACGAAGTGCAGCGCTCGCGGGTTGAGTGCAGGCAGTCCCCTCTCGACCACTCATTACTCATACCTTAGGGCTACCATCGGATCGACCTTCGTCGCACGTCGCGCGGGCACGAGGCAGGCGGCGAGCGTGACCAGTAATAGGAAGAAGGTGAGCAGGATATAGGTCGCCGGGTCGGTTGTGCTCACCTGATATAGCAGGCCGCCCATCAGCCGCGACAGGGCAAGGGCGCCCGCCAGCCCCACGGCGAGGCCCCCTACTGCAAGCAGCATCCCGTGGCCGACCACCATCCGGAGGATGTCGCTGCGCTGAGCGCCCAGCGCCATGCGAACACCTATCTCGCGCGTGCGCTGCGCTACCGAGTAAGACATTACGCCGTAGATGCCTACAGTGGCGAGAACCAAAGCCGCGGCGGCGAACACCGTCAACAGCCAGAGGTTGAATCGGCGCGGGGACACGGAGGCCGAGAGATACTGCTCCATCGTTTTAATGTTGGAAGCAGGCACTTCCGGGTCTACCTTGCGAATTTCGCGCTGCACGGCAGAGGCCAGATTCAGCGGGGGAACCTCTGAGCGAATCAGCCAGTACTGGTTGTTAGTCATCCACACTACCCCGTCCTCATGGAGCTGGCGCAGGGGCAGGTAAAGGTGTGGCGTCGGCTCGTCCTCCAGGCTCAGGTGCTTGACGTCGCCGACCACGCCCACAATTTCAACCGGGCGGGGGCACTGATTGTTGTCGTCAACGAGCAGGCGCGCGCCGACCGGGTTTCCGTCCGGCCAGAAGCGGCGGGCGAGGGTTTCGCTGATTAGCGCTACGGGAGTCGTGTGAGCGTTGTCCTGCCTGCTATTTTTCAAAGATGCGGACTACCAAGCGGGTAGGTATGGCAAAATAGATGCAGGTTGGGGTGATGGCTGTCTCTAAATGCACAGTCAAGAACCTGACGAGCGGAATGAAATACTGGTTCAGGGTCGCAGCGGTTGCCTCCGGCAGTCAGAGCGCATGGAGCGATCCTGCGGTCAAAATAGCCCCGTAAAGAGCGAGGCGAACATTCAGAGCAGCCTGCGATGTTGGGTGGGTCTTCAACATTGAAGACCCACCCAACATCGCAGGCTGCTCTGACCTTTTTACGGAACCCATCTTGACTGACGGCTCACCGTTTAATCATCATTGACGATGAGCCCTTCGCCCTGCCCATCCGTAACGGTCGCGTTGGGCAAGGATGTGAGATCGAGGAAGAAGATTTCATCGTCCTCTAAGACGGCGTCACCCTTGATCTGCACGGCGACTGTTTTCGAGAGTTGACCGGGCTGGAAGGTGAGCGTCCCCGTCTTCGCCACGTAGTCTGTGCCAGCCACAGCCGTGCCGTCACTCGTACCGTAGCCCACCAGCACCGTCTGGTCGTGCGGGGTCATAGTGATGGTGAAGACAGCGTTCTTTACCCCGGACTGGCCTTCAGTGATGATTACGTCTGAGAAGAAGACCGATGGCAGATTCGTGTCGTAGTCGATGATGAACAGTTTCGCCGTCTTCTGCCCTCCGAGCGTAGCCCCGCCCGTCGGAAGGGTCAGCTTCAGATTGACAGTCTGTTGGTGGTTCTCATCCAGCGCATCGAGCACAATCGGGATACTGAAAGTTTTGATAACTTCACCGTCGTTGAAAGTCAGCGTGCCCGAAGTCGCGGTGTAATCGTCGGGAGACGTGGCCGTGCCGTTGCTGGTCGCATAGTGCACTGTGGCCGTGCCCGTCAGCCCTCCTGAGCGCGTGACCTTAATGGTGATAGTCCCGTCAGATTCCTGTGCGACATAGGTGTCGGCGCTGAATTGAAACGTGCCCGGATTGGCTCCGCCGACCAGCGCGCATGGAGAGAACTCTGAGGTGTTCTTCTTGGTGGCGTGCGTGGCTGTGGCCGTCACAAACTGATCTGTGATAGCCAGAGGCAGCGTCGCCGTAAAGCTCACGTCACCGCTCGCGTTAGTCATCACCGTTTTCGCCCCGATGTAGGTTTTACCTTCGCCGAAGCCAGAGGGGTCGCAGGCGGGGTTTGAGAAGAATTCAAGGCGCACGCTGGTCTGCGGCGTACTGTTGAGCGTGCCCTCTATGATCGTGCTGTTGCCTGACACCGTGACGGAAGTCAACAGGGGGAAGTTCTGATATTTATTCGGGCCTGAGTCCGGGTCGCCCGGATCGTTGGGCGTAATGTCATAGGGCTCCAGATCGATCCCGTAGGTGTCGTTATCGAAGATGGAGTTGACGCGAATGTCATTGCCCGTGCCCGAACGTATGTACACGCCATAAGGATGGTTGAAGGCAATGACGTTGCCTGCCCCGGCTGTCACCCCGCCAATGGTGTTATTGAAAGCGCTGACGATGAAGATGCCGTCCGAATTGTTGCCGAGAGGCGACGTGCCATCTGCCTGCGTCCCGATATAGTTGCCCTGCACTGCGTTGCCTGTCGAGCTTGCGCCAAAGATCGTGATCCCGCCGGTTTTATTAGCCGAGATGACGTTGCGCGCGAGAGCCTGCCCGCCGCCGATAGTATTGTCAGGCGCGTTATAAATCGAGACGCCTTCCTGATCGTTGCCGAGACCAACTGTACCGCTCGCGTCTGTGCCGATGTAGTTGCCCTGCACGAAGTTTCCCGTCGATTCTGGATACTCTATGGTGACGCCCCTGAAATTGCCTGAGATGACGTTTCCCGCTCCAGCGACTTTCCCGCCCACAGTATTGTTGAACCCGCCGATGATGCGTACACCGATGCTCGTGTTACTCAACCTGGCAGTGCCAGCCGGATTCAAGCCGATGAAGTTGCCTTGAATCTTATTGCTCGTCGCAGCGTTGGTAATAGAAACGCCGCCGCCGTTGCCGGAGATGACGTTGCGCGCGGCAGGCGTCGTTCCGCCAATCGTGTTGTTCGACGAGTTTGTAGAAAGCAGCACGCCTTCCTGATTGTGGCCGAGACCGACGCCCCCTGTACTGTTCGTCCCGATGAAGTTGCCCTGCACAAAATTAGCGGTCGAGCCATATTCAATGGAGACGCCACGGAATCCTGAAGCGATGATGTTGCCTGCCCCGGCTGCCACTCCGCCAATCGTGTTGCCTGACGAGCTGATGACGCGTATGTCACCGTTGCCCAGCGCAGCAGTGCCGCTCGGGTTTGTGCCGATGAAGTTGCCTTCGATGTGGTTGTTATTCGCGCTGCTGATCGTGATCCCTCCGCCGTTACCTGAAATGACGTTGCGCGCCGCCGCTGTTGTTCCCCCAATCGTGTTGTTCACTGAGTTGGTGGTGATCAGCACGCCTTCTTGATTGTTGCCCAGACCGGTAGCTCCATTGCTGTTCGTGCCGATGAAGTTGCCCTGCACGAGCGTTCCCGTCGAGCCGTATTCAATGGAGATGCCACGAAATCCGGCGGCAATGACGTTGCCTGCTCCGGCAGCAGTTCCGCCTATCAAATTGTCTGTGGCGCTGATGATGCGTATGTCGCCCTTACCGAGCGCCGTATCCCCGGCGGGATTCGTGCCGATGTAGTTGCCCTGGATTTTATTACCGGTCGAGTTGTTGATCGAAAGACCAGAGTCGTTGCCTGAGATGACGTTGCGCGCGGCTGAAGTGGTTCCGCCCACGGTCGTGTTCGATGTGTCGGGGGAGATGCCGATGCCTTCCCCATTGCCCAGACCGGCCACCCCCGAGCTGTTCGTTCCGATGAAGTTACCCTGCACAACGTTATTTGCTGATTGATCTCCCTCAATCGAGACGCCTCTGGTACTACCTGCGATGATGTTCCCTGCTCCTGAAACAGTCCCTCCTATCTTGATGCCCGCCGAGTCTGTGACACGCACGCCGATCCCTGCGTTACTGAGCTTGACGGCTCCGGTTACATCCGTTCCAATGAAGTTGCCCTGGATGTCTGTGGTCGTCGCGCTGCTGATCGCAATGCCTGAGCCATTATCGGAGATGACGTTGCCTGCTCCGGCGGTCGCGCCGCCTATCGTGTTGTTGAGTCCGCCGCTGACGCGTATGCCGCTGCCCGCATTACCCAACGCCGCCGTGCCAGCCGGTTTCACACCAATGAAGTTGCCCTCTATTTTATTGCCCGCAGAGCCGCTGATCGTGATCCCTCCGCCGTTGCCTGAAATGACGTTGCGCAGCAGGGCTGAGGTTCCACCGATCTTGTTGCCGGAGGCAGGACTGTAAATGGCGACGCCCTCTTGAGCATTGCCCAGACCGCTCGCGCCCGCAAAGTTAGTGCCGATGACATTGCTTTCCACTTTGTTTCCCGTGGAGCCAAAGCCTTCAATAGTCACTCCACGAGAATTGGCCGCGATAACGTTGCCGACCGAGTAGAAGCCGCTCTCGCCGATAATGTTGTTGGGAGAACTGATGATGCGTATGCCCGCGCTGGTGTTACCCAGAGCAGCCGTGCCTGCCGCGTTCGTACCGATGAAATTCTTTCGCACGACATTGCTTGACGTGCCATTCGCTATGTAGATGCCATTCGTACTGTTGCCCGAGATGACATTGGTTTCGTCAGCAAACACGCCGCCGATCAGGTTATTGCTGGCGCTCCCTTCAATACTGACGCCGTTCTGAAGATTTCCCAGATCGATTGCGCCTGTGCTGTCAGTACCGATGTAGTTACCGCTGATCTTATTAGTCTTGCCTGTGATCTGTATGCCGTGGAAGCCGAAGCGATTGATGATTAGTTTCTTGATGGTGCAACCGTTAGCGCCGATGCGCAGGCCGGATACGCCCGCGCCTGCGCTACTGCCATCCAATTCGATGAGTGGCAAACCGGCATAACCCGGCTGGGAAGTCCCATCAATCAACACTGGATTGGAGATTATGGGAAGCGCCGAAAGCGGTTTGATCTTCTTGGCTCCGGAGCCGATGCTGAACTTGATTGTATCGATGGCGACCGTCGCATTGGCACTCGTGATCGCCTGCCGTAGCGAGCCGGGGCCGCTGTCGTTCGTATTCGTCACCGTAAAGGTCGCCGCGCGGGCGCTTGCGCCCAAGACCAGAAGCACGACGCAGCACGTCAGGCTCATCAGACACAGTCTTCTCAAACGGGGGATGCTGTTACTCATTAATCTCTCCTCTGGAATGATTCTTAACTACTTGAACAAAAGTAGAGCTTTACAGGCGGGGATAGTTGGAGAGGAAATACCTGCGCCGGGATGCATGGTTGCGGAAGGGGCAACGATGCGTGTACTACTGGCCCACCCTGGAAATGATCTAAACAATCGGAAGATTATGACGACTTTTATCAGAAGTCAATATGTTAAGCGGACGACCTATGACAGAGGAGGTCGAAGGCAGTAAGCAGAAAGAAAAGCAGAAGGTAGCGAGTTGAATGCCCGTCGCTTTCTACTGCTTTTCGGCCTGCTGCTTTTATTCTTCCCTGCCCTTCTAAGCTGTGCCTGAGGCATAGAGGGCTGCGCCGGATTCGAGGTCTGAGAGGAGTTCGGCCAGGAGCGGCGTGACGCGCTCAGGATCAATATATCCTTTGCCAAGCATTTTGATGATCGGACGGGTTCTGGTCTCTCCGTTGACCTCTTTCGATAGTGCGCGGCAGAATGCGGCGACGACTTCCGGGTCAAACTGCTTACCGGTGTTGCGCCGCAGATCGTCGATGACCTCTTCGATTGAGCGGCGTGTCTTGTAGGGGCGGTCAGTGGTCATGGCGTCGAAGGAGTCCGCGAGCGTGACGATCCGTGCCCCGATGGAAATCTCGTCGCCCTTGAGGCCGTCCGGGTAGCCGCGACCGTCAATCCGCTCGTGATGATGACGCGCCATCAAGGAGATGTCTGCGTAGGGGTGGCGGATGGGTTGGAGGATTTCGTACCCGGCTGCGGGGTGGCGATTAAGCTCGCTCGATTTTTTGGCGTCGATCTTGTAAGGCGCGTTGAGGATGTCGCGCTCGACGACCAGCTTGCCGACATCATGCAGGTAGCCAGCCACGGAGATGCCTTCGACCTCCTCCTCGCTCCATCCCATCTCGCGCGCGATGATCTCGCTGTACTTGCCGACGCGCTCCGAGTGCCCGTGCGTATACTTATCCTTGCTGTCGATGGCGGCGGCGAAAGCTCTGACAGTATCTTTGTAGATGGCGCGCATGCCGTCGTACAGGTTTCGATTCTCCTCCGCCTTATGCTCAAGCTCTTCGAGCAGGCGGTGTGTGTGAATGCCGACGCCTATGTGCCGCGCCATAGAGCAGACGACATCGCGATCATCCGCTGTGAACGGCTCGCCGCTCGCTTTCTCGCCGAGCACCACGAGTCCGACCAGATCATTGCGCACGATGAGCGGGACGACGAGATTGATGCGCTGCGTCCGAAGAAATCCTTTATATCGCTTGATGAAGCTCAGCGCGCTCTCTTCATCCTCCATCACGCCGCAGAAAGGCATCCGGCGCAAGCTCTCGACATCCAACGCCTCCAGCTCAAGCGCGGCCTGTGGCTGATCGCCTAGCCCACGCGCGGCGATGAACATCAAGCTCTGGCGGCTGCGGTCGTACTCCGCAACTGCGCCGCGCCTGATCGCCAGCGTGCCGAGCAGCAGGTGGAGCGACGTGCGCACCATCTCCTGAAAATCGCTCGTGTTGGCAATCTCCTGGCTCAAATCTGCGAGCGCAGCGAAGGTATGTAGCAGTCTTTGCATCGTCTCGCGCATAGCGATGACCTAAAAATCAGAGCAGCGTCAGCCTGGAGGGAAGGAGAACGATCCACGAAGCCACACTAAATACCACTAAGCTGCTTGAGCTTTATTCGTGCGGTTTCGTGTGTTTTCGTGGATCGTTCCTCAATCACACATCAGTCTATTCAGTTTCGTTTTAGTGGCCGGAAACCCTCGGTGCGGTAGCAAATTCCGCGAGCGTTGCCAGCGCCTCCTGCTCGTCCTTCGCCAGCGCAACATGGCGCGTCAGGCCGAGCATCTCAAAAAGCTCTATCGTTTGATTGTTGACGTCGGAGAAGACCAGATGTGCGCCCGCGCTCTCGGCGGCGTCGATGACGCCCAGCAAGATAGAGACGCCGATGCTGTTGACCAGCTCTGTCTCACGGAAGTTGATGACCAGCGCGCGGCAGCCAGCTTCTAACCAGGTGCGGCACTCGCGCTCGATGCGCTCTCCGCTCAGCTTGTTCAGATAGTCGCTCGCGTAAACGACCGTCATCTCTCCGATATTGCGTGAGCGCACCAGAGCACCGGTTAATGTTTCCACCATTTCAGGAAGCCCCTCTCTTACCTTAAATGGAGTCACGAGTCGGAAGTCTGGAGTCTGGAGTCAATGCAAAAAACACTTCTTTCTTTTTGACTCTGGACTCCAGACTCTAGACTCTAGACTTTTTCAGATATTTTGTCATGCGCAAGCGCGTGCCGTCATCGACGCGCTCGAATTCGACTTCGTCCATCAGGCTGCGAATCAGCTTCAGTCCCCAGCCCCGACGCCCCTTCGTCGAGTCTGTGCCCGAGTTGCCATTGCCTGGCTGACCGGCCTGCGCCTCGCCCTCGCCGTTATTGATATTGGGGGGCACGACACCCCTGCTTGAAACCGTCACTACTAATCTATCACTTTCGACGCGAAAACGCTGATAAATTTTTCGGTCGGGGCTCAAGCTGTGCTCTGTGGCGTTGATGCAGGCCTCGATCAGAGCGGTCTTGATCTGATTAATGGCCTCGGATGGAAAGTCTATGCGGCGGGCGATCTGCTCAACGGTGTGCGCGGCGATCAGTTCCGTATCGTCGCCCATCGGGATAGCCAGCTCAAATTCGTTCGGCGCGACCTCATCTTTGCCTGCGACCGCCGAAGCGCTGCTGATGCGCGCCGTCAGGAGCTCTAACTGCTGGCGGCTCGATCCGTAAGCTTCGCGCTCGTTCAAAAGCTCGCTGGCTTCCGTAGAGAAGCCTTCGGGCGCAACCAGCCACAGGTGCACGCGGTTGAAGCCGCACGTGCGCGCGATGCTCGTCAAGCGGTCGCACCACATCTCTGTCAGCCCCCGTCCCGCTTCCATCTTGGATTCGATCTCGGCGGCGAGCCAGACGACCTCGTTGGCCTCCATGTAATTGGCGGCGTCAAAGCCGTGCGCGACGGCGCAGCGTTCATCATCGGGTGTGGGAGGCGGCGCGGAGTGGAAAGCCGTGCAGCTCGCGACGTGGACGATCTGCGGCAGCCTGACCAGGTCTGTCTCCGTATCCAGACCGACGGCGGTCTCTTCAGCGGAGACTCCCTTGTAGACGCGACTGAAGCGGTCGTAATGCAGGAGGCTGGCGGGCACGCGCTGGCAGTTGAAACGCGCGATCAGCTCGCGCAGGCCGAGCGCCGCTTCGCGCCGGTAGTGGCGCGCCATCGTCTGCGGAGCACGCTTCAAACAATCGACCAACATTTGGGCGACGACCAGAGCGCGCGGCTCGCCGCCTATCTCCATGCGGTAACGCGCACGCAGGTAGTCTCCCCAGACCGAGGAGGCGTCGCTCGTCTCGACGAAATCCGAATTCAAGCTAACGAGCTCGTGCACATGCAGGCCGCGCATCACACGCTGGAACTGCTCGTCTTCCAGACCCATTTTTTTTCGCCATACTTCGACCGGAGATTTCCCGCGACTTCCAGAGGCCACCACGGCCTCGTAGAGCAGGCGAACGAGCGTGCGGCGGCTCACAGCCTGCGGCGCAACCTCTTCGAGCAGGAAGGAGAAGTAGCGACTGATGCGCCCGCCCATCAACTCGTCCACGTAGAGCTGCTGGCAGTTGAGAAAACTGGTGAGCGCGATGTTTCGATCTCGCGCCGCAGAAATGAGAGCCGTGATGAAGAAGGGGCTGCCGCCGAACTGCTGGACTACAAGATCGCGCGTCTGCTCGTTGATGGAGACCTCTGCGCGTTGTGCGACGCGCTCGACGAGTGCGCGTGCGTCGCGGTCGCTCAAGCGCTCCAAATGGATGGTGCCCATATCCTCGAAGCCGCACCGCACGCTGTGCACCAGATCAAGTATCTGGCGACGCAAACCCGCGAGCACGTAGGGAGCGTTCATGCGCAAGAGGCTTTGCACGATCTCCGCCCCCAGAGAGACTTCACCGTTCGGGTGCTCGACGAGCTGCGCGCCGTCGAGCATGACGTAGACGCGCGCCCCATGCTTGGCAGCCCTCTGCGGCGCGCCGAAACAGAGACGCACCAGGGCACGTTCATCGCCGCTCGCACGCTCGCGCTCCGTACTTTCGACGAGGCGCTCGATCCATTCGTAATCCGACGGCGGAGCCAACTCCAATACGTCCTTCAATGTCAGCGAGGCGTCGATGAGCGAGGGATCGTTTCGACGGAAAGCGATGAGCTGTTGGAGAAAAGCGTGAAGGAACTGGCGCGCCGCATGAGCCGCCCGACGGTCGTTGCGCGTCAGGGCGTAATAGAGAGGGATGACGTTGCCGCGCTGGTTGAACAAATGGTCGTAGGCCTGGCGCAGAAGCTCTGAGACCCCGGCTGAAGGCGCTAGCAGCAGAAGCAGACCGCGCGCCTGAGCGTCGTCGCGCGAAGCGTGTCGCACGATCTGCTGTAGCTCGTCGGCGCGTCCGACGAACTCTTCCGACGCGACGCGACCCAGAATGCGCTCCGGCTGCGGCGCGTCCTCCTTTTTATGTGGCGTCTTTGGCGGCATTATTCTCTGGCGTGTCAGGTTCGACGTCCGCGTGGTACTGGACGCGATTCTTGCCGTGGCTCTTGGCGTGGTAAAGAGCGCGGTCGGCGGCGCGGATAATGGTGGCGGGCGTATCAAGCCGTGGGGAGAAAGCGGAAACCCCTATGCTGACGGTGACGGCTCCCAAAGGCTGTGCTTTACCGTGCGGGTAGCGCGTGCGCTCGACGCGACGGCGGATGCGTTCGGCGATGGCGCTCGCTTCCGAAAGGGTCGCCTGCGGCAGCAGGATGCAGAACTCTTCCCCGCCGTAACGAGATGCGACATCAGCAGAGCGCAGCGCAGACTTCAAGCACTGCGCCGTCATCTCCAAAGCGAGGTCGCCCGCCTGATGCCCGTTGCGGTCGTTGTAGAGCTTGAAGTCGTCTATGTCGATCATCATGAAGCTCATCGCATAGCCGTAACGCTGCGAACGCTTCAGCTCCTCCGTCAGACGCTCTTCCAGATAGCGCCGGTTGAGCAATCCCGTCAGAGGGTCTGTGATCGACATCAATTGAAACTGTGTGGCCTTCTCATGCCATTCGGCGCGATCCAGGGCGAGCGCCATCTGCGGCGCGATGGCTTCGATCAGGCTCAGATCGATCTCATCATAAGAGCCGCCGCCCGCCTTGTCCGTGACATTCAGCACGCCCACTTTTCTTCCGCCGATGACAATCGGGTAGCTGATGAATGATTTCGTCTTGTAAAGACGCTCGGCGGGCGCGGGCGCGTGGCCTGCTCCTTCGAGGTCGCGCACGACCAGTGGCCTACCGTTTTGTAGCACCGTGCCGGAGACGCCGTCGCCGAGGCGTATCCGCGTCTCAGAGGCGACTTCGGCGCGCAGGCCGACCGCCGCCTTGATCGCCAGCTCATTGGTCGCTTCGTCAAAGAGGAGCAGCGAGCCGCGCTCAGCCTTCAAGATGGCGGCGGACTGGTGCAGGATTGAAAGGTAGGTCTCAGCGGGCGCGACACGGTTGATGCTCTCCGTAAAATTTTGCAGTTGATAGGCGGTGCGTGTGCGCTCCTCAAGCTCCGTGCGCAGGCGCATGACCTCTAGCGGCATCGCCAGATCGCGGCAGGATTCGACAATCGCGCGCCGCTTCGCATCACTGAGCGCCTCATCGCCAACCAGAAGCGCGCCCTTCACCTCGCCGCCGATGAGAAACGGGAAGAGCTCCGACATCTTCCCCTGATCTCGCCGCGTCTGTCTGGACGGCGCGCGCTGTAGCAGGTTGAGGCCGCCCGCGCTCTCACGGACAGCGACCCATGCGCCTTTCCTCGCCGCCTCAATCAGCCTGCTCTCCCTGGCTTCGATCTTCAACTGCTTCGAGCCCTTTTCATAGCGCCCGATGCCGAACTCGGCTGCGAGCCTGTCTCCGCGCAGTAAGAGCAGCGCCAGCGAAGAGAGCTGGTGCTTTTTCGCCAACGCTTCGACAGCCGCTGCGAAAGCATCAACTGACGCGCTGCTCGTCGGAAAGCCGTTCATTTGCAGGGCAGCGCCATGTGCGCCAACAGCGTTCGCTTTGGACGCAGGCGGGGCGTCGGATGAAGCACGCGCCATAGGAAGAGCATCATGGGTTAGGTTTCCGACTGCTTGGGGTTGCAACTTGAATTCAGAGATAGCGGAGGACAGACGCTCTGCCAGGTCGTCCAAATCCTGGCTCGAAGCGAAGATCACGTTCTTAAAGAGCTCGCCGGAGAGTAAATCCTGTAGATCGCCGGCGCGGAAACGCTCGGCCAGGCTGCGGTAGTCCGCGCTCGTGAGAAAGGCGCGCCCGCCGATGACAGCAGACGAACGTCCCTTCTCTATCTCGACCGGCATCGCGAAACAATGAAGACCCGCGTGGCAGCGATAATGTACGGGGCCTGCCCCTTCCTGCGCGCGATCAAACGCTTTGCCGCAGAAGGGATCGCACAACCGTACGTGCTCGGGCGACGACTGAAAAGTGTGGCAGATGGAGTTGTTGTTGGAGACGATGAGCGCCGGGGGCTGATGGCCTTCGACGAGCAGGATGGACAGACCTGCGGCAGCCGCAAGAGATTCCTGCGTGTCTGCCCAGCCGGGCGGCACATCTAAAGAGTGCTGCCCTTGCTCGATGTCGCGCGCTGCCGGCGCGGCTGATTCGTCCATCGTCTGAAAAGTCACGTTTGTCGCGTCCGATGTGCAGTTGGAGGGTTGGGTTCGCGCGAATGAGTTTGGGGGGCGCGACCGCACACGCGCCACTTTAAACGCGGCCAGGAGGCAGCAGCGACTACCGCCCCTTTCAAGCAGTATAAGTGTCTATAGGCTAACAGACAAGGGGTTTTTCATAGAAATCCCTGTCTCAGCGGCTCAGCGAGGAGAGAATATCGCGCGCCGCCTTTGCGAATCTCCTCTGCGCTGCTTCGCGTCTAGAGAGAAGCTTTAAACGCGAAAGGACGCAGAGAGGCGATGCGCAAAGCTCGCAAAAGAAAGAATCCTCTCTCAGTCCTAAAGCCGCCCCTACAACCGGAGGCCGTCTGTCCGGCGCGAGCGAACCCGTTCTCCCTTGATTTAAACGATTAATAGGGGGCTGGTTTCATATTGCAATGACGCGTTGAGCATCGCTCAGGCCGGGCGCATCGCCTGGAGCGACCCTTTCTATGTCGGGCTGCTCGGGGCTGATCCGTATGCACGCTGCGAAGTGGTCAGGCTTGATCTCGGCCAGAGGGGGCACGACCTCTTTGCAGGCGGGAATCGCATAGGGGCAGCGCGTGTGAAAGCGACAGCCCTGCGGAGGGTTGATCGGCGAGGGCACGTCGCCTTCGAGCACTATGCGCTGGCGCGTCGCTTCGATTTCAGGGTCCGGAACGGGCACAGCCGAAATCAGCGCCTTCGTGTAGGGCATCAGCGGCTCATCGTAGATGACTTTGGCATCTGCGATCTCGACCAGTTTGCCCAGGTACATGACGGCGACGCGATCCGAGACGTGGCGAATCGCCCTCAGGTCATGTGAGATGAAGAGATAGGTCAGATTTTTCCGGCGCTGTAGCTGCTCCATCAGGTTCATGATCTGCGCCTGAATGGAGACGTCCAGAGCCGAGATCGGCTCGTCGGCGACGATGAAGTCCGGGTCTACGGCGAGAGCGCGAGCGATGCCTATGCGCTGACGCTGCCCGCCGGAAAACTCATGCGGGAAGCGCTTGATGAAGCGAGGGCTTAAGCCCACCGTCTCCATCAACTCCTGCACGCGGCGGTCAACGTCGCGGCCTGTCGCGAGGCGAAAGGTATCAATCGGCTCGGAGATGATCTGGCCTACGGTCATGCGCGGGTTGAGGCTGGCGTACGGGTCCTGGAAGATCATCTGAAGGTAGCGTCGATGCTCACGCATCTCGCTTTGCGAGAGATGCGCAAGGTCGCGTCCGTGAAAGAGGACATTGCCTCCCGTCGGCTCCGTGAGGCGCAGGATGGCACGTCCGAGCGTGGATTTACCGCAGCCGGATTCGCCGACGAGGCCGAGCGTTTCGCCCTGGTAAATGTCTATCGTCACCCCGTCGACGGCCTTGACGACACGCTTGACGGGGCTTCCGCCCACCAGCTTGTCCCACACAGTTCCACCGCCGAGATCGAAATGTACCTTGAGATCGCGTATCGCGAGCAGGGGCTCGCCCGTGCGTCTGCTCTCAAGCGGGAGCGCGTTGACATCCAGTGGTGTGCTGTCTGCGGCTGGCATGTTCATCGAATGTGTCCCCGGTTGTCAGTCAAGGTCAAGAATGTTATCAGCCTGCCGCGCGCGCTCGTCGCGCTCCTGGCATGATTTACTGTAGACCTCTTCGGCGAAGTGGCAGAGCGAATGGTGATCGGGCGTCAATTCGACGAAGGGCGGAAACTCCCTGCGACAAATATCTTCGGCGCGTTCGCAGCGCGGCGCGAAAGGACAGCCCGGCGGCAGGTGCGCGACATCGGGCGGAAGTCCTGGAATCTGATAGAGCGCGCCCTGTTCGTGCACGGGATCAGGCACAGAGCGCAGGAGTCCCTTGGTGTAGGGGTTGCCGGGGCAACTGAACAGCTCGCGCGTGCGCGCCTGCTCGAAGACCTTGCCCGCATACATCACGATGATGTGGTCTGTCATCCCGGCGACCACCCCCAGATCGTGTGTGATGAGAATGACGGAAGCATTCGTCTCCTGCTTCATCTTCTTGATGAGCTCAAGAATCTGCGCCTGGATCGTCACGTCGAGCGCCGTCGTCGGCTCATCCGCAATGAGCAGTTCCGGCTCGCACGAAAGCGCCATCGCGATCATCACGCGCTGGCGCATGCCGCCGGAGAATTCGTGGGGATAGTTATCAACGCGCGCACGCGCGTCCGGGATGCCGACCGTCTCAAGCATCTTGACGGCGTGCTTGTAAGCCTGATCCTTGCTGTAGCCCAGATGCAGGCGCGTCAGCTCCATCAACTGCTTGGAGATGCGCATGAACGGATTGAGCGAAGTCATGGGGTCTTGAAAGATCATCGCGATGCGCTTGCCGCGAATCTTACGCACCTCGTTGAGGGGGAGCGCGAGAATGTCCTGCCCGTCAAAGATGACTTCGCCGGAGACGATCTTGCCGGGCGGGTCAGGGATCAGGCGTATGAGCGAAAGATTCGTGACGGACTTGCCCGAGCCGGATTCGCCGACGATGCCGAGCGTCTCGCCTCGCTTCAATTCGAAATCGATGCCATCGACAGCCTTGACCATCCCCTCTTCCGTATTGAAGTAGGTACGCAGGTCTCTGACTTCGAGTATGTTTCCGTCGTTCATATAGATTGCGGAATGCGGAATGCGGATTGCGGATTAACGAACAGATTGAGCTAACTGCCTTTCAATCCGCAATCCGCAACCCCCAATCCCCAATCGTCACACCTTTCGCATATGTGGATCGAGCGCGTCGCGTAGGCCGTCGCCCACGAAGTTGAGACTGAAGAGCGTGAGCGCCATCGTCACGCCGGGGAAGATAATCATCCAGGGGTAGATGGCGATGTTGTCCGCCCCTTCTGAGGAGAGCGTGCCCCAGGAAGAGAGCGGAGCCTGCACGCCTAATCCCAGGAAGCTCAGGAATGCTTCCTGTAGGATCACACTAGGGACGGTCAGCGTGGCGTAGACGATCACGGGTCCGAGCGTGTTCGGGACGAGGTGACGAAAGATGATCTTCCAGGTCGGCACGCCGATGGAGCGGGCAGCCTCTACAAACTCCTGATGCTTCAAGGAGAGCACCTGCCCGCGCACGATGCGCGCCATCGTCAGCCAGGAGACAGCGCCGAGCGTGGCGAACAACAGGAACAGGCTGCGCTCGAAGAGCGCGAGCAGCACGATGACGATGATAATCAGGGGCACGCCGTAGATCAGATCGACGATGCGCATCATGATGTTATCGACACGACCGCCGAGGTAGCCCGCAATCGCGCCGTAGCTGACGCCGATCACCAGCGAGACAGCCGTCGAGACCAGCCCGACCATGAGCGAGATGCGCCCGCCGACCAGCACGCGCGCCAGAATGTCGCGCCCCTGCGGGTCTGTGCCCATCGGATGCCTCCAGCTCGGAGCAAAAGCGCGAACCAGCGAGCGATCTGACGGGATCGACTCGTAGGTTGCGCCCGTCAAAGCCTTAACGATGTACGGGCCGATGAGCGCCGCGAGCACGATCAGGATCACGGTGATGCCGCCCAGCACGGCCAGCTTGTTCTTCCTCAAACGACGCCAGGCATCTTTCCACAGGCTCGTGCCTTCGATGTAGCCGCCGGCTGTCTCCTGCCACAATTTATCGTCTGGCGGAGCGGTGCCATAGAGTTGGTCTGCGGCCATCGCTTCCGGCTCGTTGATCATCTGCTGCTCGGCGATGATGTCGGGCGGGGCGAGCGGCGTCGCCTTATCCCTCGGCTCATTCGGACGTGCGGTTGGTATCTTCTCTAGTTCAGGTGGTTGCGACATAGTGTGCCTTTCTCGAAAGCTCAAAAGCTCAGCTATACCTGATGCGCGGGTCAATATAGCCGTAGGCGATGTCAACCAGCAGGTTGAAGATCAGGATTAAAGTAGAGATGAAAGCCGCGAGGCCGAGCAGAAGCGGCTCGTCTCGATTGAGCGCGGCGTTGATCAGATACGTGCCGAGGCCGGGCAGGGAGAAGACACGCTCGACGACGACCGTGCCGCCGACGATAAAGGCCAGCGCCGGGCCTGTAAAGCTCACGACCGGAAGAAGTCCGCCGCGCAGAGCGTGACGAAAGATGACAGCCCTTTCGCTCAAGCCCTTGGCGCGCGCCGTCCTGATGTAGTCCTTCCTCAAAACTTCGAGCATGCCAGAGCGCGTCAGGCGTGCAATGTAAGCCATGTAGACGGCGGAGAGCGTCAGCGCAGGAAGCAGTATGTAGCGCAGGCTGGGGATGCCCACGGGGCCGAACCTCACAGCCCATTCCCAGCGCGCGGGCGGCAGCCAGTAGAGGGTCAGCGAAAAAAGCAGCACCAGCAGCGGCCCCAGGACGAAGTTGGGCACACTGATGCCGAGCATCGCCGCCGCCATCGAAGTGTAGTCGAGCGCGGAATTCTGCCGGAGCGCGGCGAGCGTGCCGAAGAGCAGACCGACGCAGAGCGCGATCAGGTAGGCCGTCAAACCGAGCGTGGCGGAGACGGGCAAAGTGCGCCATATAATCTCGTTGACCGTCTGCTCCTGGTACTGGCGCGAGAAGCCGAAGTTGCCCCTCAGTATCTGCCCCATCGTCTTGCCGTACTGTATGTACCAGGGCTTATCCAGCCCGTACCTGGCCCGAATGTTCTTCTCGACGGCGGGCGGCAATCCCTTCGCGGTGCTGTAGAAATTGCCGGGCGCAAGCCGCACCAAAGCCCACGTCAGGGTGATGACGATCAGCACCATCGGAATGATCAGGAGCAAGCGACGAATGATGAAGCGAATCATGATGTTTTCCTTGAGAGAGGATGTAAACGCAAAGGTCGCAAAGGTTTTCGCAAAGGTCGCAAAGGAGGTTCAACTCTCAGCGTCCTTTGCGATGAACTCTGCGTCCTCTGCGTTTATATCTCCGCTTTCTATACATGCTCTTCCTAACTCTCAGCCCTTAAGCTAAAGACCTGCTACGCTCTCCCTCTCCATCAGCGCTGAAGGAATAACTCAGGGCGCGGCGGGGGGAAGAAGAAAGAGAGGCCGAGCGATTCAGCCGTCACGGAATGGTCTATGTAGACGTTGCGCCAGTCGTGCTGATCCAGCAGATTCGCCACCAGGTTCTTCACGTAGGGCTTGCTCAGGAACGAGCTTGGCCCGACGAAAAGCGGGATCATCGGCTGCTGCGAGAGCATGTACGCTTCGGCATCGTGGAGCATCTTCATGCGGCGAGCGTTGTCTACCTCCGCATTGGCCTCCTTCAGCATGGCGTCGTACTTCTTATCCTTCCAGGCCGAGTGATTGTTCTCCGAACCCGACACCAGCAATTCAAGAAAGGAGTTCGGGTCAACGTAGTCGCCGATCCATAGCCACTGTGAAAAGCCGTTGAAGTTGAGCTTCGAGGGTTTCGAGTTCTCCAGAAAGACGCGCCACTCCTGGTTGATCAGATTAACCTTGATGCCCAGCTCCTTCTTCCACATCTGCTGGATGATCTCCTGCGTCTGCTTGTTAGATTCCGCCGTGTTGTAAAGAATCTCAAGCTGCGGCAAGCCGCGCCCGCCGGGGAAACCCGCTTCGGCCAGAAGCTGGCGCGCACGCTCCGGGTTATAGCCCTCGCCCTCGGCGTTCTCGTAGCCCTCCATCTTCGGCGTGAACGAGGTCGTAGGGATTCGACCGACCGCCTGATCCGCAATGATCCGACGGTCTATAGCCATGCTCAGCGCCTTACGCACGCGAACGTCATTGAGTGGCGGCATGATCGTCTTGATCGCCAGCGCAGTGATTTGCAGGTACGGGCCGTCAACGTAATCCTTCTTCGTCGTCTTCAGCTCGTTGCGCCAGGGCGGCGGAATCCTGTTCGACGACATGGAATCGACCTCGCCCGCTTTGTACAGGTTCATGGTCGTCGTCAGAGATTCAATCGAAGGGAAGATGATCTTATCCAGCTTGGTGTTGGCGTTGTCCCAGAAATCCGTGTTTCTGACGACCATGATGTATTCATAAGGTTTCCACTCCGCCATCTTGAATGCGCCGGAAGTGACTATGTTCTGAGGCTTAGTCCACCTGGCGTTATCCGAGTTCTCAATCGCCTGGCGGGGAACGGGACGGAAGAACTGGTTGTTGAGCATCTTGATAAAATAGGCGGTCGGGCCTTCGAGCGTGACCTGGAAGGTGTAATCATCGAGGGCGCGCACGCCGACATACTCTTTGGTGACAGGCACGAACTCTTTGCCTTTGACGAAGGGCGCAAGCTCCGGATGACCCGGCTCGCTCTTAACCGGTTCTTTCTTGAGCAGCTTCTCACGATCATCCGCGTCGGCGGGGACGAAGAGATATTTGACGGACGTTTTTTTCGTCTCCGCGCCTTCAACGGTCGCCGGTTGCTGAGAGCTTGTTTGAGCGCTCGGTGCTTGCGCGGCGGGCATCTCGTCAAATCTCTCCGGCGCATCGCCCGTGAAGGTAATCGCGCCGTCCGTGCCCGAACGTTTGAAGTCTTCTTCGGTGGCGTACTTGCCCGTCTGCGGGTCGCGCACAAAAGCGGACTGCTCGTTATAAGGCTGCCCGTTTTTGAGAATGTACATGAAGCTCGCATAGGGCGCGGCCAGCTCAGCCGACAGCGCGCGTCTCCAAGAGTAGACAAAATCGTGAGCCGTGATCGGCATACCGTCCGTCCACCTGGCATTGTTGCGCAGGTGAAAAGTCCAGACCGTGCCGTCCGAGTTCGGCTCCCAACTGGTCGCCAGCGAAGGGCGCTGCCCCATCGTTCTCTCTTCATACTCGACGAGACCGTCGAAGAGCGCGACGGCGATGCGCGATTCAGGTTGTCCGGTCATGTATTGCGGGTCGAGCGATTGAGGCTCCGTGCCGGAGACGTAACGCAGAACCTGACCTTCCGGCGGCTGGATTTTACCGAAGTAGGGCTCATTCTTCGCTCCGACAGAACATGCCACCGCCAGCAGCGACAGCGCGAACAGCGCGACGGTGAGCCGAAACCGAATGTCTCTGAGAATCAACATGACGGAAACTCCTTTAATGTCTGGACTGCCACCATCATACGCGTCATAAAAGCAAATGATGAATTAGGAATGATGAATTAGGAATGAAAAGAAAGAATGTGTGCATTTCGTTTCTGGTTTTAATTCATCATTCATCATTCCTAATTCATCATTTCGTCTGAAACCAGACGAGAGTCGCCTGCTTCGGGTGCTGCCAGGTGGTATTGATCCTCACATGCTTCAAAGACGGCGCATCGAGCAGGTTTGAATCGAAACCGGCGACATAGGGCTTGACCAGCGCATACGACGAAGCGAAATAGATCGGTATCGCGGGTATCTCTTTGAGCGCCTGGGCTTCGGAGAGAATCGGCGGCGGCGGCGCGACCCTCGGCTCAGCCTTTTTCTCGTCCGACACTTCTTCTGTGGGATGCGTGCCGTTCGTCTGATCGTTGGCTGCGGCGGCCTCACCTGCCGTCTCCGCGCTCTTCTCCGTTGTGGGGACGATGGGCTGCTCCGGCACAGTTGGCTCGAACATGATGCGCATGTTGGTCTCTTCGTCGGTCGTCTGCATGACCAAGCCCCGCCGCGCCACATCGTATTCACCCGCGCGTATATCCGCCTCGTACTCATCCCAGTTCTTGACGATGACATCGGTTTCGACGCCCAACTGGCTGCGCCACATCTCGGCCACTGACTGCGCTACCAGGCGTTGCGGGTCGTTGCGGTTCACGAGCAAACGTATGCGCGGGAAACCTTCGCCTCCGGGGTAGCCCGCTTCTCGAAGCAAGCTCTGCGCACGCGCTCGATCCTCTGTGAGCGCGTCGGGCTTCGTCGCATGGGCGCTCCATTGCTCGGTGGATGTTTGTGTGGGAAGGAATCTTGTCGCGGGCTCGGTCGCCCCGCCCATCTCGTCCTCGCAGATGCGCTCGCGGTCGATACTGATGGCGAGCGCTTCACGCACACGAACATCGCTGAAGGGCGGGCGCGTTGTATTGAATGTGTAATAGGTCAGAGCCCCGTAGGTGGCGCGCCGGAAATCTTTGTAGGGTGCGAGCAGCTTCACGGCCAGCGGCTCGAACGGCGCGTTCGTCACGGCATCGACTTCGCCCGCACGATAGACCGCAAGCACTGCCTCCGTATCGCGCGCTGGGACAAACTGCACTCGCTGAAGACTGACGGTCTGCGCGTCCCAGTAGTTGCTGGCGCGTTCCAGCAGGACGCCGTCTCCGCCCGCTTTTGATAACTGAAAAGCGCCGTTTGAGATGATGCGCCCCCCTGCGAGAGAGGGTGTCGAGAGTGGATCATCCGCGTTATGGACCGGACGAAAGACAGGATGCGCCACCAGCGCCGGGAAATTAATATCCGGGCGCTCAAGGCGCACGCGCAAGACGTAATCATCAATGGCCTCCGCTCCGAACGCTGGCGGCTGAGGCTCCGGCACTGTGGGGCGTGTCTCTTTCTTCGTCTCCGGTCTCTCCTCTCTTTTCTCTTCCGCGCGGCGCGCGGGTGTCGGCTGCGCCTCTTCTGCTGGTTGCGGCGTCGCCGTTACGGTGACAGGGCCAGCGCCGACGATATTCTCAAGCAGATTGGCGTGCGGCGCACGCTCGCCGAACTGCAACGTGCGCTGCCAGGAGCGCACGAAATCACGCGCCGTGACCGGATCATTGTTCGTCCAGCGGGCGTCGCGGCGCAGATAAAATATCCACTGGCGGCCATCCGCACTTGATTCCCAGCGCGCGGCGACACCCGGCACAGGCGTGAGAGTCTTCGGATCGTACTCGGTCAGTCCCTCGAAGATAGCGCGCACCGCGTCTGTATCCGGCGGCGCAGCCGCCAGCGCAGGATCGAAAGTCTGCGGCAGCCCGCCGTCGCTCCAGCGAAATTCCTGCGCGCGCGGCACGTTGACGCGGCCATAGAAGGGCTCGACCTCCGTGTCCAGGAAACACCCGCCACAGACGAGAGAGACGATCAGGCCGAGCGCGAACGCGATGCGCAGTTGCCAATGCTGGCAGAAAAGGCCGGATCGCCGTGACGCTCTAGCACGGTGGCGCAGCGCCCTCCCGGTCTTCACTGCTCTGCTGGTCTTAGACCCGTACATTCTTTTCCTCTGTGCCTGCGCGCCGTAGTTCCCTGTAGACTTCTTCCGTTTCCTGCCTCGTTCTTATAAAACCTTCTGAGGTATCGATCAAGTAATCCGCGAAGCTTTTCTTCTCTTCCTGGGACATCTGGGAACGGACGCGTCTCTCGGCCTCTTCGCGCGACAGGTGATTTCGCTCCATCAAGCGCTGCAACTGAACATCAGGGCGACAATGAACGACGATCAGTTTATCAAATCTTTTGTAGCCTCCAGACTCGATCATCAGCGCCGCGTCAACTATCGCGATGCCCTCCGGGTCTTCTTCCGCCCAGCGCCGCAACTGGTCATCCTGCGCGGCAATAATAAAGGGGTGCAGGATGGAATTTAAGAGCACGCGTGCACGCTCGTCTGTAAACACAATCGCTCCCAGACGAGCGCGATCAAGCGTTCCATCCGGCAGCAAAACTTCCTCGCCGAATTTCTCACGAACGGCGCGTAGACCGGGCGTGCCTGCCGCGACCACCTCACGCGCCGTCTTGTCAGCATCCAGCACATGACAGCCCAGTTCCGCCAGCACACTCGCCACGAACGTCTTGCCAACCGCAATCGAGCCCGTCAATCCAACTCGCAACATGAAACAAAGTTAAAGCGAAACTGGAGTGTATTTGCAAGGGGAGATTTAAACGCAAAGGGCGCAAAGGGGACGACGCAAAGGACGCAGAGAAGCAACCCCTTTGCGATGCACTTTGCGCCCTTTGCGTTTAAACCTCTACTCACCGAAGCACTCTGCTCCTCTTTTGAGATATGCTCACAGACCACGCCGCCTGCGCGCTGCCGTGACGGTGTTTTGCATCAGCATGGCGACCGTCAGAAGCCCTACGCCGCCCGGCACGGGGGTGCGCCGCCCGGCCACCTCATCCGCTTCCGCCGGATGCACGTCGCCCACCAGCGTGTAGCCGCGCCTGGCAATAATCTCAAGACGCTTCAACGCCTCCGAACCGAAAAGCTCGCGCGCCACTCCCTCATCCGTCACCTTGTTCATGCCGACATCTATAACGGTCGCGCCCGGTTTGATATGCTCGGCGCGTATGAGGCCAGCCCGCCCGATGGCGACGACCAGTATATCCGCCTGTCGCGTGACCGTGGCGAGATCACGCGTGCGCGAGTGACAGATCGTCACGGTCGCGTCGCGTTGCAGTAGAAGCTGGGCGAGAGGACGCCCGACGATGTGGCTGCGCCCGACGATGCAGGCCGCAGCACCTTTGATCTCAATTTGAGAGCGGTCGAGCAGCTCTATGATTCCGGCGGGTGTGCACGGCGCGAGCGTCTGTTGCCCCAGCGACAACCGACCGACGTTGACGGGGTGGAATCCGTCCACGTCTTTCGCCGGATCAATAGCTTCCAGCACGCGCGCTTCGTCCAATCCGCGCGGCAGCGGAAGCTGCACCAGCAAGCCATCAATATCATCACGCCCGTTGAGCGTCGCCACACGCTCCAGCAGTTGTTCTATGGTTGTCTCAGCCGGAAGCGCTTGATGCTCCGAAAGGAGGCCGAGTTCCTGAGACGTGCGTACCTTGTTTCGCACGTAGACTGTAGAGGCCGTATCATCTCCGACCTGCACCACGGCCAGGCCGGGACGCACGCCATGCTCACGAATGATCCGCGCCACCTCGTCTGCCACCTCGCGCTTGATCTCTTCGGCAACACGCGCGCCATCCAGCAACTCGGCTCGCCGGGCATCATTTGTGGTCATCATGGGATTCATCTGTAGATACGCGAATCCTAGCACATCTGAGCGCCGTTGCGTTATACCGACAAATTTTTGTTAGTCTCCTCATGTGATTAGTGCTCTGTGCCCCCTCTGTGTTCTCTGCGTCTCTGTGGTGAGTCTTATCTGAAGTAACACTCACCACAGAGACACAGTGGACACAGAGGGGGCACAGAGATCGGCTATCTTGAACGATTCAACTCACCCTGTCTCACGGGTCAGGTCTGAGGGAAACGCCTCCACGCCGATGGCCGCTAGACCACACCCCACGGATTGCTATAACCTGTATCTTGATTCCTATGACACAGAGAGAAGTTACGCATTACCTTCCCGCGCTCATCCTCTTCCTGATCGTTCTTTCCGGCTGTCCGGCACAAGCTCAAGTCACACGTGAGCGCCATGAACGTCTGCGCGCCTCGGTTGATGGCGGTGATCTGAGCGCGGCGACGGCTGATCTTCAATCAATGTCAAAGACCGAGCCCGGGGATTTCGCCCTGAATAACTACGACTACCTGCACGCGCGCATCTCTGAACGGCGCGGCGACAGGGCGACGGCTGCCGCCAATTTCCAGAGGGTTCTGGCGCGCAACTCCCTGCTCGCTCAATATGCCCTGTGGCATCTGGCCGAGTTTGCGCGCTCAATCGGAAACCTCACGCTCGAACGCGAGCAGTTGCGCCGCCTGGTTGCAACCGCACCATTGAGCCTGCTGCGCCAGGCTGCCCTCGCCAGAATCGCCGAGAGCTTTTTCGAGAGCGGCGATTATGCTTCTGCCATCTCAACGCTGCGCCCGCGCGACAGTGATGGCAAACCTGTAGGATCACAGGCGCGCGGAGCGTTGGCGCTGATCGGCGAGGCTTACATGCGAAGCGGCCAGAAGGAGGCGGCGCGCGAGATTTTCAATAGCCTCGTCACGAAACTGCCGGATGCGTCGCAGCCGGACGATTACGCGCTCGCTGGCGTGCGCGGTCTGGATCGGCTCGACGGCGGAAGCATTGAGGACGTACCAAAGAGTGCCCCGCAGCTCTCCGAAGATGAACACCTGCGCCGCGCCTTCGTCTACCATTTCAATCGCGATTTCGCGGGCGCACGCCTTCACTACCAGGCTATCATCGCTCGTTTCGCACAAAGCTCGAACATGGCGAGCACGCTCTACCAGACGGGCAGAGCCTTCTATCAGGAGTTGCGCTTTGACGATGCGATCAACTATTTCAACCGCGTCCTGACAGAGTTTCCCCAGAGCCCGAATGCGCGCGACGCGCTCAGCTACACGGCAGCAGCCTACGCGCGCTCCAAGCGCACGGACGAGGCGCTCGTCGCCTACCAGCGTTACATTGACCGCTACACGGACGCGCCCAACCAGGAGCGCGGCATTCTGAACATCATAGACACGCTGCGCGAAGCAGGGCGCGACGAAGAAGCGCTACGCTGGATAGAGAAGGCGCGCGAGCGGCTTAAAGGGCGTGCAGGGGCTGCCCTTGCGCTCTTCTCGCGCGCAAAGATTCATCTTGCGCAGGGCGCATGGGAGGCCGCGCTGGCAGATATAGATGCGCTTCGCGTCGAGGCTGATCTAGGCGGCATGCGCCTGCCCGGCGGAACCAATAAGACGGAGGTCGCCTTCGCGCGCGCCTACACGCTCGAACAGTTGGGGCGCACAGATGAGGCAATCAACGCTTACTTAGCTTTCCCGGATGGACGAAAGGAGTATTATGGCGGACGCGCGACGCGCCGTCTGCGCGCACTGGCGACGCGGGAGCAGACTCGCGCGCCCCTGGCCGCCAGACTCGATGCCCTGCGCACAGAGGCGCAGCAAGTCCTCGCGAGCGGTCAAATGGAACGCGCTCGCGTGGCTGCTCAGAATGCCCTCCGCTTAACGGAAGATGAGGCCACACGGCGCGAGTTGCTGGACATAGCGCGGCGCGCCTACGCCTCTCTTCCAGACTATAATCGCCTGCCCGCCCCGCGCGTGATCCCCGCCGGGCGGCAGGATGTACTTACCGTGGAGCCTCCACCTCGCGCGACCACGCTGCATCAGGCACTCGCCGACGAGCTTCTTTTTCTAGGTCTTTATGACGAGGGGACACCGGAACTGGCCGTCGCAGAAAACAGTTTCGATAACGAAGCTGTAGAGGATGAAGCCGTTGCGGATCGGCAGGAGGGGAAAGCTTCTGCTGAAAATGGCTCTGAGCGCAAATCCAGCGTGCAGAGTCCCGCGCCGTCGCAGTTGCGCGTAAGCGATCAGGCTTACACGCTCGCCGTTTATTTCAAGCGCGGAGACAGCGCCGCGCACGCCATACGCTTTGCCGAGCCGCTCTGGAAAAAGATTCCGGGTGATTATCTGCTGGAGCTTGCTCCGCGTGAGATGGTCGAGCTGCTCTACCCTGCGCCCTACGCGGCTGCGCTGCTGGAATATGCGCCGTCGCGCGGCGTTGACCCGCGCTTCGTGTTGGCAATCGCGCGCCAGGAATCGCGTTTTCGTCCGGAAGCCAAATCAAGCTCGGCAGCGCGTGGTCTTCTACAATTCATCCCCTCGACGGCGGACGTTATCGCCGCTCAACTGGGCAAGCCGGACTTCCGCCAGGACGATCTCTACGATCCACACATCGCAGCGCTCTTTGGAGCACAGTACATGGGCAATCTCTTCAAGCAGTTTCCAGATATGCCGCAGGCTGTCGCCGCCTCTTATAACGGTGGCGAAGATAACGTTGAGCGCTGGGTCGCGCGCGCACGCTCGAATGATCCTGACCGCTATGTGCTTGAGATCAGCTTCACGCAGAGCAAAGACTATGTCTATAAAGTGCTGCCCAACTTCTGGGTCTACCAGATGCTCTACACAGATCAACTGCAACGACGTTAAGCGGAAGAAAACGATTCAAACGCAAAGGGCGCAAAGGAGCAGACGCAAAGGTGTTGCTTCCTAGCGCCCTTTGCGTCTGCTCCTTTGCGCCCTTTGCGTTTAATTCTCTTCTTTCATACAGATTTCGCTCTGGCAAGCCAGATGCTTCGCTGCTGACTATCGCCACCACCGCGCCCGACGTAAGCTATGTACAGATCATCGCCTGCTGTGGCAGCCGCAGGCAGCGCCCCGTTATCAGTCACCGTCTGGCTGTCCGTCGTCCCTGTATCGCTGACAAGGCGCGCGAGGATGATACTTGATGAGCCTTTATCGTTTACTTCCCAGACGGCCATCACGTCGCTGTTGCCATTGCGCTGTAACAGAATCGGAGTGCCGCGCGCCTGAGCACCTGCAAAGAGGCGGCGCGGCGCAAAGGAGCGTCCGCCGTCTCTTGATTCCGACCAGTAGAAACCGGGCTCGCCTTTTTCACCCGCCGCATACCAGAGCACATGCAGGGCTTTATCTGCTCCGGCGGAAAGCGCCGCGCCGGACACGGGGCAGCCCTTGAGCATCCAACGGTCGTCGCTGACGATGATCGGAGGCTGAAACGTTTTGCCCGCATCTTCCGATGAGGCGACGGCGATATGACGAAAGTCGCCGGGCAGCACCTGACGCCAACTGACGTATAGACGACCGTCCCGTGCGACTGCGAGCGCAGTCTTACAACACGGACAGGCATCCGAAGCCACACGAAGATTAGGAGCGAAAGAGCGCCCGCCGTCGCTGGATACGCTCATAAACACCTCGCGGTTACTCTCCATGTGATGACCGCCCGCCTGCTCCGAAGGTTGCGTTGGATGGATATTGCGCTCGTCTAGCCAGGCCATATAAAGACGGTTGTCTGTGGAAACGGCCAGCGAGTGCATCCCGTGGACAGCGGGCTTCCGGTCATCATTGACACGGACGGGCGGATCGAACGTCTGACCTTGATCGCGCGAGGTCGAAAGATAGAGGTCGTTGGCGTGCTCTGCACCAGCCACGCGCGCCGTCCACCCGACATAAACGTTTCCGTCCTGCCCGACCGTAATCGTCGGCGGATCGCCGCGCCAGGCCGTCGCCTCGCCCACCTTCGGATTGATACGCGCGGGTGCGCCCGATGGCTTCCCTTCTCTATCCAACTTCGCAAAGAGCACGTCCGCTTCGCTCTCCCTATGCTCGACCCAGGCGATGTACAAGGAGCCATCACGGCTCGTCGCCAAAGCAGGCTCAGCCGCATCCCTCTCTGCTGCGGAGACGCGCACGGGCTGGCTCACACGAGCGACCAACTCTTTGGCCGCCGATCCTTTCGGTGGTTCCTGCTTATCATGACGCGCGCAGCCGGACGTTATGAGCAGCACTACACACACTGTGACTAATCGTTGTGTCATCATCATCGCACCTAAAAGAGTAGACGTAGACCCAGTTGAATCTGGTGCGGATGGTCTGCGGCAGTTGGCGTGCCGAACGCTGGCAGCGGAGTGAGCCCCGTGCCGAAGACGTTGTTCGGGACCTGAAAGTTCGGCCTGTTAAGCACGTTGAATCCTTCGATGATTGTTTCCAGCAAGACGCTCTCGGTGAATCGAAAGCGGCGGCTCAAACGCAGGTCGAGCGAGGCGAAGTCGAATCCGCGCCCCGTGTTGCGCCCGACGCCGAGGGGTCGGTCGTTGAAGTTGGTATCGAAGTTCCGATCATTACCGGTCAGGATGTTGAAGGGAAGCCTCGAAGCATAGGTGAAAATGTAGCTCAACTGGAAACCCGAAACTGCGCGACGCATCGCGCCGCGACCGTCCGCGCCCGGCGCGTTGAACGTGCCGCTTGCGACGAGACGGTGACGCTGGTCGTTGTCGGAGAGCCCGCGATCATCCCGGACGTTAAAGTTATCCTGCGGCGAGCTAAAGAAGAAGTTGCCCGCATCATCTATAGATTTTGAAAGCGTATAGGAGAGGCGAAAGCTGCCCCATCGCGCCGCTCGTTTGTTAAAGGCGACGACCAGCGCATCGTAAGAGGAATCGCCGGAACTTTCGTAGCGGTTGATGTTGCCTAGATTCGGGTCGGGGCGACCCAGATTAGGAACGCCCGCCGAGGCCGGGAAGCGCGGGACGTTGACGTTGCGCGATAAGATCAGATGTAAGCCTCGCAGATGAATGTAGCCGACCGAAAGCGTTGCGTCGCCCGGCAACTCACGTTCGACCTGAAGGCTGGCCTGCTCGCTGTAGCTGTTCTCTATATCCGGGTCAATCCTCGTCACGTTCGGCTTTGTGATGAGAGTCGCAGGCTGCGCGGCGAGCACGCCCGGAAAGACCGGAGCATTCGTTTGATTTGGCGAGAGCTGCACGACCACATATTTCGAGCCGTCGCGTTGCAGGGCGTTTGAGGTGGCGCGCAAGGGAATGCGGTCGTAATAGATGCCGAAGCTAAAGCGCACGACCGTTTTATGATCGCCCGGCGAGTAAGCGATGCCTATGCGCGGCGCGAAGTTATTGGTGTCGGTGTTGATGGGGTCAGGCAGAAACTGCGCGTCGTAGCGCAGCCCCAGATTGAGCGTCAGGCCGGAACGTGGCCGCCACTCGTCCTGAATGAATAACCCCACGTTTGGGTTCGATTGAAACTGTGTGGGCGCGCCGAACGCCTGTTGAAAGCCGTTCGTGCTGTAGCTCCCCGTCAGAAAGTTATTCAGGGATGTAAAGGTGTAGACGCCCTGAAACGCGCCTGGGGAAAGGATGTTCACGCGGTTGAGAAGGAAGTCCACGCCGCCTTTGATGGAGTGCGCTCCGCGCTCTGTGGTGATGGTATCAACCAACTCGTAAAGATTGATGTCGCGCGCCAGAGGCGAGAAGGTGGCGGAGCCAAAGCTGGCGACGCCGTTGATGTTGACCGCAGGCCCCACCTCATCATTGAGGGGCGCGCGCAGGCGGCTGCGTATGAGCTGAAAGCGCGCCTCGTTGACGGTGCGCGGCGAGAGCGTAGTCACGTTGCTCGCCATGATCGTCTGGTCGCAGTCTGTGAGGCTGCTGCCGCGACTGACGGCGTTGAGTCCTCCCACGTTGCGTGAGTTGATGGCAGAGAGATCGTAGAGGCTATAGCGCAGCGTGAAAAGGTTCGCAGCGCTCAGCCTGTGATCGAAGCGCGCGAAAAAGTTGGTCGTGTCAAAGCCTCCGGGCACGATGCCCGTCTCGATGCGCGCACCTCTATAGCCAACCTGATCGAGCCGGTTGTTGATCGCCGCGACACTGGCGGGTGAGATGGTGATGACGTTCGAGTCGTTGCGGCGCGTCTGCTCGAAGTTGACGAAGAGAAAGGTTCTGTCGCGCCGGATGGGGCCGCCGAGGCTCGCGCCGTATTGCGCCTGCGTCAACGTGTCCTTGCGCGTGGCGAGCGGGTTCCTGGCGTCCAGGCGTTGATTGCGTAGAAATCCGTAGATGCGCCCGTGCCAGTCGTTCGTGCCCGACTGTGTGATGATATTGACCACACCTGACGACGCGCGCCCGAACTCGGCGACGCCGCCGGAGGTCACCACCTGAAACTCGCGCACGACCTCCTGGCTGTAGAACGTCCCCGCGAGGTCTGCCGCATCGTCGTTAGCCGAGAGCCCGTCCAGCAGGAAGCTGTTGTTGAGATTACGCCCTCCGGCGATGGAGAGCCCCGTTCCAGGCACGGCGGAAGTCTCCGCGAAGCGCTGTACGCTTCCAGTGTTAGTGCGCGAGACGCCCGGCACGAGCAGCGCCAGATCGAGATAGTTGCGGCCATTCAACGGAAGATCATCCACCTCCCTGGGGCGGATCGTTTCGGCCAACTGCGTGCGCGCCACCTCGACAACCGGCAAAGTATCCAGAACGACCACGTTATCTACCAGAGTCGCGACCGTGAGTTTGAACGGTACGTCGAGCGTCTGGCCGACCGTCAGCGTGAGTTCTTCGGTGATCGTGGCAAAGCCCTCTCTCTCAACAGAAATCCGGTACGTCCCGACCGGAAGATACGTGAAACGGTAACGCCCCTCTTCATCCGTCGTGACGCTACGCTGTTGGTTGGTGTCAAGTTTTTTAGCCGTCACGGTCGCGCCGCTGACAGCCGCGCCGTGAGGGTCCAACACAAGCCCGCTCAACGTGGCGGAGGTCACGGCCTGCTGCGCGCGCACGCTCCATCCGGCTGAGAGGATCAAAGCGAAGGTCAATACGAAGACTGCCAGACCGACACGATGACACCGCAGCACGCTTGCCTGCGATTCTTCATGCATACTCTTTCTCCTGAAAATGCAAACGCCCGCCCGGACGGGTGTACTCCGTCCAGGCGAAAAGCAGATCATCCCGCGACGCATGCTCGCATGGTCAATCAAGCGAACGCTTCCGTCTGGTTTTACCGGCGCGAGTTGACGTTACTGTTCTGGTCGTAGGGTCAGGAGAATGTGGGCGGCGCACGTGGAATGAGCTTGCCTCGCAGCACGTTTAAGGTTCTATCAAGGTTGCGCTCTGAAAGAGAAGGGCGAGCTTTTGAAAAGGGTCTTGGCTGCCCTGCATGAGATAGATGCGCAGGGTCTCTCTGGCGTCCCTCGCCAGATGAGCTGAAAACTCCCGCGCCGCAGTCTTGCCGACATCCGCCTGAAAGAATGGTCGCAGTGACGACCCGCTTCCGCCCCGGCGCGTTTTGATGTGCATCATGGTGCGAAGGATGATGAGCCTTGCCCTGGAGATGTCCGTATGAAGCCGCGTCACTGAGCGGGACATCCGGCACGTGCATCATCACGTGATGATGCGGCGTCGATTCCCCGCCCGTCCCATCAATCGTGGTCGATTCGAGCCTTGGTCTCTTACTGCCCGTCTTGAGGTTGACGTGGCATGCGATGACGCTGGCGCATGACCCGGCTTCGTGCGGCGGCTTGCCCGCGCAGCAAGCCATTGTGCAGAGAGTTGACGGTGACGATGATGACGACGATGCGCTAGAGGGAGCAAGTCCCGAAAGCAGCGCCAGCATAAGTATCGCCGCCACGACAAAACGCGTCGCGCGTAACTTCAAGGCGATGGGCAAAGGGAACCGCACTGAAATCCTTTTGAGCGAGCAAGAAAAATTGATGACGCGCAGATTGTGTCACCGGATGGGCGGGAGCGCAAGAGTATTTCATAGCTATGAGCGGTCGCGTCGCGCGCGACTGGCTCTTCTCTGTGTAATCTCCGTGATCTCTGCGCCTCTGTGGTGAATGAAGTTTAGTAACACTCACCACAGAGGCACAGAGGACGCAGAGGATGCACAGAGCGCTAAGCACATGAGGATACCATCTGAACCTCAGCGAGCTTTCACTTTCAAAAGCCATGATGATATGTTGTCAGCCCTGACCTTGAAGCTTACGGAGGATTTGAATCTTGAAGTTACGTATCTCGCGTGATCGTCATATCGCCCTACGATGGTGCTTTATCTCTTTCGTGCTTCTCATGATCCTCGGCTGCGCCCCCTCCTGTCGGCAGGCTGGGACAGACAATCAAGCCACCACTACACAGAATCAAGCGGAGGCAACGAAGCAAGCAGCCGACGTCAAACTTCATCACGGCGTCGGCGTCATCAAAAAGATCAACCCTCAAGACCTCTCAATCATGATCGACCACGAAGAGATCAAAGACTATATGGCCGCCATGACGATGGAATATTACGTTAAAGACAGATCGCTTCTGGACTCCATTCAGCCCGGCGATAAAGTAGATTTTACGATTGAAGACAAGCAGGGAGTGGTGCGGATATCCGAGATCAAAAAGAAGCAAGAACAGTAGACAGTAGACAGTAGAAAAAGAAAATCCGGTTGATGCGGTTGAATACTGACCCTTTAAATCAAACTAGACGGCAAAGCACGGCGCTTCGGCTTTTCTACTGACTACTGACTACTGTCTACTGTCTACTGTTCCCTCACTTTTTTCACTTCTTCCGTCAAGATGGGGAGCACTTCAAAAAGGTCGCCGACGATGCCGTAATCGGCGATGTCGAAGATCGGCGCTTCCGGGTCTTTGTTGACGGCGACGATCGTGCCGGAGTTCTTCATGCCGACGAGATGTTGAATCGCGCCTGAGATGCCGAGGGCGATGTAGAGCTTGGGGGCGACAGTCTGGCCGGAAGAACCTATCTGGCGATCAATCGGCAGCCATTCGGCGTCGCAGATCGGACGCGAGGCGGCGATGTCCCCGCCCAGAGCCTCTGCCAGTTTCTCTGCGAGCGCGATGTTATCTTTGCTCTTGATGCCGCGCCCGATGGCGACGATCACGTCAGCCTTGGTGAGATCGACGGCCTGTTTGACCTCCTGGAACGCAGGCTCAGGCTTCATGCGCACCTCGCCTACTTCAACCTCCATGGTCTCGACGGGCGCTGCGCTGCTACCCTTCGCGGCCTGATCCGCGCGATACGCTCCCGATTGAAAGGTGGCGAAGACGGGCGGCTCACCATCTGAAACAATATCCGCGTCGATCTTGCCGAGGAAGATGCGTCTTGAAAAGGTGACGGAGCCGTCAGCTACGCGAGCGCGAATGCAATCGCTGATGAGCCCTTTGCCGAAACGCGCGGCGAGCTTCGGCGCGTAGTCGCGCACCAGATACGTGTGCGGCATGATGACGTACTGCGGATCGAGACGGCGAATCACACGCTCCATCGCATCCGTGTAACCGTCCGGCGTGTACTCCGCCAGCTTCGCATTGTCCGCATAGACCACACGGCTCACGTCAAACGCCGCCACTTCCTGCGCCAGATCATTCATGCCCGCGCCCAGCACCACGGCGGTCACGGGCTGCTCCAACTGCGAGCCCAAACTCTGCGCCGCAGCCACAGCCTCGAAAGAGGTTTTATTAAAAGCCCCCGCGCGATGCTCTGCAAATACCAGGATACTCATAATTTGTCCGTGGTCAGTGGTCAGTGGTCAGTTGTTGGTTGGATATGACGGTTCTTGAACGCTTAATCTTCAGCTTTCAACTCACCCGTCACAAACAACGGACAACGGACAACAGACAACTGACAGTTTTATATGACCCTTGCTTCCGTGTGCAATTTTTCGGCGAGCGCGACGGCTCCTGCTTTCGCGTCGCCGTCGCCTAGAAACTGCGTCCGTTTCGTTTTCTCAGGAAAGTAAACCTTTTCGATGCGCTGGTGGGACGGGCGCGTAGTGGCATCAGCGGAAGGCTTGACCTCTTTGATCTCCTTCTTTTTCGCCGCCATGATCCCTTTGAGCGTGGCGTAGCGAATCTGGCTGATGCCGGATTGAATTGTCAGCAGCGCAGGCCGCGACATCGCGTACCACTGATACCAGCCGCTCTCAAGCTCGCGCTTAACCCGAAGCTGCTCGCCCGAAGCATCCACTTCGATGACGATGGTCGCGTGCGGCAGCCCCAGCAGTTCGGCCATGATGACGCCCGTTTGTGCGTAGCCGTAATCGTCCGACTGGAGGCCGGTCAGCACAAGGTCTGCCTGTTCGCCCTTGATGGCTTCCGCCAGCACGCTCGCCGCCGCATAGGGTGAGAGGCTTCCCGGATTATCAACGACGACATGTATGGCGCGGTCTGCGCCGCGCGCCAGCGCATCCTTGATGACGCTCTTGACGCGCTGCGGCCCCATAGAGCACACCACAACCTCGCCGCTCCCGTGCTTCTCCTTCAAACGCAACGCCTCTTCGAGCGCATACCCGTCCGACTCATTCACCTCGTAAGACAGATCGCCCTCTTCAATCCACGTCGCATCCTTATTAATACGCAGGATCGCATCCTTATTAGCGACCTGTTTCATCAAGACTATGATCTTCATCAGCAATCCTTGAGAGAGAATACAGAATACAGGAGACAGGAGACAGGAGACAGAAGGATAAGGCGGTAACCGCTTTTATCTTATTCTGTCTCCTCTATTCTGTATTCTGTCTCCTGCTTTTATTCCTCGTACCTCTTGAACAGCAATGCCGCATTGGTTCCGCCGAAGCCGAAGCTGTTGGAGAGAGCATAGTGCACCTCCCTTTCGCGCGGCTCGTTGGGCACGTAGTCCAGATCGCAATCGGGGTCCGGGTTGACGTAGTTGATCGTCGGCGGCAAAGTGCGACGGTGGATAGCCAACACGGAGAAGACGCCCTCGATGCCGCCCGCCGCGCCGAGCAGGTGGCCGGTCATGGATTTGGTCGAGCTGACGGCGAGCTTGTAGGCATGCTCGCCGAAAGTCTTTTTAATCGCCAGCGTCTCGAACTTATCGTTATAGGGCGTGCTTGTCCCGTGCGCGTTGATGTAATCGACCTGCTCAGGCCGCGCGTCCCCATCCTTCAGCGCCTTCTGCATGACGCGAATCGCGCCGGAGCCGGTTTCGTCAGGCATCGTGATGTGGAAGGCGTCGGCGGTCATGCCGTAGCCAACCAGCTCCGCATAAATCCTCGCGCCCCTTCGCCTGGCAGACTCCAACTCTTCGAGCACCATCAGCCCCGCGCCCTCGCCGATGACGAAGCCGTCGCGGTCGCGCTCAAACGGGCGCGAGGCGCGAAGGGGGTCGTCGTTGCGCGTCGAGAGCGCGCGCATGGCGGCAAAGCCCGCCACACTCATGGGCGTGATCGCTGATTCCGCGCCGCCGCAGATCATCGCGTCGGCGTCGCCACGCTGAATGATCTTGAAACTGTCCCCAATGGCGTGCGCGCCCGCCGAACAGGCTGTCGCGGTGGCAGAATTAGGCCCCTTCGCGCCGATGCGTATGGAGACCTGACCGGCTGCCAGGTTGACAATCGCCGACGGGATGAAGAAAGGCGAGACGCGACCCGGCCCATCGTTCAAGAGCTTCGAGTGCTCGCGCTCAATAGCCCAGAAGTCGCCGATGCCGCTGCTAATGTACGTCCCAACTGCTTCGGAGTTCTCGTCTGTAACCACCAGCCCGCTATCGCGCATCGCTTCATCCGAAGCGGCGATGGCGTAGTGGATGAAAGCGCCCATCTTGCGCGCCTCTTTCTTCTCCACGTAGTCGAGCGGATCGAAGTCCTTCACCTCGGCGGCAAAGCGCACGGGAAACTTCTCTGTATCGAACTTCTTAATCATATCCACGCCGCTACGGCCCGCCATCAGCGCAGACCAGGTGGCCTCCACCGAATTGCCGACCGGCGTCACCAGACCGAGACCCGTAACTACGACGCGACGTTTCAAAATCAATACTCCTTTTAAGTAGTCAGTAGTCAGTAGTCAGTAGCCAGTAGAAAAGCTTTCGCCATCTAATCGTCATGGTGTCAGCCATAGTGCACGCCACGCAGCAGCGCCTACTGACTACTGGCTACTGTCTCCTGTCTTCTTACTTCTTGTGCTGATCGATGTAGTTGTAAGCATCGCGCACGCTCTGAATTTTCTCGGCGTCCTCGTCAGGTATCTCGATGCCGAACTCCTCTTCAAAGCGCATCACAAGCTCCACCGTGTCGAGCGAATCCGCACCGAGATCATCTATGAAACGCGCGTTGGGTGTGACCTCGTTTTCGTCCACTCCCAGTTCATCGACGATAATCTGCTTCACTTTATTCTCGATCTCTTGATCGGGCATTTCCTTTGCTCCTCTGTGAATGATAGGAAAACTTATGACCGTTTAAGCGGCTTCGGACAGCGCCTCGCGCGATGCCTTCAAACTCGCCGCATCTTCGACATTCAACGAGCGGGCGCTGCGCATCATCTGTCGCACCAGGCCGGAAAGAACCTTGCCCGGGCCGACTTCGATGAACGTCCCGATCCCCTCCTGAATCAAAAACTCTACAGACTCCTGCCAGCGTACGGGCGACGAGACCTGACGTGTCAGCGCGTCGCGCGCCTCTTCGCCCGAGGTGATCGCGGACGCATCCACGTTCGTCACAAGCGGCATGCGCAAATCCTGAAACTCTATCTCCTCAAGGTCGGCGGCCAGCCGCTCCTGCGCCGGATTCATCAAGGCGCAATGAAAGGGGGCGCTGACGTTCAACTTGATCGCGCGTTTCGCGCCGCGCTCTTTCACAAGCTCGATGGCTCTCTCGACTGCCGCCGCGTCTCCGGCGATGACGATCTGTCCCGGCGAATTGATATTCGCGGGCATGCAGACGCCACCCTCCTGCGCTTCGTTGCAAGCCTCCATCACCGTCTTCAGATCAGCGCCCAGTACGGCTGCCATCGCGCCCGATCCGACGGGGGCTGCCTCCTGCATGTAACGCCCGCGCGCACGTACAGTTCTGACGGCGTCCGTGAGCGATAGGGAGCCAGCGGCGACGAGCGCCGAATATTCTCCTAAGCTATGACCCGCGACGTAAGCGGGAGGCGGAAATCCTTCCGCCTCCATCGCGCGCAACGCCGCCATGGAGACGGTCAATATCGCCGGCTGCGTGTTCTGCGTCAACTGCAACTCCTCAGCCGACCCCGTAAAGCACATCTCGGAGATGGAGAATCCTAAGGCCTCATCAGCCTCTTCAAAGACCTTGCGGGATGCAGGGAAGTTCGCCGAGAGATCGCTTCCCATCCCCGCGTACTGCGAGGCCTGACCCGGAAAAATATATGCCAGCGGCACGCTCATCTTTCAGTGCGAGGATGCATCAGGAACGCGACGGTCGAACTCTCCTTCCCGACCGTGACTTCCCGTTTCTGCGCCTCATAACCATCAACTTTGACGATGACGCGATAACTGCCCGGGCTTAATCCTTTGACCCTGACCTGTCCACGACCATCCGCCTTACGGAAAACTATCTCGCCATCGCGGGGCACAAGCGTCACGCACGCGTGCTTCAGGGGTCGCCCAGCATCGCCTTTCACTTCCACGATGATCGAATTATCGCCCGCCTGTGGATAGGCCACCACCTCCGCGCCGCTCGAAAGAAGCAGGGCGAAGATGATCAAGAGCGCGTGCTTGAAAGTTCTCATCCCTTTCTACCAGCGAATCAGGACTCCGCCCCACGTGACGCCGCCGCCGAAGGAGGCCAGCAACACCAGATCACCTTCGCGTATGCGCCCCGCTTCGACACACTCGTCCAGGGCGATGGGGATCGAAGCTGAAGACGTGTTGCCGTGCATGGAGATGTTCGAGTAGATGCGCGATTCATCGACATCGAGCTTGCTTGCCACCGCGTCAGTGATGCGCTGGTTGGCCTGGTGCGGGATGAAAAGCTTGACATCTTCCGCCGCGTGCCCGGCCTCTTCCAGCACTTCGCGCGAGATGTCTGTCATCGAGCGCACAGCGACCTTGAAAAGCTCGTTGCCCTTCATCTTGTAGAAGTGCTGCCCAGTACTGATGGTCTCAGCGGTCACGGGGAGACGCGTGCCCCCGCCGGGCGCGTAGAGATGCTCTGCGAAGCGCCCGTCGGACCTGATGCGAGCGGCCAGGATGCCGCGATCATCTTCCACCCCGCCGAGGATGGCCGCGCCCGCGCCGTCGCCGAAGATGACGCACGTCGAGCGGTCAGTGTAATCGACGTACTGCGTCAGGATTTCCGCGCCGATGACGAGGCAGTAGCGCGCCTGCCCCGTGCGGATCATCGTATGAGCCAGAGTCAAGCCGTAAAGGAAACCGGAGCACGCGGCGGCCAGGTCAAAGGCCGCCGCGCGGTTTGCGCCCAATTCCGCCTGGATCAGGCAGCCCGTCGAGGGCAATAGTTGATCGGGGGTGACGGTGGCGCAGATCAGCAGATCGATTTCCGATGGGTCTATGCGCGCGCGCTCGATGGCCTGACGTGCGGCGCGCACGGCGAAGAGCGAAGTGTACTCGCCCGGTGCGGCTTTGCGCCGCTGCTTGATGCCTGTGCGCGACGTAATCCATTCATCCGAGGTATCGACCAGCTTTTCCAGATCGGCATTGGTCAGAACGCCTTCCGGGTAAGCGTGCCCCGTCCCCAGAATCGCAGCGTTTAGATTTGCCATCTCTCCCCTCTCGTAAATCGTAGATCGTCAATCGTCGAATATGAAAACCGTTCGTCGATTTACGATTCACGATTTACCATTGACGACCATTTCGTACTCGCGCGCGTTCGTCTCACTGATTCCGCGTTCGATGCGCTCGCCGGCGCGGTGCTCGGAGAACTCTTTGACGCTGCGCACTGCATTGCGTATGGCGCGCGCGTTGGAGCTGCCGTGTCCGATGACGACAATCTGGCGCACGCCTAGAAGCGGAGCGCCGCCGTACTCGCTGTAATCCAGGCGCTTCTTGATATTACGAAACGCTGGACGAGCCAGCATCGCGCCCGCTTTGGTCATAGCCGAGGCGGTCAGCTCGCGTTTAATCATCGAGAGCATCGCGTCCGTCAATCCTTCCGAGAGCTTGAGCATGACGTTGCCAGTGAAGCCGTCGGTCACGATCACGTCCACAGCGCCCGTGAACACGTCGCGCCCTTCGACGTTTCCGACGAAATTCAAACTCCCCAGATCGCGCATCAAGGGGAAAGCCTCTTTCGTCAGGTCGTTGCCCTTGGCCTCCTCCTCGCCGATGCTCATCAGGCCGACAGAAGGCTTCGCTGTGCCCAGCACGGCGCGCGAATAGGCGTCACCCATGATGGCAAACTGCGCTAGATGAAATGCCTTGCACTCGGCGTTAGCCCCCACGTCCAGCAGCAGCGTCGGCTTGCTGGATTTGGTCGGGATCAGCGCGGCCAGCGCGGGGCGATCAACGCCCGGCAGCATGCCGATGACCATCTTGGCCGTGACCATCACCGCGCCCGTGTTGCCCGCCGAGACGAAGCCGTCCGCCTTGCCGTCTGTGACGAGCCGCGCGCCAACTCTCAAAGAACTCTTCTTCTTGCGCCGCACTGCCGTGGCGACGGGCTCATCCATGCCTATGACTTCCGCCGCCTCGACGAACTCGATGCCGCGATCACCCTGACCGCGCCAGCCGCAACGGCGCAACTCCGGCTCGACCTTTTCCAATTGGCCGACTAGGATCACGCCGATGCCGAGGTCGCGCGCGGCACTGAGCGCACCGTCTATCTCTGCGTGCGGCGCGTGGTCAGAGCCCATCGCATCGACGACGACTTTGCCGGTCAATTGATGCCCGTGCTTCATTCAAGAGTCTGGAGTCTGGAGTCCGGAGTCTGGAGTCAAAACCTTCTTTCTTTTGACTCCGGACTCTCGGACTCCACACTCATGACTATTCCCGTTACGATGCTTCTTCCACCTGCACTATTTCACGTCCTTTGTAATACCCGCACTTCGGGCAGACGCGATGCGGCAGGCGTGGCTCCTGGCAATTCGGGCAGACGGAAGTCTGCGGCGGGCGCAGAGCATCATGCGCGCGGCGTTTGCGCGTGCGCGCTTTCGAGTGTCGTCGTTTTGGATTCGGCATAACTATTATTCCCTGTTCTAATGTTCGAGCTTTGATTTGCGATTCTTGATCTTGTGATCTTAAATGCTGAGAGTTTAAATTTCAGATTTCGAAAGCTCAGATAAAGGTCTTAATCCTTTTCCAATCGCCAATCAAAGCTCTAAAATCGCAAATCCTTCAGCGCTGCCCAGCGAGGATCGACCCCTGTCGATTCGCAGTTGCAGCTATCCTGATTTTTGTCTGCGCCGCAGACAGGGCAGAGCCCCTTGCAATCTTCGCCGCACAGAGCGCGCGTCGGCAGGGCTAAGAGCACCTGCTCGCGCACCAGATCATCGACATCTATCGCTTCCCCGTCGAAAACCGAGAGGCTCAAATCCTCTTCCTGCAACTCCGCCACCGTTTCCTCTTCGGCCACGTAATCGGCTGCCGGAACGTATGTCACGTCGAAGCTTGTCTCGACCGGCATCTCGACCGCTTTCAAGCAGCGGTCACAATCGACTTCGGCGCGCGCCGTGATGCTTCCTCGCAGGCGCACTTGATGGCCGCTGCGGCTGGCTTTTCCTGAAATTTGCGGCCACACGGTCAGGCGCACGTGCTCATCATCGAGCACCAGTTCCTGCGGCTCGTAAGCGTGCGCGAACTGCCCACCTGTCGCTTCCAGCTTATCAAGCTCAATCCGCATCGCTGACCCCTCTGTTCAGAAACCCCTTACTTCGCGTCGCGCGCGCAAAAGGCGTTATTATAACTTTCGTCGCGCGAGTGTCAAACAAGCAGATACTAGAGGATGCCAGATGCTGGATGTTAGATGCTGGTTTAGAGGCCAAAACTGACATCTGACATCCAGCATCTGGCATCTTCTTTTACCGCTGTCGGCCTCCAGCCGTGACCGCCCTCAGCGCATCCTCGCGCACGGCTTCCGCCAGCCGCCGGTCGCCGCTCGTCACGAGCCGCCTGCCCGCAGCGCGCGCAGCCCCGAACAGCAGCGGCGGCAAAGGAGGCGCATCATCTCGCTGCAACAGGCGTTTGAGCGAGGTGCGATAGCGCGGCTCCTTCGTGTCGGCTGAACGCGCCGCGTCGAAAGCCTCTTTCGCTCGCTCCAGCTCACCCATGCGCAGCAAGACGAGGCCGAGCATGTAGAAGGCGGCGGCATATTCAGCGTCCATCTCAATGGCCTTGCGCAGGTGGCGTGCGGCCATACGGTCGCGTCCAATCTGATAATAGCCACAGCCGACCACGTAGTGCGCTTCCGGCGATGGACGCGCCGCGAGCGCGCGCTTGAACTCTGCCAGCGCATCCGGCCAACGCTGTTCTGCCGCGAGCAGGCGGCCTAAGCCATAGTGGGCGGCGAAGGATGCGCCGCCGCGCCGCGCCGCATCATTAAGTAGCTGCTTGGCACGCTCCGACTCACCCTCGTCGCCGCAGACCAGACCGAGCAGCAGGCAGACCCTGTAATCATCCGGCGCGGCTTCAAAGGCGCGCGCCAGGTAGTCCCGCGCCAGGGTCATCTTGCCTGAGCGGAAAAAGTTTTCCCCGATGAAAGAGAGCAGCGGCGCATTATCCGGAGCGAGCGCAGAGGCGCGCTCCAACTCACGAAGCCCGCGCTTTAATTCACCTTTGGCGATCAGCTCCAGCCCGACATCGACATGCCGCCCGAAGGCTACGACCTGCTGCCCATGTCCCTGATAAGAGGCCATGATCTGCGCGCGCAACTGCTCGCGTCTGCTGCTCTCATCCTGCTCCGCCGCCTCTTTCTCGCAGCGCTCGCGCCACAGGTCGTCGAGCTTGCCCTGCTCGATTGTCCCCGTCTCGCTTAAAAGACTGACGAGCGTTTCGATGAGCACGTGATCGAAGTAGGAATTACGCGCCTGTTTGAGCAGCAGCTCAAGCGTCTGCTCCATCCTGTCTGTGATCCGTAGCAGCCGGTTCTCTAAGGCCGAAACACGCTCCAGCAAATGCTCTTCGTAAGAGACAGCTCCCGCGTCCGCTTCATAGCGCAGCGTCGGCGGCTCAACCACCAGCATGAGCCGCGTGCCGCACCGGACACACAACTCCCGCCCGAAGGAATTCGCCGCGAGGCATTTCTGGCAATAATAATTGACCATTCCCAATTAGTCTGGACTCGAAAGCTCGGAGTCAAAAGCTGCCCTCTTGACTCCGCATGTGAATCGTCCCTGACTCAAGCTTTCCCGTTTCGTCCGTCCGTGATGTAACGCTCGACGGTGCTGCTTAAATCTCGCACCGCATCGCGCATCGAACTATTAAACTCGCCTTGCGCTTCGATGTGCCGAGTCACTACTTGAATAACTTCAGCTTGAGTATCGGCAAACATCCCTAACCGCCTATTTGTATCTACAACTTGCCGACTTATTTCTTGAACATGCCGGTTCGTTTCCGCAAGCTGTTGGCTCATTTCCGCAAGTTGTTGGCTCATTTCCGCGACTTGTCGGTTCGTTTCCCCAAGTTGCCGATTTGTTTCCCCAAGTTGCTGATTTGTTTCCCCAAGTTGCCGGTTTGTTTCTTCGACTTGGCGGATCGTCTTTTCAAGCTGAACCTCAAAATGAGCTTGATTGTTAAGCACGATTTCGATGGCTCGCTCCATCTCTTCGGGTGTCATTGCGTAACGCCTTCCGCTTTTCGTCTTGAGCCTTACATTATCAGTATTCGTAAAAACCCCGCCCGCTTTTTCTGCCGAGCCAGCCTGCATCGACGTAGCGCTTGAGCAGGGGGCAGGCTCTGTATTTCGGATCACCGAGCCCCTCATGAAGAACGTTGAGAATCGCCAGGCACACGTCGAGCCCTATGAAATCGGCGAGCGCGAGCGGCCCCATCGGATGATTCATGCCGAGCTTCATAATGCCGTCGATACTCTCGCGCGTCGCCACCCCCTCGTAGAGCGTGAAGATGGCCTCGTTGATCATCGGCATAAGCACGCGGTTGGAGACGAAGCCGGGCGAGTCCTGGCATTCGAGCGCGGTCTTTCCGAGCTGCTCAGTCAGGTCGCGCACGCGGCTGTAGGTTTCATCCGAAGTGGCTAGCCCGCGAATGATCTCGACCAGTTTCATCACCGGCACGGGGTTCATAAAGTGCATGCCGATCACTTTGTCTGCTCTGCGGGTCGCCGCGCCAAGCTTCGTGATCGAGATGGACGACGTGTTTGAAGCAAGTATCGCTTCGGGTCGCGTCAATTCGTCCAGCCTGCGAAAGACCTCCGTTTTGACCTCCAGGCTCTCCGTCACCGCTTCAATGACCAGAGCGGCATCACTGAGCGCCTCCCACTCCGTCGCAGGACGGATGCGAGAGATGATCTCACGCTTCTCATCCTCTTTGAGCCGCTCTTTGTCCACGTCGCGTTGAAGGCTGCGATCAATGGCCGCGAGCCCGCGCTGAAGAAACTCTTCTTTGACATCGCGCAGCACGACCGCGTGCCCGGCGCGCGCCATCACCTGCGCGATGCCGTTGCCCATCGTCCCTGCGCCGATGACACCGATAGTTTGAGTCACAAGCCTTGCTCTCCGCTTGAGCCATTAATCACGCCAGTTGGGCGGCGTGGGTGGCGGCGCGTATTCACGCTCGCGCTCTCCCTTTGCGTACCGGGAGGCCCACCCGGCGGCTGGCGGCGCGCCGTACAAAGCTTCGCGCTGTTTCGGTTTCTGTCCCACTTGAGAGTCCGCGTAAAGCTCGCGGCCACCGGCTTCACCGTACAGGAACCAGATCGTGTAGACGCACAGAGCCGTCCCCAGTGGGAAGCTCATACCGGCCATCACGCCCGCGATGAGTCCCCACAGCTTGGCCCAACGCTTTCGTTTCACCAACCCGTATCCGGCAATAAACGAAGGGAGCGAGACGGCAGCGCTGAAGAGCAGTATGATGCCGATAAAGACGAAGAAGAATCCGTCCACGGCTTTACCACCGGGCGCGTTGAGCGACAGGTTAGCCATGAAGATGAAGACAGCAACCATCACCAGCAGGATCAATCCGTAAATCCCACCATAGACGAGATGCAGAATCCCCAGCGTCTTATTGTGCTCTTCCGGCGTCATGCTTTCCCTCGGCTGCTTTCGTCCTCATCGTTCGACCGCCAGCGCGACGGCGTTGCCGCCGCCCAGACAGAGCGCCGCTAAGCCCCGATGCACGTCGCGCCGCTTCATCTCATAGAGCATCGTTGTCAGCAGGCGCGAGCCCGACTGCCCAATCGCATGACCGAGCGCGACCGCGCCGCCGTTGACGTTCACCCTCTTCGGATCAAGCTTGAGTTCCTTGATGATCGCCACGGCCTGCACCGCGAAGGCTTCGTTTAGCTCGATCAGATCAACTTCGTCCAGAGACCACCCGGCCTTTTTGACGACGCGGCGAATCGCCTCGACGGGAGCCATCATCACCAGCTCAGGCTCTATGCCGGAGGTCGCCTGCGCGGCGATGCGCGCCATCGGCTCAATGTTCATGGCGCGCGCGCGCTCCAGAGAAGTGACGACCAGGGCGGATGCGCCGTCGTTGACGCCCGGCGCGTTTCCGGCAGTGACCGTGCCATTCTCTTTCCTGAAAGCGGGCTTGAGTTTCGCGAGCGCTTCCATTGAAGTGTCCTCGCGCACAGGCTCATCAATCTCCAAGACGATGGGCGCTCCCTTCTTCTGCGGAATCTCTACGGGAAGAATCTCGTCCTTAAACTTCCCCGCATGAATCGCCGCCGCAGCCTTCCGGTGCGAGTTGAGCGCATACTCGTCCTGCTCTTCACGGGTCACACGGTAGCGCTCTGCGACCACCTCGCCCGTGTTGCCCATGTGATAATTCTCGAAGGCGCACCACAACCCGTCATGGATCATGGCATCCACCAGCGTGCCGTTGCCGAGACGATAGCCGGAGCGAGCCTGCGGGAGTAGATAGGGCGCGTTGGTCATGGACTCCATCCCGCCCGCGACGACTATCTCCGAGTCGCCGAGCTGTATCCCCTGCGCAGCCATCATCACGGACTTGAGCCCCGAGCCACACACTTTGTTGATCGTTACCGCCGAGACGCCGAAAGGGATACCCCCCTTCAAGGCCGCCTGTCGCGCGGGGTTCTGGCCGAGCCCGGCCTGTATGACGCAGCCCATGATCACTTCATCAACATCTTCCGACCGGATGCCCGCGCGTCTGACGCTCTCGCGCACGACCATCGCGCCGAGATCAGTCGCGGAAAAGTCTTTGAGCGCTCCCTGAAACTTCCCCACCGGCGTCCGCGCCGCGCTGATGATGACGGCCTCTCTTTTGTCTGACATCTTTCACACCTCAACAAAAGTAAATGGTAAATAGTGAATTCCTAAACACTGAGAAAAGATAGACGGGCTCATCTATTCACTATTTACTTTTGACTGTTCACTATCACTATTAACTTTTTACTATTCACCCGTAGGGGTGTCAAGCAATACCCCTGGCTCGAAAAACCGTTTGTCGTTTCACGATTTACGATTCACGAAGGGACGAATCTCTTGATTTGTACAGGCGCGCGCGCCGTGTGTTAGACTCCACTGTGTAATTCAATCTGGAATCACTGGCTCGATTAAGGAACATGCAAGCGCTTATTCTCGCGGGGGGCAAGGGCACGAGACTTCGTCCGCTGACGGTCTACACGCCGAAGCCCATCGTCCCGATCTGCAATCGCCCCTTCCTGCTCTACCAGATCGACACCTTGAGACGAGCCGGGATCACGGACATCACGCTCTCGCTCTCCTACCAGCCGCAGAAGATCGAACAGCAGCTCGGCGACGGCTCAGACTTCGGCGTTAATCTTAAATACACGGTCGAGACGCAACCGATGGGAACCGCCGGGGCTTACAAGTACGCAGAGGATTTGATACGCGAGCCGACGGTCGTCTTCAACGGCGACATCCTCACAGACCTTGACCTCAAGATGGTGATACGTGAGCACACTGAGCGCGAAGCGACGGCCACCATCGTGTTGACTCCCGTCAGCAACCCCTCTGCTTATGGCCTGGTCGAGACCGAAGCGGACGGGCGCGTCCGCCGCTTCCTTGAAAAACCCAAGGCCGACGAGATCAACGTCAACACGATCAACGCCGGGACATACATTCTTGAGCCGCACGTGCTCGATTTGATCCCGGCGGGCGAAAATCATTCCTTCGAATATGGCCTCTTCCCTCGCCTTCTCGAACGCGGCGAGCGCTTCTTCGCGCACATCCCGCAGCGCACCTACTGGATGGACATCGGCACACCCGCACGCTACCTGCAAGCGCACCACGACCTGCTCGCCAACCGCGTGGGACGTATCCACATCAAGAATCGACGCGGGCAGTTCGATGCTGCGACCATCGCGGAGATAGACGACGCATCTGTGATCGCCGATCAATGCACGATCAAGCCTGGAGCGCAGATCATCAACTCAGTGCTCGGCCCCGGCTGTTACATAGAAGAGAAGGCGCGTGTTGAGAGCTCGATCATCTGGGCGCACACGCGCGTGGGCGCGGGCGCGCAGGTCTTCAACGCCGTGATTGGCCGTGGCTGCCATGTCGGACGCTCGGCACAGGTGGGCACGGGCACTGTGCTCGGCGACAAGGCTTCGCTCACAGACTATTCGCAAACCGGAGATGTCGGGTCGTGAGCGACGATCAAGGTCTGTCTCGCATACGCTTCGGCACGGACGGATGGCGGGCGATCATCGCACAGGACTTCACCTTCCGGAACGTCGAGCGCGTCGCGCAAGCCTACGCCTCTTACCTGCTCGGCCAACAGCAGACGAGGGCGCAGGATGAGACGCGCCGTCTGAAATCTTCGCTGGTGATTGTCGGTTATGATTGCCGCTTTCTCTCCGCGCAGTTCGCTTGGCGCGCCGCAGAGGTTCTCGCAGGTAACGACTTCAGTCCCGCTCTCTTTAAAGAGCCCGTCCCGACGCCGCTCGTCTCCTGGGCGGTGCGCGAACAAGGGGCTGCGGGTGGAATCGTCATCACAGCCTCGCACAATCCTCCGGCCTTCAACGGCTTCAAGATCAAGGCTCCCTGGGGCGGAAGCGCCTCGCCTGAGACCACTTCCGAGGTCGAAGCGCTGGTCGATGCTGAGCCGACGCGACGCCTTGAGATCGGGCAAGGGGGCGGGCGCGAGATGTTGGAGTCAGCCGTCAAAAGCTATCGCGCGCAGGTCTCCTCCTATATTGATCTGGATCGCTTACGACGAGCCAGGCTTCGAGTTATTCTCGACCCGATGCACGGATCGGGAGGCCGCTGGGTTGAAAGTTTTCTTGAGGGCGGCGCACTCCGCGCAGAGACGATTCGCGCGGGTCATGATCCGCTGTTCGGTGGCGTCAACCCGGAACCGATTGATCAGCATCTTGGGGCGCTCAAACAGGCTGTCAGTGAGATGGGTGCGGTCATCGGACTGGCGACAGACGGCGACGCTGATCGCCTGGGCGCAGTCAACGAGCGCGGCGAGACCATGACCATGCACGAGGTCGTGCCCCTGATCCTGCTTCACCTGGCGCGACAGCGCGGGATGACCGGCGGCGTGGTGCGCACATTCTCGCAGAGTGTCCTCACAAAACGCATCGCCGCCGCGCATAACCTGCCGCTCTACGAGACGCCCATCGGCTTCAAGTACATCGCCGAGCTGATGCTCAGGGAAGACATTCTGATCGGAGCTGAAGAATCCGGCGGGATCGGTGTGCGCGGCCACATTCCGGAGCGCGACGGCGTCTTGAACTGCCTGCTCCTGCTCGAAGCAGTCGTCGCGGCGGGCAAGACGCCGTCCGGGATGGTGCGCGATATGCACCGAGAGTTCGGCGAGTTCCGCTTTGGTCGTCGCGACCTGCACATGGAGGTCGCGCGCGGTCAAGACCTCGTCAACGCGCTCGCTTCTTCGACGCCTACCGCGATCAATGGCTGCACGGTCAGCGGCGTTGAAACTTTAGACGGCACAAAGCTCCTCTTCGAGGACGAATCATGGCTGCTCTTTCGTCAATCTGGAACAGAGCCCGTGCTGCGCATCTACTCGGAAGCGACCTCGCACGCCAAAACGCAAAGCTTACTGGACGAGGGCGAACGACTCGCACGCCGTCTCTCGTAAGTTCAGAATTTCATTGACTCTCTTCTCCTTAAAGCATAATCTTGACACCAAGTAACCCCTGAAAACCTGAATCCCCCTGGCGCGCATCTCTGCGCTTAAACTCGCACACTGATCGAAGGAGACATCTGATGATACTGATTCTGATCATCATTATACTCGTACTGGCTCTCGGTTCAGCACCTGCCTGGCCCTATAGCAGGGGCTGGGGATATTACCCCAGCGGCATACTGACGACGATCCTTTTGATCATACTCATACTGTGGCTGCTGGGGCGTGTTTGAGCAACGCGAGGCAGCCCTAGAGGGCGGCAGACTTGAAGCGCTCTCAGGCGATGTGCGCCCGACGCTTTTAAGCTGAAGCGCCCCGTTTACAACAACTGTCATTGACTGTTTGATCGCCTGGGGAGATTGCGCGCGTTTCCTGCACTCGGTTTACCCTCAGCGATGGGTCATAGTATTGCCCCGTCTAAGTAAAACCCGACGACCTGTAGAGAGTCGAAAAGTGATGTGATCCACAAGGCCACACGAAACAACACGGAACCGACCGGGTTTCTTCGTGTCGAGCAAGTGCATGGTTTACAGCTTGTGTGTCTGTCAAGAGAGTTATGAAACGAACAGGTCTGCACTGGTTAATCCTTCTCTTCATCATAGCTATTGCATCTGAAGCCCTGGCCTTTAATCCGCAGGATGCACAGGATGCCGGGGCTTATAAAGACAGAGGCAAGGCGCATCTGAACGCCGGTCGGTACAATGAGGCGGTCGAGGCGCTGAAGCAAGCGGTACGCCTCAAGGCTGATGATGCCGAGGCGCACAACAATCTGGGCGTGGCCTATACGAAGTCGCACCACTCGTTCGACGCGATTGATCCCCTCAAGGAAACGATCCGGCTCAAGCCTTCATGGCCTGAGCCCTACAATAATCTGGGCGTGGTATATCTGAAGACCATTAAGTATGAGGAGGCCATCAAGGCGCTCGAAGAGGCCGTGCGGCTCAAAGCGGATTGGGCTGAAGCCCATTTCAATCTCGGCGCGGCCTACGCGAGGAAAGGAGATCGTGACAAGGCGCAAGACCAGCAGAAGATTCTCTCGACCATGAACGCAGCCCTGGCAAATAGCCTGAATGACGTGATTGAAGGAAAGTCCAGAATCGTCAACGGCGGCGTACTCAATGGTAAAGCTCTCTCGCTTCCCAAACCCAACTACCCGGCTGCCGCCAAGATGCAACACGCTTCCGGCACAGTCACCGTCCAGGTTACGATTGATGAAGAGGGTCGTGTGATCGCTGCCAAGGCCGTGAGCGGCCCGCCGGTGTTGCAGGCAGAAGCGGTCAACGCAGCCCGCCAGGCGCGCTTCTCGCCGACGAAACTCGAAGGTCTGCCGGTCAAGGTGACGGGCTTCATCACCTACAACTTCGTCGCCTGGTAAGCCTTGCTTGTATGCCCGAACTGCCGGAAGTCGAACTGGTCGCGCGTGCGCTTGGAAGGCTCGTCACAGCCCGCACGATACTCTCTGCCAAACTGCTTCGCCCGCGCCTCGCGCCGGATTCGACGCCTCGCGAGTTCGCACGCCTTCTGCGCGGCGCACGCATCGAATCGGTCGGGCGGCGCGGCAAACACATTCTCATCATGCTTGAGCGCGGGCTCGTCCTCGTCACTCATCTGCGCATGACCGGAAGATTTCTTTACCTTCCCACGGACGCGCCGCTGCCGAAATTCGCACATGCGATTTTTCATCTGGACAACAAACGTCAACTCGTCTTTTCCGATCAGCGCCACTTCGGGATGATGAAGCTCATAGAGGCGTCGCAACTCTACGAGGCTAAAGAGCTGCGCCGTCTTGCTCCCGAACCGTTCTCTCAGGATTTTACACCTGCCTATCTTCAAGCGGCTTTGTCGCGCTCTCGTCGCACCCTGAAAGAGACGCTGATAGATCAAACGAGAGTCACCGGCCTGGGGAATATCTACGCCGCAGAGGTCATGTTCCTCGCGCGCATCAACCCCTTCGCGCGCGCATCGGAAGTTTCCCGCAGGCGCGTGCCGCGTCTTCACCGCGCCATCCTGGACGTGCTCACGGAATCCATTGAGCAGGGCTCGACCCTGAATGTCGATCCCGAAAACATAGATGGCAGCTATACGGGCGGCAGCTACGAAGGTCGCTGGCGCGTCTATGACCGCGAGGACGAGCCCTGCGTCAACTGCGGCGCGCGCATCCGGCGCATCTCGCACGCCGGACGCTCAACCTATTTCTGCCCGCGCTGCCAGAGACGCTGACGACCGAACCACAAATGGACAGTTAACCACCGCAGACACCGCAGACACAGAGAAGAAGAAGAAATGGAAAGAGCAGAGCGACATCCCTTTTTCAATGTTTTCTCTGTGTCTGCGGTGGTGAATCCTTCCGTTCCAATCCTACATGTTTCGATTTAGGTGCTTGACAGCAGGGCGCGGGCGGCGTATAAGCACGATTGAGCAAACGTGGTGAGTTAAGGCGACTTGCGGCCACGCAAAATAATCCGCTAAACAGCATCGGCGTTTCCCTCGAAGGGCGCCCGCAAACTTCAAGCTTCAATGAAGTCCCGCGTTGTTTAGCGCGGGATTTTTAATTTGTCAGTGGTCAGTTGTCCGTTGTTCGCTTAGGTTGAGTTGAAAGCTTAATCTTCAGGCGGCCAGCTTATTAGGCACATACAACTGACCACGGACAACTGACCACTGACCAATGCTTATGGAAAATTTCAAAGACGTTTTGGAGCGTGACGCGATCAGCGTTTTCGACGGCGCGGTGGGAACGATGCTGTACGCCAAGGGCGTTTACATCAATCGCTCCTACGACGAGTTGAACCTGACGAACCCGGACCTCGTGCGCGAGGTGCACGCCGAGTACGTGCGCGCCGGAGCGGACATCATCGAGACGAACACATACGGCGCGGCGGCTCCGAAGCTACAGCAGTACGGGCTGGAAGGCAGCCTGCGTCTCATCAACGTGGCCGCCGCCCGTCTCGCGCGAGAAGCGGCCTGCGAGCGCTGCCATGTGGCGGGCGCGGTCGGGCCATTGGGTCTACGCATCGAGCCCTATGGCCCGACATCTTTCGACGAAGCGAAGGATCTGTTTAAGGAGCAGGTCGCGGCGCTTCTGGAAGGCGGCGTCGATCTCTTCGTGCTCGAAACCTTCTCCGACATCTCGGAGATGCGGCAGGCCATTCGCGCCGTACGCGAACTATGCGACCTGCCCATCGTCGCGCAGATGACGATCCTCCCCGACGGCAACACCTCTTTCGGGACGACGCCCGAAGTCTTCACCAAGCGACTCGATGAATGGGGCGCGGACGTGATCGGCCTCAACTGCGGCGTCGGCCCGGCGATAGTTCTTTCGGCCATTGAGAAGATGCGCGCCGTGACGGAGAAGAAGCTGTCGGCGCAGCCTAATGCCGGACTGCCGCGCGACGTGCAGGGACGCCAATTCTACATGTGCTCGCCTGAGTACATGGCGAAATTCTCCAAGCGGCTGATCCAGGCCGGAGCGAAGTTCATCGGCGGCTGCTGCGGGACGACGCCCGCGCACATCAAGCTCATCGCAGACGCCGTGCGCGCCGCCTCCCCGCGCAAGCAGCGCGTGGTGGTCAAAGGGACGGAATCGACGCGCGTCGAAGAGTTGACGCCCTCAGACATCCAGGTCGTGCCGCCGGAAGAACGTTCACGTTGGTCTTGCAAGATCACTAACGGCGAGTTCGTCACGACCGTCGAGGTCTTACCGCCGAAGGGCTGCGACGCCAAAAAGACGCTCGATCAGATACGTCTCTTGAAGGATGCGGGCGTGGACGGCGTCAATATACCCGACGGGCCGCGTGCGCAGACGCGCATGTCCGCCCAGGCCACAGCCGTCCTTGTCGAGCGCGAGATCGGCATCGAAGCCGTCCTGCACTACTGTTGCCGCGACCGGAATCTGCTCGGGATGATGTCAGACCTCCTGGGCGCGGCGGCGCTCGGTTTGCGCAACCTGCTCCTGATTACGGGCGACCCGCCGAAGATGGGTCCCTACCCGGATGCCACAGCCGTCTTCGATATAGACTCCATCGGCCTCACCAACATGGTTAATAAGCTGAACCACGGTCTGGACCTCGGCAACAATCCGATCGGACAGCCGACGGCCTTCTGCATCGGCGTCGGCGTCAATCCGGGCGCAATCAATTTGGACGAAGAGATCAAGCGCTTCGAGTACAAGGTGGAGGCCGGCGCGCAGTATGCCATCACGCAGCCCGTTTTTGATTCCGACCAACTACGCGAATTCCTGCACCGCATAGAGCATGTGCGTATCCCCATCGTGGCTGGCATCTGGCCGCTCGTCTCCTACCGCAACGCGGAGTTTCTACATAACGAAGTGCCCGGCGTGCGCGTCACCCCGTCGATCATGGAGCGCATGCGCGTCGCCTCCGAGAAGGGCAAAGAGGAGGCGCGCGACGAGGGCTTGAAGATCGCACGCGAACTGCTGCTCGATGTGCGCGACCTGATCCAGGGCGTGCAGGTCTCTGCTCCCTTCAACAACGTGCGCTACGCGCTCGAAGTCTTCGACGCCCTCGAAGAGTTCAGGGAACGTAAAGTGGGCGTGTAAGGAAAAAGGTTTCAACGGCATTGAGGGGCGGGAAAGAAGAGCCTTAAACGCAAAGGGCGCAAAGTGGAAGACGCAAAGGAAACTCTTCCTAGCACCCTTTGCGTCTTCATCCTTTGCGTCCTTTGCGTTTAAGGTTTTTCTTTCTAATCTTTCATTTCTTCAACATCTGCCTGAGCGCGCCTTCGAGTTCCGGGTGTTGAAAAGCGTAACCTGATTCTTTCAGACGTGCAGGCTCGACGCGCGTGCTCCCGAGGAGCGCCGCGTCGCCCATCTCACCGAAGGCGAGACGGATCGCGAAGGCGGGCACGGGGAAGATGGTCGGGCGCGAGAGCACGCGTCCCAGCGTCTTCGTAAATTCGTAGTTAGTGACCGGATGGGGCGTCACCACGTTGACAGGCCCGCTGATGGTTTCGTTGAGGAGGGCGTGGTTGATGACCCCGACCACGTCATCCAAAGTGATCCAACTCATATACTGCCGACCGCTGCCGAGCCTGCCCCCGACGCCGAACTGAAACGGGGCGAGCATCTTCGATAGAGCCCCGCCCTTCGGGGTCAATATCACTCCGAAGCGCAACAGGACTACGCGTATGCCGCTCTGCGTCGCAGGCTCTGTCGCCGCCTCCCACTCGCGGCAGACACTGGCTAGGAAATCAGAGCCCGGCGCGCTCTCTTCCGTCAGGACACGCTCACCCTGCGATCCGTAATAACCTATGGCCGAAGCGCTCAGCAGCGTGCGAGGCGGCTGCTTGAGGCGTGCGAGAGTGTCAGACAGCGTGCGTGTGCCTTTGACACGGCTGTCACGGATTCTCTTCTTCTTCTCTTCAGTCCAACGACCCTCTGAGATGTTCTCGCCCGCGAGATGCACGACCGCGTCCAGACCTTCCAGACGCGTCGTGTCCTCTATTCCCTGCTCTGGATTCCAGTAGATTTCGGCTGCGCCAGTCTTGGCCTGTGAACGGACGAGGCGAAACACTTCATGCCCCTGCGACCTGAGGTTAGGCAACAAAGCCGAGCCGACCAACCCCGTCGAGCCGGTGACTAGAATTTTCCCCACGATGAATCTCCTGTGCTATTGAATGGTTCGTCCGACACTAGATAATACAATAACAACCAGCGCTTCTTAATCTCAGCAGCAGCCAGACGGCAGTCAACTTCCTCGTTAAGGTCTACCCGATCGGCGGCCTCATCAAGCGTACTGGCACGACGACCGGCCTCGGGGCCGTGACCGTAACCTTGACGAGTCCGACGCCTGCCAACTTCCCCGCCCGCGCGGTGCGAGCCAACAGCACCGGTGTCTACACCTTTACGAGCCTCCCGGCGGGGCGCAACTACAAGATCAAGCCCGCGAAGAGCGGCGTCACGTTCAGCCCCACGACGAGGAGCATCTTGAACCTGAGCGGGAATATTCCTGCCGGAACATCCACAGACTTCACCGGCACGGGGCCGTGAGAGATGGCTGTTGTATCAGGCGACATGAGAAGGACAGGAGTTTAGACTCATCTTCTGTGCCCGCTCCGTGTGCTCTCGGGTCTGCGGTGGTGAATCAACTTTCAGCAAGACTCACCACCGCAGACACCGCAGGGCGCGAGAGGCGGCACAGAGCACTAATCATACGAGGACTCTACACGCTTACGCTTGCCTTTCACGGCAAAAGCTGTAGAATGCTGCGCGTCAGTTCAGATGGTTGCGCGCGTTTAGACTTCCTGTTCGCTGAGCGTGTTTCGTTTCTCGTAATTCCTGCTTTAATTCGTTTTCTACACAGGTTGTTTCAACCCCGGTTCTAAGACCGTCCAGTTCTAACGGTTGTGTCTTCCTCGCAGCATCAAGCGGCTGCCGTTTGATGCACAAGAACGGAGCAGTACCCCCGGTGCTTCGCATCAGGTCATTCATTGCCCTCCTTTGCATCGCCCTCGCGCTGTGTGCAATCGGTCTGCGCGGCGTCCAGTCGCAGACCATCACCATTCGGCGCATCACGACGACCACCGAGGAAGGCGTCAGCCTCAACCCATCTCTGAGCGGCGACGGACGCCGCATAGCTTTCGAATCGACCGAAGACCTGGCAAGGGTCGGAGGCAGCGACAGCTTTCGCGCCCTGCGCGCCACTCTGACCAATACCGCCGTCACTTTCATACAGATGGGCGCGACGCGCGCCGTCGCTCCGGCCATCTCGCAGGACGGATCCGTCATCGCTTTCGCCTCCAAAGATAATCCGCTGGGGACGAACGGCGACGGCAACTCCGAGATTTTTCTCTTCGACGGGACGGCGCTCAGGCAGTTGACGAACACCTCGCCCGGCGACATCTCGCTCCGCTTGCGCAACGGAAACTTTCAACCTTCGATCACGGACGACGCGCGCTTTATAGCCTTCTCTTCAAACCGCGACCTGGCGGGGCTCAACTCTGACGGCAATCTCGAAATCTTCATTTATGATACGGTCGCGCGAAGCTTCGCGCAGTTGACGAACACGGCCGGGACCATCGGCGCAACCGACGCCAAGATCAGCGGCGATGGCACGCGTGTCGCTTATATCAGAGACAGCAACACGATCAGCGGCGGGGCGCGCGATCTGTTGCTTCAGCCGCGCACGGGCGGCGCGCCGCTCGTCGCGGCCAGCGGTGTCATCAACCTCTCTGTGACCTATGGTCGCGCCATCAGCGATAACGGCCAGCGCGTCGTTTACGCCGCGCCGGTCGGCGTGGGCATAAACTCTACACAGGTTCTGCTCTACGATGCCCTGACCAGCAGCACACGTCAGATCACGGCTTTGGCCGCGCCCGATAGCGACGGGGATGTGCCGCTTCATCCGACCATCAGCGGCGATGGCACGCGCGTCGCGTTCGCGACGCGCCGCAACGTGACGGGCGGCAACTCCGACGATAGCGTTGAGCTTTACGTCGCACGCGTTTCGACCAATCAGTTCACGCGCATCACGAGCGCGCCGTCTTCGGCCACCGCAGCCGTCGTCTCTTCCTTGAATGACGATGGGTCGCTCGTCGCCTTCAACTTCCCGCGCGTCCTCTCCGGCGCGGTCACGACCAGCAATGCCGCCAATAATTCTGAGATATACGTCGCCAACACGCGCACAGGAACGACCGGCAACGAGCTGATCGTTCTGAACGGCGCATCGTTCGGGCATGAGCCGTCGGAAACTAAAGCGGTCGCGCCCTCTTCCATCGCCGTCGCCCTCGGCGACCTGCTCGCGACCACAGTCCTACAGGCGCAGCCTCTGTCCGATGGGACGTTCCCGCTCAGCCTCGGCGGCACGACCGTCACGGTCAACAACCGCCCGGCTCAAATCTTCTCTGTCTCGCCTGAGCTGGTTACCTTCCTCGTTCCTGCTGCGACCGAGACGGGCACAGCCCAGGTGGTTGTGACCAACTCGACGGGACATCGCTCGACCGGCACGGTCGAGGTTCTGTTAGCTGCGCCCGGCGTCTTCACACGCAGCGGCAACGGCCTTGGCGAAGGTTACATCGTCGATGCTCAGACAGGGCGGTTCGGCCCCTTTGACCCGACAGGCGGCATGAAGCGGCTGATCATTCGGGCTACAGGAGTGCGCAACGCTTCTATCGCTGACGTCACGGTCACGATTGGCGGGCGTCCCGTGCCGGTTGAAGCGGTCACTCCAGACCCGACGATGCCCGGACGCGATCTGATACGCATACTGCTCCCCGCAGACCTGAGCGGCGTCGGCACTGTAGACCTCGTCGTGCGCGTTGGGTCGCGCGCCAGCAATCCGGTCACCATAACGATGCTCGGACAGGCGCGCCGCGACATCATCATCAACGAGGTGCTCGCCGATCCTCCGCTTGATCTGGCGGGCGATGCCAATCACGACGGCATACGCGATTCATCCGACGACGAGTTTGTGGAGCTGGTCAACTCGACGACGCGCGACATAGACATCAGCGGTTACCAGATACTGACGCGCAGCGCGACCGCCTCTGAGGATACTCTGCGCCACGTTTTTCCGGCGGGCACGATCATGCCTGCCGGCACCGCTGTCGTCGTCTTCGGCGGCGGGTCGCCCCCCGTCAACAGCCCCGTCTTCGGCGGCGCACAAATCTTCACGGCCATGAAGGAGGGCTCGACTTCCTCCAGCCTGTCGCTCACGAATTCGGGCGGTTTCGTCACCCTGCGCGAGTCAACGGGGGCGCTCGTCGCGTCTCTCTCTTACGGCGCGGCGACGGGCATTGATGCTGACAACGATCAATCTATCACGCGCTCGCCTGACATCACCGGCGGCTTCGTGCAGCATAAATCGGCGACGGGCAGCGGCGGGCGCGCTTTCAGTCCGGGCACGCGCGTCGATGGAACGCCGTTTAGCCCCACGCCCGCCATCGCCCGCATCGAAATCTCGCCCGCTTCGGCCAGCATCGGAACGGGTGCGCGCCAGCAGTTCACAGCACGCGCCTTCGGCTCAAACGGACAGGAATTGACCGGCGTCATCTTCAACTGGCAATCGAGCGCCCCCGCCGTGGCGCGCATCGACCAGAATGGTCTTGCAACGGGGCTCAGCCCCGGCAGCACACAGATTCGCGCCTCTGCGCGCGGCGTTCTATCCGCTCCGGCCACGCTGACCGTCTTCTTCCAGGCGCAGGTTTTGACGCGCATCGAAGTCCTGCCCGCCAACGCCTCCATCCCGCCGGGAGGTCAACAGCAATACACTGCGCGCGCCATAGATCAGAACGGCAACGAGATCGCGGGAGTGACCTTCACCTGGGCTTCGAGCAACGAGAGCGTCGCCACCATCAATCAGAACGGTCTGGCGACTGCTCTCAGTCTCGGCAGCACAACGATCCGGGCGACAGCCCGTGGCATAACGGGTACGGCCACGCTCTCTGTGGTCGCACCTGTGCTAATCATCAACGAGGTGCTGGCCGATCCACCGGGCAGCGAGACGACAGACCTTGAAGGAGATGTCAACCACGATGGCGTACGCAGTCCCAGCGAGGACGAGTTCGTAGAGCTGGTCAACTCTTCCAACGCTACCCTTGACCTCACCGGCTGGACGCTGAGCACGCAATCTCTATCAGATGGGACGGTCAGAAAACGCCACACCTTCGCGCAAGGCACGACGCTCACGGCACGCACCGCCATAGTCATCTTCGGCGGTGGCGATTTTGATCCTAACAACCCGCTCTTCGGCTGCGCACAGGTTGTCAAAGCATCTTCCGGTAGATTGTCGCTGACCAATTCGGGCGTCACCATCCTGGTGCGCGATGCGTCTGGAAATCTCTTCGCGCAATTCACCTATGGCAGCGCGGTCGGGCTCAACGGCGGCTCCAATCAATCGCTGACGCGCTCGCCTGACATCACCGGCAACTTCATGCTCCATACGGCAGCCGCAGGAGCCGACGGCAGACGGTTCTCGCCGGGCACAAAGGTTGACGGTTCACCCTTCGGCGCTTGTGCGGCGCGTCTAACGCGCGTAGTAATCACGCCGCAATCAGCCAGCGTGATCATCAACCGCACGACGCAGTTCACCGCCCAGGCCTTCGACCAGTTCGGCCAGCCCCTCAAGGGCATCACCTTCACTTTCTCCTCGAGCGATACGACGGTCGCGACCATCGAATCCGTCACCACCAACGCGACGACCGGCATCGCCACGGCCACTGTCAGAGGTCGCAAGCTCGGCACGACTCAGATCACTGCGACGGCAACAGACGGGACAACCGTTGTTACAAGTAGCACGGCCACATTGACGGTCACGCCAGTGCCGCCGCGAGTAACACGCGTCGAGGTGACACCCCCTACGGCGACGATCAATCGCGGCGGGATGCAGCAGTTCACAGCCACGGCTTTCAACCAGAGCACACCTGTCCCGGCGGCGAGCATCACCTGGACATCGAGCAACCCGGCGGTCGCGACGGTCGATTCGAACGGCTTGGCGACGGGTGTGGGAGTGGGGGTGGTGACGATCACGGCGACGGCGCCGGACGGCCTTGGAGGCACGGTGTCGGACACGGCGACGCTGACGGTGCAAGTGCCGCTCGTCATTAACGAAGTGCTGGCAGACGTGCCGGTCGATAATGAAGCGACGCTGGCAATCGAAGGTGATGCTAACCGCGACGGCGTGCGTGATTCAGGTGACGACGAGTTCGTAGAGCTATTTAATAACTCGAACGCGCCCGTAGACATCTCCGGCGTCATCATCGCTGATTCGACACGTAATCACTTCACCTTCCCGGCCAACACGATCCTGGCGGCAGGGCGCGCGGTCGTCGTCTTCGGCGGTGGCACGCCGCCCGTTAATGATCCGGCTTTCGGTGGCTCTCTGATCCTGAAGGCAAGCTCGCTGGGGTTGAACGATTCGGGCGATACCGTAACTGTCAAGCTTCCTGTCGCGGGCACGGACGTGCCGATCGCAGTGCTTGCCTACGGCGAAGGCACTACAACTCCCGCCGCGTCCAACCGCTCTATGACACGCTCGCCCGATGCCGAAATCGGGACGACCGGCGGAGACTATGTCGCGCACACCTCGGCTGTGAACGCGGCAGGGCGCGTCTTCTCGCCCGGCACACGCACGGACGGCACGCCCTTCGGCTCGCCTGCCATCACGCGTATAGAGGTGTTGCCAGCATCTGCGACGCTCAATGTCGGCGGGACAAAGACGTTTACGGCGCGCGCCTTCAGCAATGCGAATGGGCCGGAAGTGGAAGTCCAGAACGTCTCCTTCATCTGGGATTCGAGCGACCCGACGAAGGCCATGGTCGCGCCCACGACCGGCGCAACGACGACCGTTAAGGCCACAGGTGGCGGCAGTGTCACCATCAGGGCGCGTGCCGGAGGCGAGCAGGGCACGGCTGCCCTCCATATCAATTTCCCGACCATCACACGCGTCACTGTAACGCCTGCGTCCGCCAGCATCCCCCTCGGCGGCACGCAGCAATTCACGGCGCACGCCTTTGACGCGAATAATAATGAGATCACGGGCGTCACGTTCACCTGGACATCCAGTAACGTAAACGTGGCGACGGTCGATCAGAATGGGCTGGCGACGGCGCAGGGTCTCGGCACGACGACGATCAAGGCGACCGTTCAAGGCGTCAGCGGCACGGCCACCCTCAGAGTCATCGCGCCGCAGGTCGTCATCAACGAAGTGCTGGCCGACCCACCGGGCAGCGAGACGACAGACCTTGAGGGAGACGCCAACCACGATGGCGTGCGCGATTCTGGCGACGACGAGTTCGTCGAGTTGGTCAACACTTCGGCTGCAACCGTAGACATCTCCGGCTGGACACTGCGCACGCAATCCTTGGAAGAGGGGTCTACTGAAACCCTGCGCCACACGTTCGCTGCGAACACGACGCTCGCGGCGGGCAAAGCTGTGGTCGTCTTTGGCGGCGGCACGTTTGATCCCAATAATCCGGTCTTAGGCGGCGCGAAGGTCGTCAAAGCATCGACGGGCAGATTGTCGCTCACCAATAGCGGCATGACCGTCATCGTGCGCGACGCGGGCGGCAATCTCTTCGCACAATTCACGTATGGTGGCACGACTACGCTGAACGGTGGGATGGATCAATCCCTGACGCGCTCGCCTGATGCGGGCATCGGCACAGCGGGGGGCAATTTCGTCAAACACACGACGCCTCCCAATGCAGCGGGCAGACGTTTTTCACCGGGCACGCGTCTGGACGGGACACCCTTCGGCTCGCCTGCCATCACGCGTATTCAAATCACACCTTCGTCCGCCACCATCAATGTCGGCGGCACGCAAGCTTTCACCGCCCGCGCCTTCAGCAACGTCGGCGGCCCGGAGGTCGAAGTCCAGAACGTCTCCTTCATCTGGGATTCGAGCGACCCGACGAAGGCGACGGTCTCGCCCACGACAGGCAAGATGACCACGGCGACCGCCTTCGGGGGCGGCGTCGTCACGATTCGCGCACGCGCCGGAGGCCAGCAGGGTACGGCGACGCTCAAGATCAACTTCCCGCCCATAGCCCGTATTGTCGTAACGCCATCCTCTGCCAGAGCCCCCATCGGCGGCACGCAAGCTTTCACCGCCCGCGCCTTCGATGCGAGCAACCGCGAGATCACAGGCCTTACGTTCACATGGATGTCCAGTAATCCGAGCGTGGCGACTATTGATCAGAACGGACTGGCGACGGCAGTCGGACTGGGGACGACGACGATCAAGGCGAGCGCGCAGAACGTCAGCGACACAGCGACGCTGAACGTGGTGGCGCGTACCGTGGTGATTAACGAAGTGCTCGCTGATCCGCCGGATGGCCTGGCCGGGGATGCCAACCACGACGGCGTGCGCGATACGAGCGATGACGAGTTTGTAGAGCTTGCCAATGGCTTGACGACTGCTGTCAATATCTCCGGCTGGAGCATACGGACGCGCTCAGAGACCGCCACATCGGAGACCCTGCGACACACGTTTGCCGCCAACACGACTCTTCCCGCAGGCGATGCCATCGTCGTCTTCGGCGGCGGCACGTTTGATGCCAACGATCCTGTCTTTGGCGGCGCGCAGGTCGTTGCGGCTTCAACGGGCAGATTATCGTTAACCAACACTGGCCTGACCGTCATCGTGCGCGATGCTGCGGGCAACCTCGTCGCTCAACTTACTTACGGCGGTACGACCGGGCTCGACGGCGGCTCCAATCAATCGCTGACTCGCTCGCCTGACATCACGGGCAACTTCGTGCTCCATACGGCAGCCGCAGGAGCCGACGGCAGACGGTTCTCGCCGGGCAGAAAAGTTGACGGCTCTTTCTTCGTCCCGCGCACGGGGCATCTGGCAAGCGTTACGATCACGCCGCAATCAGCCAGCGTGATCATCAACCGCACGACGCAGTTCACCGCCCAGGCCTTCGACCAGTTCGGCCAGCCCCTCAAGGGCATCACCTTCACTTTCTCCTCGAGCGATACGACGGTTGCGACCATCGAATCCGTCAGCACCAATGCGACTACCGGCACCGCCACGGCCACTGTCAGAGGTCGCAAGCTCGGCACGACTCAGATCACTGCGACGGCGTCTGATGGCACAACCAGCGTGACGAGCGATCCGGCTACGCTCACGGTGACCTCCGCGCCACCGCGAGTGACACGGGTCGAGGTCACACCCTCTTCGGCAACGATCAATCGCGGCGGCATGCAGCAGTTCACCGCCCAAGCCTTCAACCAGAGCACGCCTGTCCCGACCGCCGCCATCACCTGGACATCGAGCAACCCGGCGATAGCGACGGTTGATGCGAACGGCTTGGCGACGGGTGTGGGAGTGGGGGTGGTGACGATCACGGCGACGGCGCCGGACGGCCTTGGAGGCACGGTGTCGGACACGGCGACGCTGACGGTGCAAGTGCCGCTCGTCATTAACGAAGTGCTGGCCGATCCGCCAGACGGCGCGGCTGGCGATGCCAATCGTGATGGAACACGCGACGGCACGCAGGACGAGTTCATAGAGCTTGTCAATAATTCGAATGCTCCGGTTGATATTTCCGGCGTCATCATCGCGGATGCAACCAGTAACCGCTTCACCTTCCCGGCCAACACGATCCTGGCGGCGGGTCGCGCGGTCGTCGTCTTCGGCGGTGGCACACCGCCCGTTAATGATCCGAATTTCGGCGGCGCGTTGATCTTTAAGACGGGCTCGGGCGGGCTGAGTCTGAACAACAGCGCAGATACGATCAATATCAAACTTCCAGTCGGCGGGACGGAGGTGTTGATCACGTCTTTGACTTATGGCGCGGAGGCCGACGCCAACCAATCCATCACACGCTCGCCAGATATTACCGGCGACTTCACGAAGCATTCTATCGCCCCAGGCTCAGACGGACGACTCTTCTCGCCCGGCGAGCGCTTGGACGGGACGCCCTTCGGCTCGCCAGCCATCACGCGTATAGAAGTGTTACCAGCATCTGCGACGATCAATGTCGGCGGCACGCAAACTTTCACAGCGCGTGCCTTCAGCAACGTCGGCGGCCCTGAAGTCGAAGTTCAGAACGTCTCCTTCATCTGGGATTCGAGCGACCCATCGAAGGCGACTGTCGCGCCGACCACGGGCACTTCAACCGTCGCCACAGGCATCGCAGGAGGGAGCGTCACGATCCGCGCGCGTGCCGGAGGCCAGCAGGGTACGGCCAGCCTGACCATCAACTTCCCGCCCATCTCGCGCATCGAGGTGACGCCTGCTAACGCCACGATCACGCTCGGCGGCACGCAGCAATTCACGGCGCACGCCTTTGATGCAAACAATAATGAGATCACGGGCGTTACATTCACCTGGACATCCAGCGACGAGAGTGTGGCGACGATAGATCAGAATGGGCTGGCTACCTCTGTCGGCCTGGGGACGACGACGATCAAGGCGAGCGCGCAGGGGGTGGAGGGCACTGCCACGCTGACCGTCGTCGCGGCCAGCGTCGTCATCAACGAAGTGCTCGCCGATCCGCCGGATGGTCTGGCCGGGGATGCCAACCACGACGGCGTGCGCGACGGCACAGACGACGAGTTCGTGGAGTTGGTCAACTCCACAGCCTCCAGTGTAAACATCTCCGGCTGGAGCATACGGACGCGCCCGCTGAGCGGCGGTACAGAAACCCTGCGACACACGTTTGCCGCCAACACGACTCTTCCCGCAGGCGATGCCATCGTCGTCTTCGGCGGCGGCACGTTTGATGCCAACGATCCTGTCTTTGGCGGCGCGCAGGTCGTTGCGGCTTCATCCGGCGGACTCTCACTGACCAACACAGGTCTGACAGTAGTCGTGCGCGACGCGGCGGGCGAGTTCGTCGCACAGTTCTCTTACGGCGGCACGACGGGACTTAACGGTGATTCCAATCAATCGCTGACGCGCTCGCCTGACATCACGGGCAACTTCGTGCTGCACACTGCCGCCGCAGGAGCCAACGGCAGACGGTTCTCGCCGGGCAGAAAAGTTGACGGTTCTTTCTTCGTCCCGCGCACGGGGCATCTGACGAGCGTCGAGATATCGCCCACCTCTGCCACTGTAGTCGCGGGGCAGACCACACAGTTCACCGCCCAGGCTTTCGACCAGTTCGGTCAACCGATGACCGGTATCACCATCAGCTTCTCTTCCAGTGATACCAGCGTCGCAACCATCGAGTCGGTCATGACCGATCCGAACACGGGCATCGCCACGGCAGTGGTGCGCGGAGAGATGTCCGGCACAGCGGAGATCAAGGCCACGGCGAACGACGGGACGACTACTGTGATGAGCAGTCCGGCGATGCTCACGGTGACGACTGCGCCGCCGATGGTCTCAAGTGTGGTAGTGACGCCATCCACTTCAACCATTAACCGGGGCGGCACGCAGCAGTTCACAGCAACGGCTTTCGACGCCAGCAATCAGCCTGTGCCTGGAGTGACCTTCACCTGGACGTCCAGCAATACGGCGGTGGCGACAGTTGATTCGGACGGGTTGGCGACGGGCGTCGGCATCGGGACGGTGACGATCACGGCCACCACATCGGACGGCGCGAGCGGCACGGTCTCAGGCGATGCGACCCTGACCGTCCAAGTCCCGTTACTCATTAACGAGGCGCTCGTCCAGGTGCCGACCGACAATGCGGGCACGCCCGCCGTCGAAGGAGACTCCAATCGCGACGGCGTGCGTAGCTCGGATGATGATGAGTTCGTGGAGCTATTTAACAACTCCAACGCGCCCGTAGACATCTCCGGCGTCATCATCGCCGATTCGACCAATAACCGTTTCACCTTCCCGGCCAACACGATCCTGGCGGCGGGTCGCGCGGTCGTCGTCTTTGGTGGCGGCACGCCGCCCGTTAATGATCCGGCCTTCGGCGGCGCGTTGATCTTCACGACCAGCTCGCTGGGGCTGACGGATGGCGGTGATACGATTACGGTCAAGTTACCTGTGAACAGCACGGACGTGACCATTGACACTCTGGCGTACGGGACTGGCAATCCGATTCCTGCTCCCGGCGCACAATCTTTGACGCGCTCGCCCGATGCAGAGGTAGGATCGGCGGGCGGCAGCTTCGTTCCACATTCGACGGCGACTAATGCAGCGGGCAGGGTCTTCTCGCCCGGCACACGCGCCAACGGCACGCCCTTCGGCTCGCCAGCCATCACGCGTATAGAAGTGTTACCAGCATCTGCGACGATCAATGTCGGCGGCACGCAAGCTTTCACAGCGCGTGCCTTCAGCAACGTCGGCGGCCCTGAAGTCGAAGTCCAGAACGTCTCCTTCATCTGGGATTCGAGCGACCCATCGAAGGCGACTGTCGCGCCGATCACAGGCGCATCAACGACCGCGACGGGTGTCGCCGCCGGAAGCGTTACGATTCGCGCTCGCGCGGGCGGGCAGGAAAGCTCATCGACGCTCGTCATCGAGTCCGTCGTAGCGAGCATCGAATTAACGCCTGCCGCCACTTCCGTCACGGTCGGCAACTCCACCACGTTCACGGCCACGGCGCGCGATGGCAGCGGCAACCCGATCTCTGGAATCACTTTCGTATTTTCGCTGCGCGATCAGATGCCTGCGGGTGCTGCAACCATCACGGCGACGACCGCCAACACCGTGACGGTGCGCGGCGACTTAGAGGGCTCTGTGACGGTGGTCGCAAGCTACACCAGACCGAGCGACAACGTGACGCTCGAAGATACTTCCGCGCTGACGATCAACAACGCGCCCCCCGCTCCACAGCCTACCGCCGGACAGGTGATCATCAATGAAGCGCTCGTCGCCTTTGCCACTTCCACCACGCAGACGCGCAACGATTTCCTTGAGCTTTACAACACGACGGCGCAGGCGCTGGACATCAGCGGCATGGTCGTCTCGTTCCGTCCTTCTGGAACCGGCAACACGCCCGCCACTGTCACCTTGCCCGGCGCTGTCGGCAGCAACACGACGCTCATTCAGCCCAACAGCTATTTCCTCGTCGTCAACGGCGCGGAATCTTTCGGCGCGATGGCAGACTTCAATGCCAGCACGCAGGGCTTTGATCTCAACAACACGACGGGCGGAATCAAGATTGAAGTAAATGGCGTCAAGCTGGACGGGCTCGCTTACCAGGGCGGCGCGACGGCCCCCGCCTCCCCCTTCAACACCTACGGCGAGGGTGCGATCTTCACCTTCACCAGCGGCACGACGAACGATCTCATACGCAGTCCGAATGCGAACGATACGGGCGACAACGCGAACGATTTCCGTCGCAATGGAACCGCCGCCAACGTCACGCCGAAAGCTGCGAATCCGACGCTCTTCTTCAGCCAAAGCGCCGATGAAGAAGTAATCTCATTTTTAAACTGGTAAATCCGGGAAGAGAGAGTTCACCACAAAGACCGGAATGGCACTAAGGAAGGCTTGAATCTTATCTGAGAGCGTGTCTAAAAAGAGGAGTAGAGTCATGCAGTGAAGAGAGATTTAAACGCAAAGGGCGCAGAGGGGACGACGCAAAGAACGCAAAGAGGCTCCTTCCTTTGCGCCCTTTGCGATGCACTTTGCGTCCTCTGCGTTTAAACACCCCTTTTTAGACACGCTCTTAGTGCCTAAGTGCCTTTGTGGTGGTTCTCTTTTACTTGATGATGCCTGTGAGCGGGCTTGAGGCGCTGGCGTAGAGACGCCTGGGCATGCGCCCCGCAAGGTAGGCGAGGCGTCCGGCTTCGAGGGCGAGGCGCATGGCGCGTGCCATCTGTTCTGGATTCTGCGCCTCTGCAATCGCTGTATTCATCAGGACGGCGTCTGCGCCCAGCTCCATCGCGATGGCCGCATCCGATGCCGTGCCGACGCCCGCATCGACGATGATCGTCACGCCGGGAAGCTGCTCGCGCATGATCCGCAGGTTGGCGGGGTTCTGCACGCCGAGCCCGGAGCCGATAGGCGCGGCCAGCGGCATCACGGCGGCGCAGCCCGCATCGAGCAGTTTCTTCGCCATAATTAGATCGTCGTTGAAGTAAGGGAGCACGGTGAAGCCTTCACGGACGAGCACGCGCGCAGCCTCAAGCGTCTGCTCGTTATCGGGAAAGAGCGTCGTCTGATCGCCGATCACTTCGAGCTTGATGAGGTCTGTCTCCAGAGCCTCGCGCGCCAGCCGCGCCGTGCGTATGGCCTCTTCCGCCGTGTAGCAACCGGCGGTGTTGGGCAGAATCGTGAGAGCGGGGTCGAGGTAATCGAGGAAGGATTCCTCGCTGCGGTCGAGCAGCGGCACGCGGCGCACGGCGACCGTCACCACCTCCGCGCCCGACGCGCGGTGCGCCGCTTTCATCTCGTCAAACGTGCGATACTTTCCCGTCCCGACGATCAGCCGCGAGGTCAAGACACGTCCGCCAATCTCAAATGTATCGGTCAGCGACTGCGCTACAGTAGACATAATGATTCACCCAAACCTGGTTCAAATCTATTTGCTATGACTTTATACCCGAACGCCGCAAAAATGAAACTCAGCCGCCGCCGACGAAATGAACGATCTCGACGCGGTCGCCTTCCGCGAGGCTCGTGTGCATCCATTCGGCGCGGCGCACGACCTCGCGGTTGAGTTCGACGGCCAGGCGCTCTGGCGCAAGGGCCAGATGATTGATGAGACCGCCGAGGGTCAGATGATCCGGCACTTCGCGCACCTCTCCGTTGATAGTAATCAGCAAAAATCGGCTCCTCACCCTTGTTGAATAATACGGCGCAGCTCGGCTTCGTAGCCACCGCACACCGCGCGTATGAGAATGGCCGCGCGTCCCGTCTTAAAATGCGGCAACTCGGCGCGCACAAAAGCCACCCCGTTCGCGCCTGTCCGCTCCGAATAGATCAGCGGGCGGAAGGTCGATCCAAGGATTTTGACCGTCACCTCGGCTTCCGCTATCGCTTCACGTCCTTCCGCGCCGCGCCCGACGTAAATCCTGAGCGGCACGATGCGGCCTCCGCGAAACTCCTGCTCGTCGAGCAGGCTCATGTGAAGGGTGTCGCTCGCCGCCTCTACAGCGCGTGCGAAATCGGCGACCGTCTCCTGCATAACGGCCCGCACGGTTTGCGGCGCTTTGCGTGGTGGCGCGGCCTGCTCTCCGCCTATGGCATCGACAACAGGGGATGCGGCTTCGGCTCCGACCAGGCTCACGGGCGCTGTTTGCGCTTCGGCAGTGGGGCTCTCTTTGACAGCAGTAGATGAAGCGACCACGCGCGGTTCGGCTGCGCGCTGGCTCATGCGCTTCAAGTCCTCTATCCGACCGGCGCGGATCGCGGCGCAGATCAACTTGTGCTGGCGCTGTAGCCGCTCGCTGAGCGTGCGTTCATTAAACCCGCTCCTGATGAGGTCATCGTAAGGCGCGCGTTTGCTGGCGAGTATCCGACCGCCCGCGTAGACCAGGGAAAGGATCAGCGGCGCATCAAGCCCCTTATCTTCGGTCTGCACATGATAGACGACGCCATCATGCTCCACGTCCGTGTTGAATCCGGTGATCACAGCCGTTCGGTTCGCGGCGCTGCCCATGAGCGCCAGCCATTAGAAGCTTAAAATTTCGCCCTGTGAGGTCGCATCGAGCACAGTAGCACATGGTTTTTCAGGCGGTCAATCTCCTTCACCAAAAGGGCTTTAATGGTCAAACAGATGCGCTTGACACACGAAGAGCGGCTGGACTACGATGACTTTGTACCAATGTTCTCAATCTCCAGAATGGGTCTCTGGGCGGGCTCGAAAGTCGAGCCCAGCGGTAGGGGCTGGCGGTGTAGGTCGGGACGCTCAAGGTGCGTATGTCAAAGTTTGAGCTGAAAGATTATCTGCCGATTCTGCTGATGTTCATCGTCGCGGGTGGCTTCGCCGTCTCGAACATCCTGCTCTCGCAGGTGGTCGGCCAGCGCAAGCAGACGCGTACGAAGCTCATGCCCTACGAGTGCGGCAAAGACCCCGTCGGGTCGGCCAGGGAGCGATTCTCCATCAAGTTCTACTTGGTCGCGATGATCTTCATCCTGTTCGACATCGAAGTGATCTTCCTCGTGCCGTGGGCTGTCGTCTTCAAGTCGCTCGTCGCCGAAGGACTGAGTACGCTCGCCTACGTCGAGATGATGTTGTTCGTCGCCCTGCTCTTTGTTGGTTATATTTACGTCTGGCGCAAAGGGGCGTTTGACTGGGGCGAGCGCGCACGCCGCGAAGCAGAGGCCGAAGGCCGCGCCCTTCAAGACACACGAGAACGGGCGACGACGCGGAGAGCGGCGTGAGGCGCAAGGAGACAGAATACAGAACACAGGAGACAGAATGAAAAGACGGCAAGGTTTTTTGTCCTGTGTTCTGTATTCTGAATTCCGGAGTTGCTGTTATGGGTCTTGAAAATTTTATTGCCGAAGCGTTGCCGGAAGTATTGACGACGCGGATGGACTCGCTGATTAACTGGGCGCGCAAGTCGTCTCTGTGGCCTGCGACGTTCGGGCTCGCGTGCTGCGCCATAGAGATGATGAACGCCACTTCATCGCGCAACGATTTAGCGCGTTTCGGCTCGGAGGTGTTTCGCGCCAGCCCACGGCAGGCGGACGTGATGATCGTCTCGGGACGTGTATCGCGCAAGATGGCTCCCGTCTTGAGACGCATCTACGATCAGATGCCTGAGCCGAAGTGGGTCATCTCGATGGGCGCGTGCGCGACCTCCGGCGGCGTCTTCGATAACTATGCCATCGTCCAGGGCGTAGACAAGATTGTGCCCGTTGATGTTTACATTCCGGGCTGCCCGCCGCGCCCCGAAATGCTGATCCACGCGGTGATGATGTTGCAGGAGAAGGTGATGAAAGAGTCCTCGCGCGACCGCAAGGACGTTCCGGCGGAAGAGGCTCGTGAAGCCGTACCGCCGGGCACTTTGCCAGCGTCGGGCGTCTCGGCTACGAACGAGGCTGCGGCGCAACAGTCGCGCCCCTATACCATCGCCTCGCGGCACGAGCGCCGACGTTCCAGTTAGAAAGCAGTAAGCAGTAAGCAGTGAGCAGTAAAAGAAAGCAGACTGCTCACTGCTTACTGCTCACTACTTACTGAAGACCATGTCGAATAACGTTGAGCGAGAGAAGAGTTCTGACGTGCCGGGGGCCGAACCGACTGAGGGCAATATGGTTACGCCGTCGCCGCTGGTGACGGCGTTGCAGCAAGCGCAGCCGCCAGGGGCAGGTGAGCTGATCGAAGCCTTTGGTGAAGTGACGATCATCGTCGAGCGCGAGCGCATACAAGATGTCTGCGCTTCTTTGAAGACCGCGCCGGGTCTTGAGTTCGACTTTCTATCGGACATCTGCGGCGTGGATCGCGGGCCGGAGGAAGAGCCACGCTTTGAAGTCAACTACCATCTCTTCTCGACGAAGAAGTACCACCGGCTGCGCCTCAAAGTTTTACTCAACGAGGAGGACGCGCACGTGCCGACTGTGTGTGGTGTGTGGCGCACGGCTAACTGGCACGAGCGCGAGACCTACGACCTGTTCGGCGTGATTTTCGACGGCCACCCGGACCTGCGGCGCATACTCCTGCCCGACGATTGGGAGGGCCACGCGCTACGCAAAGATTTTCCGTTGCGCGGCTATGAACCGTACAGCCTGACATAATTTCGGAATGCGGATTGCGGATTTAAGAGAAGCAATCCGTATTTCAATCCGCATTCCGCATTCCGAAATCCGAAATTGATTATGAGTGTCATTCCGCCGCAATTCGAGGTGATTGATCGTCCGCTGGATACGCAGATGACGATCTCCATGGGGCCGCAGCATCCTTCGACGCACGGGGTGCTGCGTCTTGAGCTGGTGCTCGACGGCGAGATGGTCGTGAGTACGACGCCCGACATCGGCTACCTGCATACGGGGATGGAGAAGCTGTTTGAGTACAAGAAGTACCAGCAGGGCATCGTCATCACGGATCGAATGGACTACTTGAACCCGCTCGGCAACAATCTGGCCTACGTGATGGCGGCAGAGAAACTGCTGGGGCTGGAAATCCCCGAACGCGCGCAGACCATACGGGTTCTGATGTGCGAGTTGCAGCGCATCGCTTCGCACATGGTCTGGCTGGGGACGCACGCGCTCGACATCGGCGCGATGACAGTCTTCTTCTACTGCTTCCGCGAGCGAGAGAAGATTCTCAATCTCATCGAAGCCGCTTCGGGCGGACGACTCACGCCCTCCTATTTTCGCATCGGCGGCCTGATGATGGACTTGCCAGCCGGTTTCGAGCGACGCTGCAAGCAGTTTCTGGACGATTTCCCGAAAGCCGTTGGTGAGTTCAACACGCTGCTCACGGGGAATCGTATTTTCCAGAAGCGCACGCAGAACGTGGGACGCATCTCCGCCGAAGACGCGATTGACTGGGGGCTGTCGGGGCCTTGCCTGCGCGGCAGCGGCGTCTCCATAGACGTGCGGCGCACGAATCCATATTCGGGTTACGAGAAGTATGATTTCGAGATTCCGGTCGAGCCGGACGGCGATGTCTGGGCGCGCTACATGGTGCGTATGCGCGAGCTGAAAGAGTCGCACAAGATCGCGATGCAGGCCCTTTCGCGCCTGCGTCCAGGCCAGGTCAAAGCTGATGCGCCGAAGGTCGTGCTGCCGGATCGCGAGGCGATGAAGACGCACATGGACGCGCTCATACATCACTTCCTGATCGTCGCCGAAGGCTTCGATGTTCCGGCGGGCGAGGTCTACCATCCGATTGAAGGCTCGAAAGGCGAGTTGGGCGTCTACATCAAATCCGACGGCGGCCCGAAGCCTGCGCGCGTGCACGTCCGAGGCCCGAGCTTCGTCAATCTTTCAGCCCTGCCGCAGATGGCAGAAGGCGAGATGATCGCCGATGTCGTCGCAATCATCGGCTCATTAGACATCGTGCTCGGAGAGATTGACAGATAGTAAGCAGTAAGCAGTGAGCAGTAAGCAGTCAAGACAAACTGCTTTTACTGCTCACTGCTCATTGCTCATTGCTTACTTTATATGTCGCAGCATTTCACACCCAATAATCCTTTGCCGCAGGAGGCGAAAGTCCCTGAAGAGATAGCTGTCTTTTCAGTTGAGGTCGAAGCGGAGATCGACCGGCATCTGGCGAAGTATCCTCCTGATCGCAAGCGCTCGGCTATCCTGCCCTTGATGTTCATCGTGCAGCGAGAGCGCGGCGGGTGGCTCGATCCGCCGGGCGTGGCCTACCTCGCGGATCGTCTCGGAGTTCGCATCACGGACATCTGGGAAGTGGCGACCTTCTACTCGATGATCAATACGGAGCCGGTCGGTCGTTATCACATTCAGGTTTGCAAGACGCTCTCGTGCAAGATTCTCGGCGCGGATAGAATCGCGGAGCACTGCTCGCAGAAGCTCGGCATTAAGCCGGGCGAGACGACGCCCGACGGACAATTTACGCTCAGCCTCGTCGAATGTCTCGGCTCGTGCGGGACGGCTCCGATGCTCCAGCTCGGTTTTGATTACCACGAGAACCTGACGACAGAGAAAGTGGACGAGCTTTTGGAGCAGTGTCGGCGCGGCGAATATCAGCATACTGTGGGGAGAAAACCGTCGGCGTGAGAAGATATTTAAACGCAAAGGACGCAAAGGTTTTTCGCAAAGGTCGCCAAGAGATTGATCTCTGCGCCCTCTGCGTCTTCCTCCTTTGCGCTCTTTGCGTTTAAATATCTCTTTCGAGACACACTACTAACTGACGAAACTTTATGTTTATCGGAGCCATCGGTTGTGAGCCGCTTCAGTTGAAGCGCGTTCATTTAGAGAATTCGAGATCAATCGAGGTCTATCGTCGCAACGGCGGCTACGAGGCGCTCAAAAAAGTCCTCGACACGATGTCGCCTGACGATGTCATCAACGAGGTCAAGAAGTCTGCCCTGCGCGGGCGCGGCGGCGCAGGATTTCCGACCGGCATGAAATGGAGCTTCGTGCCGAAGGATTCGCCGAAGGAGAAGTATGTCGTCTGCAACGCGGACGAGTCCGAGCCCGGAACCTTCAAGGATCGCTACCTGATGGAGCGCGACCCGCACATGCTGATCGAGGGCATGCTGATCGCAGCCTACGCGCTTGGGAGCCGAACGGCCTACGTTTACACGCGCGGCGAATACCGTTACTTGATAGAGATCATGGACGCGGCCATCGAGGAGGCGCGCGGCGCGGGGCTGGTCGGCGAGAAAATTCTCGGCACAAGCTTTTCGTGCGAGGTCTACACGCACACGGGCGCGGGCGCGTACATCTGCGGCGAGGAGACGGCGCTCTTGAATTCGCTTGAAGGCTTGCGCGGCCACCCGCGCATGAAGCCTCCCTTCCCCGCCGTCGCGGGTCTCTACCAAAGCCCGACGGTCGTCAACAACGTAGAGACGCTGACGGCTGTACCGGACATCATCAAGATGGGCGGCGAGGCGTATCAGAAACTGGGCACGGAAAAGAGCGGCGGCACAAAGGTCTGGTCAGTTTCGGGGCACGTCAACCGTCCCGGCGTTTATGAGCTTCCGATGGGCTACGACGACATGGAGAAGTTCATCATGGAAGACTGCCAGGGCATCACCGGGGGCAAGAAGCTGAAAGCCGTGATCCCGGGCGGATCAAGCGTTTACATCATGCCCGCCGAGGACATCATCGGGCGCGACGTGAAGATGGACTATGAAGGACTGGTCGCGGCTGGCTCGATGGTCGGCTCCGGCGGCTTCATCGTGATGGACGAGACCGTGGATATTTTCGAATCGACGAAGAACCTGATCGAGTTCTACAAGCACGAGTCCTGCGGCTGGTGCACGCCTTGTCGCGAGGGTACGGACTGGCTCGTCAAGGTCTTCAAGCGCATCGCGCGCGGCGAAGGCCGCCCCGAAGACGCGCAACTGATTCTTGATCTGTGCGACAACATAGAGGGCAAATCTTTCTGCCCCCTGGGCGATGCTGCCGCGTGGCCGATCCAGTCTGCGATCAAGAAGTTCCCTGAAGATTTCAAACGACATCTGATGCCATTAGCTCAACCAGAAGTGTCAACGGTGTAATTGAGGATGGCTTGGCATTCTTTCAAATCCGGAGAAGTTTATTCGCTCGATTACGTAGTAGCGATGCTCAGGAAGCATATTAAATCTGGGAATGTGATAGCCGAGGAACAGAAGGAGCAATACCTTCAGCAGATTCAGGATTCTGGTCATCCATCAATCCGTTACTCCCCACGGGGAAAAGGATGGGGCAGTTCACCTTTGAATCCGCGCAACTGGCGGACGCCAAGTGGCGACCCAATCTATGAGGCGAAATCATAACCAAATACGAAATTACTGAGTTAAGAAATGTCTACAGATTTTATAAAAGTAACGATCAACGGCAAAGATTTTCAGGTGGCGAAGGGGGCGCGTCTCATCGACGTGTGCCGCGAGAATGCCTTCGACATCCCGTCTTTCTGCTACTACGCAGACCTCGCTTTGCAGGCGTCATGCCGTATGTGCCTGGTGCGTATCGAGAAGATGCCGAAATTGCAGACCTCCTGCACGATCACCTGCACGGACGGCATGATCGTGACCACGCAGAGCGAAGAGATCGAGAAGGCGCAACGCGCGATGGTCGAGTTTCTGCTCGCCAATCATCCGCTGGATTGCCCCGTCTGTGATCGCGGGGGCGAATGTGAGTTGCAGGAGATGGCCTTCGATTGGGGCGGGCTGGAAGAGCGTTTTACAGAGCGCAAGAACTACGCGCCCGAAAAATATCTCTCGCCGATTGTCGCCAATGATCCGCAGCGTTGCATTTTATGTAAGCGTTGCACGCGCGTGTGCGACGAGTGGATGGGTGAAGATGCTATCGAAGCGGGCGGGCGCGGCGCGAACACGGTCATCGGAACTTACGGCGGCTGGCTCAACTGTTCACAGTGCGGCAACTGCATCGAAGTGTGCCCGACGGGCACACTGCTTGACGCGACGTACCGCCATCAGGCTCGCCCCTGGGAGTTGGAGCAAACGGTCTCGACCTGCACCTTCTGTTCGGACGGCTGCCAGCTCAGCCTTGGCTCGCGCGGCGGGGAAGTAATGCGCGCCGTGGCGCGTGATCGCTACGTCAACGGCCTCAACGGCGAGTTCCTTTGCATCAAGGGTCGCTTCGCTCACCCCTTCGTTAATCATGAAGAGCGATTGCGCACGCCCATGATCCGCTACAAGAAGGGCGGCAAGCTGATTCCCGCGACGTGGGACGAAGCAATTCTTCATACCGCCAGGAAGTTGCTAGAGGTCAGGGACGCGCATGGCGCTTCCTCCATCGCAGTAGTCGGAAGCGCGCGCCTGACGAATGAATCAAACTACGCGCTCCTGAAGTTTGCAAAGGAAGTGATCGGCACGGATAAATATACCGCCACGGATGGCTTCTCCCTCGTTCCGTTCTTCGAGAACCTGGGCGGGCTGCTCGCCACGCATCGCGACATACGCTATGCGAAGACGATTCTCTTGATCGGAGGCGAGCCGGAAGAGTTGCAGCCACTGACGGGCAAGCAGATTCGTCAGGCCGTGCGCAACGGCGGCGCCAAGCTTCTCATCATTAACAGCCGCCCCATCCAGCTCAAGCAGCAGGCGGCGCAGTTCCTGCACGTCCGACCGGGCACTGAAGATGCAGCCGTGCTGGCGATAGCCAACCAGGCACACAACAAGCTGGCGGCGAGCAAGATGGGCGTCGAAGAGGTTGAATTGATAAGCTTGCGCCGCGCGCTGACCAACACCGAAGGCGATGTCGTTATCATGTTCGGCGGCGAGCTGAGTCAGGAAGCTCAAGCGGTCGTCGCCCAGCTTCCGCATACTTTCGGTACGGACAGCCGCCGCGTCCTGCTGCACCCGTTGCCGCTCTACAACAACAGTCTCGGCGTGCACGACATCGGGCTGATGAAAGGCGCGCTCAGTTCGGGTGAAATGATCGTCGCGGCGGGCGAATCATTGCGCGCGATGTACGTGGCCGGAAGCTTTCTTCCACATCACATGCTCGCCGCCGAAGAGTCCCTCTCGAAACTGGATTTCCTCGTCGTACAGGAACTCTTTGAGACGGAGACGACGCGGCGCGCCGATGTGGTTTTCCCCGCCGCCTCGTTTGCCGAATCGGACGGGACGTTTACGAATAATGACGGATTGGTTCAGCGCGTGCGCCAGTCGATCCCGCCCGTTCACCAGTCTAAACAGGACTGGATGATCACCTATCTTCTGGCGAAGGCGCTCGGCGTCGATCTGGGTTTCCAGATGAGCGCGAGCGCTATCTTTCTGCAACTCGCCGCGAGCGTTCCGGCATATAGCGGCATGCGCTACCCGCTCCTCAAGGACGAGACCAGACCCGTGCAGGCAAAGCATGCGGTTGTTGAGCGCAGGGAGATGACCACAGAGCTTGAGACGATTCGCGCGGCGGTAGAGAATATGTCCGAGACAGCGGCGAAGATCGAGGGGACGCCCGAAGTCGGGCACGAGTTGTTCAAGCCGGGGACGCTGACGGGAAAGGTTCCGCAGTTTCACCTGCTCGCGGCGGGCAACCCGAAGCCGCCGACATTCGCTATTTCGCCCCTTTATCAGATTACGATTGATGCAGGCTTGCGCCGCGAAGCGACCGGCGTGGCCGGGGACTGAACCGATTTCGGAATGCGGATTTCGGATTGCGGAATTGAGAATGCAATCCGTCTTGTAATCCGCAATCCGAAATCCGCATTCCGAAATTGATAATGATGGATTGGAATAATCCTCTTATTCAGGTGGGTTTGAAACTGCTGGCGATCACGATTACCTTCACGGTGGTCTTGATGATCGTCGCTTATACTGTGCTGGCAGAGCGCCGCATCCTGGCCTTTATACAGGGACGCCTGGGGCCGAATCGCGTCGGCTACGGTGGAATGCTCCAACCCTTCGCAGACCTCCTGAAGTTCATCCTCAAAGAAGAGATCGTTCCTGACAAGTCTACGAAGTTTGTCTACTTTCTCGCGCCCATCATCGCGATCGTGGCGGCGCTGATGCCGATGATCGTCTATCCCTTCGGGCCGGAAATCAACCTGCCCTGGCTGGGTCCGATCAAGCTCGTGGTCGCGCGTTTCGATGTCGCGCTGCTTTACGTGCTTGGCATCACGTCTGTGGGCGTCTACGGGATCGCGCTCGCCGGATGGTCGTCCAACAACAAGTACAGTCTGATGGGAGGCTTGCGCTCCTCCGCGCAGCTTATCTCTTATGAATTGTCGCTGGGGTTGTCTTTGATCGGCGTCATCCTCATGTCGGGCACGCTCGATCTCTACAGCATCGTCGAGCAGCAATCCGGCTGGTACGGCATGAAGTGGAATATTGTGCCGCAGATTATAGGTTTCATCGTCTATATGATTTCGGCCATCGCGGAGACGAATCGCGTGCCGTTCGATCTGCCGGAGGCGGAGACAGAGCTGGTCGCAGGTTTTCACACGGAGTACAGCGCGCTTAAATTCGCGCTCTTCTTCATGGCCGAGTACGTCAACATGTTCACGGTCTCAATGCTGGCGACGACGCTCTTTCTGGGCGGCTGGAATGGGCCGGGCGTCCAGCAGTTTCCCACCCTCGGCGTCTTCTACTTTCTAGGCAAGGTCGTCTTCTTCCTGTTTCTGTACATCTGGCTGCGCGGGACGCTGCCGCGCTTTCGCTTCGACCAGTTGATGAACTTCGGCTGGAAGTTTTTATTGCCCGTCGCCCTCTTCAACATCATCTTGACGGCGACGCTGGTTTTGTTCGACTTGATATGAAAAGCAGGTGACGGGTAAGAACTGGCTTACACCGATCCCTGAACCTGACATCCATCGACGAGCATGTTTGCGACTCTGCTATTCATACTTTTCGCGGGTCTGGCTGTGGGGTGCGCCATCTCTATGGTCGCGCAGCGCAATCCGCTCTACAGCGCGATCTCGCTCATCGGCGTCTTCATCTCGCTCGCGTGCTTGTACGTGATGCTCGCCGCGCCCTTCATCGCCGCCGTGCAGGTCATCGTCTACGCGGGCGCGATCATGGTGCTCGTCGTCTTCGTCATCATGCTCTTAAACGTGGAGGAGGAGGAGCGCCACCCTTTGCGCCTGCGCTACCTTGTGCCGACGGCAGTCGTGCTGGCGGCGCTGCTGGTCGCCGAGGCGACGTTCATCATCTACACCGCGAACGCGAACGAGACCTCGCCCGCGCCGTTGCGAGACCTGAGCACGTCGGACGTGGGTCTGACGGAGATGATCGGGAGGGGGCTGTTCACACAGTATCTGCTGCCGTTTGAGATCACGTCGATTCTGCTGCTGATGGCAATCGTCGGCGCGATGACGCTGGCGCGACGCGCGACACTCATGCAACCCGGCGCGCGCGTCGTTCCCGGAGCGCAGGTGCTGACAAAGAGCACCGTCGATCCGAAGGCGGTCGGCGATGCGACTCCGGTTATTGCACACACAACGCGTGAGGCCGAAGAAGTTTTGAGGATACATGATAAAGGGTAGTCAGTTGTCCGTGGGCAGTTGTCCGTTGCTTTGTGCTGCTCCAACTGGCCGCCTGAAGATCAAAGGGTTCAGCTTATCAAGAGCGAACAACTGACAACTGACCACGGACAACTGACAACAAACGAACGAACGATGTTTCCACAACTCTCATGGTATCTGGCGCTCTCCGCCGTGCTGTTTACGATTGGCGTCGTCGGCGTCATCATCAAGCGTAACGTCATCTCGATGTTCATGTGCATAGAGTTGATGCTCAACGCCGTCAACCTGACCTTCGTCGCCTTCTCCTCCTATTTCCGCGACGTGTCTGGACAGCTCTTCGTCTTTATAGTCATGACGGTGGCGGCGGCTGAAGCGGCGGTCGGCCTTGGCATCATCATCGCCATCTTCCGCAACCGCGAATCGCTCGATGTTGACGACGCGAGCATCTTAAAATTGTAAGCAGTAAGCAGTGAGCAGTAAGCAGTCAACGCTTGCTGCTCACTGCTTACTGCTTACTGCTTACTTAGCTTATGCTTCGCTACATCATTTTCGCCCCGCTCGCTGGCGCAGCGATCAACTGGTTCATCGGTCGGCGTCTGCGCAATGAAGCGTTTATCGGACTCGTGGCGTGCGGGGCGGTCGCCGTCTCGACTGTGATCGCCTTTCTGGCCGCTTTTAATATCGGCGGACACTACGCTGCTGGTGCGCTTCAGACGACGCCGCATGAGCCCATCCTCGACCATCTGTGGACGTGGATCAGCGTCGGCAATTTCCGCGCCGACTTCGGCCTCGCGATGGATCGTCTGAGCGGTATCTATACGCTCTTTATCACCTTCGTTGGTCTCCTGATACACATCTTCGCGACCGGCTACATGCATGGGGATCGCGGCTTCTACCGCTTCTTCGCCTATCTGAACCTGTTCATGTTCGCGATGCTGACGCTGGTGCTGGCCGACAACTTCCTTTTGATGTTCGTCGGCTGGGAGGGCGTCGGCCTCTGCTCCTATCTTTTGATCGGCTATTACACGGATCGCCAGGAGGCTGGCGACGCGGCGAAGAAGGCTTTCATCATGAACCGCATCGGCGACTGGGGCGTCGTCATGGGCATCATGCTCGTCTTCTTTCTGACGGGGACGATCAGCTTCTTTCCCAAACCGGAGCACGGAATCACAGAGAGCGCTTTGCAGATCATCGGCGCGATGACCATTGACCCCTTCACGGCCAGGTCGATCATCGCGGGCGGCATCACATCGGCAGCCGTTCTGCTTTTTATCGGCGCGACGGGTAAGAGCGCGCAGATTCCTCTCTTCGTCTGGCTGCCGGATGCCATGGCTGGCCCGACGCCTGTCTCCGCCCTGATTCACGCGGCGACGATGGTGACGGCGGGCGTCTACATGGTCGTACGCTGCTCCGCCATCTACGCGCACGCGCCCACGGCCATGTTCATCATCGCCATCATCGGAGCCCTGACCGCCATCTTTGCCGCGACCATCGGGCTCGGACAAAACGACATCAAGAAGGTGCTGGCTTATTCGACCATCTCGCAGTTGGGCTACATGTTCCTGGCGTGCGGCGTCGGCGCGTTCGTCGCCGCGATCTTCCACGTCATGACGCACGCCTTCTTCAAGGCACTGCTCTTTCTCGGCTCAGGCTCGGTTATTCACGGGATGCACCATGAGCAGGATATGCGTCGCATGGGGGGCTTGCGCAAGTATATGCCGATCACCTTTGCGACGATGTTCGCGGGCTGGCTCGCGATCAGCGGCATTCCCATCTTCGCCGGATTCTTCTCGAAGGACGAAATTCTGTGGAAGACTTGGAGCACGGAAGCCGCAGGCATCCCGCACGGCATGGGTAAAGTTTTGTGGGCGGTGGGAGCCTTGACCGCTCTGCTGACGGCTATCTACATGACGCGTCTGATGGTGATGACCTTCTGGGGCACGGAAAGATTCCGCGAGGCGGAGGCGGGCGGGCAGGCCGACGAAGCGCACGCGCACGCTTACGACGAAGGCGTTAAGCCGCACGATGCCGAGATGGCTTCAGCCGGTGACCGCCCGCATCACGAGCCGGATGAGAGTGTCGGCGCTGACCAGCACGTGGACGAGCACGCCCATCATGGCGGCCCCGTCACTCCGCACGAATCGCCCTGGGTGATGACCGTGCCTTTGATCGTACTGGCGATCCTTTCAACCCTTGGAGGGCTCATCGGCGTTCCCTACGCCTTAAGCTCGCTGGTCGGATCAGGCGTCCCGAACTATTTCGAGCACACGCTTGAGCCCGCCATCTGGAGCCCGCAGGAGTCTACAGAGGGCGGCGAAAGCTCGCGCGAACGAGGGGAGAAGAAGCAGCCGCCGCACTGGCTCTCGCCTGAGCCGCCGCCGCACGACGGCGCTGCGCCCCTGTCTGTCGGCGAAGGCGAACAGAACGAGCCTGCTTCGGAGCGCACACATTCGCCTGAAGAGATCAGCGCCGAACGTCTTTTCACGCTCATCTCTATCATTATTGCCATCGCGGGTATCGGCGTGGGCTGGTTCTGGTTCAGGAAGAGGCCGCTTCAGAAGATGCCGCGCGTGATCGAAGAGAAATACTACGTCGATGAGATTTACGACGCGGCGCTCGTCAAGCCTATAGAGGTGGGGTCGCGTGAGGGGCTGTGGAAGCTCTTTGATGTCGCGGTGATTGACGGCATTGTCAACGGGCTGGGGCGCGGCATCACGCAGATCGGCGCGCTCGTTCGCTACCTTCAGATCGGTTTCGTGCGCAGCTACGCCGCGATCATTCTGCTCGGCGCGCTCGCCGTCATAGGCTACTTCGCTTACTTCAGCATTCGATCACTGATTCACTGAGGCGTATGTTGAGATACTTGCTCACAACCCTGATCCTGCTCCCCGTGGTCGGCGCTGTCGCCGCCGCCGGGCACGGCTTTGCGCCCTACCGGCGTGAGACGCATTACCGCTGGATCGCGCTCCTGTTTTCTCTCGCGACCTTCGCGCTCAGCCTGTTGCTTCTGACCGGCGCGCGCGGGTACGACAGCGCCGCGTTTCTTTTCGAGCAGAACACGCCCTGGATCGGCTCAATCGGCGCGAGCTACCATCTCGGCGTTGACGGCATCAGTTTGTGGCTCGTGCTGTTGACGACGCTGCTGGTTCCCGTTTCGATTCTGTCGAGCTGGCGCGCGGTGGAGAAGCGCACGCTCTCTTACTACGCCTTTCTGCTCGTCCTCGAAGGAGCGATGATCGGCGTCTTCGTCTCGCTGGATCTGCTGGTTTTCTATCTCTTCTTCGAGGCGTCGCTCGTGCCTATGTTCTTCCTGATCGGCATCTGGGGCGGCGAGCGGCGCATCTACGCGGCGGTCAAGTTTTTCATCTACACGGCAGTGGGCAGCCTCTTGATGCTCGTCGGCATCATCGTGCTCTATTACAATTTCAAGACTTTCGACTATGTGACTATCTTGAGCGCGATGCAGAATGGAACGAGTCTCAGCGAGCACCTGGAGTTCTGGCTCTTTCTGGCCTTCGCTTTCGCGTTCTGCATCAAGGTTCCGCTCTTCCCGTTTCACACCTGGCTGCCGGACGCGCACACGGAAGCGCCGACCGCCGGGTCTGTGATCCTCGCGGGCGTGCTCCTGAAGATGGGCACGTACGGGCTGTTGCGTTTCAACCTCGCGCTCTTCCCCTTGATGTCGCGCAAATTTGCCCTGGTGATGATTACGCTCGCCATCATCGGCATCATCTACGGCGCGCTCGTGGCGATGGTGCAGCCTGATGTCAAGCGACTGGTCGCCTACTCATCCGTCAGTCACATGGGCTTTGTCGTGCTCGGCCTCTTCTCTTTCACTGAGCAGGGGATGCAGGGCGCGCTCTACCAGATGCTCAACCACGGCGTCTCGACGGGCGCGCTCTTCCTGTTCGTCGGCATGATCTACGAGAGACGCCACACGCGCATGATCGCGGATTACGGCGGGCTCTCGACCTCTATGCCGTGGTTCTCAGCTTTCTTTGTGATCGCGTCGCTCTCATCCATCGGGCTACCGTTCCTCAATGGCTTCGTCGGTGAGTTTCTCATCCTGCTCGGTATGTGGACATCTACGGCCATTCGCCATCCGTGGATTGCGACGATGGTTGGCGGGACGGGCATGATCCTCGCCGCCGTCTACATGCTGTGGATGTTGCAGCGTGTCGTCTTCGGGCGTCTGAGGAATGAGAAGAATGCACAGCTTCCCGACCTCGATGCGCGCGAGATCGGTTTGCTTGTTCCGTTGCTCTTGCTTATGCTGTTCATGGGCGTCTACCCGCGCCCGTTTCTGGATCGCTCGCGCCAGAGCGTTCTCTTCGTGCGAGAGCGCGTCATGCAGGACGAGCGCGGCGGTTCCTATACTGTCGATGTGAGAAAACCTTGATGGTGAATCGTAAATCGTGAATCGTAAATCGACGCACGGGCTTTCTTTCACGATCTGCCATTTACGATTCACGAGATGATGCTTATGAAAAAATCTTTCCTTTTCGTTGCACTCGTAGTTCTTCTCGTCTCAGGGGTCTGGCTTGTGCCTGCGTTGAGAGCACAGCAGCCGCAGGCGGAGGATGAGATCACAGTTAACCTGAAGGGCGCTGACGGCAAGTCGTATGACATCGCAGAGATGCGCGGCAACGTCGTCGTCGTCTCATTCGGGGCGACGTGGTGCCAGCCGTGCGCCGACGAGCTACGCATCCTCGAGCAGTTGCGGAAAGAGTATGAGGGCAAGCCCGTCAAATTCCTGTGGGTGAGCATCGAGCGCGAGGATGAGGTGTCGGACGGGGCTCTGCGCAGCTACGCGAAGAAGCTCAAGCTGACGTTTCCTGTGCTGCGTGACCCGACCAAGTTCACCTTCGCACAGTTCTCAGACCTTGTACGCATCCCGCTCGTCACCATCTTCGATAAAGGAGGACGGCTGGTCGTCAAGCAGAGGGGCATGTCGGCTCCGAATGAATACAAAACTTTGATCCGCAGCCGCGTTGATAAGTTTCTGGCGGCGGGGTCGAGCGCGAGTTCGATGAAATAGGCGTCAAGAGAGGCAGGGTGGTTAAGTGAAAGAAGGTTTTAACGCAAAGGACGCAAAGGTTTTCGCAAAGGACGCAGAGGGTTGAGCCTTCCTTTGCGTCCTTTGCGTTAAAATAATCCTTCTCAAGACACTCTCTGAGTTTCCAAGATGATAACGTGCCTGGCATTTCAAACCCTATCGCCCGACATCAATTTCTCGCTCATCATGCCGGAATTGATCGTCGGTGGCGTGGCCGTGCTGGTCATGCTGGTGGACGCGTTCGCGCGCGCTCATCAGCGCTGGGTGACGGGCAGCCTTTCGCTCACAGGGCTCGTCGCGGCGGCCATTTCCTGCATCTGGATGTGGGCATACGGCACGGGCGCGAATGGTGATTTCAACGGCATGATCGTGCTCGACGAGCTGCGGCTCAGCTTTACGCTGATTGTGCTGCTGGTCTCAATGCTCACCATACTCATCTCCATGATCTGGATCGAAGGCGAGGGACTTCCGGCGGGCGAGTTTCATGCGCTGCTGCTTTTTGCCACTTCGGGGATGATGCTGATGGCATCGGGCGGCGATCTGGTCATCATTTTTCTGGGTCTGGAAATCCTCTCCATAGCCACTTACGTGATGGCCGGTTTCCGTCGCACAGACCTGCGCTCGAACGAATCCTCGCTCAAATATTTCATCCTGGGGTCTTTCTCCTCCGCCTTTCTTCTCTACGGCATCGCGCTCATCTATGGGGCGACGGCGACCAGAAGCGGCCTGGCCGGAACGACGAACATCGCTTCTATCGCCGAGCGCGTGGACGATTCACTCTACCCACCCTTGCTCTTTGCCGGAGCCGCGATGATGCTCGTGGGCTTCTGCTTTAAGGTGGCGACCGCTCCCTTCCACGTCTGGACGCCCGATGTTTACGAGGGCGCGCCCACACCTGTCACGGCCTTCATGGCCGCCGGGCCGAAAGCCGCCGGGTTCGCCTCCTTCCTGAGGGTCTTTGTCGTCGGGTTTCCATTTGTCGCGGCCACGGCGAGCGTCACAGGAGCGTCCGATGGGGCATCGCTGCACGAAGCGTGGCTCTATTCGCTCTTTGTGATCTCGATCCTCACGATGAGCATCGGCAATGTTGTGGCTATCGTGCAGAACAACGTCAAGCGCATGCTCGCCTACTCTTCGATTGCGCACGCCGGTTACGCCCTGGTCGGATTCGTGGCGGCGGGTGCAAGCCCGGATGCTGAGCAGAGAAGCATCGCCGTGGCATCGGTCGCTTTCTACATGCTGACCTACGCCGTGATGAACCTGGGCGCGTTCAGTATCGTGACGCTAATTGCGCGCAACAATGATCGCCGCACGGAGGTCGAAGACTACAGCGGCATCGGCGCGCGTGCGCCCGGTCTCGCCTTCGCCCTCTCGCTCTTTCTCCTGAGCCTGCTGGGAATGCCCCTGACCGCCGGGTTCATGGGCAAGATCATGGTCTTTCGCGCGGCGCTCAATGCGGGCTACACCACACAGAACGAGATGTTTTACGCCCTCGTGGTGATCGGCGTTCTGAATACGGTCATTTCTGCTTACTATTATCTGCGGCTGATCATCGTCATGTTCTTTCGCGAGCGTCAGACGCAGTGGAGCGCCCCACGCATCCCTGCGGCTCTCTCCTGGGCTCTCATCATCACCGTGCTGGGGGTCTTTTACCTGGGGATTTTTCCGGGTCGCGTGTTTGACGCGTTTCAGAGAAGGCCAGCCGGAAGAAGCGTGTCCGTATCCGTACGATGAAGCGAGCCGCGAGCGGCATCTCACAAAAATTGACCGTCAGGACACAGAAAACCATAAAGTGGGTTATATAATCCGAGCTGGAGTTGAAGGAGAGGGGAAATTAAGACGCGTGGAGCGCAGAGAGGCGTAAGACCCTCTGGGGATGCAAAAAAGGGTTCTTCTCTCTCTGTTCCTTTGCGAGTAGACCTTGCGCTATTTGGCGTTTAGAGCGGATTTGATTCGCCTGTAGGGTAGATAAACCGCAAAGGTCGCCAAGGATGAAGACGCAAAGAACGCGAAGGAATCTCCAGCGCCCTCTGCGGTTTCCTTGGCGTCCTTTGCGGTTACATTGCTCTCGCCCTACACTCAATTGATATTGGCTCCAGATAGCTTCTTTGTGAGCGCGGAGTGCGAGTTTCTGCCAACAAGTATGACCGTAACAAAGACGAGTGCTCTTTTTGTGATACAGCCCGACGCAGGAGCAAGCAATGCGCCGCGCGCCGTCTCTGTCTCGCGTCTGGCGGAGGAGGTCAGGGAAACGCTCTGTGAGATGTGGATTCCGAGTATCTATCGCGAGCGTATACTCATCTTGCGCACACGCTCGCACCATCTGGACGTACCGGCGAAGGAGAACCCCGTCGAGGTGCAACACACTCTCCTGGGGGTGGAGCTGAAGGTCGGGCGGCATCGCATGTTGTGTCCTGATCTGGCGACGGCGCGTTACCTTTCGGTCTTTGCGCGAGCAGGGTGCGCTGATATAGCCGTACCTTACGACATCACGAAGATTTCCAGCCTCGCAGATGAGCTCGAATCCGGTTGGCATCGCATGTTACTCTTAATCGAGCGCGCCGCAGAAGAGCGACATGCCTCCTTCGGCTCGCGCGCCCGCTCTCAGCTCGTACGTGAGCTTCGGGATGAGATCACAAAGGCAGGTGCGGGGACGGCGATTCCGCAATTTAACCAGAATACGAAACAGCGGCGCGCGCAATAAAACAGGAGAGCGCGCACCGCGCCAAGACTGACAGAGACGATGCAAGAGATACTTCTCGATAAAGAGCTTCCGCTCGACAAACCGGAGCCACTACCTTTCCCCTTCAACCAGCGCACGTTCTGCCGTTACGAGCCGATAGAAAAACGGATCGAAGCGGCGCGCGTGCTCGTCATAGATAATCTGCTGCGCGACGAGCGGGACATTACTGACGTGGCACGCAAAGATTGGGGGCGTGATCTCAAGATGCACCTCAATCGCGAGCGCCTGGTCGCCGAGCTGGCGCTGGAGAACATCCTCAACAACGTCTCGCGGCTGGTAAAGAAACCTGTGACACGCGTCGCGCACCTGTCAGAGATTGCCGCAGCCGCCAAGAGCTTTCGCCCGGATGCGATTGTCCTGAGCGGCACATTGCAGGACTTCGATTACTACAACCCGGAACTGATCGAGAGCTTCTCCCGCTTCATACGCGAGACGCGCACACCCGTCCTCGGCATCTGCGGCGGGCACGAGCTGGTGGGTCTCAGCTTCGGAGCGCGCGTCGTGACGCTCTCTAACCTTGAGCAGCACGAGCAGCGCGCCGGACGCTCCTTCGAGTACCAGTACCATTTCATACGCATCACTGCGCCGCTCGACCCTATCTTCTGCGGCTTCGACGACCCCGACTCCGGCCTCTGGCAGGACTATACGCGGGAGGCAGGCATCCTTCGCGTGTGGCAGAATCACGGCCTCCAGCTTGATCGCGTGCCGCAGGGGTTCGAGCTTCTCGCCACCTCCTACAAGTGTCGCAACCAGATGATGGTCAAACGCACCGAAGGCCAGCTCATCTACACAGTCCAGTTTCATCTCGAAAAATCTTTTCAGGACCTGAGCCGCCGCCAGGACGCGCATCGCCTCAACCCCAACCTCTCACCGGAGGAGCGCAAGCGCATGCTCCGCGACGACGCAGAGAGCCGCACGCGCTGGGCGCACCAGAACGAATCGCGCGACGGGCGCATTATTTTTGAGAACTTCCTGCGCGAGGCTTTGAGCCACGTCGACGAGATTGCCGATAGCTGCCCGCAAGACAGCGACTGAGCCCGATCAGTCAGAGTGAAGCTCAATACCCGACACCTTATACCAGGTTGCAGGGTAAAAGAAGGTCATTAATGATCCACGAAATCACACGAAAGGGCACGAAATAGCCTGTCTTCGTGTTGTTTCGTGTTAATTTGTGGATCGTCTCCCGCCTCTCTTCCAGTGCAATTCAGTAATCCATTGGCTGTCCTCTATGAATGCAAAAAGGGCAGGGAGCGATTCCCTGCCCTTGGCGCGTCTCTGCTATTGGAAGCGAGCTACCCTACCGGCGCTGCCGTGGTCAAATCCACGTCGCGCGGCACATTTTCCATAGTCCTTTCGATCAAACGATCAACGACCAGCTTGAGATCGCCCGTCTCGCGGTAGATTTGAAGCTGCTCGTCGGCTGAAGTGCCGCGCGCTAAGATGGTGTGAATGTGTTCGACCTCTTTGCGCGAGCCCAGATCGTCGAGCACGTCATCGACGAATTCCAACAACTCAAGAATTAGATCGCGCACGGGCACCTCTTTCTGCTTTCCGAAATCGACCATCTTGCCGTCGAGCCCCCAGCGCACGGCGCGCCACTTGTTCTCCTGCACCAGCATCCGGCGATAGAGGCGAAAGCCCAGATTCTTGTCGATCAGTTTATTGAGCTTGGCGACGATAGCCTGAAAGAGCGCGGCGATGGCAATGGTGTCGTCAACGCGCGTCGGAATGTCGCAGACGCGAAATTCCAGCGTCGGGAAGAACGGGTGCGGTCGCACGTCCCACCAGATTTTCTTACCGTTATCGATGCAGCCCGTTTTGACCAGCAGATCGACGTAGCGCTGGAACGAAGCGTGCGAGTCGAAATGGTCTGGGATGTCTGTGCGCGGAAACTGCTTGAAGACCTCTGAGCGATAGGATTTGAGGCCGGTGTTGATGCCCACCCAGAACGGCGAAGAGGTGGAGAGCGCCAGCACGTGCGGCAGGAAATAGCGTGCGGCGTTCATGATGTGAATCGCGCGCTCAGGGTCTGCCACGCCGACGTGAACATGCAGCCCGAAGATCAGGAGCGAGCGTGCGACCATCTCAAGCTCCTGGACGAGCAGCGCGTAGCGCTCGTCGTCGAAGATTTTCTGATCCTGCCAGCGCGAGATGGGATGCGTCGAAGCGGCGACGATTTCCAGCCCTTTGCGGCGCGCGAGGCTGGAGATAATGCCGCGCAGCCGCGAGATGTCGGCGCGCGCTTCCTGTATGTTTTTGCAGATGCCCGTGCCGACCTCGATCATCGACTGGATCATCTCCGGCTTGATCTGCTCGCCGAGCAGCATCTTGCCCTCTTCCAGAAATTCAGAGACGTGTGAGCGCAACTCGCGCGTCTGCGGATCGACGATTTGAAACTCTTCTTCAATGCCGAGGGTGAATTGTTCAAACATATGTTTGTCTCCTGATGCGCTGGCGGCGCGCGCCGAATCGGGGGATGCAATAAGAATTCGGTAGTCAATCAGGTGAGATACGTTCTTCCGCGACCTTTGCGACTTCCTTAGCGTCCTTTGCGGTTAATCTTCCCTTTAAACGCAAAGGACGCTAAGGAAGTCGCGCAAAGGTCGCAAAGCTTATCCCTCTGAATCCCAGAGCGCGTCCCGAATCACACGCCAGTCGGGCGTCTCGCCACGCATCTTTTCATGCAGCAGATGCCGCCACGCGTTCATGGGCGAGACCCAGGGGTTGTAAAGATCGAAATGGGCAGCCCAGCGGCGCTCCTCCCTTTCGTCTACGTACAGGATGTGAAGCGCGGCCAGCCTCCGCCCGCGTTCGAGAAAGCCGCCGGAAGTATCGCTGTGCGAGGCAAAGAGCCCCGTGAAATCGTCGCGCCTGTCGAGTGTTGATTTGAGCAGCGGCCATGCCGCGAAATTCATCCCGACGCCACCCTCGCCGTAAACGTTCTCGACGCGCCGCACAGTCTCCCAGAGCTTCAGCTCGCGCCATCGTCTGACGAGTATAAGGAGCGCCTGTTGCTTATCGAACGCGAGGGCATCGAAGGCTATCTCATCACGCTCTGCGCCGTACAAGCCCTTCAGCTTACCCTCAAGCGCCGCTCGCATCACGGAGCTCAGATCGCGCCAGCTCTTTTGCCTGGACTCGACGGTCGCGGGCTGAGGCTTCATGGCGCAGGCAACTCGCGCTGCATCAGTTGGCGGTCTTCTTCCTTCAGGCCATGAAAGCGCACGCCGACGCCGCGTCCGGGGTTGCTGTAAACGACTTCGGCATTGACGACGACCTGCTGGTCATCGCCCAGAGGTATGCGCAGCGTGAGCAGCGCACCTTCGGGCAGATGTGCCTTCGTGTTCATGTACAGGCCGCCGAGGCTGATATCCTTCGTGCTGGCGACGCCGGTCGCGTCCGAACCGTTGAAAAAGAGATCAACGATCAGGCGCGAGCGATCATGGCGGCGGCGCTCCTCCGCTTCCGACATCGCGTTTGTATCTAGCTCGTCAACCACGTCTCGCCATCCTTACCTCAGATTGAACCTCTCCGAGCCCCTCCATTGTAACTGATGGAGTAGCAAGTAGTCAGTAGACAGTAGAAAAGAGAGAGCGCGACGCTCTGTCATCTACCCTGATTAAAAGGCTCAGCATCAAATACCTCAACCGCTTTTCTTTCTACTGGCTACTGACTACTGTCTACTGTCTACTGCTTTTCGATAATAAATGTCGGGACCATACCGCCGCCCGAAGAGACGTTCGCCAGTTCTGTGAAGGAGAGGCGCGTAAAGGCCGAACCCACCTTGCCGGAAAAGAGTAAAGGGTCAAGATCGACAAGTTGTTCGGCGAACTCGACCGAGCCGTCCGGCTGTAAAGCGGGAAAGACCTCGCGCGCGGTCGGCACACGCTCCTGCACCAGATAGTCGCCATTAGCAAGAGCGCTTCGCAGGGCTTCGTTCCAGGCGATCTCGTCCGTATTCCAGCCGATGTAGATACCATGCCCGCCGTAATCGTCGTTGGGCTTGAGCACCAGCCGGTCACGCTTTTCGAATATGAATTCAAGCAGGTCTACCTGCTCGCCTGAATAGGCCGTCTGCTCTGCGCGCACGCGGCGCGTCCAGGGTATGTGCGAGCGTATAGCGGCGCGTTCGTGCTCCGTGAAGAGGCGCGCATGGCGCTCGTCCGTGAGCACAGCGAAGAGAGCCTTCTTATGAATCAGCTTCGAGCGAAAGCTGTTGACCATGCAAACACCGCCCGCGCGATAAGCATTGAGGAGCGCAGGGCATTCCTCTATGATCGGGATATACTCGTTGACGAGCAAGCGCTTATATACGATGTCGATCTCGAACGATCCCTTACGCAGTCTCTGATTCGTCCATTCCAGCTCATCCGGCGAGCAGATGATGGCCGGATACCCCTCTTTTTCGAAATACTCCTTGAACAGCTCAAACTCCTGCGTGGTCGGCACATCCTTCAGATCGACGATGGCGATGCGCGGCGGGCGCTCAGGCTTACGACCTAAAAACTCCTGGTAGACGCGCAGGAGCACTTCGAGCATCTGGTGGCGTCCGTAGAGCAGTCGCACATGATAGTCCTCGCTGAAGCGGCGCATCACTGGAAGCTCAGAGAAGACATCGTAGGCCGCGTCTGCGAAGGCTATCCCTGCGGGGTTCTCCGCGTTCAGCTCGACGAAGCTGTAGGCCGCGTCCGTCAGAAAAGAGTCGAGCCGCGCCGTCGGCGAGACCTCCCTGTAGCCTGGGTCGATTCCAACCAAATCTCGCTCGATCTCGGTCAGCCCAAGCTCGTCCATCAACGCACGGTCTTCGATGGCGGCATCTTTGACCTTCTGAATCGCGCCCCAGACTGTTTCGCAGATGCGCGTCACCCTAGCCCAGTCAGCTTCTGTGACGAAGTGCGGGCGCAGGTAGGGCGAAAGCCTCCGGCCTCCGAAGATGAGCCGCGAGCGCTCCAAACCTTCGTCGAGCATTTTTCGTGAAGATTCGGCCAGATCACCCTCAGTTAGTAGCTCATGATAACGCGAGACAGCGTTGTGCAGTATTGAATCAGGCACGAGAATTCCCGTCGAATGATCGGATTGAACGAGCGTATCGGAGTGCTTAGAGTAACACAGGTGTATATGGCGCGGCCAAGACTGAAGGCACAATGTTGATGAGCCACTCCGGGCTTATGGAAGGCTGATCTTGAGCCTTTGCCCGTCGCGTACGATGCCGAGCGTGCGCTGTGCCGGGCTGTTGAGGATAATCGTGGGGCGCAGGCCGGTTTCGGATAGCGCGCGGCCATCCAAAGATTCGATGACATCGCCCGCGCGCAGTCCGGCGCGAGAGGCTGCGCTCTGCGGCTGCACGAAGACGACGAGCCGCCCGCCCTGCGCTCCCAGATTGGCGGCGGCCTTCTGCGAGAGCATGATGGTCTCCGCGCCGCGCGAGATGAACGGGTCGGCCACTTGAGCGTGACCGGCGCTCGCCTCCGCCATCTGCGTCCGAGCGGCAGGAGTTAAAGTCTCTTCGAGCTTGACTGTAAACGCGAGCGGCGCGGCGCGGTTAGGCCGCAGCACCATCAAGCGTATGGTGGCTCTCCCTCCTGCTTCATCCAGCATGAGAGAAAAATCCTGTGCCCCTTTCAACTCGCGGCCATCAACCCGCTCAATAATATCTCCGGCGCGAAGCCCGGCGACCGCTGCCGGTGTGGCGGGATCAACCGATGTCAACAGAATCCCCTGGCCTTTGCTCACAAGCTGAGCAGCCTTTGCACGCTTCCATCCAACGGATGTGAGCTGCGCGATGGTCGAGGCCGATAACTCTCTGCCGCGTGCGCCCAGCCACGGGCGCGGAACGCTTCCACGCCGCGCCATGACGCGTTCCGCTGCCAGGCGAACTGCTGCCAGTGGAATGATGCGCGCCTCTTTACCGCGGTTTGATTCCACAATGCCGATGATATCGCCCGCCTCGTCGAGCGCAAGGCCGCCGACAATCGCCCTTGATAGATGGGACGCGCGAACATTGATGCGCGCGATCTTGCCTGAAGGTGTGCGAGCGATCAGCGCAATCTCACCCTCCACTTCACCGACACGCAGATAGAGCGTACCGGCTGTAGCCGTCCCCTCTGCACGACTGGCAGGCTCCGGCGCGCACAGGCGCACGCGCTGCCCCACCTGCAAACGCTCCTCTGCGGCATCGCGCATGAGCGGAAGCGTCAGCCCATCGACCTGTAAAAATGATAGTCCCGTCGAGCCATCAAGCCCTACGTATCGCGCGGCAAACTGCTGCCCGTTGCGCCCCACAACCAGTAGGTTCGTCGAATCGGCCTCAGACACTCTCTCCATAGAAACTGCTGGCGCGGCGTCTGCGTCAACTTCCACCTCGGCCTGCTCAAGACGAGCCACAACCAGGTGGCCGTCGCCGAGGGCAAGTCCGGCGGTGATGGTGGTGTGCGAAACGGGGGCACGAATAAAATCCTTATCAAGCTCCGCCACCTGCGCGCCGGAACGCCGCATCACCCTCAACACTTTAAGTCCGTTCAGCCGATGCACCACGGTCAGCACCTGAGGCGCGGATTGAACGCCCTGCTCAGAGGCGGGGATACCGCTGCCGCTCGAAGCGTTCGGCGTTTGCTGTCGATTCCCGTCCTGCGCGCGCAGGACGCCCGTGCAGGCGGTGATGAGCAGCGCGAGCGCGAGAACCGTTCGTTGAAGGTTTACGTGTAGCAAAATGGTTTTACCAGACTCCTGATCGCCGGTTCACATTCCTGATTACCAGATGTCGGAAGCATCCAGAGCACCGGCGCGCGTCTCCTCGCTCTGTTCGATCAGCATTTCCGAGCCGAACGTCACGAGCTTGAGAGGAACCGTACGAGATGCCCCGCCCCATCCCTTCAAGAAAAAGGCCATGGGCTGAGCAGATGACCTCACAGGCAGGGCGATAGAAGGCACAGGATCGACCGCCGGATTGTAAACAGCCGTCGGAGTTATCAAAGGCGGCGGATTGTACACAGCCGAGTCCGAAGAGATGATTTTCTCCGCACCCGAGGCGACCACGTCTCGTTTCGCAGCCGCGCTCAAAGCCCCGCTTCTGAGCACGCGAGGACTACTGCTCGTCGCGCCGCCCACAGCGGGAGAGCCTCCAGACGCATGGTTCCGCACGCCGGTCGCGCCTCCTGTGGCTAAATAATCCTCTGTGCGGTTCGGGGTCTGCGTGGCGTCCTTTGATCCGGCCTGTGACCCGTCCGTCTTCAACTCTCCTTTGCTGACCACTCCGGTCGGGCGCATGTTTTCAGACCCGGTCAGGCTCACCTGCCTGTAAACGACTGCGGCGAGCATTAAGAGCAGCAGGCAGATGGCCGCCCCTCCAGCGAGCGAGAAGACGCCGCCGGGTGCAAGCCGAAGCCAGGCGGATCGGCGTTGGTCTCGACCGGCGGTGGCCGCCAGCCGTGCGCGCAAACGCAGATCGAAGTCAGAGGGCGCGGCCACAGGCTCCAGACTTCCCACCAGTTGCGTGAGCGCCAGATGCTCGTCGCGCAACGCGCGGCAAGGCAGACACGTCTCGGTATGATGACGCGCCTCGACGCTCAAGGAGCGGCTTGTCTCCGACTCTTCTATCTCGATGCGGCACGCTTTACAGTTCATAGCCTCCATCCTTGCTCCTCATCACAAATAAGCCTTCAGTTTATCGCGCAGGAAAGAGCGCGCACGACTGATACGCGATTTGACAGTGCCGACGTTGGTCTCAAGTATGCGCGCAATCTCTTCGTAGCTCTTGCCCTCGACATCGCGTAAGACCAGCGGCGCGCGATATTTTTCCGGCAGCGTGGAGATGGCGCGCGCGACCGCGCCACGCCGCTCCGCGTCCACCAGCGCCGCGTCCTGAAGCGGGCTCGCGTCCATCGGGTGAAACTCGCGCGGGGCGGCTGCCACCTCTTCCCGCGATTGAAAAAGACCCGTCAACGAGACCAGCCGTCGGCGCTTGCGTTTCCTCAACTCGCTGATCGCCAGATTCGTAGCGATGCGATAAATGTAGGTCGAGAACGCATACGTCGTCTGGTAACGATCCATGGCGCGAAAGACCCGCACGAAGGTCTCCTGCGCCAGATCAACCGCTTCGTCGTAATCGTTGGTCATACGATAAATATAGCTGGTGATCTGGTTGCGATAGCGCCCGACCAACTCACTGAACGCCTCCTCATCGCCCATCCTCGCGGCCTCCACCAGAGCATGATCCGAGCGCGGCTCGGCCACGATGCTTTGCGACACGACGGGCGTGCCGAAGCGCAGATCATCGGTGGAGGTCAGCGTACTCATGTAGGCGGGCAGGCCAGCAGACCGAAGCGCGTCAAAGGAGTTCTATAGAGGGAACAGCAATCTCCCCGGTCTCACATCCAGCGCCGGGCGGCCTCTCCATCAAATGATTATACACTTTCCGAGAATGACCGCCCGCAGTCTATACACGCACGCGAAACGGCTCAGTTCCCAAAAGACGGAAGGGGAAAGAAGTAGACAGTAAACAGTAGACAGTAGACAGTAGAAAAGAAAGCAGCAACCGCTTTTTCTACTGTCTCCTGTTTACTTCTTTTACGGCTGCGTGGTGGTGGTAGTGGTGGTCGGGGAATCCGGGTTATGGAAGACGGAATCTTCCATCTTGATGCCATAAGTAATTGTCAGCAACCGCGTCTCCTGCATCTGTTTGCCATTCTCGTAGAGCACCGTGCGGTAGGGCACAAGCGTGCCCTGCGCGATGCGGTAATCATAGAATCGCTTCGTGAATTTGACGGGTTTGCCGCCTCCACCTGCCGGGGCTAGCTCGTATTCGAGCGAGAGGACGCGCAACGTCTTGGCGCTGATGTAGTAGCGCGTGCGATGGTTCTCTTTATCCGTCAGGTCTAGGACGTGCAGGTCAACACCCATCTGCTTGTCCTTGCCGACGAGCGTGATGGTCGAGCCATCCTCTTTATAGCGCAACAGCGCGTCGATGTTGTGCCACTTTTGCGAGAGAAAGTCCGCGATTGATTCCTCGCGCGGCGTGAAGGACGCGCCATTGATGATCCCCCACGTGCGCCCTTCGCCATAGACCATCGCATACTCGACGGTCGGCGACTTCTGGTCGATGCGAATCTTATCCTTGGCCGAATTCTCGCCCCGGATAAAGCTGCGTACATAGCTCGACTCTTCAGTGCGCCCTTCGCTATTGGTACGCGTCATCCGTCCTCGCTCGATGCCGTTGCGCCGCACCTGCTCAAGGGCGGGTCGCGTGCCGTACACATAGATCACGCTCTCGGCAACGTTCTCTGCCGTGATGTTCTTGTCGTTCTGCGCAGAAGTGGCGGTGGCTGCTTGTTGGGGCAAGAAGCTCACGCTGGCAAGCAGCGCGAACATGGTTATCAACAGGGTGAAGCGTCTCAACACGAAAAGGGCTCTCCTTCGAGCTATGAAATTTGAACGGGAATGGCGAGCAGATAAAAGTCAGGCCATTCGAGATGAGAATTGTAACATATTGATATAAAAGTACGTCTATACGCCCTCGGGAGGGCGCTTGTTATAGATGCGCTGAAAGCTGGGCGCAGATGCCTGCCCCTGTTTGACAAGGCCGCACGTAGGGCTGTAGAGTGCACGGTTTCCCGAGGCGACACGCGATTAGTGATAGGCGACCGTAGGGGTTTGCAGTTCGTCAAAGCGGTCGCTTGCACGCGCCTGTCACGCCCATTAACTGAAAGGATCATCACATTATGAAACGAGTCGGTATTCTGGTTGGCCGCGAACAATCTTTTCCAGAGGCGCTGATCGAGAGCATTAACGAGCGCGGGCGTGGCGAGACGGTCGCCGAGTTCATCAAAGTCGGCGGCGTGCGCCACGACTGGGTTCCATCCTACGATCTCATCATCGACCGCATCTCGCACGAAATCCCCTTCTATCGCGCCGTCATGAAGCGTGCCGCGCTCGAAGGAGCAATCATCATCAATAATCCGTTCTGGTGGTCGGCGGACGACAAGTTTTTCAACTACTCGCTCGCCGCTAAAATAGGCGTAGCCGTTCCCAGGACGGTGCTCCTGCCGCAGAAGGATTACATAGAGGGTGTGGTCAGCGAGAGCTTGCGCAACCTGGAATTCCCGCTCGATTGGCAGGGGATAGTCGATTACGTCGGCCTACCGGCGATCATCAAGCCTTTCGACGGCGGCGGCTGGAAGAACGTCTCGCGTGTTAATTCTCTGGAAGAATTGTGGTACACCTACGACCAGACTGGCACGCTCTGCATGACCTTGCAGGAGTTTATCCACTTCGATCAATTCGTGCGCTGCTACTGCATCGGCCAGGAAGATGTCATGGTCATGCCTTATGATCCGACCAAGCCGTATCTCTCCGGCGAGCAGTACATACACAATCCCAACTATCTGTCTCCTGAGCTGAACGAGCGCGTCGTGAACGACGTGCGGACGCTCTGCCGCGCGCTCGGCTACGACATCAACACGGTCGAGTTTGCGATCAAAGACGGCATCCCCTATGCGATTGACTTCATGAATCCTGCGCCTGATGCGGACAAGCATTCGGTCGGCGAGTTCTATCATCGCTGGGTCACAGACGCTGTGACGAACCTCGTCTTTAAGCGTCTTGCAGAGCCGCGCCCTGAAGCGCGCTATCGCTGGGACGCGCTCCTGAATCCGCAGCCCGCACAGCTTGAGCGCGCCATGTCAGCCGTCGCCTCTGCCGCCGAACAGGCCGCGCGCACCATTATCCCTCAGCCCGTACGCGAAATTTCCGCAGACATCGCGGCAGGAGTGACCGATCTGGCCTCCGATGCAGCCTCCGTGGTCTCGGACATCGTCGATTCCGTCGTTGACCCGAAATCGAGAGCCACCAAAGGCACCAAGAAAGAGAGCCGCACGCAGCCCGCACGCAAGAGCACGACGAAGAAGACAACGACGCCGCGCTCAAAATCCGCACCAGAAATGTGAGAAAGAAGTAGACGGTAGACAGTAGTCAGTAGCCAGTAGAACAAGCGGTTGCTGCTTTCTTTTCTACTGTCTCCTGACTACTGTCTCCTGTCTACTGTTTTATTCTACCGTTCTCGCTTTGCGTCTTTGCGTCAGAAACCTGTTGATGAGGGCGAGGCCGACCCAGACTATGATCGAGGTAGAGGCGAGCGACCATCCGACAGACGAGATGGCTTCGTCAACGGACGCTCCGACGAGCGCCAGCAGGATGCTGGCGAGCGTGAGGCGCGCGGCGACACGACGCGCGTGCAGAGCGTTCTGCAACCATCCGATGCGCCGCAGCTCTGCGGCCAGATAATCATCATCATCATTGAGCCGCGCGTAGTAATCAGCCTCCCTGCGCGCGAAGCGTGCGAGCGCCCCATCCGGCGCGATTCGTGCGGCGGACGCGTAGTGGTGTATGACGTGGGCCAGCTTACCGCTTCTGAGCGCGACTTCGGCGAGACCGATCTCGGCGCGCAACGAGCGCGGATCGACTTCGAGGGCGCGACGGTACGAGTGTGCCGCCTGCTGCAAATCGCCGTGATCGAAAAAGCTCTCGCCGATACGCGCGAGCAGTCTGGCATCATCGCCGGAGCGTTGCGCGGCCAAGCGCAGCCCGGCGCGCGCGCGTGCGAGCAGGCGCGCGTCCCCGACGGCGCTCGCCTGCGAGCGCAGAAAACGCGCGAACTCGTAGATCAGCCAGCCATCACGCGGCATGACCAGAAGCGCGCGCCTGAAGGCTTCGGCAGCCTCTCGCAGGCGTCCCGCCGCGCGCAGTTCATTAGCCGCACGGCGTAGCTGTCGTCCGCGCTCCATCTCGACCGTGGAACAGGCATCGCCGGTCACAGCGGCGCGCTGGTGTCGCACGCTCCTTTTCGCCCCGTGCTGAAGATCGGAGGTGGCTTCTTCAAGCACATCTGAAGAGGCCAGGCGGAGCTGGCTGAGCGTGAGGCGCAGAGTTTTTTGATCCGTCAGGTAGTCGCGCAACTCGCCGGAGCGCGCATCCATCCTGTCATCCGGTAATAACGGGAAAAGGTTGCGCACCATGCGCCGGTAACCGTTTCCGCCGGAGGCGAAAACGAAGCCGATGCCACGGCCAGCGACCTCGCTGCGATAGCGATAGCGAACACGGCCACCGCGCCTCAGCGTGCGCACGGCGATGGTCTCAACGCGTTCTATCTCATCGACGGAGAGGGCGCATTCACGCCCGCGCACGAGCCGACCGATGAAGGCAAAGAGTCCTTTGCGCGAGAGGGTGTGGCCGTCGAAACAGATGCGGTCGGTGAAGGCGAGCACGGGCACGATGAGCCATGCCAGAATGAGCGTTGCGACCACCGCCGCGTCCAACTCTATGCGCAGAAAGAGCAGCGCCGCGAAGGTAAGCGCGCTCATGGCCGCGACGTAACCGCCGGGCGATGTGCGGCAGCTTGCGAGGCGGATGCGCTCCTTTGGCGCGATCTTCTGTTTAGCAGCCTCTGCCAATGCGCCCGAAGCTTGAATGCTGGCTCTCTCGTTCACTTCTCGCTCGTCTCTACAGATTCCGGCGGGCACTCGACGGGGAGTTCCAGAGAGAAACTACCCGGCGGTGACGCGCCAGGATCAGTGTAACGTAAGTCCGCCAATTGTACGAGCGTCCGGCTCAAACAGTCTCCCTCAACACGAGCCACCGGGAAGCGCGCGAACTCTAAAAGGATTTTCGCGCGCTCGTCTTCCGAAGCGTGAGCAATTAGGAGAGCCTCTGTCCCCTCCGGTTTCTCAAAACGCGCGAGATTGAGCGCTGCTCCCTCACTCTTCAAGCCCAGGACTAGATCGAAGCGATACGCCGCGCGATTCGTGTCCAGGACGCAATGCCAGTTCAGCGGGCTTGCCAATGTCGGCATGGCCGCCACGCGGTTTAAGGTTTCGCCATTCTCCGCCGCCAGTTTATTAGAGATGAGCTGCGCGGAGGCGAAGGCGCGTGCGTGTGCGATAGAGAGCCCGCCCCAGTAAACGACCACGAGCGCGAGCGCTATGAGCGCAATGGAACTGCCCCAACGCTCTACGATGCGCGCGCGATGAGCCGCGACCAGCGCTATGATTCCGGCTACCCAGAGAGCGCGGAAAATATATGGATTGAGGAGACTTGCGCTGCGCAGTGGCAGGAACATGATGATTCCCGTCACGGCCAACGCGGGAAGCGTCCAGAGCGCCATGCGCCATTTCGTTTTCGCCGTCAGCAGGAATGCCGCGCCGCCAACGACCAGCCATATCCATGGATCGGCGATGAAGACCAGGTCGCCGTAATACCACTGTCCGCTCCAGGGCAACAGCGGACGCACACCGTAATTATTCGTCCAATCCATCAACGGGTGCGACGCGCTGACGATAAGCGAAGCCAGGAGGAGACCACGAAATTTTAGACGCGGGGTCTTGCTCCGAATGCGCGCCAAGACTAAATCAACGGCACAGAACAGAGTCGGAAGAAGAAGTGCGAGCGCGAGCGTTCCAATAATTGAATGCGTAATGCCGCGATGGTGATGCAGGTAAAACCAACGACCGCCGAGTACCGCCAGAATATCTGCATCTGGGGCGTTGGCAGCGATGACACACAAAGCGGTCGCACCTGGCGAGACGCGCTCAAGCCCCGCTTTGGCAGCAGCGAGACCGACGAGCGAATGCGTGATGTTTTCCATTGAAAGGCAGATGTCAGATATCAGATGTCAGATGCTAGTGAAAACCGAAACTGGCATCTAGCATCTAACATCTGACATCTGCTTTTAGAGCGCGAAATCGCTGGCGGAGGGTGGCTCCGGCGGAAGTTGGGCGTAGCGATCCGGGTCGATCTTTTCCAGCTTCTGCGCCGCTTCGCGAGCCGAAGAGGTTTGGGTCGAGGGCTTGCCGTCCTGATCCTTGGCCTGGCGCGCGGCCTGCACTATGTTGAAGAGAAGGTCTGCGGCCTCCTTCTTCTTGCCCTGTTTGTCGTAGACGAGGGCGAGGCGCAGGTTGGCCGTCTCGGCAGGCACGAATTCGCTGTTCTGTCTGGCAAGCTCACTATAAAGGGCTGCCGCCGCATCATACTGCGCGTCCGCTTCCCTGGCCTGCGCGATGGCGAACCTGGCGAGCGTCGCGATCTTCGCATCGCCGCTTTTGCTGAGCGCCTCCAACTGGCTGATGCCCTTGTCATGATCGACGGTCAGCAGGTTGGTGGCGATGAAATATTGCGCATTCTCGCGTGTCTCGCCGCTATATTTGTCGGCTACTTTCTGAAACTCCTCGACAGCCCTTTGCGCGCGCTCCTTATCGCTGGTGAAGCTGGGCGTGGTCGAGCCGGGCGAGGGCGAAGGGGTGACGGGCGCTGTAGCGATCTCTATCGCGCGACCGAGAGCCTGGGCGGCCTCCTGCCTTTTGCGATCTCTCCAGCCGGAAAAGATGAGCCCCAGAATGACCAGTACGACGGCTCCCACGATTGCATACAGGATGGTGCGGCCTTTCCCCTCCAAACGATCGCCGAGGCGGTCAAAAAGGCTCATCGTGGTATCGCGGAACTTATCGTGTTTCAGCTCGCGGGCACGCTTCTTATTATATTTAGCCACGTCTTTCCCTCTCGCAAGAGCGCATAGTGAAGCGCGTTCTTTCTATTGGTGTGTGGGCGAAAGCAGCACTCTAACGGTCGCCGCGAGAGCTTGTCAAGCAAGCACCCGAACCCATATTTGACCTTGAGGAAAGCGCATGTTACGCTCGCGCCGAAGCGCCCCGCCAGCCGCCAGTCCTGCAAACGCAGGGAGCCCTTTTCTTCATCAAAGGAAGAGCCTGGGATGGGAGAGAGATGCGGGCACTGAAGAGCCCGGACGAACCGGAAGCGGGCGCGCTCCCTCCTTTTTTACTATTTTGACGGGACATTTTTTTCGGGAACAAAAGGTGTACGAAGGGTGTCTAAAGGTTCAACTGTCCGGGAAGCGGCCAGAATGGCGTAAGAGACTGCTTCCCGCCGCTGGGGGATACGAGTGAGCTTCGGAGAGCCAGTCGCCCTCCGCGGGCATGCAGAACTGGAGCAGGTTGCCTCGGCAGCCTCCGGTGATGCGCGTATAGACGGCGAAGCTCAATTCATTGAAAGATTAAGGGCGGGCGAAGCGGTCGCCTTCGACCGTCTGGTGCGCGAGCGCTCAAACGAGGTTTACGCGCTGCTCTATCGCTTGACGGATGACGCGGAAGAGGCGCGCGACCTGACGCAGGAGACGTTTTTACGCGCCTTCCAGCATATTGACCGCTTTCGCGGCGAGGCTGACCTGAAGACCTGGATCTACCGTATCGCCATCAATCAGGCGCGCAATCGTTGGCGCTGGTGGCGCAGGCGCAGGCGGGAGCGTCACGTCTCGCTCGATGCGCCCGAAGGGCAGCAGGAACAGTCTTTAGGCGCACGCCTGCGTTCGACGACAAGCGCCGACCCGGAACAGGAGACGCTCGCGCGTGAACGCGAAAGGGCGCTGCACGCGGCGCTCGGTACACTGGGTCGCCCGTATCGAGAAGCTGTGATCCTCCGCGACGTTGAAGGGTTGAGCTACGAAGAGGTCGCCGCCGCCCTGGAGATCAGCGTCGGCACGGTCAAGTCCAGGCTATCACGCGGACGCATGGAGTTGCGCCGCAAGATGGAAAGTTCTTTGTAATTGCGGAATGCGGATTTCGGATTGCGGATTGAAAAGAAAGCCTTCTTAAATCCGCAATCCGAATTCCGCAATCGCAAATCGGTTGGGCGAATGGTTGACCCGCCCCGGCTTCACCAAAAACTCGGTGCCAATTGGGTCGAAGAGTGACGAAGACGGTTAATTGTGAGGTGCGATCATTCTCGGTTTGAAAGCGCGAGCGGTTTGATAACGCGGCCAGCAACACCCGTTTTGATTCCCGCTTTCGTGGACGAACCAAGGGGGTTTCAAATCACCCCACAGAAAGCCGAAAGAGTTGCTCCTTTGATTAAAGGGAGCAGCCGGGGTCGGCCAGCTATTCGCCCGATCAGATGTTAGATGTCAGATGGCGGATGCTAGTTAAAGACCGGAACTGACATCTAACATCTGACATCTAATATCTGCCTTCTTATGACATGTGAGGAGACACAACAGGCTTTCTCGCTATACGCTGACGACATGTTGGCGCTGCCGGTGCGCGCCGCTTGCGATGAGCACTTGCGCAGTTGCCCCGTGTGTCGCGCCGAGTTGACGGAGATGCGCTCGATCATTCGCGGTCTGGGGGCGCTTCCCATTCCGGCTCCCCCGGCAGACCTCGCATCTTCCATCAGCGATGCCTTGATGATCGAAGCCGCCGCGCGCCAGAGGCAGCCAGCCTTGTCTTTGCGCGTCCGTGTGGCCGAGTGGCTGCGGCCACATCTGATGCCCTATACGGTCGGCGCTTTCGCCTCGACCCTCCTGTTCATTGGCATGTTCGCGGCGCTGCGCACGAGTCTGATGGCATTTCGCGACTGGGATAACGCCTCGCGCGCTTCGCAGGAGATGTCTTACAGGATTCTTTACGTGCAGGACGGTGAGGGCGACTACGACATCAACAAGCCTGTCTCGGCGCAGTCACTTTCAACCTTGCGCGCGCCTTTCGCCACCGAGTCGCCAAGTCTCAATCCACGCGGCGCGCTCGCAGCCCTGACACGCTCTCACGCACACACGACAGACGGCAACGACGACATGATCGTCGTCACGGATGTGTTCAGCAACGGGAGCGCCTCGCTCGCAGATGTCGTCCAGGCGCCGCGCGACCCGCGCATGCTGGACGATTTCCAGCACGCCCTGCGGCAAAGCCCTGCTTTCGTTCCAGCCTCCTTCGACCGCCGCCCGCAGACCATGCGCGTCGTCTTCGTCATCCAGAAAGTAGACGTGCACGAGCGTAATTTCTAAACGATGACAAGAGAGAGCGGACGGGGGGACGATCCACGAAGCGACACGAAGCCACACGAAAGAGCCCTCCTCAGTTCGTGTCATTTCGTGTGGCTTCGTGGATCGGTCGCCCGGCTTCTTTTATTCTCCTACCTGGTATTACCCACGACCAGCGTTAATTCAGGCCATTTGGTTGAGCTTCGTCAGAGCATGCGGATCACCCTCGTTGTGTTCAAAGTGATGAAGGAAATGGCTCCCTGCCCACTCGCTTGACCAGGTCGCGCAGGGCGTGTTAGCTTTGCCGCTCCGCTTCCGTTAAGACTTTTGAGCATCCGTCTACCTCGTCTTAAGAGGTGTAGGAGATACGCTTTGTCTGCGCCAGCCCTGAAACGAACGCCACTCAACGCCGCGCACCGCCGTATGGGTGGCCGCATGGTCGATTTCGGTGGATGGGACATGCCCGTTCAGTACCCCGCCGGAACGGTCGAAGAACACCTGCGCACACGCACGCACGCGGGACTCTTCGATGTCTCGCACATGGGCGAGATAACTGTGCGAGGCGCGGAGGCGATCCCCTTCGTCAATCGTCTGACATCGAACGATGTCTCGAAACTGGTTGACGGCCAGGCACACTACTCAGCGCTGACGACGCCTGAAGGAACGGTCATAGATGATCTTCTCGTCTATCGTTTCGCGCCCGATCACCTGATGCTCGTCGTCAACGCTTCGACGACCGATAAGGACTGGGACTGGATCACGTCGCATCATGGGAGCGAGGAGGTCGAGCTGCGAAACGTGAGCGCGGACTACTGCCAGCTTGCGCTGCAAGGCCCGGATGCGCTCGGCATCTTACGCAACCTGACCGAGACGCCCCTCGAAGAGATCAAGTATTACCACTTTCGTGAAGGAGCGGTTGACGGCGTCCCGGCGATCATCTCGCGCACGGGCTACACGGGCGAAGACGGCTTTGAAGTCTACGCCGCCGCAGAGCGCGCCGAACAGTTGTGGGACAGGATTCTCGACGCCGGAAAATTCGGTGTACCCGAAGGCGTCACGCCCTGCGGTTTGGCCTCGCGCAACACGCTGCGGCTCGAAGCGGCGATGGCGCTCTACGGCCACGAGATCGACGAGAAGACTACGCTGCTCGAAGCGAACCTGGGCTGGATTTGCAAGCTGAACAAAGGCGACTTTATCGGACGCGAGGCGCTGGCAAAGCAGAAAGAGGAGGGCGTCAAACGTCGTCTGGTCGGCTTCGAGATGACCGAGCGCGGTATCGCGCGCGACGAGCAGGATGTCCTGATCGACGGCGAGCGTCGTGGGCGCGTCACGTCCGGCAGCCCCGCGCCCTTCCTGAAGAAGAACATCGGCCTCGCCTACGTGCCCTTTGAATATGCACTGGTCGGCCAGGAGATACAGATAGACGTGCGCGGTCGCGCCGTCGGCGCGCGAATCGTTCAGACGCCGTTTTATAAACGCAGTAGACAGTAGACTGTAGTCAGTAGAAGAGAAAGCAGGGCGCGCGCTCTGTTGTCTACTCTGACTCAAAAGATTAGTATCAAACGAGCCAACCGATTTTCATTGCTACTGGCTACTGACTACTGTCTACCGTCTACTTGTTGAAGGAGAATCAATGGCAAACGTTCCAGAAGATTTACAGTACAGCAAGGATCATGAATGGATACGGGTCAATGGCGACACCGGCACGATTGGCATTACAGACTATGCTCAAAACTCGCTCGGCGATGTGGTCTACGTGGAACTGCCCAAGCCCGGAGAGAGATTCGCGGCTCATGAATCTTTCGGCTCGGTCGAGTCTGTCAAGGCTGTGTCGGAGATTTACACGCCCGTCTCCGGCGAGATCATAGAGGTCAACGAATCTCTGCAGGACGAGCCGGAGAAGGTCAATACAGACCCCTACGGCGAGGGGTGGATGATTCGCGTCCGCATGAGCAACAGGGGCGAGGTTGACAGCCTCCTGACAGCCGCCGAGTACGAAGATTTCGCCAAAGGCGAGGAGGCCGAATAGAAGTTGCGTTATATCCCGAACTCGCCGGAAGAACGCGCAGAGATGTTGCGCCTCATCGGTCTCAATTCGGCGGAAGAGCTCTTCGAGTCGATTCCGTCAGACATACGTCTCAGCGAACATTTGAAGACGCCCGCCGCGCTCTCCGAGATGGAGCTGCTGGCGCGCTTTGAAGAGATGGCCTCCCGGAACGTCTCTGCACGGCGTCCCAGTTTTCTAGGCGCGGGCGCATATTCACACTATCAGCCTACAATCGTCGATCATCTCATCTCGCGTTCAGAGTTTTTCACGGCCTACACGCCCTACCAGCCTGAGATTTCACAGGGCACACTGCAAGCCATCTTCGAGTTTCAAACGCTGGTCTGCCAGCTCACGGGCATGGATGTCGCCAACGCTTCGATGTACGACGGCTCGACGGCGCTCGCCGAAGCGGTGCTCATGGCTCAGCGCGTTACGCGCCGCTCGAAGGTCATCGTCTCATCCGCCGTCCATCCGGAATACCTGCAAGTTGCAGACACCTACGTGCAGCACGCGGGCATTGAGTTGCAGCGCCTGGATTTCGACCCGGAGAGCGGGCAGACGGATGCCGAAGCTCTCGCCGCGCTTGACGATAAGACGGCGGCGCTTGTCGTTCAATCGCCCAACTTCTTCGGCTGCATAGAAGACGTGCGCGCCCTCGGCGAACGCGCGCATGCTGCGGGCGCGCTGCTTATCGTCGCTGTCACGGAAAGTATCTCGCTCGGTCTCCTGCGCTCTCCGGGGTCAAGCGGCGCAGACATCGTCATCGCTGAAGGGCAGTCCTTCGGCGTGCCGCTCTCCTTCGGCGGCCCTTACGTCGGCCTCTTTGCGACTCTTGACAAGTACGCGCGCCAGATTCCGGGTCGCCTCGCCGGTGAAGCCCTGGACAAGGAAGGGCGGCGCGGATTTGTGCTGACGCTCGCCACGCGCGAACAGCACATACGCCGCGAGAAGGCCACCTCCAACATCTGCACCAACGAAGGGCTGATCGCGCTGGCGGCGACCATTTACATGGAGACGATGGGACGGCGCGGGATTTCCGAGGTCGCGCGTCTTTGCGCACAGAAGGCCGCTTATGCCGCACGCCGCATCAATGAGCTTGACGGCTTCACACTGGCCTTCACAGCCCCGCGCTTTAACGAGTTCGTCGTGCGCGCTCCCGCCGAAGCCTCCGATTTACTCTCGCGCCTGAGCCGTGAGAAAGGCATCACGGGCGGTCTCGCGCTCTCGCGCTACTACGGCGACCGTCCAAACGACTTCCTGGTCTGCGTGACGGAAACCAACTCGCGGCAGGAGATTGACGCGCTGGTTGAGGGGCTCGCGACCGTTTCCCGGTAGAATTTGATTCATCATGACCGAGGGCTCAATTATGAGGACAGCAGTTAAAGCGAGCAGGTGCGCAACGATCTTTTGCCTCGTTCTCTTTGCCGTCGCCCCTTCCCTTTCGGCACAGGGCGGGGGAAAGCTCACTCGCAGGATTCAATTTCAGCGTGGTCAATCTACAGCCCGCCTGAAAGGTCAGATCAGAAAGAACGAGGAGATCGTCTACCTCCTTCGCGCCAACGAAGGCCAGACGCTCTCTGTGCGTGTCACGGCATCCACTCCGAATCATGATGTGGTCTTCACGCTCAAAGGGCCTAATGATACGCCGCTGATGCCAGAGGGGGACATGGACACAGAATGGTCAGGCCAACTGCCTGCAACCGGCGACTATCAGATCAGCTTAGGGATGATCGAGTCAAAGTTTTCGCAATACACGCTTGAGGTCAGCGTCCGTTAGGTCTCAATCACAGGAAAGATAGAGTTTCGATAACCCCATGAAGTCAACGAACATCACCAAAGTCACGTCGCACATTTCGCCGAACGAATCGCTGATCTTTGAGCGCTCGCAGACGGGTCGCGTCGGCTACAGCTTACCTCCGCTCGACGTGGAGGAGACGCCGCTCGACGAGATCATACCGAAAGCTTTTCAGCGCGATGATGATCTGGAAGGCATGCCGGAAGTGAGCGAGGTGGACGTGGTGCGCCATTTTACGCGCATGTCTACGTGGAATTATTCGATTGACTTAGGGATGTACCCGCTCGGTTCCTGCACCATGAAGTACAACTCGCGCCTTAATGAGAAGGTGGCGCGCCTACAGGGATTCGCCAATCTTCACCCGCTCGCGCCGGTTGAAGACTCGCAGGGCGCTCTGGAGTTGATCTACGAATTGCAGCAGCATCTCTCGGAGATCACGGGGCTGGCGGGCATCTCGCTGCAACCGGCGGCGGGCGCGCACGGCGAGATGACGGGTATCATGCTGATCCGCGCCTTCATAGACGCGCGCGATGGCGAGGGGGCTTCGGCCAAGCGCCGCACGATGTTGATTCCCGATTCGGCACACGGGACTAATCCTGCCTCCGCACATCTGTCGGGCTTCAACGTGAAGACGATCCGCTCAACCAGCGAGGGCTTGACTGATCTTGAGCACCTCAGAGAGCTTTGCGCGCACGGCGACGTGGCCGGCTTGATGCTGACCAACCCGAACACGCTCGGCCTCTTCGAGAAGAACATACGCGAGATTTGCCGTATCGTGCACGAAGCGGGCGGGCTCGTCTACATGGACGGCGCTAACATGAACGCGCTCGTCGGCGTCGCGCGCCCCGGCGACATGGGCGTGGACGTGATTCACCTGAATCTGCACAAGACCTTTTCGACGCCGCACGGCGGGGGCGGCCCAGGCTCCGGCCCCTGCTGCTGCACGCAGGAGCTGGAACCGTTCCTGCCCGTGCCGCGCATCATTAAAACGGGCGACCAGTTTCAGCTCGACTTTGACCGCCCGCAATCCGTCGGGCGCGTCAAAGCCTTTCACGGTAACTTCGGCATGATGGTGCGTGCTCTCGCCTACATCCTGACGCACGGCTACGACGGTCTGCGCGAAGCGACGGAAGCCGCCGTGCTCAACGCGCGCTACATCGCGCACGGGCTCGCGGCGGATTACGAGCGCCCGTTTCAGGGCTCGCCCATGCACGAGGTCGTGTTTACAGATAAGCGGCAATCACGCAAAGGCGTCCACACGCTCGACATCGCCAAACGGCTCATCGACTACGGCTTTCACCCGATGACCATCTACTTCCCTTTGATCGTGCAGGGCGCGATGCTGATTGAGCCGACGGAATCGGTCGGACACCAGGAGCTTGATCAATTCATCAGTGCCATGCGCTCAATTGCCCGCGAAGCCGTCGAAGACCCGGAGACGGTGATAGGCGCTCCACACTCCACACGCATCGGACGCCTCGACGAAGCGGCGGCAGCGCGCCGTCCCATCCTCCGATGGAAATCTAAGGAAGCGGCAAGTGCAGCCTGAAAGCAGTAGACAGTAGACAATAGTCAGTAGCCAGTAGGAAAAGCATCAACCGTCTTTCTTCCTACTGGCTCCTGACTACTGTCTACTGTCTACTATTCTTTGCCCGCGTCTCGACAATTATTGTAATATAGTTTGGTAGAGGCGACCGCTCGTCATGACCGCGCGAGGTGTTTGGAGTGGTCATGCGCGGTCGCCTGATTAATGCTCACGCTGGTAGTCGAAACTTTAGATTTGTAATATGGCAAATGGCCTGGTAATCCACATCGTCGCCGGGGCTGACAAACACACGGAGGTGCTGACGAGTGATCGTATTCGCATCGGGACGGGTGAGCATTGCCAGTTGCGCCTGCACTCCTCTCTAGTGCCTTCGAGCGCGAACAAATCGGGCGCGCTGATTGAGCTGGCGCGCTCAAACGGCCACTATCGCGTCACGGACTTCGACACCTCGCTGCTGATTTCTCACAACGGAGCGCCGCTCGCCGCCGGTACTAAGATTGACGATGGCGATGAAGTACGCATCGATCCCTCCAATCTTCTGCTGACCTTCTTCCCCGTCGGCGGCCTGCCCGCTCTAGTTCCCGGCCCGCGTGTAGACACTCACGTTGCGCCCTTCATAGAGCATGCCGCAATCGAATCGGCAGCTACCGCACGCCGCGACGATGCCAAAATCTTCCTGCGCGAATTTACGCGAGAGCTGGTACGCGAAATACGTCTCAGCACCAAGCTGATCGCGCTCGCGATGGCCGTGGCGCTCGTCGGCGGCGTCCTCTACATAGGCTTCGCGCTTTATAAAGAGATTCAGAGCAGCCGCCGCCTGATCAACGATCAGAAGGATCAGATTGCGCAGATGAACGAGCGGGCGGGAAAGACCAATGAGAAGTTCGAGGACATCGTTCGCTCCAACGAAGAGATCCGCAACAGTCTCTCGCTCGCGCCGAAACTGCGTAGCGATTACGGGGGCGGCGTCTGTCTCATCGCGGGCTCCTACTTTTTCGTCGAGCAGGGGACGGGCCGCCCTTTGCGCTACCCTGAAGTGCAGACTAACGAAGATGGGACGGTCGTGCAGAACAGCACTGAGCCGTTGCAGTTGACGCCGGAGGGCACAGGCGTAGTCTATGAGCGAGAGTTCGTCGGGACGGGGTTTTACGTCGGCGATGGATACGTTTTGACCAATCACCACGTCGCTCAGCCGTGGCTTGCAGATGAAGGCGTGCAGAGCCTGGGCAGCACCGTCAGCAGCCAGCCGCGCCTGAAGAGGTTGACCGCCTACTTTCCAGACATGCCGCAGCCACTCACGCTCAAGTTCAAGCAGGCCGCGCAGAGAGATGATCTGGCCGTCTGCATGCTGGAGGTGAAAGAGAAGCCGACCAGCATCCCTGTGCTGCCGCTCGACAAGGATTCCGATTCGATGGCTGTCGGCAAAACGGTCGTCATGATGGGCTACCCGTCGGGGCCGGATCGTCTGCTCGCCTTGAGAGATGATGCGGAGGCGCGCATGATCCAGGCGCGCTGCGGCTCTTCGCTCGAATCGCTCCTGGGCTGCCTGGCGGAGAAGAATCGCATCCAGCCCCTGACCACGCAGGGGAATATCACAGACCTCGCAGACCGCCGCATCGTCTATGATGCGCGCACGGCTGAAGGCGGAAGCGGTGCGCCGCTCTTCGGCCAATCCGGTCGCGTCATTGGCGTCAACTTCGCAGTCTTTACGGAAAACACGGCATCGAATTTCGCCGTTCCCGTCGGCTACGCCGTCACGCTCTTGAAGCGCGCAGGCTGGAAACCGCCCGAGCCGCCGGACGCCAACCAGAACGATAACCAGAATTCCAACCAGACCAACTCACGCGGCAACACCGGGGCGACCAACGCTGCGCGGTGAGCAATTGAGCCAGCCTCCTGTTTGATCTCTCACTTCAGCAGTCTCCTATTGCTATAAGTCTCTGTGCCATCTCCGTGTCCTGCGGTGTCTGCGGTGGTGAATCAACTCCTACATTCACTCACCACAGAGACACGGAGAACACGGAGATGGCACAGAGATAAGCTAAAATCATGACCCTACTCTTGACTTCCCTTCTTTTGACACATCGCTTTCATTCAGGGTAAGCTTTCGCCCTTTTACTGTCGGTGCCATTAGTTCTCTATGCGGCTTGAGCGCTGTTGGAAAAGCCGTGGGCATCGTGTTGAATAATTCCAGAGGGAGTCTTAATACATAATAGATACTTTGTCTGTATCATCGGGGACGGTTGTCACAGCCAGCATTACGCCTGGCTTTTTTGTCGGTCGGGGTTTGCGCTCCGTCACCCGCGCGCTCGTTGTTTCGGCGCTCACGCTGATTATTCTCGTCGGGTTCGGTTTCCGCGCCGTGCGGCTCGGGTCGGAAGGGTTGAGCGAAGATGAGCTGAACAAGTTAACGGCAGTCGGCAACGATTTTCCAGGCTGGCGGCATCGCAGCGGGGTTTGCATCATCCTTTTAAGCTGTGACGGTTTACGATGTGTCCTATTGGCGATGGCGACCACAGACACTAAGGCTTATGCTGATGGTGCAGCCAGGCATGCAAATCTCTTGAGTAAACGAGGGTTGACGGTCTGCTTTGACAGGCGTTGTGACGGTGGCTCGGATGTTGCTCGTTTTCTCGCCGTGGTATATTAAATATCTGTGATGATTGAACTAGCTTCGCTTCTGCGCGCAGGAGACGCAGTTATTTCACTCCACGTGGAGCATTTTACGAGGGTGTCAGATATCGCCAAGAGCACGAAGAGGGGTACATCTTTACGCAGCTTGCGTCGAGCAATCTGCTTTTTTTTCGCTCTCCTCTTATCGTTCTCGCCGGCCTTTCGGATCACAGGCGAGGCGCAGTCTACAGCCGATCCAACTGATGCTCGACCCAAGACGGTTGATGCGACGCAATCCGGCTTTCGGATGGAGCGCCAGCCGGTCGCAGGCGGGGCAGAGCTCCTCACCGTCTTTGGCAGTCTGGATGGCCTGTATCGCGCTGACGATCCTTCTCAGCAAGAAGTGCCACTGGTCAGCGTTCTGCGCGACACGATGGGTGATGCCGACCCGGAGAATGATCGCCTGCGCTACGTCTGGATGCTGACCTATACGCGCCCCTCTTTCACGCAGCGCATGGCCGCCGCCGTTCCCTTCCTCTACAATCGCGCGGGCAATAAGAAGCGCGCGAGGCGAGGCGAGCCGCCGCCCGTCATTGATCTCGCGGCGACAGGCCAGGAGGTCTGGAAGAAGATTTTCTGGGGCGCGCTGCAAAACATTTTGCTCGATTCTTACGGCTTCCCCGTCAAGGCTTCGACGCGCGCCTATCGCCGCAACATCAGCGATTATCGCAAAGCGCACATCATTCGCGCGCTCGCCATCCTCTCTCTGTACGAGGCCGAAACGGGAGCCGCGCCTGCTTTTACGGCCACGGAGATGCAGGACATACAGGCACGCCTGATGCTCACCGAGGAGATGCTCGGCGGGATCGTCGATGACATCAACCTTCAGCGCGTTTATCAGAGACGGACCACGCAGACGCGCGATGTTCGCGGGCACAACTGGGAGTTGCTGCGCCAGCAAGCCGAAAGTGAGTCACTTTATTTCGAGCCCCTACAGTTGCCCGACGGCAGCGCCACGCATGCTCTTCTGTGGGTCGCGCGCCCTGACCTCGCGGTCAACCGCGACCGCCCTTTCAAAGCCCGCTTTCTCAATATCGCGAACCCCTGGCGCGATGATCACTTGCGCTACTGGAAGGGCTTCACGGAGACGCGATACTTCGACGCGGAGCATCGGCCGATCGAGGCGGGCACGGAGGGCGCGCGCCCCGTTCAGATGATTCCGCTGGCGCTCTACGGGCTTGATCATCCGAAGATTCCGATTCTGCTGGTTGACTTTCGGGACAAGATGAACCCGAAGCGCCGCGAGATGTCGCGCCGCGTGCTTGAGGATGTGACGAGCACCGTGCTCGGCCTCTCGCGCTTCGGCGACCTGCCTTTCTTTCTTTCGCGCACCGTTTACGACTGGGTCACGGGCAGGCGCGGGATGGACATCAACCAGCCCTCGCGCCTGCGCGCCTACTCGCAGTTGAAGCTCCTGCTCTCTTTGAACGACTCGCTCGATTCAAGACTTCGCGACGAGATCAGCAGCCGCCTCGAGCGCGTCTCTCTCAACCCGTTGGAGAACGATCTAGAGGCGGAGGCGCAACTGGCGCGCGACCAGTATGCGGCGCTTCTGCTTTATGCGCGCCGCGCAGACGGATTGCCCGCCCGTCTTGATCGTGACCGCCGCGCAGAGATGACGCCGCTCACACATGGACGCACGGAGCAGACCGTCTTCCGCCTCGCCAACATTTTGAGCCTTGGTCTTTACAAGCACAGGGAGAAGGCGACCCCGGAGATGCTGGCGCGCCTTGAGACGAGCCGCCGCGTCGCCTGCCATGAGCGCTTCCTGCGCGAGGTGGCGAACTCCAGCCCGCTCGTAGAGGTTGTCTGGAACATAGAGGAGGTGCGGCGCTCTCTGCGCTTTATCAGCGAGCACTCCGCAGAGGCGAGCGGAAAGGCCGCGACCGCCGCCGCACGTATCTTCGCGCAGACGGAGGATGATGAAACGCGCGTGCTCTCGCTCAGTTGCCTCTACCATATCAATAATGAGACGGCGAAAAACGAGCTCCTGCGCATCTATCGTCGCCCACAGCTCGAAGCCCGCTGGCGAGATATGACGGCTGACTATCTGCGCAAAGCCGTACGCGAAGAGCAACGCATCGCGCCATCAGACGCGAAGATTATTTTGAGCGTGGTCGGACAATGAGAAGAACAGAAGACAGAGAGCAGAGGCTAACAGATGATGGGCAAAGGAAAGCGGGCAGAACGCCGTCAGCTCTCTTCAACTGCCTTCGGCTCTTTGCACGTTCCCTTCTGCTTCTCACCTTCTGCCTTCTGCTTTTTCAGCAAGGGGTCGCGCAGCAGGCGCAGGCCAAGCGTATCGTCGTCATCAAAGTTGACGGTCTACCTTACGACCTCGTAAACCGCTTTGTACGCGAGCGTGACCCGCGCACGGGCAAGAGCCAGTTGCCCTGGCTCGAACACATCTTCTACGACAGGGGCACGCGCATCAGTAACTTCTACGTGCGCGGCATGAGTCTGTCGGGGCCTTCCTGGTCGCTCCTCGACACAGGCCAACACTTGCAGGTCAAGGGCAACGTGGAGTTTGATCGCTACACCCTGCACGCCTACGACTACCTGAATTTTATCCCGTTCTATATAGAGAATATCGGCGGTCGTCGTGTGGATATGCCGGGAGCGGAGGTGATGGATGAGGTCGGGCTGCCGCTGCTGATCGACGCCTATCCGAACAACGAGCGCTATATGAGCTTTCAGCTTTACCAGCGCGGGACGCGTTGGACGACCTTGCAGCAGAGCTTTCAAAAAGGCTTTACCAAGTATAGCCCGCGCGAGATGATCGACGAATGGACTATCGGCTTCCAGCCGCGCATCATGGTATTCGACCAGTTGGAGCGGGAGTTGATCGAGCGCCTCGGCAACCCTCGTATGCGCTATCTGGATTACTACACTACGGAGTTCGACCACGCCTCTCATCACAATCATGACCGCGAATCGCACCTCTACGCGCTCAAAGAGCTGGACGGCGTAGTAGGCCGCATCTGGACGGCGATTCAGAAGACGCCGCAGGCAGCGGAGACGGCGCTCGTCGTCGTCTCCGATCACGGCTTCAACACGGACGAGCGGGTTTACAGCCAGGGCTACAATCTGGTCAAGCTGCTGGGGAGCGCTGCCGGGGGCGGCCATCACGTCATCACCAAGCGCCGCCTGCTGCTGGATTATTCGATCAAGGGTTTCTACCCGCTCGTCCCACTGATCACGACGACTACACCTGAGTCCTATTATCTCAAAGGCGAGAGCACGGCCTACCCGACGGCGCTGCTCGATTTCGACGGCAACGAGCGTTCATCAATCCACCTCAGAGACAGCGACCTCAATCTGCTTCACATTCTCTTGCAGCAGTTGCAGCGAAAAAGCACCCCTGAGCCACTGCGCCGCGCGCTCTCGACCCGTTTTTTCGAGACGCTTGCTCGCCGCCGCGCCGGTTGGGAGATGAACCTCTCAGAGTTGAATGAGGAGTTGGTCGTGCTGCGCCGCGCCATTGAAAAGCAGCGTCAGATGGTCGAAGCGCAGCCGAAGAAATGGAGCCGAGAGGATATTGAGGCGGGACGGGATCGTGCGGCCATACGCATTTTCGCACAGATGGACTCCTGGATGAGCGACGAGCGCAAGTATACGGAGTATGCGCGCACCTTGAAGAACCTGCTCGCGCTGCGGCCCGAAAACTTCGACGCGGCGCATCTCAAGATTGAGGACGTAATCTCTAAAGGCGCGATGGGCGATTCCAACAGCATCTATGAATTGCAGAACTACGTCGTCGGCATCGCACCAAACGGGCTCGCGCTCTCAAGCGACGGCTCGCTCGACATGCAGAAGAGCTTCACGCGCGTCAACTACTTCTCTCTTCTGCACGACATCAGTGTGCGCAATAACGTGCAGCCGGGGGTGGACAATCATCCGGTCGATTTCGTCGCCACGCGCATCCCGCTCGAACACATCACGCGAGCCCTCAGCGGCGACCTGCAACCGGACGGCGACGTAATCTGGGTCTACGGCGGCGAGAAGCAACAGGCGCTGATTCTGGCGCGCGGTGAGGCGGGCGGCACAGACGGCCTCAGCCTGCGCTACCTCCCCATCAATGGTCTTAAGCAGGACGAGGACGGGAACGTCCGCTTCGAGCGTGCGGCGTGGAGCAATGGATTCCCCCTCAAGATTTGGGAGGATAAGAACCTCGCCATACCGGTTGATCAGCGCGCGAGCTTCCTCGACGGGTGGCACACGGACATTGAATGGTTGCGCGCGCTTCATAAAACAGACTACTCTAACGCGCTTGTCGGCTTGCATGAGCAACTGACTCGACACTTGTCGGAGATGACAAACGCGGGCGCACCCAATCTCTCTGCGGACGAGCGTTTGATGCGGCGCTTTCGCAGGCGGCAGCGGCAACTGGTCGAAGCAGACCTCCTTGTGCTGGCGCACGACCACTGGAATTTCGACGTGCGCGGCTTCAACCCGGGCGGCAATCACGGCTCTTTCTTTCGCATCTCGACCCATTCGACGCTGATGTTCGCAGGGGGCGAGAAGACTGGAATCCCGCGCGGCATGGTCGTCGAAGAGCCTTACGACAGCCTGAGCTTCGTGCCGACCGTGCTGGCGCTGACGCATCAGCTTCGCGACGAGCGCAACCGGACGCCGGTTCCTGTCCTGTGGGACAGAGGCTTTCGCAGCTTTCCGGGTCGCATTATTCCAGAAGTGCTCGGCGGGACTAACATTGAAGGGACGTCGCCCGTCGCCAAAGGAGTGAGCGAGACGCCTTGATTACGACCGATGAGCATTTGAAGGAGGATCGCGCCAGCGCGGAAGAGTTGAAGGCGGTCGTCGCGGATGATACGGAAGAAGTATCCTCCGGTGGTATGAGCCGCTCCGTCGTGTGGCTTCAGGTGGTCGCTTTCCTGCTGGGGCTGGCGCTGCTGGTCTACGTCATCAACCGCGTCGGATTGCAGCCCATCTTCGACGCGCTGGGTCGGATCGGCTTCGGCTTCTTCCTGCTCCTGGCTATCAGCGGCTCGCGCCACGTTCTGCGCACGCTCGCCATGAGCGTCGCCGTCGAGCCTGAGCACAGGCGCTTTAACTTCTTTCAAGCCTTCGCGGCGCGACTCGGCGGTGAGGCGATCAGTTTTCTCACCTTCACGGGGCCGCTTCTGGGTGAAGCGACGAAAGTGGCGCTCCTCAAGAAGCGCGTGCCGCTCGGCCACGGCGTTCCCGCTCTGGTCATAGACAACCTGCTCTATAACCTGTCGGTCGTCTTCTTCATCCTTTCTGGCGCGTGCGTCATGCTCGCCTCCTATGACCTGCCGCTTCTGGTGCGCTACGTGTTGCTCGGTATTGCGGCGGTCGCGGCGCTGGGGCTTGCGGCGGTCGTGTTGGCCGAGCGGCGGCGCTTTATGGTTTTGACGTGGATGATCGACCGCCTGATTAATCTCGGGCTGATGTCGAAGCGTTTGCGCGCGCGACGCGGCCAGGTTTTCGAGATCGAAGCGAGCGTCTACGATTTTTACAAGCACCGCCCAGGAGCCTTCTTCGCCATGCTCGGCTTCAACTTTTTTTCGCACGCGATGAGCGTGCTTGAAGTTATAGTCACATTGCGGATGCTCGGTTTCGACCCGCGCGTGCAGGCGGCCTATGTCATAGAGTCTTTAACCAAAGTCATCAACTTCGCGTTCGGCTTCATCCCGGCGACCATCGGCGTGTATGAGGGCGGCACGGAGCTCATCCTGCAAACCTTAGGGTTCGCCACCGCCACCGGCGTCACGCTGGCGCTCGTGCGCAAAGCGGGTATGGTATTCTGGACCGGCCTGGGGTTGGTCATACTCGTCTGGCGCACTTTGCCGAAGGCCACGCGCCGTCTCGCGGATGGGAGCCCGCGTCTACGAAAGCTTATGGACAGCCTAGTCTTCTCAAACATCGCGCACCGTCCCGCACGCACCGCCGTCAGCATCTTAGGAATCGCGGTCGGCGTCCTTCTGATCGTCTTCACGGTCGGGCTGGCGCACGGAGTCCTGCGCGAGCGCGGGCGTCGTGAATCGAATATCGGGGCGGAGATCATGGTGCGCGCTTCGGGCACATTCAGCATGAGCGGCTCGGAGCCTTTCATCCTGCCCACGGCGCGCGCCGATGAGTTGAAGAAAATCGAGGGCGTGCGCTTTGCCGTCCCCCTCGGCCAGAACCTCGTCAAGAGCGATAGGGGCATCGGCACGCGCCTGGTGGACGGCATTCCCTTTGACGAATACTCCGCGATGACGGGTTTGCGGATCAAAGAAGGCAGAAAGCCGGTTGCCAATGATGAAGCAATTGTCGATACCATCTGGCAAAACGACAGGCAGGCGTCCGTGGGCTCGACCGTGGAGCTTTACGAACGCCCGTTTCACATCGTCGGCATCTACGAGCCGCCGGGCGGCGCGCGCATCAAGATTCCACTCGCGGCCATGCAGGAGCAACTGGGCGGTGAAGGACGTTGCACAGCCGTGTTGATAGGCTGCGCTGATCCGACCAAACAGGAAGAGGTCGCCGCGCGCATACGCGAGCGATTCCCCGAAGATCAGATCATCTTCACGCGCGACCTGCCGGAGCTTTACGCCTCCGGCGTGCCTGCGCTCAACGTCTTCATCAACGTCGTCGTCGCCATCGCCGCAGCCATCAGCATGCTCGTCATCCTGCTCGCCATGTACACGACCGTCACAGAGCGCACCCGCCAGATCGGCATTCTCAAGGCGCTTGGCATGTCGAATACGTCTATCGCATGGGTGATCGAACAGGAGGCGATTCTCGTCAGCGTCCTCGGCGTAATCGTCGGCGTGCTGCTGACCCTGGCCGTTCGCTACGCCGTCATGCGCTCGACCACGCTCAACATAGAGATCGAGCCGCGCTGGATCGGCGTGGCGCTTCTCATAGGGCTCCTGGGTGGCACAGTCGGCGCGCTCTACCCGGCGATCCGCGCGGCACGCCAGGACGCCGTCGATGCGTTAAGCTACGAGTAAGACGGAGATGAGAGTCCAGGCAAGAGAGCAGTGCTCGCAATCAAAAACTTCTTTAGTAAAATATTCGCAAAGTTACAGCACTTGGGTTTGTTAAGTGCATAATACACCAGAGTAATATGCGGCGATATATGCGCATCTCCCTTGGCCTGCAAGCTGCCCTACTCGCGTCCATCGCCGTCATGTTCCTGTCGCTCTACCCGCAATTGCATTTATGGTACGTGCGCGGCGCTGAGTGGAACGGCACGTATGCCCTGTTTGACACGGACGAGGTGGCCTACTCGGCCTACCTGAATGCGTTGATCGACGGACGCCCGCGCCGCAATGATCCGTACACGGGACGCGACGAGCGCGAGGATGCGCCGCAGCCGGAATCGCTCTTTTCGATCCAGTTCGCCCCACCCTTTGCGCTCGCCCTTGTGGCGAGAGTGCTGGGGCTCTCGGCCTCCATAATCTTCATGCTCCTGGGCTGCTTGACGGCGCTCGTCTCCTCTCTCGCGATCTTCCGGCTGGTTCGGATTGTGACGAATGATGAGCGACTGGCAGCCACGGCCATTCTCTTTGTGCTCTGCCTGGGGACGCTCGCCACAGGCCAGGGCGCGTTGCGCGAGTTGCGCGGGGTGCAGGCCGCTTATCACTATCTTCCCTTCCTGCGTCGCTACATACCGGCCTTCATCTTTCCCTTCTACTTCGCTTTCTGCTCGCTCGTCTGGCGCATGCTGACCGTCGAGGATAAACGTCGGGCTTTGCGCAGCGCCGTCCTGGCCGGCGTCACCTTCGCGCTCCTCGTCTACTCCTATTTCTACCTGTGGACGGCTGCTGCCGCCTGGCTCTTTTGTCTGGCGCTGCTGTGGCTGACGGTACGCCCCGAAGGTCATGGTCGGGCGCTCAAATTGTTCGGCGTCATGGGCGCGCTGATGGTAGCCGCGCTCCTTCCCTATTTAGCCATGATCTCGAATCGCGCCGAGACGATGGAGGCTGTGCAGGCTCTGACGTTCTCACACGCGCCCGATCTGCTTCGCGTCCCGGAGTTGATCTCAGCCGTCGTGCTCATGGCGCTCGCTTTCAGCGCGCATCAGGGCAGGATCAGGTGGAAGGACTCAGCCGTCATCTTCACAGCATCTTTCGCGCTCGTCCCCATCGTCGTCTTCAATCAACAGGTCATCACAGGACGCTCTTTGCAGCCCATACACTACGAACAGTTCATCGCCAACTACGTCTCGCTGGTGGCAGTCGTTCTGGCGGCGGCGCTTCTCTGGCGCGCGTGGGGGGCGCGAGACGAGCGTAGGATTCCGACGAAAGCTCTGGTCATAGTAGCGCTGGCCGCATTCGGATGGGGGATGGCCGAGACGCGAGTGGCGGTCAGAATCTTCAAGCCGTTCAACTTGATTCGCAATGATGCGATGGCGGTCGCGCTGCGGCTTGACGAACTGGCTGTCGATCCGGTAGGTGCGAGCCGGAATGAGGCGCACCCCGTAGTCCTCTTCACGGATGTCCTACCGGCTGATGATCTACCGACCATCACGCCGCAAGCCGTGCTCTGGGCGCGCCACATGCACGTCTTTTCGGGCGTCACGCTCAGTGAGAACAAAGAGCGCTTCTATCAATATCTCTATTACACGGGTGTGACGGAGCAGATACTGAGAGGCGCGCTCGCCAACAGAGATTTTTATTACATCCTTCCGCTCTTCGGCTGGGAGCGCGCCAACGCTAACCTGACCGTCAACTGGAAGCCGATCACGCAGGAGGAGATATTTAAAGAGCTAAGCGAGTATGGGGCCTACGTCCGTTCCTTCGACCGAGAGCGGGCATCGCAGCCGACCCTCTCCTATCTCGTCACATCCCACAGGCTTCACACAGACCTCTCGAACCTTGATCGCTGGTACGAGCGCGACCAGGGCGAGCGCATCGGCGCTCACACGCTCTATCGCGTGAAGCTTCGGGAATAAAAGAGGGCGAGCGGACGATCCACGAAGTAACACGAAACCACACGAAAGAGCCCCTCTGTTCCTCTCATTTCGTGTTGATTCGTGTCGTTTCGTGGATCGTTTCCCCGTCCTCTTTTCTATTGCAACCTGGTATTAGTGTCTGTGTGCCTTTGCGGTGAAATCTCTCGTCTTTGCGAAGAGACTCTTCATCGCAACTTGATTAAAGAGATTCCGGTCTAACCGACTGATGCGTACCTCGCGCGGGGCGCGCGCCATGAAGGCTTCTATGTCTGCGATGGAGCGCGGCAGAGCCGCTGACAGCCAGCGATGGCCGTCAGCGGTCACGAGCATGTCATCCTCTATGCGCACCCCTATGTTCTTGTACTTCTCGAAGGCGGGGCGGACGGCTGCGATGAACTTCTCGCTTTCGGGAGTCTTCGGCAGGTGATCCAGGGCGTCCCCGCGTATGTAGATGCCGGGCTCGTTCGTAAAGATCATGCCGGGCTCGAACTTCGTCTCCTTCGCGCCGACATCGTGGACGTTCATGCCGAGCCAGTGCGAGGTGCCGTGCATGAACCAGAGGCGATATTGATCGGAGTTGCGATCCGTGATCAATCCGAGTCGGAGCAGCCCGTCCTTAATCACATTCAGCGCCGCCGCGTGGACTTCCGGGATGGAAGAGCCGGGGCGTGTCGCCTGCGCTGCGGCTTCCTGCGCTGCATAGACGATGTTGTAGATTTCGGCCTGCTCGGGCGTGAACTTGCCGCTCACTGGAAAGGTGCGCGTGATGTCTGCCGTGTAGTGCTCATACTCCGCGCCGACATCCATCAACATCAGATCATTCTTGTCGATGCGCCCCTGCGATTCGATGTAGTGCAGCGTGGTCGCATTAGGCCCGCAGCCGACGATGTTCGGATAGCCCCAATGATCCGCGTTGCGGCGCTTGAATGTATAGAGGACTTCGGCGTCCAGCTCATATTCCCAGTTGAGGCGGCTGGCGACGGCCTGCGCGCGCTGGTGAGCCTCTATAGAGATGTCTATGGCATGCTGCAAGAGTTTTAGCTCGAGGGGCGATTTGCGCAGCCGCATCTCCGTGAAGATCGGCGTCGCGTCCTGCACCACGAAGCCCGTCGCGGCGCTAGCCCACTGCGCGGCGACTCTCTGTTCCTGCTTGTACTCGCGACTCTCTTCCTCCTTCGCCTTCAAGAGAAAGAGGTCTGCTTTGCCCGCGCTGATCGCGGCGAAGAGCGTCTCGTAGCCGGTCGGCGCGGCTGATCCGGCGGTGCTGACATTCGGCTGCGTCGTCAGTGGTGTGCCCGGCTGAGAAGCTGGCTGGGAGACAGTCCTGTTTTCCGTGACGATATTCACGGGACTCTGCCCAGTCACAGGCTGCGCGGGCATGGCGGCACTGGCTGACGCAACCGTCACACTCTCCGCCATCGGAACGGGCGGCGTGACGGGCTGCACGCTGGCTGTGACATTCGGTGAGAGGAATATGGACCCGGCTTTCGGTTGATAAACCTTGCGCGCACGCACAGAGCGCATGAACGGCTCGAACTCCGTGTTCTCCCAGACTTCTTTGATGCCTGAGCGGGCGCGCGCCTCTTCGGGGCTGTACATGTGTCCCGTCCAGGTTTCAGCCGCCGGATCGCGCCGTGGCAAGAAGAGTATTTCGGGAAGCTGCGGGTTGCCGGGCATGAGCACGAGCGTCGCGCCCTTCTGCTTCAGGTTGGTCAGGTAGTAAAGATTGTTCTCCTGCCGGTAGGCATAATCAACGTCGTTCGTATAGACGCGCGGCTCCGTGCTGAAAAGCACGATCATACCTCTCGCTCCGATCTTCTCCGCGACTCGTGCGCGTCGTGCTGCAAGCTCCGCGAGGCGCGCCGTATCGTCTATGACCGGAGCTGGCGGCGCGACCCTTATCACGGGCGCAGAACGCTTATCCGTCGCACTCGCCTCGCGTGCGCCCACAGGAAAGATGGCGACGCCGAGTAGAAGGGACGCGAGCGCAGCCGTGGCAGCAGTTTTGCGAAACATCTGGTCTCTCATTATCAAGCTTTCTCCTGTTAGTCACTGCGCGAGCAGTAATCGCCAGTGCAGCCGTGTTAATTCTCTTCGGGTTCTCCGCGTTTCAAAGATATTGCGCCTTCGGGCGGTCGATTCGCAAGTCCGCATCGCCTTCAAACCGTTCGACGCCTGTTCCCTGGGCGAGTATCTTCAGACTCGCCTGAATCTGCGCCACACAGGATTGAGAGTAGTGACCTTGTTTCAACTCTTCTCTCTGTGCAATCTCTGTGTTCTCTGTGTCTCTGTGGTGAATTAACTGAAAAAACACTCACCACAGAGACACAGAGGACGCAGAGGCGGCACAGAGTATAAATCAAAGCAGGACACTACCGGATTGAGCAACATGGGGCATCAGGCGTATGCTAACGGGCATGAGCAGACCTATGCCACTGGCCGACGACGATGAAGTGATAGATATTACCCCGCCGCCTACGCGTCGTCGCTGGCGACGCTGGGTGATCCTGGCTGTGGTTGTTCTTCTCTTCGTGCTCTCGCAAACGCTCTCGATCTACATCGAAGCCCTGTGGTTCGGCTCGCTCGGCTATGCACAGGTCTACTGGTACACGTTTCGTCTGAAGCTCCTGCTCTTCCTTGTCTTCGCGTTCCTGACTTTCGCCATCCTGCGCGGGGTCTTCTGGCTTTTCGAGCGCTTGCTCTCCGCGACGACGCTCGAACGCCGCTTGATCGTCGTCAATAATCAGTCGGTCGCGATCAACCCTAAGTCCCTCCTGCGCCCGGTCGCGTGGGTGGTCTCGGCTCTCTTCGCGCTCGTTTACGGGCTTGGCATGAGCCAGAGCTGGCAGACGTTTGCGCTCTACCTCAATCAGACAGGGACGACCGAGAGCGATCCCATCTTTCAAAAGCCGCTCGGCTTTTATCTCTTCACCCTGCCCGCACACCAGTTGCTGAGCTGGTGGCTCACTGTGCTCGCCTTCGTCATTCTCTGCGGCGCGGTTCTGTACCTGCTGCTGACATTTCCGCAAAAGGTCAGGTCAGGAGCGGCAGCGGCAGCGGCCAACGCCACTGCACGCCGGACGGGCTACGCCATCGTGTCCTCTGCCCTCGCAGGTTTCCTGCTGATGCTCGCGTGGCGCACCTACCTGTCTCGCTACCCATACCTCTGGGAAGATCATCAGACGTTCTCCGGCGTTACCTACACGGAGGCCAACTACCTGTTGCCGGGGCTGACTATCGTCGCCGTCGCGCTGGTTGTCGCGGCGCTCTGTTGTCTGCTCAACGCTTTCACAGAGCGCCGTCTGCGGCTGCTCCTGTTGGCGCTCGCGCTGCCCATCGTCGTCTACATTGCGGCGGGCATCCTGATTCCCTCTTACGTCCAGAGCTTCATCGTCAAGCCGAACGAGCTGGGGCGCGAAACGCCCTACATCGAACACAACCTCTCTGCGACGCGTAGAGCTTACGGCATCGACCATATAGAGCAACGCGATTTCGAGGCGGAGACTTCCACCGCCAACTTCGATCTTGAGGGCAACCGCGCGACGCTCGACAACATACGCCTCTGGGACTGGCGCGCACTTCAGGACACGCTCCGCCAGATTCAGGAGATTCGCACCTACTATGATTTCCCGGATGTGGACGTGGATCGCTACTCACTGAACGGGCAGCCGCGCCAGGTGATGCTGGCCGCGCGCGAGATAGACGCGGGCAAGCTGCCTGAATCTTCGCGCAACTGGATCAACGAGCGGCTCATCTACACGCACGGCTACGGCGTCACGATGAACACGGCCAACGAATTCACGCCCGAAGGCATGCCCCGCTTCGTGCTCTCGAATATGCCCATCGAATCGAGCGTCGCTGATATTAAGGTGACGCGCCCGGAAATCTATTTCGGGCAGAAGACAGACACAGACGTGTACGTCAACACCAGGCAGAAGGAGTTTAACTACCCGCAGGGCGAGGCCAACAACTACACGACCTACGAGGGCACGGGCGGCATTCCTATCGGCAGCCAGTTGCGCCGTCTCCTGCTCGCCTGGACGCTTGACGATCTCTCGAAGCTCCCCTTCTCTGACGATGTCACGCCGGAGAGCCGCGTCCTCATGCGCCGCAACATCACCGAGCGCGTACAGACCCTCGCGCCCTTTCTCATCTACGATGGTGATCCATACATCGTCGTCGCACAGGATGGCCGTCTCTTCTGGATGATAGATGCTTTCACGGAGTCGCAGAGCTTTCCTTACTCGCGCCACTACAAGGCCGGAGACCAGTACGTCAATTACATACGCAACAGCGTCAAGGTGACGATTGACGCCTACAACGGCGACGTGCGCTTCTACGTCTTCGATCCCCAGGACCCTTTGATCAACACGTACCGCGCCACCTACCCCGCGCTCTTCCGTGATGCGTCTGAGATGCCCGCAGACCTGCGCGCTCATGTGCGCTACCCTGAAACCCTCATCAAGACGCAGGGCGATGTCTACGGCCTCTATCACACGCAGAACACCAAGGTCTTCTTCCAGCGCGAAGACGTGTGGAGCATGGCGAGCCAGATCAGCTCCGGCGCAAACAAACAGCAGAAGGCCGAGCCCCTCGACCCTTACTTCGTCCTCATGCAGTTGCCGGGCGAGCAGACCGCCAACGAGTTCGTAGAGATACTGCCGTTTACGCCCGCCAACCGCAACAACATGATCGGCTGGATGGCTGGCCGCAGCGACGGCGCGGCCTACGGGTCACTCCTCGTCTACAACTTCCCGAAATCCCGTCTCGTTGACGGCCCCCTTCAGGTCGAGGCGCGTCTGGATCAAAACCCACAGCTCTCAAGTATGTTCTCGCTCTGGAATCAGCAGGGCTCGCGCGTCAGGCGCGGCAACCTGCTCGTCATCCCGATAGGCCGTTCGCTCCTCTACGTCGAGCCCGTCTACCTGCAAGCCGAGCGTAGTCCCATGCCCGAGCTGCGCCTTGTCGTCCTCGCCACACAGGAACGGTTAGGCTTCGGCGCAAACTTCCAGGAGGCCATGTCCAGCCTCTTCGGCGAAGCGGCCAAACAGAAGGAGCAGGCCAGGAGTGAACAGAGCAAACCGCAAGCTTCAGAAGGCGGGGAGACTGCGCCGCAAACAGCGCAGCCTCAGAACGCGCAGCAGCTCATCAAACAGGCGACCGAAGAGTTTGACGAATACCAGCGGCTGACGAGAGAAGGCAAGTTCGGCGAAGCGGGACAAAAACTGGAATCGCTCAAACGCACGATGGAAGAGTTGAAGAAAGTAAGCAGTAAGCAGTAAGCAGTTTGCTTTCTTTTACTGCTCACTGCTTACTGCTCACTGCTCACTTATCTTATGCCACAGGAACGCATTTTGATCGTCGAGGATGACGAATCGCGCTGCGCCTGGTTTCGTCAGAAGCTTGCGGGACGCGAGCAGGATGTGACGTGCGATGTTCATCAAGCGTTGGCGTGGCTCGCCGAGCATGATTACGCCTTGATTCTTCTCGATCACGACCTGGCCGAAGAACACTACTTCTCGAACGAACCCGACGACGAGCGAACCGGATACGCCGTCGCCGCCTGGCTCGCCGCCCACCCAGACCGCCAGCGCGACGCCATGATCGTCATCCACTCGCTCAACTACACGGGCGCACAGCGCATGCTCAACGCCCTCAGAGACGCAGGCCGCGACGCAGAGCATGTGCCGTTTCACTATCTTCAGATGGAATTAAGGGTGTGAAACGTGAGTCCGGCGGCAGAAGCTACGTGCCGATGGAAAATTCCGGCGCACTCACTTCAGATGCGAACTCACGTTAATTTTCATCTCTCACGTTTACCACTTAGCGAGAGGTCCATTCCTGTGTAGGCATAAGCTTCAGTCTGCTTGTCGTTGTCTGTCGCGAGCGCAAGCAGTTCGGGAACCGAGATTTGCCGCTGGAAGTATCGCATGAGTGGCTGAGGCCATCGCAGGTGCCTCGTGATTAGCTTACCGAGCGTGAATTTTTGATCACCCGCTGCGGATTCGAAGTTGCTGTAGAATTCGGCCAATCCTTCATCCAGCCACACGGGCATGCGGGAAAGATTGTTATGAATGATGAAGTGCTCATATTCGTGAAACATTACCTCGTAAGGCTCCGCCCTATGCAGTTCCGTCGTCAGGGCCATGTAGTTCACGTCCGAGCCGGGTAAGAAATAGCCCCCGACGTTCTCTTTAGTTTTGCCATTATATTTAGGTTTGTAAGGGTTAAAAGAGCTGTGGCTTTTGAAAAGAACGATGGTGGTTGGCACGGGCGTCTCAATTTTGGCCTGGGGAAAGAGCAGCGCGAGGACATAGCGGAATTGCTCCAACTGAATCGCCACTTTACGCATCTCGCCCTCACCGGAGTTACCGATCACAGTGAAGTTTTTCGTCCGTATGCTTATCCAGGTATCCTTAGCCGAGCAGGGGGCGGGGACGAATAGTAATAGAGCTAAAACTGCGGCTTTGATGAAGATTGGTCGTCTCATGAATTTTATCTAACGTCTAAGATTGAGGGCTGGTTTGGAGACCGTGCCGGGGCGAATATTGTATCTGCTAAGGGGGAATGAAAAACCCTCCGCAGGAGCTTGCCAAGGTAGAGGTTACTCGCCTCGTCAACATTAGCATCTCGAACAGGCAGGAGCGCTTAGGGCAGGAGACAGGGTTATCCTTAGTTCTCTAGCGCTCCTATACCGTGTTGCGCTTACTTATTGAAACCACGCTGCCTAACAAGCGATTCGACCGGAGCGGAAATGACGCGGCTTTCATCCGTCAACTTGGATGCCTGGTGCGTTGTGTGCGCCCGGTTAATTCAGGCTTTCTGCGTCTTCTCCTAGATCAACCATTGGATCCGCATCCTTAACTCTTGTATGACAGAAGAAAGTTAATGAAAGATTGGCTGGCCGCTGAAAGTTGTTCACCTCGGCGTATAAGAACACCCGAGTGAATAGGGTTGATCTGATCGCTTAAATGACAGACACCAACTTGACGGCCACGCATCAATACTCTGCTTGCCATCATCGGAATAATGGAAACCCCCAGTCCTGCTTCAACCATCCGTATAATAATCTCTGTATTTGTCGTCTCCATCTCGATGTGCGGCGACAACCCCTGCCCGTGAAACGCATCCATTATCTGCTTTCGGCCTGCTGACCCACGTTCGAAAAGAATCAAAGGTACATCAGTCACATCACGTAGCCTCACTTTCGACTTTCGCAGCAGGGGATGGCGCAAAGGTGTGATGAGGACCCATCCCATTGAAAACAGATGTTTATATTCTAACTTAGGCGATGGCTCATATGACGCGGCCACGCCAAATGCTAAGTCCGGCTCATCTAGCAAGCTATCTTCGACCTCCTGCTCGGTTCGGCTGCTGAGTCGAACATGAATATGTGGGTACGCGCCGTGAAACTCACGCACCGCGTCTATCAAAACGTAGAGAATCAAATACTGCGAAGCAGCAACATGCATCTGGCTCTGTGTGATCGAGTCGCTAAACACTTCAGAAAGCTGTCGCGCTCGTTCCAAAAACGCCATCGCGTGGGGTAAACACTGCTGGCCTTGTTCAGTTAATGAAGTAGCACGATGCCCTCCCTGACTTTTACGGTAAAGCTCGACTCCAAGTCTTTGTTCGAGAACCAAGAGACGGTTGCGTACGCCTTGCTCCGTGATGTGCAAAACCTCTGCCGCCCGCCGCAGACTCCCCTGCTTTGCGAGTTCCACGAAAGCTGCTACTTGATCAGTCGAAAGGGATTGCAAATCAGCCGTCATTGTATCCTCACCTTTGAGTAATACAACTATTATCTTGATTGCGCAAAATATAAACAACATTTATTTAAGAGCAGGGTCTGGTAAACTACTCATGTCATCGTCGGGAATTAATCAAAGCCAGCAGCTTTATTCCAAATCCTCAATCGAAAGAAGTACCCCCGAAATGAAACGAATTCTTATTATCGCCCCGCTGACGCTCGCGCTTCTGGCCCAAACAGTTCCGGCGCAGCAAAGGAGCGAGCTACAACAAACGTCTGGCCGTCTCGCTGGCTCCATACTTGTCGGCGGGCGCTCGCTTAATTATGTTGAAGAGTTGACGGATAAATTCGGCGCGCGGCTGACGGGTTCTGCGGCTTACGACCGCGCGGCAGAATGGGCTGCCGCACAGTTTCGCGCTGCTGGAATCAAGAACGTGCGCTTGGAGCCGTTCACCGTTGACCACGGCTGGGAGCGTGGCCTCGCGCGGGGCCGCATGATTACGCCGATGAATCGCCCACTGCACATAGAATCACTTGGTTGGACAATATCAACGCCACCCGCTGGCGTTAAAGGCCAAGTGATCTGGGTCAGCGACATCTCTCCAGCGGAGATTAAGACACAAACTGATCGCATCAAAAATCGCATCGTAATGCTCGATCTCGCAACGATCTTTGCAGAAGGCATCCGCGCATATACACGCTTAATGGCCTCTTACCAGCTTTTCAAGGATGCCGGTGCGCAGGCCATACTTTGGCCCGATAGCACGCCAGGTAATCTTCTCAAAGCTACCCAGCCCAATTGTGGCTTTCAAGTTCCGACGCTTCCAATTGCGCAGGTTGGGATGGAAGACACTAAGCTCATACGCCGTTTGATGGAGCAAGGGCCGGTAACGATTGAATTTCAATATGAGAACGAGGTCACGGGACCGACTGGAGATTACAACGTCATAGCCGAAATTCGCGGGCGTGAAAAGCCTGACGAGTGGATCATCATCGGCGCACACTTGGACTCGTGGGACTACGGTACAGGCGCGCAAGATAATGGCACTGGTTGCGCGCAGGTGCTCGAAGCAGCCCGCGCGATCATGGCTCTTAATCAGCCGCCTCGCCGCTCGATAAGATTCGCGCTGTGGGGCGGCGAAGAGCAGTGTTCGATGGGTTCAACCGCCTACGTTCGCGCGCATTCTGCGGAACTCGACAATTGCGTTGCGGCGCTTAATACGGACAATGGCGCAGGGCAGCCGCGCGGCTGGAAAGTTGAAGGGCGCGACGATTTGAATAAAGCGATGCAACCCATTGGCGAGGAGCTTCTCGCTAATTTGAATGGTGACGGCTTGTCGGAAGAAACGTCATACGACACGGATCACGGCCCTTTCATGCTCCAGGGCGTTCCGGCCCTCGACTTCTGGGTTAACATGTCGCACTACGATGACATTCATCACAAATCGAGCGACACGCTTGATAAAGTGGACCGCCATAATCTCGCACTAGGCGCGGCCATCATCGCCGTGACGGCCTATGCGCTTGCGGAAAGACCTGAGCGGATTGCCCCCCGCCTTAACAACGTGAGAGTCGGAGAGATTCTCAGGAAAGCCGATCTCGAAGGGTTCCTCAAAGACCTCGGTCTCTGGAATTAGCTATCGCTGATGCCTTGATAATATTTCAGGTTGGAGATTTCAACCTGAAATCTAAAATGGTTATTACTTACTCAAAACCACCCAGGTTTGAAGATTTACCGAATCTGAAATACACCTTGATGATTATTTAAGAGGCGTTGCGCCTTTATCCGCCCGTTTGGGTAATCGGACGAATGGCAATCAATGATGATAAAATTAGCGGTTATCAAATCAGGGCGGGTTCTGAAATTATCCTTTCGCCCTATATCGCGAATCGCCACTCGGACTTCTCGGGCGAGCCTGGAAAATTAATCCGGAGCGCTTTTCGCTGGAAGAGTCTGCCGCCCGTATGCGATTCACGTATTTTACTTTTGGCGGTGGGGCGCGTCTGTGCATCGGCAAAAACTTCGCTCTGATGAAAGCACAGCTTATGCTTGCCACCATCGCACAAAAATATTATCTGCGCCTGTGGCCTGATTGTGAAGTTTAACCCGAAGCATCATTTACCCTGCACCCGCATCAGGGCTTTATGACGAACTTGCAAGCGTTATGAATCTGTATAGCTCGTTAAAATCAAAAACGCGTCCGGCAACTCATTTAACCCGAGCCCGCAATAGCATTTCTTTCATCATGTTTCCTTTCGTTGTAGATTGGAGGCTGCCCGCTCGGGCCAGGTTGATTCGGGCAGCCGGCGGCTTCGGTAAATGTTACAGAAGATATTTACCTGGACGCCTGCCGATGAGACTTGTGAAATTATTTATCCTCTGCCAACTTTTATTCGCTCTAGCGTTTACTCCCGCAGAGAGTCGCAAGCCCGACCAGTTTGAGCCGATCCGTGCGAGGGTACGTCAAAAACTGGTGCAACTAGGAGTTCCCTCAGTCTCGATAGCTGTTGCACGGGGAGATAGAATCTTGTGGGAAGAGAGTTTCGGCTGGGCCGACCGGGAGAACCTTATCCCCGCTACGCCCGACACGATGTACACTCTCGGCTCCCTTGCGAAGCCAATCACCGCCACCGCAGTCTTGTTACTACGTCAGCGAGGACTGTTGAACCTTGATCATCCTATCAACGACTATCTAGGTGATGCTAAGATCGTCGCCCGAGTCGGCAACGCTTCCGAGGCGACCGTGCGACGCGTTGCCCAACACGCGGCAGGCTTGCCGGGCTATTACGAGACTTTCTATCCTGATGAACAGGGCAAGCCGCCGCCGATGGACGAAGTGATCCTGCGCTACGGCAATCTGGTATTTCCGCCCGGCGAAGGATTCCATTACTCGAATCTTGATTACGGCCTCCTCGGATACGTGATCTCTCGCGTCTCCGGCAAGGACTATGCGAATTTCATGCGTGAGGAAGTTTTCCTGCCGCTGGGTATGAATCACACATGCGTTATCAACTGCCAGGGCTTAGAAAAATACCGGGCGACCCGTTATTTTTTGGATGGCTCGCGCCTGCCCGACTACACGACCCCTCATCCCGCAGCAGCAGATATTTACGCCAGTGCCCACGATCTTGTCCGCTTCGCCATGTTCCACCTGAAGGCGCACCTCGCCGATCAAAAGAAGCTCATCTCGGATGAAGCGGTTGACGAGATGCAGAAGCCAACAGTAATGATGGGCGGAACTAATTCTTACGGAATCGGCTGGATCGTGGGCAGGGATGCGAAGGGGCGGCGGCGGGTCAGTCACGGCGGCGCTGGCGCTGGCGTGGACACGCAATTGACTCTCGTCCCCGAAGAGAAACTATCGGTCGCCGTGCTGGTCAATACCAAGATTGATGCACGCATCTCTGGGGAGATCGCCGACGCCATTTTCGATTTGCTCTTGGGTGACAGTCCGACGGATCGCCCGGCATCAGTAGGAAGCGGCCAGGCCACATCGGAGGAAAATCCCGGGCTGCCGGGGAAGCTACTCGGGACGTGGAAAGGATTCGTGCACACATACAAACGGGACCTGCCGGTAACCTTATGGTTTAGGGAATCGGGGGAAGTTCACGCGCAACTAGATAATCAATTGAAGATGCTCATCAACGACGCCCGACTTGAAAACGGGATATTCACAGGCCGCATGTCGGGCGACATCGGCACGCCCGATGCGAACCGCCGCCCGTACTATCTAGATTGGAATGTGACCCTCCGGGGCGAGGTTTTCAATGGCGTCCTATACGCCATCGGGCATCATCCATCGCGCGGCGTACTTTTGGGACATTGGGTGGAGCTTAGAAGAAGCCGATAGGGGGGGGTTGCGCGGTTCTGTTGCAAAGATTAATTTGAGATGAAAAAGGCTGCAATGCGGATCAAGTCTAGGCCGCAATCCCGAGCAGGCTCTCGACAAACTTCGTCTGGCCCATCGCATCCCTTCTATCTAATCTTTTGACCTGCCCCTTGCGCATCATGTTCACGGCTTCGACTCCTTGCAATGTTCGCTCTGCCGTATCAAATGAGCGGTAGCCTGGAGCAGGGACAAGTCCTCTGCCCGCTCAAGGTTAAGCAAAAGCGGGCAGAGGACTTGTCCCTGCCCCTACAATTTTATCCTCGTATGACATTCATTTGAAAACCGCTTAGGCATACCCTAGAGCGTTTTTCACATGGATGCAGTACGACGATAAAATTGTAGGGGCAGGGCTTGTCCCTGCCCGTTCAATCGGCCAAAGCTGCGGGCAGGGACAAGCCCTGCCCCTACAGTTCTGCACCCGATTGAAATTTGCTCTAACTCTCTTTTTGATGAATCTATGATCCTGCTCGATAATCCTGTCAGATACTTTACTCGTCTCAATTTACAATCATGGGGCAGCACCTTCTCGCTTTGTGAGGTAGTAAATGCTTCTGGATATGCGGCGTTCTTATCCATGCTTATTGTAAAGATTAGTCCGTGGTCAGTTGCTTGTGATGAACAAGCTGGCTGCTTACAGACCAAACTTTCAGCTTAGTAAAGCGAACAACGGACAACGAGCTACTGACTAATCCTTATCAAAGATGGCCTTGTGCCTTCGCTCTTAATTTCCGGCGCGTGTTTCTCCCACACGCGCCCGCACACGCGGCAGCGATAACGGTTCTTCTCATCAGGAGTCGCGCGGCCAACCTGATCCAGAAAGGCGTTGATGTAAGCGTTGACGCTCGCGCCTTCTAATCTCTCAAACGCACGGCACGAACAGTTTGGCTGGCTCATCGGATTCTCCTCGCGCTCGCCAGCTCAAGCGGTCTTGTCCATCAGTGCGCGCGCTTCGGCGACGGCCTTTTTGTGTTCGGGCAAGTAGTTGGGGTCGGGCGTCATGCTGAGGATCATATCGAGCTGTTTGCGCGCATCCGCTTTGCGGTCAACTTCCAGGTAGGCTTCGGCCAGCCGCAGGTGGAGCAGCGGGTTGGTCTCGCCGAACTTCAATCCCTTCTCCAGATACTCGACAGCTTTTTTCTCGTCGCCGCCCATCATCCTCGGCGATTCCAGATAGACCTGACCGAGCGCCATGTAGGCGCTGCCCGATAGATAAGCTTCATCGAGCTTGAGCACTGTCTCCATCTCCTGGCGTATCTCGTCCGTGTCGGCGATGCCGCTCAGCATGCTGACCTTCGCCTGTCCACCCAGATTCGCGCCGAGCCAGAAATGGCCGTCCGGTTTGTCAGGCTGCAACTTGACGGCGGCGCGCGCCGCTTCTATACCGTCCTCGAACGCCTTATCGCGCTCTTTAGCATCCGTCGTGTTGTCGGCCAGATAATAGTTGAACTTCGCCACGCGCCAGGCCGTCTCGTAATTATCGGGCTCGGCCGCGCGCGCGCCACGCAACTTTGCCAGCCCTTCGCGCACGCGCGCCAGGTCTTCACGCTGCGTGTAGAGTTGATCGGCTTGCTTGACCAGTTCAGCCGGGGTGACGGTGACGGTCGCAGGCTGGGCTTCGTTGGTTGTGTGTTCGGCGGTTGAAGGCGACGTGCAGGCGCTCGCGGCGCAACAGAGCGCGGCGGTCAACAAGTAAACGGATAGCTTACGCGCCCTCAGTTTAAGTTTCATCCATGACTCCTCATGAAAAGGCTTGATACTTTGCGCCCTTTGCGCGCTTTTCCTTTGCGCCCTCTGCGTTTGAAAGCCCCTTTAAACGCAAAGGACGCAAAGGGTTTTCGCAGAGAATGCAAAGGAATGTTCTCCCTCCCGACTCGCATAATTACAGTAATCTTACACGACAGCTTACCTAAAAGCATCGGAATAGGGTATCATTTTCCGCTCTATACACTTTGCTCCGGTAACACCACAGGCCGCGCCCTGTGTCCTAAATTTCTAGGCGCGCGCCGAACATCGAACAGGAGGATAGTGTGGCGGCTGCCGCTTTCTACGATTTAGAGGGGACTCTGGTCAGCACTAATCTCGTTCATACGCTGGGCTTCTACGCGAAGAATCAGCAGGGATTATTCCGTACGTTTAAGAAGAGCGCCTCGACGCTCTTGAGCATCCCGCTCTTCGCCGTCACAGACACCTATAGCCGGAAAGTTTTCAACGATCTCTTTTTCAAGCGCTACAAAGGCGAATCGGAAGATCGCCTTCGTTTCTTCGCCGGAGAGCTGTTCGAGGATGTGCTCAAGCCTGCGGTCTATCCGGGCGCTTTCGAGTTGATTGAAAAATCGCGCAGCCTCGGTCTACGGCAGGTCGTCGTCACAGGTGCGCTCGATCTTTCCGTCAAGCCCTTGATGCAGTACCTGGGGATCGAAGAATACGCGGCCAATCATCTTGAGTTTGTCAACGGAGTGGCTACCGGACGGCTGCTTCCGCCTGTGCTGGCCGCCGCGACCAAAGCATCATGGATCAGGACGTTTGCCGAGCGTGAGGGCATCAGCCTCAGCGACTCCTACGCCTACAGCGACAGCATGTCAGACCTGCCGATGCTTTCGGTCGTCGGCCACCCGGCTGCCGTCAACCCGGACATGCGGCTGCGACAAACGGCGCTGCATCACGATTGGCCGATACTTAATTTGAAGTAGGCAGGAGACAGTAGTCAGTAGCCAGTAGAAAAGCATGCTGGCTTTCATCTACTGACTACTGACTACTGACTACTAACTACTAATTTATGAGCCTTCAGCTTAGACGAAAAACCCACGAATCCGTTATCTACATTGATAGCGACAGCGCGCCGCGCATCATTCCTTCGGGCGAGGATTTCATTCTCGAAGACTTGCCCATCGGGACGCGCGTGCTCTATCCGAACCCTCCGATCAAGGGCTTGCCGAACCGCGAGGCGGCGATCCGCTACGCGCTCAATCGCCCGCAGGACTGCGACCCCCTGTTTGCGCAGCTCTATCCGGGCATGAAGGTGACCATTGCGGTGGACGACATCAGCCTGCCGCTGCCGCCGATGGCGACGCCGGACATTCGCCAGACCGTGCTTGAGATCGTGCTCGACATGCTCGCAGGCCACGGCGTTGACGACGTGCATATCATCATCGCCAACTCCCTGCACCGGAAGATGACCGAGTGGGAGATGAAGCGCATGGTGGGTTCAAAGATTTTTGACGAGTACCATCCTGACCGCTATTACAATCACGATGCGGAGTGGGCTGACGGGCTGGTGGCGCTCGGCGAGACGAAGCACAAGGAACCGCTGCGCATCAATCGCCGCGCGGCGGAAAGCGACCTCATCATCTACGTCAACATCAATCTGGTCCCCATGGACGGCGGCCACAAGTCTGTCGCCGTCGGCCTCTGCGATTACGAGTCCTTGCGCGCGCACCACGAGCCGCAGACCATACGCGACTCCGATAGCTACATGGACCCTGCGCGCTCCGAGCTGAACCACAAGGTCGAGCGCTTAGGCAAAATCGTCGATCAACATCTGAACGTCTTTCACATCGAGACGGTCATCAATAATCGTATGTACAAAGGCGACATGGATTTCCTCCTCAAGAACGAGGACGACTTCACGGCCTTTGACCGTATGAAGTACGAGGCCATGCGCTACGCCATGGGGAAGCTGCCGCGCTCTGCGCGCCGCAAGCTCCTTCATTCGAAGCCCGCGCAGTATGAGATGATCGCCTGCCACGCCGGAAAGACCGAAGCCGTTCACGAGAAGACGATTCAGAAGAACTTCGACCAGTACATCATTCCGGTCAAGGGTCAGTGCGATATTTTGATCACGGGCATCCCGGATATTTCACCTTACAACGTCTACTCGATCCTGAACCCGCTGCTCGTGCAGGTGATGGCGCTCGGCTACCATTTCAACTTCTATCGCCACAAGCCGCTGCTGAAAAAAGGTGGCGTGCTTATTCTGCACCACCCCTGTTACGACGAGTTCGACCACAATTTTCATCCGAGTTACATAGAGTTCTTCAACCGTCTCTTGCCGGAGACGCGCGATTCCGATGTGCTCAGAGACAAGTACGAGCGCGAGTTCGCCAACAATCCGAGCTACATAGAGATGTACCGTCGCGGCAACGCCTATCACGGCGCGCACCCCTTCTTCATGTGGTACTGGGGCGAGAATGGCCGCCAGCACGTCGGCCACGTCATCGCCGCCGGAGCCGAGAACGCGCACGTTCCGGCGATGCTCGGCTGGGAGCGAGCAGACAACCTGACGGAAGCCATCGCCATGGCGCGCAGCTACATGGGGCGCTCCGCCGAGATCACCATGCTGCACCAGCCGATGATTGGGATCGCTGATATGGAATAGGATGCAAGAGAAGATAAATAAGCGTGTGCGATGCAGCAGTTCAAAGTTCAGACGCAGCGGTTCAGTTGGCAGACAAAGCCAGCCCATGACGGCGGCACGTAACCGAAGCCCCGGAGGGGCGGCATAACAGTAGCCCACGGCGCAAGCCGTGGGGACAAGCGCCTAATATAAATATAGAGCCCCGGAGGGGCGGCATAATATGGCGCATACGTTCACAAATTTGCTGGCGCATATCATCTTCAGCACCAAAGACCGCATGCCGTTTATTGATGCTGAGTTGAAACCCGAATTGTTCGCTTATCTCGGCGGGATGATGCGTGAGGTCAATGGGAAGGCGTATGGCATAAACGGCACGGCTGACCATGTTCATTTACTCGTCAGCCTCCCGCCGACCATCGCCCTATCCGAAGCGATGAAGGTGGTGAAAGCAAACTCGTCGCGCTGGGTCAGTGAAAAATGGAGAGCACGTAAAACTTTCGGCTGGCAAACAGGCTATGGCGCATTCAGCGTCAGCAAATCAAATGCGCCGGACGTGTTAAAGTATATCGCCGATCAAGAGGAGCATCATAGGAAGATCACTTTCAAGGAAGAGTTTATCGCTTTTCTGAAAAAGCACGGGATTGAATATGATGAGCGTTATATTTGGGAATGATTATGTCGCCCCTCCGGGGCTCATTCATTTACTCTATACTCAATCCCACGACTCACGTCGTGGGCTACTGGTATATCGCCCCTCCGGGGCTCAGGCCGGACTATGAAACTGTCGCCAACAGAGATTTATAACGGTCGAAAGGTCTTCCTGATCGGGAGCACGGGCTTTCTCGGCAAGGTCTGCTTGAGCATGCTGCTCCATCGTTTTCCGAGCATCGGGCGCGTGTATGTGACTGTGCGCGCGCGCTCGGATGAAGAATCGCAGACGCGCTTCTGGAACAACGTTATCACCGCGCCACCCTTCGACCCCTTGCGCGAGCGCTACGGCAGCGCCTTCGAGGGTTTCATACGCGATAAGGTGGTGATTGTCGGCGGCGATATAGGCGAGACCAATCTTGGCTACACGGAAGAAGAGGCGCAGCGGATCGCTGACGATGTCGATGTGATTATTAACAGCGCGGGCAACGTGACGTTCAACCCGACGCTGGAGAGCGCGCTGCGCACGAACGTGGTGGGCACACAGAATGTTATCGCTTTCGCTAAGCGGATGCGCCGCCCCGCGCTCGTGCATGTTTCAACCTGCTTTGTCGCGGGCAACCGCACGGGAGCGGTCTGGGAGAGCGATCCAGTGGTGGGCTACTTCCCGCGACGCGACGAGTTGGAGGGCGTTGAGTTCTCGCCGGAGCAGGAGATCAGAGACTGCGCGAAACTGGCCGAGCGCGTTCGCGACGAGGCGCGGGATGCGATGATGGTCGCGCGCTTCCGCGAGCTGGCGCGCAAGCGGCTCCTCGAAGACGGGCGCAACCCGGACGATCTGGATGCGATGGGGCTGGCTGTGGCGCGCGAGCGAAAGGTCTGGACGCGCACGCGCCTCACCGATCTGGGCATCGAGCGCGCCGCGTGGTGGGGCTGGCCTAACATCTACACCTACACGAAGAGCCTGGGCGAGCAGTTGGTTGCCGCGCAGACAGACTTAGTGCGCAGCATCGTGCGCCCCTCAATCGTCGAATCGGCGCTGTCATATCCTTTCCCCGGCTGGAACGAAGGCTTTACGACCACCGCGCCGATCATCTTCATCGCGCTCAAGGGTCAGACGCAGATTCCCGCCAACGAGAAGCTGATCCTGGACATCACGCCGGTGGACGCGGTCGCAGCCGTCATGTTGGCCGTCTCCGCGCAGGCTTGCATTGAAGAGCCGCGTCTTGTTCACCAGGCGGCCACGGGAGACTCCAACCCCAACGACATGCGGCGCATCGTCGGACTGGTCGGGCTCTACAAGCGCAAACATTTTCAGGAGAAAGAGACTGGCTTCCGCCTCGTCAACGAGATTGCGGGGCGCATGGAAGCGCATACCGTGAGCCCTGCGCGTTTCGATAAGACCTCGACGCCGATGGTTAATGAGGCGGCCAAGAAGGTTTCGGGGTGGCTGGATCGGGCACGGCCACGCTGGGGCGGCGGACGCCTCACGGATGTCATTGATCGCGCCAAGGAGCGTGTCGATAGACTCGAAGAGGTGACGCGAGAAACCAAGGAAGCGTTCGAGATGTTTCATCCCTTCACGGTCGAGAATGCTTACGTCTTTCGCGCCGACAACGTCCGCTCGCTGATGTCGCGCATACGCAAGGACGAGCAGGCGCTGCTCTCCTGGCATCCTGAGAAGTTTGATTGGTACGACTACTGGATCAACACGCACCTGCCCGGACTCAAAAAATGGGTCTTCCCGAAACTCGAAGAGGACATGCGCGCCCAGCCCAAGCGCGTCTACACGTACCGCGATCTGCTGGAGCTGTTCGAGACTTCGACCAAGCGCCACGCGACACGCGTCGCCATGCGCATCGAGCGCGACGGGCGCAAAGAGCAGTACACCTACGCAGACCTGCGTGAGCTGGCGACGCGCGCCGCAGCTTTCTTCTCCAGCCGTGGCATCCGTCCAAATGATCGCGTCATGCTGCTGAGCCACAACGCGCCCGAATGGGGCATGACCTATTTCGGCGTGCTCAAAGTGGGTGCGTCCTGCATTCCCGTCGATCCGCAAAGCTCCACGGAAGAGATCGTGAGCTTCGCCGAGGCCGGAGACGCCGCCGGAATCGTCTTGAGCGAGGAGATGGATCGAGAGCACGCGGAGCTTGCAGCAAAACTGATCGAGGCCGGTCTTGAAGGGACGCGCATCTGGCGCTTTGACGAAGTCTTCGCCATGCCGGACGAGCAGGCGGAGTCTGAGCACATCGCGCTTCTGCCGCAGCGCGTGCCCGCGCAGACTGTCGCCTCTCTGATCTTCACGTCGGGCACGACGGGTCAGCCCAAGGGCGTCATGCTCTCGCACCGCAACTTTACGAGCATGGTTTCGATGCTCTCGTCCGTCTTCGACATGACGACGAGCGACGGCGTGCTCTCTGTCCTCCCGCTTCATCACACGTTCGAGTTCTCGACAGGCTTTCTCACACCCTTGAGTCGCGGCGCGCAGATCACGTACCTGGAAGAGCTCTCCGGTGAAGCGCTCGCGCGCGCGATCAAGAACGGGCATGTGACGGGCATGGTCGGCGTGCCCGCTTTGTGGGAGCTGCTCCATCGCCGTATTAAGAATCGTCTCAACGAGCGAAGCGCGTGGATCGGGAGCACAGCAGAGCTCCTGATTCGCGCCAACGCGTGGCTGCGCGACAAGACGCCGCTCAACCTGGGGCAGCTCTTCTTCTACCCGATTCATGAAGGGCTGGGCGGGCGCATACGCTATTTGATAAGCGGCGGCTCGGCGCTCAGTGAAAAGGTGCAGAAGGATTTTCACGGGCTCGGCTTCACGATCCTTGAAGGCTACGGCTTGACGGAGGCTTCTCCCGTCCTGACCGTCACGCGTCCGCAGAACGGCATCATCCTGGGGAGCGTGGGACGCCCGCTGCCGGGTGTTGAAGTCAAGATCAGTGAGCCGGATGCGAGCGGCGTCGGCGAAGTCATCGCGCGCGGGCCGAACGTCATGGTCGGCTACTACGAGAATGAGACGGCGACGCGCTCTGCAATCATCAATCGCTGGCTTCACACGGGCGACATAGGGAAGCTGGACGGCGAAGGCAATCTCTACCTGGTCGGTCGCTCGAAAGAGATCATCGTCGATTCCAACGGCAAGAACGTCTACCCGGACGAGATCGAAGAGGCTTACAGCAATTCGCCTTACATCAAGGAGCTGAGCGTCGTCGGCCTGCCGGACGGGACGGGCGAGAAGGTCGCCTGCATGGTCGTCCCCGATTTCGACTACGACATCGCTCTTTCTCGCGCAGACGTGCGCCGCAAGGTGGAAGAGCACTTCCGCGAAATCTCTTCCGCGCTTCCCTTCTACAAGCGCGTCAAGGTGCTCCATTTCTGGGACGGCGAGCTGCCACGCACCGCGACGCGCAAGGTCAAGCGCCGCGAAGTCGTCGCCGAAATGCAGTTGCTCGAAGAGAGCATGAAGTCTGCGAATCGCGCCGGAGCGGGGGCGGCAAGCGAAGATAAGACGGGTCAGGCGGCGTGGCTGTTGGAGTTGGTCGCCACGGTCTCCAATCGCCCGCGCTCCGAAGTGACGTACGATTCGCGTCTGAGCGATCTGGGCTTCGATAGCCTCATGTACGTAGAGCTTGCCACGGCGATTGAGAATGCGGGCGGCACGCTCAAATCTCCCGAAACGCTCACGGAGGTGCAGGATTTGAGGGAGCTGGCGAGCGTCGTCACGCGTCGCGCTGCTGGCCGGGAAGAGACGAAGAAGGCGCAAGCAGAGGAGAAGGAGCAGCCGCCGCCGCAACGCCTCGACGATGAGATTTCCATTCCGTCGTTCGTACGCGTGGTCGGCAATCGCGGCCTGGACATCTTGCAGCGCGTCTTCTATGAAAGGATGCTCAACACGCGCTACGAAGGGCGCTCGAACATCCCCGTCCACACGAACTTCATAGTGGCTCCCAACCACACGTCGCACCTGGACATGGGACTCGCCAAGATGGCGCTCGGGCCTGCGGGGCGCGACATGGTGGCGCTCGCCGCAGCCGACTACTTCTTCGACAACAAGTACAAGCGCGCCTACATGGAAAACTTCACGAACCTTGTGCCGATGGAGCGCAGCGGGAGCTTGCGTCAATCGCTCCGCCACGCGCGCTCGTTCCTTGATCGTGGCTACAACGCCCTCATCTTCCCGGAAGGCACGCGCTCTGTGACCGGCGAGATGGCGGATTTCAAGCCCGTCATAGGCTATCTCGCGCTCGCCTCGAAGGTCGGCATTCTGCCACTCTACCTGTGGGGCACATACGAAGCGATGCCGAAGGGCTCGAACCTTATCCGCAGCCGCGACATCGGCGCACGCATCGGGCGCTACCTCTCAATCGAAGAGCTGGAAGAGATGACGAAGGGGATGGCGCGCGCCGAAGCCTATCGAATGATCGCCGCCCTCGTCCGTCATGAGGTTGAGAACCTGCGCGACGGAACCCGCCACACGTTCGACGCCAAGGCGCTGCGCCGTAAATGGAAGAGCGAACGTCGCGCCGCCTCCGCAGAAGCGCGACAACAGAGCGGGGGGTCGCATTTGACGGCGGTCGGCGATTAGCCATCATGTACCAGCTTCGGTATGAATCGGCGCTCTCTCTTACTTTCAAATGGCGACAACCACGAAAACCAAACGGCGTACACCGCGTAAAACTGCGGCGAAATCAACCACCAGAAAACGTGCGGCGATAGCAAAAAAAGCTCAGCCCGTCACGCTCGTCACCGGCGGCACAGGCTTTCTAGGCTCGCACCTGGTTCGTCAACTCCTTGAAGCGGGCGCGCAGAACATCCGCGTGATGGCGACCAGCACGCCAGCCTGGCTCACAGAACTGGGCGTTGAAACTATCGAAGGCTCTGTCACAAACGCCGAAGCGGTGGCGCGCGCCGTCGAGGGCGTGACAGAAATCTATCATCTGGCGGGACGAGTCTCGCGCGAGAAAGAGGACGCGCGCGAGATGTATGCCATCCATGTGGACGGCACACGCCTGCTCTGCGACGCGGCGCGCGCAAGTGATGTCAAAACCATCGTCATGGCATCCACCAGCGGGACTATCGCTGTGACGGATAAGGGCGATGTCGTACCGGATGAGGAGTGGCCGACGCCGCTCGACATCTTCTCACGCTGGCCTTACTACGCGAGCAAGTACTACCAGGAGCAGGTTGCCCTTGAGCGATTCTCAGGCCGTGGCCTGCGACTGGTCATCATGAACCCGAGCCTCCTGCTCGGCCCAGGCGACGAGCGTCTCAGCTCGACCAAAGTCGTGCTCGACTTTATGGCGCAGAAGATCAGGGCTGTACCCTCCGGCGGCCTCAGCTTCGTAGACGTGCGCGACGTGGCCGCCACCTTTCGCGCCGCCATGAATCATGGCCGCCACGCTGAGCGTTACCTTTTGGGCAGCGCCAACTGGACGTTCAAAAGCTTCTTCGGTCGTCTTGAGCGTCTGACCAAAACGTCAGCGCCAGTCTTCTCTCTACCCTCTAAGGTGGCGATTGCGGGCTCGCGCCTCGTTCACGATCTCTGGCGACAGTGGAACCTCGCGCCTCCCATAGAGCCCGCGGCAGTCGAGATGGCGGAGAATTTCTGGTATCTCAACTCATCAAAGGCCGAAAGCGAACTCGGCTTCACGCCCCGCGACCCTGCGGAAACACTGCTCGATACGGTCAACTATGTGCGCGAGAATTTCCTCGGCAGTCCGGCTTTTGACAGAGAGCGGGCTTGATGGCCGCAGATACGCCCCGCTAACCTTCCCTCGCGGTCGGGCTTGCGGTCGTCTGCTTCCCTCAGGGCCGTTAGCGATATTATCTCAGTGTTCACCATATATTTACGAGGGGGCTACTATTGACTTCCCTTTAGCATGAGAATAATGTTCGCCTGCTAATGGCTTGTCTGATGCTCCTCACGTCAGTTCAAAGAGAAGTCTTGACGTGATAGCTCATCTTGATCGCAGACCCCTGGTTCTCTAATTCATTGACGGCGACCGAGGTCATGAGCTGTTGTTAGATGTCTCCATTTAACGCATTGAAGGAGGTTAATTATGTCAGCTTGGGGTCCTTTGGCTGAAAGGTATGAAATCAAAGATGGTGAAAACCTGCCGCCGCGAAAGCTGTTGGCTCTTGATGGGGGCGGGATTCGCGGGATTCTAACTTTAGAAGTCCTGTTGAGGATCGAGACGATGCTTGCCGAGGCCACTGGTGAAGGCAAAGATTTCAGACTCTGCAATTTCTTCGACTACATCGGAGGCACGAGTACGGGAGCCATCATCGCTGCGGGACTGGCTCGCGGGATGACAGTCACGGAATTATTGGATTTCTACCAGCAGACAGGCCCTGCGATGTTCGACAAAGCCTTTATCCTTAATCGCCTGAAATATCTTTACAATTCGCAACCCCTGGCCGACGAGCTGAAGAAAACGTTCGGGAAGGAGACGAATCTACTCCCCGAGAATCTCAAGTGCCTGCTGCTGGTTGTCACACGCAACGTGACGACGGATTCGGCCTGGCCGATCAGCAGCAACCCCCTGGCAAAATATAACGACTGTGCGCGCCTCGATTGCAATCTCAAGATTCCGCTCTGGCAGATTGTCCGCGCCAGCACCGCCGCCCCCGTCTACTTTGCCCCGGAAGTGCTTCAGTGGAACCCGAATGATCCGTCGAAAACTTTTAAATTCGTGGATGGGGGCTTGACGCCCTACAACAATCCGGCATTTTTGCTCTCCCGCATGGCGACCCAAGCGCCCTACAGGTTGAACTGGAAAACGGGGGAAAGAAATCTACTCCTGATCTCAGTCGGAACGGGCAGCGCGGCGCGGCGCGATGCGGACACCTACTCGCAGGACAACATCGCGCAAAATGTCGCCAACATTCCTTCGGCTTTGATGTATGGAGCGCAGATCGATCAAGACATTAACTGTCGGATGGTAGGCCGCTGTGTTTATGGCGACGAGATCGACAACGAGCTTGGAGACCTGATCCCACGTGAAAAAAACGGGAACATCACTCCGCTTTCGCAGGATTTGGGGCGCGCGTTTCTGTATGCGCGTTACAACGCAGACTTAAGCAGCCCGTGGCTGAACAAGATGGGGCTTGGCGACATAGACCCCGGCACAGTCAGCAAGCTCGACTCGGTTGATTACATCACAGACCTGCGTCGCGTCGGGCAGAGAGTGGGCGAGGAGGTCAAGCTTGAGCACTTCGGAGAGTTTGTCGGAAAGTGAGGTGGAAGATGGCTTCGGCATTTATCATTCGACCCTTCGGAACCAAGAAGGGGATAGACTTTGAGCGCGTTGAAAAAGAGTTGATAGAGCCTGCGCTGAAAGGGCATAAGCTCGTCGGACGCACGACAGCCGATTCGCTCAAACAGGGGAACATTCGCACAGATATGTTCCAGCGGCTGCTGACCGCCGACGTGGTGGTCGTGGATATTTCCATCAGCAACGCCAATGTCTTTTACGAGCTTGGAATTCGTCATGCCCTGCGCAACAAGCGTACGTTCATGATTCGAGGCTCAAGCTCCACTCTCCCTCCTGATGAAGTTCCATTCGATCTGAGAACGGATCGCTACCTCTCCTACGAGGTGGAAAATCCTGGGGCAGCCCTCGCAGAACTTAAAGAGGGGTTGCGGCAGACGCTGCTCTCGGACGACAAAGACAGCCCCGTTTTTCAACTGCTGCCTGAATTGGTGGAGCAGGACAAGTCTAGCTTTCTGGCCGTGCCGAGAGATTTTCAGGAAGAGGTTGAGCGTGCTCAAGGTCAGGACAAGCGGCGCTATCAGTGGGGCGACCTCAAATTGCTGGAAACAGAGGTGCGCGGTTTTCAGTGGGAGATCGAGGGGCTGCGAGTCGTGGGTCGCGCGCAATTTGACACAAAGGCGCATGAAGACGCGCGCGACACCTGGGAGGCCGTTCGCGTCTACGACCCGAATGACAAGGAAGCGAACCTCAGGCTTGGCACGATCTACCATCGGCAGGGCAATCTGGTCGAGTCCAACATCGCGCTACAACGCGTTCTGGCAAATAAGAACACCAGTCAAGGGGAACGCGCCGAGGCACATTCGTTGATCGGTCGCAACTTGAAAGAAAGGTGGAAAGCCACCTGGACTGATCTGCCCGCCGAGCAGCGACAGGAGGCGGCGCTGCGCTCTCCTTTTCTAGAGCACTCATACGAAGAGTACAAGAAGGGGTTTAGTGAAGACCTCAATCATTACTACTCTGGCATCAACGCGCTGGGAATGCTCACAACAATGACGACCTTGGCGACCGCTTTGCCTGCCCTCTGGAATGGAGGTTTTCAAGATGACGAAGAGGGGGAGCGGCAACTCAGAAAGAAGACGGATGAACTGGCGAAGTTGAGCGGCAGCGTAACGATGTCGCTCGAAGCGGCAAAGGCTCGCATGGAACGTGGCGGAAAGGTGGATATGTGGATCAGCATCACGCTCGCTGACCTTGCCTGTCTAACTTCCAAACGGCCTCTCTTCGTCGCAGATCAATACCGCAAAGCACTCGCCGCTGCTCAAGACTTTGATACGGATTCGGTGTGCAATCAGCTAGCCATCTACCAGCAGCTTGGAGTTGTGACGGAAAACGTTACCGAAGCTCTCAAGGCCATTCCGATCTATAAAAAGAGCGAAGAGGAGGAGCCGCCCTATGTCCTGTTCTTCACAGGCCACCGCATTGATGCTAAGACGCGTGATAAGCCGCGCTTCCCCGCCAGTAAAGAAGGCGTTGCGAGGCTCGCTATTAAAGAGGCAGTCGAGAAAGAGTTGAAGCGCGTCGAAGGCCAGATGATCGGCATCGCGGGCGGCGCATCGGGCGGCGACATCATCTTTCAAGAAGTCTGCGCCGAGTTGAACATTCCGACGCTCCTCTATCTGGCGATGCCGAGAGACGAATATGTTAAGGAGTCCGTCCGCGACGCCGGGCCTCAATGGATTGATCGTTTTGATGCATTGTACAAGCGTCTGCCCCGGCGCGAGCTGGGTTCGTCTAAAGAGCTTCCGCGCTGGCTGCAAAACAAGTCTGACTATGGCATCTGGCAGCGCAACAATCTCTGGTCGCTGTACAACGCCATGGCGCGTGGCAGCAGCTACGTCACGCTCATCGCTTTGTGGGACGGTGAACAGGGAGATGGGCCAGGCGGAACGAAGGATATGATGACGAGGGCCGACGAGAGCGGCGCCAAGACCATCATCCTCCCTACGAAGGAAATCTTCGGCCTGGCATAACTATCAGCCCGCCTGTTCCGTTCAGGAATTTACAGACGGACAGAAAAACTTAGCTCAGAGACGCAGACAGGCCGCAGGGACTAGTATATCTTCCTACTCTCTCTCTGCGGCCTGTCTCGCGTTCGATCTACATCGTCATACGCCCAATCGAAAATCCCTCCTCTTTTGTAATCTATGTTATTTTAAATCCACCTCCAAAAGGTTAAGGATTGAAGGCCGTGACAGCTACTGGCGAAGCATTGTTTCCCTTTTCCGATCTTACCCTCTCGCGTCGTCTCGAAAAGACGGAGGCGCAGAGTAATGTGGATTTCGTAGAAGCGCGGTCGCAAGCCTTTCCTGAGCGAGGCGCTCGTTGGATCGAGGTCGCCGGAGCTTATGTGATGTACGACGGAGCGGCGTCCCCGCTCACACAGACTTTCGGGCTCGGGCTATTTGAACCGGCCACGAGCGCCGCTTTGAATGAGATAGAAGAGTTCTACAGAGAGCGTGGGGCGGGCGTGTTTCATGAAGTGAGCCCGCTCGCAGACCCGTCTTTACTGGCTCTGCTCAACGAGCGCGGCTATCAGCCAATCGAATTCACGAGCGTGATGTATCGACCCATTGACAACGACTTCCAGCTCAAGGCGTCTCGCAACGAGAAGATACAGGTGCGGCGGATTCAGGATAGTGAGCGTCGGCTCTGGGCACGGACAGCCGCTCGTGGCTGGAGCGAGTTCACAGAGCTTGGCGACTTCATGCTGGAGATGGAGCAGGTTAATGCCATCAGACGAGACGCGCTTTCGTTCCTGGCGGAACTGGATGGGCAATCAATCGCGACAGGCGCATTGATTATCTGCGACGGAGTTGCGCTACTGGCCGGAGCCAGCACCATCCCGGAAGGACGCAGGCAGGGCGCTCAACTGGCTCTACTTGAGAGCCGTTTGCGCTACGCCGCCGAACATGGGTGCGATATTGCCATGATCGGAGCGCAGCCGGGCAGCGCCTCGCAACGCAATGCCGAGCGGCATGGCTTCCGCATCGCCTATACTCGTATCAAATGGCATCTTCCCCAGCGCGACGCATGAAAAGGCGCTCACGTCATGATTAATACGGATCAAATAGCTTCTGGCCTGGATGACGTGCTGGCCTCCCCGAACGACGAGGGGGCGTTGGAATTAATCGTCATCCGTCCGTCTTTTGGAGCACGCGAATTTCGACAGAAGGTCTATATCTCACCGGAGGGCGGAGTTGAGGGCGACCGCTGGGTACACTCGCCCTGGCTCAAGCTCGCGGATGGTCGACCCGACCCGCGCGCTCAAATATCAATAATGAATGCACGCATTCTGAGACTGATCTCCGGGGACGAAGAGAGCCGGATGCGGCTGGCGGGCGATAATCTCATCGTCGATCTCAACCTGAGCGCAGATAATCTCAACCCTGGGCAGAGGCTTTCGGTCGGCGAAGCTGTTGTCGAGATTACAGACGCAGCGCACAGGGGCTGCGGCAAGTTTCTGTCCAGGTACGGGAAGGACGCCGTCAAATTTATCAACTCGGCCAAAGGCAAGCATCTTCACCTGCGCGGGCGGTTTGCGCAAATCATCAGACCGGGCATGGTCTGCGTCGGGGATAGAGTCTGCAAAGTGCAGCCGTAAAGCGCATTTCAATTGAGCGTTGGGAAAAGGAGAAAATTAAACGCCAAGGACGCCAAGAAGAATAAGACGCAAAGAGCGCAAAGGTTCCTCTTCGCGTACTTTGCGAGTACTCCTTTGCGTTTAAAGTTTTTCCGTCCTTCTCACATTGAATTTCGGATCATCATTGCGGGCAGCGCACACGCAGGGCTCCCGGCAGGATTTCAAAGGTCGCGGGAAGGCGACCCGGCAATTCACCATCGACTTCAATCGTCACCTGCGCTTCACGACTCACAGGTCTCACAGCGACACGCTGTGCGTGCTGGTGGTAAACCTGCTGCATGGACAGATGCTTGCCCAGGTAGAGGCGTGGCGCGTTGACCAGGATTCTGCTTGCGCCGAGGTCACCTATCGTGATGATGTCGAAGCGGCCATCGTTGAGGCGTGCTTCGGGCGCGACCTTCATCCCGCCACCGAAATACCGTGCGTTGGCGACGCACAGGTTGGCGACCGTCAAGCGGCGCTCGCGTTTGCCGTCGAGTTGAACGTAGACGGTCGTCGTGGGCGAGGCGAGCGTCGTTTGCAGAGTGGCGACGGCGTAAGAGACCCTACCGCCAAGCCAGCGCGAGCGTGTCACGTTTGACAGGCGCGAGTTGTTTGTCTTGACGCGCTCGATCACCTCTCCGCTCATGCCAAACGAGGCTACTCCGAGAAAATATCTCGCCTCCAGCTCACCCGCATGATTGGTATAGGTGACGCGCCCTACGTCTATACGCCGCGTGCGTCCCATGCCGAGCGCGCGTGCGGCTGTGGCCGCGTGCATCGAAAGGCCGAGCGTGCGACGGAAGTCGCCGCCCGTACCGCTCGGCAGCAGACCCAGCTCGACATCGCGCCCTGATTCCAGAATTCCGTTGGCGACCTCAGAGGCAGTCCCATCGCCGCCGCAGGCAATGATCAGTTGCCTTCCCCTTCCGGCCTCAGTGGCGGCGAGCCGCCGCCCATCGCCGGGCTGCTCCGTGAAGGCACAATTGAACGGCCCGAAATGCGTGCGCAGATCGCTCGCCACGCCAGGCCACGCCTCGCGCGTCGCGCCCCCTGCGGAAGCCGGATTGACAATCACAAGTGGCAATTCAGCCATGATCAGGTCTCATTTTGTCATTATTCTGCGGCGTGAAATTCCATGCATTGAGCATAAGGAAAGAAGAGCATGAAACGCAAAGGACGCCAAGAAGAGGAAGACGCAGAGAGCGCAAAAGGATTCTTCTTCGCGTACTTTGCGAGTCTTCCTTTGCGCCCTTTGCGTTTAATGTTTTCCGTTCCTGCCAATAACACCCGCTCTAACTTTTACGGCTTCGGCTGGCCGCCTTTGTCTTCAACATTCTTGGTGTCGCTCTGTTTGCGTAAGACATTCTTGAGGCCGAAGAGCGATTCCAGAGCGTCTTGCCAGAATGGCGCACCGACGCTGAGCAGTAAGGCCATGATGATCCAGCCAAGCAGACTGTGAGAGATTCCACCCGCTGTAAAGTTGGGCTTGCTCTGCCAGATCGGATTGAACCCCAGACCTGTGTAGAGATTTGCGTTGCTGCTCACGTCCTTCGCCGTCTCCTGATACCACTGTTTGATGCTTTGCGCTGCGGCCTGATCGCCCTTCGCCAAACTATCTTCATATCGCTTCGACAAGTCGTCCCTCATTTGCAAGAGGTTGCCGCGCAGGGTGTCGTTGCCCGCGATGTTTTTATAAACGTCGAAAAAGTTGGCGTTGAGCAGGATCACAACGGCGAGGCTGATGACCACCCCCCAAGTCTTCATACTACGCGCGTAGCGTTCCTCGAAACTCTGCATGACCGTATCGAACCATGTCTCAGCTCTCGTGAGGCCGGCAAGAAGTTGGTCAACGGCACGGTCGAAGCGCGCTACGCCGCGCGCAATGATCCGCAAGGTGTCCGCCCCTTTGGTCAGCGCGGCGGCAGCGGCATCGCCGTGCGGGTCTTGCGCGGCTCTCGCCAACTGCTCCTCGACGGCCTTCTGCGCTTCCGAGATGAGATCGGAGATGTCATCCAATCTAATCGTGCGCAGCTTGTTGATGTCTTGCAAGAGCGTGGCAGAAGTGAGTGCCTTCCCCGGTCCGGCTGGACGATTTTCGCCCGCTCTCTTTGCAGCTTCCGCATCAGCAGGCTGGCCGGAGCTTTGCGCGTCCGTATCATCGGGCGATGCTTCCGTCCCCGGCACGACCTCGCCCTGCAAGTAAGCCTCTATATCGTTGAGGAGCGGTCGTAGCGCGCCTTGCATCTGCGCCAGCTTAACCCTCGACTCTTCGCTCAAGTGTTGAGAGAACTTGCTCGGCTGGAACTCATCTATGGTCGTGGCTAACTCTATAAACTCGTTGTAGGCAGAGTCCAGCAGTTTCGTGAAGTCCGGCGTGAGGATATGCGGCATGACCGAGCCGAGCACTTTCAGCAAGTCCTGCTTGGCAATCGAGTCTAACATCAGTTGGCCTCTTTGCGAGACGCGCCCCGCCTCCTCAAATCTCTTCTTCACCTCGACATAGAGGTTTTTGACTCTCGGGTTGTACTCAGCCGGGTGCTCACCCATGAAGATGCGCATCAGCGGCGAATTTTGCACCAGCCGCTTCAAAAACCCCGTGGGCACGGGCGGCTTCTCGTCGAGGATATGCTCGAAGAGATCAACCAGCGAGTCTTCGATCTGGCGGGATTTGATCTTGAGAAGTTTCTTTAATCCCTGCTGCACAGACTGTACGACGAGACTCAGGATGAGCAGGACGATCACCATCGCGATAATTACATCGAGCGTGTTTGAGTTAATCATCAGTTTACTCCCTCGATAGTGGAAAGTGGCAGGCGCGCTTCGGCCAGAGCAGGTTCAACGCGCGACAGCGACAGGTCTTGCCATCTTGTACTTATGATTGCTGGGGAAGCGCGCCCCCTTACCGTTACCGTGTGGCCTAGATGTCGCGGTGACAAAAGTGTCTGCGCCGCTAAAGCACGCGGGGTAGACGCGGATGAGAATTTCGCATGGCTTATATCTTAGCCATACCCTCCTGTCAATAATATTTTTCCTGAGAGCCATCCGAAACCTTCAGTCGAAGGTCAATTTCAAATCAGACAGAGCCTTCCTTTCAATTGAATTGCCAAAATCAATCGTCCTGCCTGCTGTCTCCTGGAGCGGATTTCATTTGCATGTATGGAAAACTTAACCGCAAAGGGCGCAAAGGAAAAGCGCGCAAAGGGCGCAGAGAAGCAACTCCTCTGCGTCTTCTCCTTTGCGTCCTTTGCGTTTAATTCTCCTCTTTTCCTGACGCTCAATTGAAATCCGCTCTCGATAGCTATGTGATTTTGAGGGGAAATATTTCAGGAGCAAAAGGCTGTCAGTACAAAGTAGTAATCTTGAGTTAGCGCAGACGGTTGGATGACTTTCAAATTTTTACCTTGGCTGCCTATTCTCTTCGGCAATAAGACCCTCAAAATCGCTTAAGCTCATCACTCATTGCTTATTGCGAAAGCCTCACTACTTATCATCTTCTTAGCGTGCATCGCGCGGTCTTCTTCCCCAAGCTCCGCGATCTTGCTCATCGCTAAATCCGCGATCTCTTTATAGGTGCGCACGTGATCTTTCTTCAAGAGGTAGGGCGCAAGATCGAGCGGTGCGCCGAAGCGTACGCGGATCGGCTCACCACCAGTCCAGTTGCTGTGTATCTGTCGCAGCAGGTTGTTGCCGAGCCCTGCGATAAAGACGGGGATGACTTGCGGCGCGGCGTCTTTGATCAGTTTGCCGACGCCCGGTTGAGCACGCAGATAAGAATAAGGGTCGCTGCTTTTGTTGCGCGTGCCTTCGGGATGAAAGCCTATGACGTGCCCGCCCCCCTCGCGGCAGAGTGCTGTGAGCAGGCGCATCGAATACTTGTCGAACTCGCGCTTGTCCACGAGCGGGTTCTCGCCCCCGGCGAAGAAGGGCGGGTACATAGACCACCAGCCCATCAACATGTTGACGGGCAGCCCCAGCAGCGAATCATAAAAGAAGCGCCCGCGCACCGGAAAAAACAGCCTCTTCGACCAGCGCGTCCCGCGAAAGAGCACGGTCGAGACGCAATACATATCGAAGAACGAGCGGTGATTGGCGACGAGCAGGATGGGGCGCTCGTGCGAGGCGGTCTCGACGTGTTCGAGACCGTAGACGCGCATCAGGTTATAGGTCGCCAGGTGAATCCAGGTTGCGCCGATCCAGCGCTGGCACCACGTCCAGAAACGTTTGGCGCGCCCCTGGTTCATGCGGTGCACGAAGCGAAAGCAGAAACGCTCCATGCCTGAGAGCACTACAAGCTCTTCAGGCGTCGGCTCAGGGGTTTGATGTTTGTCCGTTGTCCGTTGTCCGTTGTCCGTTGTCTCTCTCTCGTTCATCGCTGCTGTCCAATTAAACCATTCAACTCATCAAACATAAAAAAACAACGGACTACTGACCACTGACAACGGACAGTTTTTAATCAATGGAAAAATATTTGGCCTCTTCGTGATGCACGATGATGGCGGAGGTTGATTGCTCCGGCTCAAGCTGGAACTCTTCGGTCAATTCCACGTCGATGCGCGACGGGTCGAGAAGCTCGAAGAGCTTCGCCTGATCTTCCAGACTGGGGCACGCCGGGTAGCCGAAGCTGAAGCGCGAGCCCTGGTAGCCCTGATGGAACAATTTGTTGATCTCCGCAGCGTCGCGCCCATTGATCCCCAGCTCTTCGCGTATGCGCTTGTGCCAGAGTTCAGCGAGGGCTTCCGCCGCTTCCACGCTCAGGCCGTGGAAGAAGAGGTAGTCTGAATAGTTGTCCGCCTTGAACAACTCCTGCGAATACTGGCTGGCGCGGCGTCCCATCGTCACCAGATGAAATGCCACCACGTCGATGCGCCCGGATTCCTTGGAGGCAAAATAATCTGCGATACACAGGCGCTTTCCGTCGGGCTGGCGCGGGAAGGTGAAGCGCAGGCGCTCCGTCTTCTCGTCCTCCTGATAGATGATGAGATCGTTGCCCGAAGACTGGCAGGGGAAATAACCGTAGACGACGCGCGGGCTGAGCAACTGTTCGCGCTTGGCTCGTTCTTTCAGCTCGTCGTAAACGGGGCGGACATGCTCCGCGACGAACGCTCTATATTCTTCCACAGACCTCTTCCCGGCCTTGAATTGCCATTGCCCTTTGAAGAGCGCCGTTTCGTTGATGTAAGCGAAGACATCGTCGAGGGGTATATCGTCAACCACGCGCGAGCCGTAGAAAGGAGCGCGCGGGATGGGCGCGTCGGCGCGCACGTCCGAGCGATTCGTGTGCGTGGTGTCGCCCGCCACCTGTTGGACTGCGCGCGGTCGCGCGCTCTTACGTATGCCGAGCTTGGCATCTTCGCCGACGAGGTCTTCCGATTCGTCTGCGGGCTGGTTGCCGTTCCCATCTGCTACCGTGGCGGCTCGCGCGACCTCCCCTTTCGTTTCAAGGCTTTCAGCGCCGCCCGTCAGCCGATCCATCGTGTGCAGGCCGTCGAAAGCGTCCTTCGCATAGAAGAGCGTGCCCTGATAAGTGTTGGTGAGATCATCCTCGACGTAGCGACGCGTGAGCGCTGCGCCGCCCAGCACAACCGGCACGCGTATTCCGCGCTCGTTCATGATCTCGAGGTTCTCCTTCATGATGAGCGTCGATTTGACGAGCAGGCCGCTCATGCCGATGGCATCCGCTGTGTGCTCCTCGTAGGCTCGCAGGATGTTGTCAATCGGCTGCTTGATGCCGAGGTTGACCACCTTGTAGCCGTTATTGGTGAGGATGATGTCGACCAGATTCTTTCCGATGTCGTGGACATCACCCTTGACGGTGGCGAGCACCATCGTGCCTTTCTCCGTCGCGCCGCCTTTCTTCTCCATGAGGGGCTCAAGAAAGCGGACGGCTGATTTCATCGCTTCCGCCGATTGCAGCACGAAGGGAAGCTGCATCTGGCCGCTGCCGAAGAGGTCTCCGACCACCTTCATCCCGTCGAGCAAGATGGTGTTGATGATGTCGAGCGGCGGGTAGGTTTCGAGCGCGAGCCGTAGATTATCTTCGAGGCCGATCTTCTCGCCGTCGATGATGTGACGCTTGAGCCGTTCTTCGACCGGCAGATTGGTCGTATCTTTCTTGGCGCTGTGCGCCCGTACGCCCTCGAACAACTTCGTAAACTCGCCCAACGGATCGTACGTGCAGATGTCTTTGTCGAACTCGCGCTCGTCGTAGATGAGCTGGCGCGCGACCTTGCTCTGGCGCTCGTCTATGCGATTGAGCGGAACGATCTTGCTCGCGTTGACGATGGCCGCATCCAGGCCAGCTTCGACCGCTTCGTGCAGGAAGACTGAGTTCAAGACGACGCGCGACGCCGGGTTCAAGCCGAACGAAACGTTCGAGACTCCGAGGATAGTGAAGCAACCGGGAAGCTCCGTCTTGATGAGACGGAGCGCTTTGATGGTCTCGGCTGCGTTGCGGCGATCCTCTTCGATGCCTGTCGAAATGGGCAGCGCCAACGGATCGAAAAAGATGTCGTGCGCAGGGATGCCGTACTTCTTTGTCGCCTGATCAAACGCGCGACGGGCTATCTCAAGCTTCCCTTCAGCGGTGCGCGCCATGCCTTGCTCGTCAATCGTACCGATCACGACGCCCGCGCCAAACCGCTTCGCCAGCTCCAGCACCTTGGCGAAGCGCGGCTCGCCGTCCTCGTAGTTCGTAGAGTTGAGTATGCACTTGCCGCCCGCGTGCTCAAGACCCGCCTCCATCTTCTGCCACTCGGTCGAATCGAGCATCAGCGGAATCTTGATGTTGGTCGCGAGACGAAAGGCCAGCTCGTGCATGTCCTTCACGCCGTCGCGCCCGACGTAATCGACGTTGACATCGAGTATGTGCGCGCCCTCGCGCTCCTGTTCTTTCGCCAGCGAAACGAGCCCGTCCCAGTTCTCCACGTTCAGGAGATCGCGCATCTTCTTCGAGCCGCTGGCGTTGACGCGTTCGCCGACGATCAAAAACGAGCTATCCTGCACGAAGGGCTGCTGCATGTAGATGGACGAAGCGGCAGGCGTGAGACGTGCGTCGCGCGCTTTGGGCGTCAATTGCTGCATCGCTTCGACGACCATCAAGAGGTGCGCGGGCGTCGTGCCGCAGCACCCGCCGACGACGTTGACACCGAAATCCTTTGCGAAGTGCACGATCTGCGCGGTGAATGATTCCGGCGTCTCGCCGTAGTGCTGCTGGCCGTCCTTGACTTCAGGGAGCCCCGCGTTGGGCAGCACGGAGACGGGCAGCGGCGCGTTCTCGCAGAGATAGCGTATGCTCTCAGTCATGTGCTTCGGGCCTGTCCCGCAATTCATGCCGATGACATCTATGGGGAACGGCGCGAGCGCCGTCAGCGCAGCGTTGATCTCCGTGCCGTTGAGCATCGTGCCGAAAAGCTCTATGGTCACTTGCGCGATGACGGGCACGCGTCGCCTCGTCTCTTCGAAGTTATCGAAGATCGCACGAAGCGCGGCCTTCGTCTGCAACAGGTCCTGGCAGGTTTCGACGATCAGGAGATCGACGCCGCCGTCCATCAGTCCCCTCACCTGTTCGCTGTAAGCGTCTCTGAGTTCTCTGAAGGTGATGTGGCCGAGGGTGGGCAGCTTCGTCCCAGGCCCCATGGAGCCCGCGACCCAGCGCGGGCGCTCTCTGGTCGAATAGTCTGCGGCGATACGCCGTGCAAGCTCTGCGGCACGTTTATTCAGATCATAAGCCATGTGCGCGATGCCGTACTCGGCGAGCACCACTGGAGTGCCCCCGAAAGAGTTCGTCTCGATGACATCGCAGCCCACGTCGAAAAATGCCGTGTGGACTTTTTCGATAGCTGCGGGCTTACTGATCAGCAGATATTCGGGGCAGCCCTCGAACTGCGCGCCGCCGTAATCATCGACCGAGAGGTCTTGCGCTTGCAGGTTCGTGCCCATCGCGCCGTCGAAGACGACGATGCGCTCTTTAAGTGTCTCAAGAAAAGTTTTCATTCTATGGTTCGTCCATCTCCGGCCTGAGTCCCTACGCCCCTGCCAAACATAACTGAAGCCCCGCGCTTTAACAACGCGGGGCTTTCCGTTTGAAGCTTATTCCTGTCTGGTCTCGCGGGAAAGACTCGCCGAGCTGTTTAGCGGATTATTTTACGTGGCCGCAAGTCGCCTTAACTCACCACGTTTCAATGGGTATTGAATCACCGCGAGGCATGCATGTCAAGATGGGGGTCTGGGGTTTAGTCGGATTTCATTTGCAGAGACGGAAAAACTTTAAACGCAAAGGAGGCAAAGGAAGGAAGCGCAAAGGACGCGGAGAAGAATCATTCTGCGACCTTTGCGTCTGCTCCTTGGCGTCCTTTGCGTTTAATTCTTTTCTTCTTTTTTCTTCCCTAACCCCTATCCCTCAATTTATGTTATTTTCGCTTCCGGTCTATCAAATCCGATTCCATTCACGGCTTCTCGGAAGGTATGCGACGCGCCATCTATCCAGGCTCATTCGATCCGGTCACAAACGGTCATCTGGACATCATAGAGCGTGGCTGCAAGCTCTTCGACGAAATCATCATCGCCATTCTCGTGAACCCGGACAAGCGTCCCTTCTTCACGATTGAAGAGCGGCGCGAGATGCTGCTCGAAGTGACGGCAGAGATCAGCCAGGGCGCGTGTCATCTGCTCGTAGAGGATTTTCAGGGCTTGCTGGTCGATTACGCTATGCGGCGACAGGCGGATGCGATTGTGCGCGGCATTCGCGCCATTTCGGATTACGAGTACGAGTTGCAGATGGCCTTAATGAATCGTCGCCTTGAGCCGCGCATTGAGACCGTCTTCATGATGCCTGCCGAAGCTTATTCGTACCTCAGCTCCCGTCTCGTCAAAGAGGTCTTTCAACTGGGCGCCACCATCGACGGGCTCGTTCCCGCTTCGGTTGAAGCGCGCATGCGCGAGAAGCTAAGCCGAACTTGAGAATCCTGTGTGCAACTGGCGTGTTATACTCGTGTACGTTCTACCAACACCAGCCTGCGCGAAAACTTTGAAGTGGCGCAGCGCAAAACGGACGAAGGGGGAGCCAGGCAATGCCAAGAGGTGACAAGGGTAAGTACACGGATAAGCAAAAACGTCAGGCCGAGCATATCGAAGAGGGATATGAGAAGCGCGGCGTGTCTGAAGAAGAGTCTGAGAAGCGCGCCTGGGCGACAGTGAACAAGATGACCGGCGGCGGCAAGGAACCGGGCGGGTCTGGACGCGGCAAATCGGTCAACAAAGGCCCGGCCAAAAAGGGCGGCAAGAAGGGCGGGAAGAAATCTTCCGGCAAAGGTGGCTCAAAGGGCGGAGCAAAGAAGGGTTCGAAGAAAAGCTCATCCAAGAAGAGCGGCACAAAGAAGGGTGGCTCGAAGAAGTAGGCTTTAGATGAAGCGGCGCAGGCACTGGCTTATCGCCTGCGCCGCTTCCGTACGAGGGCCAGTGAGTTTTCCATGATCGTTCGTCTACATCACGCGCAAATCACCATCCCGCGAGGGGCTGAGGATGAGTGTCGCCGTTTCTACTGCGACCAACTAGGCTTACTCGAAGTCGAAAAGCCTGCTTCTTTGCAGGGGCGCGGCGGCTTCTGGCTGCAAATCGGCGAGATGCAGGTGCACGTCGGCGTGGAGGATGGCGTCGAGCGTCAGGCAACGAAGGCGCATGTCGCCTACGAAGTGACTGACTTACATAGTTGGCGCGCGAAATTGGAGCAGAGCGGCATAGAGATTCTGAACGGTATACCGATCCCCGGTTATGAGCGCTTTGAATTTCGCGATCCGTTCGGCAACCGTGTAGAATTTCTGGAGCGCACCTCTTAGCGGAGGGGCTCATCAGAGAAATCTCAATGACAACACCGGCCATCGAATCTTTTACAGTTTCGGATAACGTCGCGAGGATGCAGCCCTCTTCGACGCTGGCCGCCATGCAGGCGGCTGAAGCGATGCGCGCCGAGGGGCTTGACGTGGTTGATCTGGGCGCGGGCGAGCCAGACTTTGACACGCCTGATAACATCAAGCGCGCGGCGAGCGAAGCGATGCGCAGAGGGCAGACCAAGTACACTCCGACAGCCGGGACACGCGAGCTTCAAAGGGCGATCATCGACTATTACGAACGCGAGTTTGGCGCGCACTACGACCGCCCGGAGGTAATGGCGACTTCGGGCGGCAAGCAGGCCATCTTCAATGCCGTCGTTTCGCTCGTGAATCCGAATGATGAGGTCTTGATTCCAAAGCCCTACTGGGTCACGTTTCCCGAAATAGCCCTCTTCGCGCGCGCCACTCCCGTTTTCATCGAAACGGAAGAGACAGATTTTCTGTTGACCGCCGAGCAGGTCTCGCGTGCCATCACGCCGCGTACCAAGCTGATTATCCTCAACTCACCATCCAATCCATCGGGCAGGGTCATTCAGCCAGCAGAGTTTGAGCGGATCATGGAAGTCCTCGCAGAGCGCGGCATCTACGTCATCTCCGACGAATGTTACCTGCGTTTCGTCTATCAGCCGGCGAAGGTTTTCAGCGCGGCGAGCCTTCGCCCTGAGCTTCGCATGCGCCTCTGTATCGCCGGATCGTTCTCGAAAACCTATGCGATGACGGGCTGGCGCATGGGTTATGCGCTCGCGCGCCCCGAATGGACGCGCGCCATGCTCAAGGTGCAGGGTCATTCGACGAGCAATCCGAACTCAATCGCGCAGCACGCCGCCACAGAAGCCTTTAACGGCCCACAGGAGTCTGTCGGCGCGATGCTCAGTGAATACACTGCGCGACGCGACTGGCTTCTGAAAGAGATCGAGAGTATCCCTGGATTCCGCTGTATCAACCCCGAAGGCGCATTCTACGCATTTCCGGATGTGCGCGGCTGCTTGCAGCGTGAGATTAAAACATCCGGCCAGTTTGCAGAGCTGCTTTTAAAGGAAGAACAGACGGTTGTCACGGATGGCGCGGGCTTCGGCGCTGAAGGTTTTATACGTCTCTCTTATGCGACTTCGCTCGAAAGGTTGAAGGAAGGTGTACGGCGTATCAGGCGCGTCGCCGAGCGCCTCGTTTGATAGCAAAACGGTGTCAGTGAGGCATGCGACGATCCACGAATTAACACTAAACCACACGAAACAGCCCCCTCTTTTAGTGTCCTTTCGTGTTGTTTAGTGGATCGTCCCCCGCCCCCTTTTGATTGCATCTTGGTATGACATGGGTCTCACGCCTGTGTAAAAAATAAGGCGGCAGCTTATGCAAAGCTGCCGCCTTAACGTTCTTGAAGCTATGCTGCGCCTCAGTAGATGTTGAAGTTATACTCGATGGTCACATGCTGCGAGACCGCTCGCCCATCCTTCTGCGCCGGGATGAACTTGATCTGTCGAGCTGCCGCTATCGCCTTCTCCGTCAACCCATACGGTAGGTTCGACACAGGTCTGATCCCAGTCACCGCCCCCGACGACGACAACACAGCACGCAGCGTGACGGTTCCCGAAATCTGGTTCTTGCGCGCCTCCTCCGTATAGCCCGGCTCCGGCTTCGAGATGATCTTCGCCTTCTGCGTCACATCTCGCGGGTTGAAGACCTTGTTGTAATCGGTGCCGCCGCCGCCGCCGCCACCCGCGCCGCCGCCGCCGAGATGACGGTCGCCGCCTCCGACGTTGCCGCCACGACCAGGCCCGTAGCCTGCGCCTTCACCGGGGCCAACGCCTGCGCCTTCACCTGTGCCGATGCCTCCTCCTTTGCCAGGCCCTGAAGATGGGTCGGTCGAAGTGGACTTGTTATCGCCATAGGGGATCGGTCGGTCATCCCTCGGGATCAACAGCGAATCGGCGTCCAGAGTCGGG
>DASVVT010000085.1:0-53191 GCA_036386415.1 Pyrinomonadaceae bacterium
GTGGACCGTGCCCCTGGACACACCTTCAACCAGCTCGCCTACGTGGTTGAGGAAGCCGGGCGCTACTTCGAGACTTTAAAGACCTGGCCCCAGTCGGACATTGAATTTATGGCTAAGCGAGGCCTGCGCCGCATGGAGAAAGCCAGGCTCTCAGGGAACTGGGACCCCGCGACGGCTGAGTTGTAGCCGGCCGGGGGCGTCCTAAATCCTTTTTAGGTCGTCAGGTTTCACAAGGTTTCACGCCCTTCTAAATAGCTGAAATTAAAGGGAGGGGATGAGGGTGTCAATAACTTGGACGGCTTGCTTGCAGATACCATGTCCGGTAATGGAAGTTTTGCGACATGGACGGGGCGGCCCTTTGCCTGATTTTTCCACTCGTCTGAGGCCGCAAATCAGGCAAGGGCCGGTTTGTCAAAGTGTGCTTATATTATTAGCAGGATTCTGACACGAGTTATGGAAGAGATCAGCAGAGCATTTACCGCCTTCGAGGAGAGCAGGGAACTCGACTCGCTCCAGCATTTCGATCAGCGCCTGGCCCACCCCTTCATCCAGAAGTCCGTCTCAGATGAGACCCGACGCGCCTACCAGCGCGCCATCCGCGAGTTCTTCGCCCACGTCGAAGGCCTCCACCCCATTGACGTCACGCCGGCGCACGTCGCCTCCTACCGGGATCGCCTCACGGCGCGGGGCCAAAGGGCCGCGACCATATCCACGAAGCTCTCTATCATTCGCTCCTTCTTCGAATACCTGAGGGCGGCTGGCACCATCCCGCTGAACCCGGCTTCGACGAAGCTGGTCTCCCCGCCGGAGTTGCCGACAGACCCTGCCGGGCGCGCCCTCTCGCCCCAGGAGGTCAGATACCTTTTGGCCGGCCCGGATCGCTCCAAGGCTGAGGGCGCACGCGATTACGCGCTTATGCTCGTGATGCTCAGGCTCTCCCTGAGGGTGGCGGAAGTGACCAGCCTGAGGCTCTCCTCGATCAGCAGGGAGGGGCGGCGCTGGGTGCTCAAATGCAAAATTAAGGGCGGCAAGGAAGAGACCTGGCCGCTCCCCCCGGACGTGAAGACGGCCATTGACGAGTACCTCAAGCTCGACTCTCACCGGCGGAGCGTCCTGCACTCGGGCGGCCCCGAAGCATACCTGTTTCAGCCCGGCACGAATTTCAGGACCCTCGTCTTCGATAAGCCGCTCTCGGAGCGCCACGTACAAAGGATCGTCGGGCGCTGGGGGGATTACGGACAGATCGGGCACGTAACGCCGCACGACCTGCGCCGCACCATCGTCACCGAGATGCTCAACCGGGGCTACACCTATCGCGAGGTGCAGATGGTCACCAAGCACAAGGATCCGAAGACGATCATGCGCTACGACCGGGCGCGCGACAACCTGGACAAGAATCCCGTCAACGAGTTCACTTACGATGAGTCGTAGAAGCCCAGGGCGCTCCGGGCACACTTCCAGCTTCCCGCCAGGCTCACGAGCGAGCAGACCGACAGGCTATCGAAAAAGGCACACTTCGACCACTTCACGCGCCGCACGCGTAAAGTCGGGGGCGATCAACCGGCCATTATTTCAGGCAAGCTGGAGGGCTATTTCTGAGCCGTGGAGGCTTGTTTACGGCGAAGTGCCGCTTTTATTCTGGGCTTAGAAACGCTGTAAAAGCCGATCAGGATGATGAGAAATTCCAGAATGTCTGAGGCAAACACAATGGTGTCGTGGAGGGTGAGTGTTGTCACTTTGTTTAAGTGGCCTGTACGCATGTGGTCGTGCGCCAGTGGCGGGATTATCAAGGTATGCCGTGCCGTAATTATTCGCTGTGGGTTGTGAGTTACGAATAACCTGCGACGAGCGGCCTGGCCCTCCAGATCGCTCTGCTGGACCATTAAAACCATTCTACCACACTCTCAGATTTTATTCATCTGATCGGACGGGGTGTAGACTATTTACCCGCCGAACCCTGCTTTGCCTCACGCTCCAGCCTGGTCACAAGCTGCCTCATCGCGTAGTTGCACCCCTCGTTGATCGCCTCTTTCGATAGCCCCGTTTCGTTTTGCAGCTTCTCCAGACGCTCATGCAGCTCAACGGACATCTCAAATTTGAACGGCTTAAATTCCGGCTTGGCTTTCAATAATCGATCTAATAGCCTGGATTGCCCGCCCCCGTTTTTGCCTTTTCCTGTTGCCATTTTCTATCTGCCTCTTTCTCTGTTCTATTGTTTTAACACTTGCAAATTTAGTTAAACCTGTTTTATTCTAGCAATCGGAAGCCGGGCAGTCAAACTATAAAAACTAAACGGTTGTCAGGCCTCAAATACGCGACAGGAAACGTACTCTGACGTCACTTTTTTCAGCGTGAAAAAATCCCAGGCACAACTCGAGATAGACTTCTCACCACAACCTAAGCCGAAGGGGAAGCACCGGTGCCGCCTCAAGAACGTCCCCGTCCGTCCTACTGAAGAGCAGCTCGCAGAACTCCACCAGCGCAAATCCAAGTTTGGTTACAAATCCCTCTCAAAATTCCTGATTGAGCGCGGCCTCAGGGAAGGGGAGATGATCGCAATCGTTGACCCTCAGAAGGTAGACCGGCTGCTCTTCGAGGTGCGGAAATTAGGGGTGAACATCAACCAGATCGCGCGCCGGCTGAATGAAGGCGGTCGCCCGTACGCGCGTGAGGCTCTGGATCGCGCCATCCGCCAGGCAGAAGAGATACTCTCGGAGGTCTCGGAGGCGATTACGAGGTGAGCGTCTTTGTCTCCTTCAGCGTCGGGGCAGCCGGGAGCGGCGGGGATCGCGCCCTCTACGACACCAAGCAGCGCGCCACCAAAGGGGAGCACGACCGGCTCTTCACTCAGAACGTCCCCGAGTACGTTGACCGCGACGACGGCCAAACCACCTACAAGGAGCGGCGCGCAAACCTCGTCGAGTTCGTCCGCCAGCGCGAGGAGGACGAGCTGGAGCGGGGCCACGACGGCAGCGGCGAGACCCGCACCTTCTACCGGGAAATAATCTCCTTCCACAACGACACCTCGGACGAGCACGCCAGGGAGATGATCGAGGAGTTTCACCGGGAAGCATTCCCTAACGCTCAGATCATCACCGCGCTTCATCGCAACGCCGAGCACCTGCACGCCCATTCCCTGATACTAGCGCGGCAGACCGACGATAAGAAGCTGCAACTCGACTGGAAGGACTACCACGAACTCGACGAGAAATGGGCGCACATCTACGGGCGCGAGTTCGGCGCCGAGTACGAGATCGAATTTCTGCGCAAGAAAGAGGAGCGCCGCGCACACCGCGCAGAGGCGCGCCGGGCAAAGCTTGAGGGCAGGGAGCCACCGCCCCGCCCGCAGCGCGTGTCACACACGCGCAACCAGGTGGAAGAAAAACTGAAATCCTCGCAAAGGGAGTACGGAATAGAGCATGGCGACGAAGCAGGAACTGGAAGAGATCAACGACGAGTTACAGGTGGAGAACGAGCGTCTACAGATCGCGCTCAGGGAGAGCGACGAGAGGGCCACGCGCGCGGAGCAGATGGTGAAGGCATCGGTCGAAGTGCAGCGCCAGGCCGCCGCAGCCCAGGAGAGAGAGAAGGAGTTGATGCTCGCGCGCTTTCAGCAGCTTCACGAGCAGACGGTGAGCGAGGCCAACGAGACGATCAGCGCGCTCACAGAGGATCTGGAGGAGGCGCAGGTTCAGTTGAGCGAGCTGCACCGGGAGAGAGTCCAGGAAGAGATTTACAGAGGGAATCTGGAGAAACAGAACGCATACTTACAGAGCCAACTGAGCGCCTTGCAGCTGAGAGAGGCGACGGCCCAGGAGGAGCTCAGAGCCGCGAATCGCCAGTTGCAACTGCAATACAGATCGAACAACCCGGCCGACCAGGCGATAGAGGGACCGAGCTTTATGGACGACCACCCGCTGCTGAGCCTGTTCGGGGCGCTGATCTTCAACCGCTACACGTGGGGGATCGGCAGCTTACTTCTCTTCCTGGTGTGGGTGATAACGTACGCAGTGAACTCCTTTCACGCGTGGATGAATCCGCCGGATCCGCTCGGCTTCTAACCTACGAGAGGGAAGAGAAGCAGCCGGAGCCTCCTGGCTACGGTCTGGACAGAATCCAGGGAGAGCTACAACAGGAAAGAGATATGCCGGGTAGAGACGCGCCTGAGCCGACGCGTGACGAGCCCATCGTGCACGAATTTGTGATGGAGCGGTGACCAAAAAATTGACGCCAAAAATCAGGGGGGTGTTCCAAATTAACAGTGAATTTGGAACAGTGCAAAATTCACACGCAAGCGAAAATTGGGCGTAAAGCATAGAATGATAACGGCTTAGTTAAGGGTGTTCATAACGCCAGAGTATGGCAGAAACGATAAATTTTATAGGCTGAAAATTCAGGACCGTGTGAGAGGGAAAATCAAAGGGGCCGCCCGTTTGTCCGGCGAGCAGCCCCACAGCCTTTTTGTCTTTGTCCACAGGCATCTAGCCCGTTCTGTTTGACCTCATCGACTTCACCGCACCTCCTTCCGGCTATCCGCGCCAAGGTTGCTCTTACGCGACGCGGCTTATGATGGTAGAGCAAAACTGTTTTGAGCCTGAGCGAGTAGCCCCAGCACCTCGTCGCACTTTGGAGAAGGAGAGCCCCAGATCCTCACATAGTGCAATTCGACAAGCGCGGCCTCTATCGCGTGCGCTGTAGAGTCTCCGTTGACTGCGGTAGGTGCAGGAGGCGGAGCTTCACTTAAAATATTTTGGGTCGCAGCCGCCGACACTTCTCGACCTCGTCTGCTTGGCCGCGCCTTGGGGGCGCTCCTGTTAGCCCCTCTCTTCTTTGCACCCTTCTTCCTGGTAACCGTGGCCGAGACGGGTTCAGGGGTGGGCAGGGGAGAGAAGCGCGGGACGCCGCTCACGGAGCTGCCTTCGATCAGCTTGCGGCGAGTCAGGATGTGAAGGCTTGTAGCCAGCGCGCCCTCGGAGATGTTTAGAACATTCTTCAAATCATTCTCAGTTGAGCCGGGCGAGTCCCTGATCTCTTCGAGTACGTCTTTAGTCGTATCATCAAGCTCGGGCTCTGCACGCGCGGCCTTGGCGCGCTTCCGACCGCGGTCAAACGCTGCTTTCAACTCAGGCTCTCTTTTCATGCGCTGGTAGAGTGTAGGATCAGAGACCCCTAATTCCTGGCAGACTTCCTTAATGGAAGCGCCGCCGGCGAGAACTTCTTCGAGGCGGGCGGGATCAATATGCATTTGTCGCGCCCCCCCCCCCCATTTTTATTAGTATTCATTACTTCTTCTCCTTCTGTGGTGGTGATTCGGCTAGCGTCTCCTCCCGGTAGACGCGCGCGCCGACATAGGGTGCACGCGAATTGAAGGCCTGGTTGAGATCGAGATCAACCTTGAGGCCCACTCGATGCGCATCGGACAACTGCTTGTTAAGGATCAGCACGGCCTGCACGACGTTACTGGCAACGGTCGAATCGCCGAGCTTGGCTATTGACTGACCGCCGCCCCCACTTGAATTGTGCTCACCAGGTATCATCTCGTGACCTCTTTAGTTTGAAATGCGTCAGGGAAAAGCAAGCCCCGACCCCTGTCGTCGTGCACCCCGATCTTGACGAAGTTCGTCGGGTTGTTCAGCTTGTAATCCCGCCGTCGATTGTCGTAATAACCCTTGGTGTAATCTCTAACCCTCGCGTCAAATTCAATGACATCTCCGGGCTTCAGATCGAGCGCCTTGACCCTCTCTGTTAAATTCAGCCAGAGGTGATCGGTCATCTCATTGCCCTTGGCATCAGTGACACAGACCAGGAGAGCCATGTGCTTCACGTAGCCGCCGCTGGTGCGTTGGCCGAAGCGAGAGAAGCGTCCACGGAAGCGGGCGCGCACTCCGTTGATCTCTCTCAGCTTCTCTCGCATCAGAAGGGGATATCATCGCTTGATTCCTGCTTCTCGTAGAGCCTCTCTTGACGCCGCTCGGGTTGGCCGCTGTCGATAAACTTCACGTCAGTCGCCATCACCTTGAGCGTATAGCGCTGCCTGCCCTCTCTGTCCTGCCATTCCTCAAGGCGTAAGCGTCCTTCGACGTAGACCAGCCGCCCCTTCGCCAGGTATTGCGCTGAAGAGTCGGCCTGACGCCCCCAGACCTCAACGCGAAACCACGTGGTGATCTCATCCTGCTCTCCCGCTTTGTTCTTTCTCCGCTCGCTGGTAGCGACATTGAATGTGCAGACAGGCTGGCCCTGCGGCGTGTAGCGCAGCTCAGGGTCACGACCCAGATGACCTACCACGATGATTTTGTTGAAGCTCATGATAGTTCCTCCATCTTCATAGCTCAGGCCGCCGCTTCATGCGCCGGATCAGTCCTCTGTAAGAAGACGGCTGGCTTACGGCACGCACGGGCCACTTCTTCGACAGTCGCATACGTTGAATTCACTACTCCGGCCGAGGCATTGACCTGGCAGCAGAAGCGTCTGAGGTCCTGGGTGATCAAAAGGCGCGTGAGCATGTCGGAAGCCTGCGCCGCGATCATCGCGTTGATGTTGAGACTCTGCTGGTTGGCCGCGGCCATTTCCGCGCACGAGAGATTGTTGTCCGCGCGCTCCTCGGGCCTCTCTTCGAGCAACTCCGGATACAGAAGCGCCGGCGAGGGAAGCTTGATGCAGACCTCTTTCATCGGAAATGCTCCGCGCATATCCATCGGGTCTAAGGTAGAGCCCAAGATGACCTGACCCGTGTCGTGCGCGTTCCCACAGTCGAGCCACCAGACGCGCGGCGCCTCACCCGATTCGTTCTGATCGAGTGCCGCGTTCATGGCGCGGCGACCTGCGGCGCCGTCCACGCAGCCGATGATGATGGTCAGATCGACACCTGTTTGGCGGAGCTTTTCGTCGAACTCGCCGACGTAGAAAGAGGTGTTCAGTCCCCATGCAAAACCATATCGGCGTGCCAGCACTTCGGCCTTGTTAAGGCCTATCTCCGCCGGGCAGTAGAGCTGGCGGCCCACGTTCTCTTCGCCCACTTGCTGCGGGTCAACGATCTTGAGGTGCACCAGTTTCCCGTCCATATAAAGGTGGTGCATGATGCGACCGACGTGCTGCGCGATGTAGGTGCCGATGCCGCCCGCCCCGACGATCAATAGCTCCAGGGTAGTCCAGGGGTGCACGATGATCGTGGCCGCGTCCAAAAAGCTCGTGTCGAGCGGCGGTAGCACCTCAGTCTGTGGTCTGTAAGGCTGTTGCCTTAATTCGTGCTGCTTGCCCTTTTTTCTTCTGGATTTTCTGCTCATGATTCGTTGCTCGTTTGAGTTGTGACTCCGCTATGAATTTGTAACCATGCATCGTTTGCCTTGTGGCTCGCGTGCACGCAGGTTAAGGCTTCCGGTAACTCGAAGAAGTTCCTCGATGGAAGTTCCATGTAGTGGCCGTAGACGCCGAGGCGTGCGCGCATCTGCGGCCGGTCGTGAATGAAGCCCATCACGGCGTAGACCTTGACGCCGCGCTGCTCATCCCGGTCATCTATTTCAGAGAATGCAGCCTCGTCGAAGGGGTGTGTGTGAACTTCGATGATGGAGCGCGCGGCGCTCGATCCGGCGCCGGTCTGAATGGGCCTGACGCCTCCTCCTGTGGCATGCTGCTCGGGATATTCAAGAACCCAGCCCTCGCCCGAGGAGATGGCCGTCGCCGCAAGCGCAAGCCTGTCCGCCGCGGTGGGCGGTTGCCAGGACAGGTGGAAGAGAGCTTCGGTGTCTTTCGAGGAGCTGATGTCGCGGCCTATTTTGAGCATGTCGCTCACCAGTTGCACGGGCACGCGCGGGTAGTCCCAGAAGATGTAGGGCGGGACGCTCTGAAGGCCGCTCAGGTGTTCGTAATTGACGCCGACGGGGAAGCATGCCTCCACGCCGGAGCAGCACGTGCGGACCAGCACGAATTCCCGGCTCACGACATAGTCGTAGAGAAGCGCCTCGTCCACATCCGGCAACTCCTCGCCCTCGCGCGCGAAGTAGTGCTCGATGGAGCGCAAAGTTAATTCTGGCAGGTCAAGACCAGCTTCATCTTGCATTTCCCGCTTAACTTCTCCTTGTTGTAACCAGTGCCGCCGCTTCGAGCGCATCTGAAAGTTGATATGCTTGCTCCTTTGTCATCTCAACGCGCGCAAGCAGTTGTGGGCCGTTATAAACATTCATGACCACAGGCTCGTCGGGTTGCCCATTTACTATGTTGATACGATTACCAAAGGATGCTGGTATATCCATAAACATTTCCCTTCATTGCCTTGTTGCATCAAAGAGCTGGAGCATCGTGTCCGTCACCGCGTCTCCCGACTCCGGCTCGTCCTGGAGCCACATCTTGATGATGAATTCCACCGTCATCTGCTTCCCCGGGTGGAGCGGCATCAGGTCTTCAACCGGATAGAGGCTTCCCTCGGGAAGCGCAGCCACCTCGCGTAGCATCAACCGGACATCCTCCGGATATTTCTTACTCTTGCTGTCCACCGTGTGATTGCTAAACGGGGTCTCCATGAAGAGCTTCCACGCCTTCATGAAGGTCGCCGCGCGGCACTTCTGCGGCTGGTGGTAGCCCCAACAAATGAGCCCGGCGGGAGCGGTGGGCTTATCCATCTCGACGTGCGGCAGCGGCGCGTGGAAGACCTCCGATTTCGGATCGAAGGTATCGCTCCCGACCGCCCAAAGGAAATACTTGGTGTTGCAGCCGAAGAAGATGAGGCCGGGCAGCGGCGTCGTGATCTTGATCATTCCACGCTGCGCACCCTCCTCGTCAGACTCAAGCGGCAGCTCGTGCCGTCCAGGCGGGATGAAGCCGACGAACCACTCTCCGAATCGGCAGACGCCGTAGCGCCTGACTATGTCGGGAAGCCACCCGGAGTCTATAACCTCAAGAGTGAAGGCCTCACGCACTGCCGCCGGGCTTACGATCTTCGGGAAGACCGTGCCGTTATGATCCTGAACGGTCAACTCGTACTGGCCGCCCCTGAAGGTCAGAGTGGGATCGAATTTCTGGGGCAGTTTTTCAATCTCTGTGCTCATCTAAGACTGGCCTTTCCAAAACAATGCGTCTAGGTAGGACATTGCGTTATTAAGTTTCCACCATGCCCTGCTGCGATAAGGGACTTGCTGTCTTGCTTGAAAGAGGGTCTCTATCGCCTCTATTGCGATATCGGCCTCCCTTAGCCTGCTGCGGTCTCTGTTGTAGGTGACACTCTTAGGTTTCATTTCGCAGATGAATTCCAAATCTCTATGGCGCGCCCGAACCTCTCAACGGGCGCTTCCCTAAACCAATCACTCAGAATCTCTATGGCTCTAAACATTCTTCTTGCCACGACCCAGTGGACATGTAGCTTGTGCACTTCGTCGAGCGTCCAGTTGAAGGCCAGCATGGCGCCGGGCAGGCAATCGAGCCACATGCTCCCCGTGTGGTAAGACTGCATGACGAAGGCCGTCGGCAGGTGCCGCAAGGGCGTCTGCTCGCTTACGCAAAGCTCAGTGAACCTCAGATTGTCAGACCTCAGGTAATCAATGGGGCGCGGGTCTTTCGGCAGAGCGTAGCGGCGTCTGAGCATCCCCCAGTAGCCTTCACTGTCCGCGTCAAAGAGCGCGTGCGTGAGCTGGAAGGGAGGCTCAAGATCATCGAAGTCGTAGTCACGGTTGAACCAGTCGTGCGGCTGGTGACAGCGTACGGGGACGACCGGGTACATCCAGTCACGGTGCTTCTCCAGAGGCCGCAGGTCGAGCGGGAAGAGAACCTGGTTGACCAGGTTGTAAAACTCGTGCTCGCGCTCCAGAGAGAAGGGAGGCTGTGGGCACAGGTGGTACTGCCTGGGGAAGAAGGTGCGGTAGAGATTCGAGAGGCGCACGGCCAACTTGGCGCGCGCCGCGCGCTCCTCAGTGCGGTCGGCCGTCAGGTACTCTATTGCCCCTGATGGCGTCAGCACGCGCGCACGCTGGGCGAGCCACTCTGACGCGCCCAGCGGCGTGTCTATACCTTGCTCGGCGAGCGCGGGCTGAGAGATTACGACGCCCCTTCTCCGCTGCATTTAGAATCCCTCTGGCGCTTGTGTGGATGGTTGCGGGACGGCGCGGGCGAGCGAACCTAAGGCTTGATCAACGTCGCGCATCTCTCGTTCGGACTCGCTGATCGCACGCTCGACGGCACCCTGCCTTGTGGCGCGCTCGACGAAGCCGTCGTCCCCTTCGCTCTCGGCGCGCTGCGCTTCCCTTGCGAGCGCGACCGCAGGAGAGGTGTGCGCATATGCCGCAATCAGCCGGGCAAGCACTCTCTCCTGGTACGAGGTCCGTTCCGACCCCTTTGTCGTCGCGCGCTCGGTGACGCCGATGACGAGCGGAGCACCCGCCTCCCTGTTCTCAGGGATATCGAACTCCGCGTTGTCAATGTTAGGCACCTTGCCGGCGAGTGCCTTCTTCACGATCTTCTCCGACTCCTCGCGCGAGCGCCCCTTGAAGTATTCGTCCGGGACGGTGAAAGATTTAGAGCCTGCGCCCGGCAGACTGACCTTGATAACTGCCATCTTTTGACTCCTCGTGTGGTGTGAATTACCGCCTTGCAGTGGCGGCTTTCTTCTTCGTGGATGAGCTGCTCTTTGCCGTAGTATTCGTCGCGCGGCCCGCCTTCGACAGTCTCCCTCTTTGAGCTGACAAAGTGTTGCGGATCAGCTTTGCGTCCTTCTCCGTGAAGCGTGCGTTAACTTCGGACAGATTGTTCAGTTTGTAATGGTCGATCAGCTTGTCGAGAGCGGCAATGTCCTTCGCCTCCTTGATGCCCGTGACGATCCTTTCTACTTTCGGAGCCGCCTTCTGTTTCCCATTGCCGCCGGAAGCCGTTGGTGCCTTCGTTGACGTGGCTTGCTTCTTCGACGAAGACTTGCCTCTGACGTGCTTTGCGGCCTGCTTCGCGATCATCTCCTGGACAGGCTCAGGAAATGGACGAAGGCGCGCGAGTCCGTGAACTTCCATGAGCATGTCTTCGATATCCTCGCCCACATAGACTTGGACCGTCACCGAGCCAGGCATCTCACCCATGAGGATGTATGTGACCCTCAGGTCACGACCCTTCAATAGTTCTTCGACGGAGGGCCTTGCTTTGGCCTTCTCCTTTTCGTCGTGCCGGTCCTGCATCCGGGCAGCTTCGTCAATAGCGTCCTGCGCACGGTCGCGCAATGGGCTCATGAGCTGGAGACGTTCGTTATGGGCGAAGACGCGCTTGCCTTCACGCTTGAGAACCCAGCCGGCGGTTTTCATCGAGGCAGAAAACTGCGCCTCGAAAGTGGGCACCTCTTCAGCATCCTGAGGCGCTGAAGGAGTCTTCTCCGGAGAGGTAGATACATCTGCGACCTCCGGGCTTACTGCTTCGTCAGTCACATCAGCAGCTGTCTCGCGCGTGGCTGTATCCGGCTCATGTTCGAGATGGATGCGGCGTCTATCTGTGACGGAGATCTCCGTGGCTTGAGTGTCGGCCTCCGCGGGTGCGGTTTCGTCGTCTGTAACATTCTGCGGTGCCGCTTCACTCTCATCACTGGCGGCTCCATCGGCGGGAAAGAGAGGGGCTTTCTCAGCTTCTAGTGTCTCCGCTTTCTCAGGTAGAGATCGAATAATGCCGTCCGCGCCGCGCCGGCGCCCGTCGTCCCTTAAAATGTTTTTGGTTAACAGCTCGTAATCTGAAGGAAGGAGGTTGCGCACGACGCGCACCAGACCGACTGGGATTTCAAGTGTGGTGGCGATTGTTGCGTCGCCCCGCTCGGGCGCGACTTCAGCCTGAAGGACAGGGATCAGTTTCGCCAAGTGTCTGCGCACTTCGGAGAGGAACTGTTGTGTGAGGCCACCGGCTATCTTCGAGAGAAGAGAGTCGCTCTCTATGAACAGATCGGGATCGGCCAGCATCATAACGGCCTTATAGCGCTTATCCTCGTTGGTGAGCTTGAGGCCGTGATCGACGTTGGCTCCGAGAGCGAAGATGCGCGCGTCACGTAAAACGCCTTCGTGGATAGTGACGTCAACGAGAACCCCGGCCCGCGATGCAGCTTCGTGGCGGTGATTGCCCTCCGCCACGAAGTACCTCTCGCCGTCGTAGAAGACGTCTAAGGGCGGGAGGTGCCGGCCCGACAAGTAGGCATCCTTTAGCTCCTCGACATGTTCCTCGTTGAGCCCGCCCGCGCGCATCAGAAGCGCCGGGTGGCGCGTGAGCCTTGAGGGATGCATCTGCTGGAGAAGAGGAGAGGGCTGGGTCTGAGCGTCGCCAGAGAAGAGGCTTTCGACGTGAAAGAAGGACTCTGCTGAATCAGCCTTTGCGCTGTCCTCCGAGCTGAGGTTAAAGAGTGGGTTGGATTCGTCCCACTCCGCGACCTCAACTCTGTAAGAAGAGGCGTAGGCTTGAAACTGTTGGAGATCATTTTCGTCGGCCGAGCGCGTGACGATCACCGCGTGCGCGTCCGGGTTGATCTCGCGGCGGATCGCGTCAATCTCGTCTACGGCAACTTTCAGCTTGCCGAAATCGAGCAGGCACCAGGTGATGTAGATGGCGAAGCGCGTCACGACGTCGGCAGTGCCGCTCTCGCTCGTGACGTTCATGCGCGGCTCTGCTCCGAGCGATGATAGGAGCTTGAACAGGTCGTCGCGCAGGTCTACTTCATCTGCGCTGGCCTCGTGCCGAGCAGCTGCTGTCGAAGGCGCGTCGTCTCTGATTGTCGCGGCGGCATTCTGTTCATTGATCGTGCGCGCGTACCTGACGATCTCTTCGTCGTCCACACATGGGCCGTGAAGCTCGTTAAGATCATAGTGATGCCATGAATACCCTCCGGGCTCGCGCTCGAGCGCCCAGCCCTGTTCGTCCAGGCGCGTGAAAATGGTCGCATCCTCTTCGCCTAAAGTCTTTTTCAGCTCGTCGAATTTGCTCATATTGAAGCCTCTCTTGATGGTGGAAAAATTAAGACTGCTTTCTCTCGTAAAGTGAAATTCCAAGACCAAACTTCGCAGCCGCACGCCTGAGGCTCTTCGATTCGGCATTGCTCGCCGGGTCGCCGTAACGGTCAACGGTCTCCTCTTCCTGTCCGGTGGCTTCGCGGTACACAACACCTTCGGCGCAGGGGATGGAGATGCGGGAGACGAGGACTAGCTTCCCGCCTATGCCCATCAGGTGACGGATCTCGTAGGACCAGCCAGGCGCGTAGAGGTCAAGAAACTTGACGGCGGTATGCCACGGCAGGTATTTGATCTTCGTCCCTCCGACCGTTTTGTCTTTGAGCAGGCGCTGCGGAATCGGCTTAGAGAGGTCTTTGATTATTTCGTCGATGGGGCGTGGCATAGGGTCACTCCGGAATGTTTAATTGATCATCTCGTCGCCGCCCGATGCGGTGAGCATCATTCGCTCTTTGCGCTCTTCGACCATGCGGTCTATCCGAGCGATTCTTTCCCGCCAGAAATCCCCGGGCGGAGTCTCCACGAGGGGCAGGCGCTCCTCCAGCCGCCGGCAGCCCGCAACCAGGTCCTCGGCGCGGCGGAGTCCGTCTATGACGGCGCAGGGCTTGCCGTTTGAGACCCGGACGATGCGATAGCGGCCGGCCTGTGTTTCGTGCGGGACGACCTTGAAGCGACCGGTTCGGCGCTCGCGCTGCTCCTCCTGTCCGTAGGGGTCCTCAGCCGTGCGAGGCTGGCGGATGTAGTCAACAATTCGAAGTGCTGTGCGGTAGATGGTTATGAAGAGTTTCATCTGGAGGCCTCCTCTTTCCGGCAGTATTTCTGTCGCCAGAGGTGAAAGACATCGAGCACCGCCCAGAAGAGGATAATGAGGCGGTGATGAGAGTGCGGCTGATCGTCAATGATGCACATGTAGCTCCATGACCGCCCCAGTGTGTTAGTCGTGTCCATCAGAGTTTCTCCTCACCTAAAACGGTTTTAGGTCATGTATCGAAACGTGAGTGTCCCAAGCCGGCGAGCACCTTCCCGGAAGCTTTCTTCTTTTTCGGATCGGCATCTGCGCGCTCTTTCATCAAGTGGTCTTCGACAAAGAAAGAGTCGCTTGGGACCTCTGCGCTCCTTACTTCGACGATGACATCACCGTCACTGATCTGGCCTGCCATAACTTGCACGGAGCCGACTTTTACGCCGATGCCCTGACCCTTCTCAATATCGATGCAGCCATGGCAGTTAGCTTTCCCGCGTCTAGTTTTCCGATGGTGGATGTGAATTTTCATGGCTGCTAATTGATGGTGTCCGGTATTGCGCGCTCGTATGTGGCCTGGAGGGTGGCGAACGTCGCGCCCTCGTCGAGCAGCCGCGTCAGGGCTTCGCGGTTGGTCATGCCTACGGCGAGCCATGAGTTGCATGTTTCAAAAGCCGCCTGCGCCTCGGATATCAAGAGCGACTGGCGGCTGGCGAAATGGAAGCGGCGAACTGTTTTGGGATCTTCCAGGAAGTTCTGGACGGTCATGCCGACGGGAAGAGCGATTGTTGAGCCATGACCGTTGTAATTGTTTGATCTGTTCGGGAGTCTTCTCATCTTTACCTCACTGTACCTGTGCTCTATGCACTAGCTGGCGGGATTATAGTTAACTCAGTTAACTTAGTCAAGAACAAAATTCGCCACAGACCAAGTTTTTTGAATTCTAAATTGTCTTGAAAAATAAAAACGCTTGACCAAGGAGATCAAGCGTTATATAGCGTGAATTTATGTCGTATATTGGTGAGATTCAAAGCTTTTTAATAACATACGTTACCACTCCCCAAATATTACACTTTTGTTCGCCTAAAATTTCCTTGGGGCGCAGGCTTTTGTTATCGGGGATCAACCATAACCTCTTACCAACTTTTGAAAGGCGCTTGACAGTTAATTCACCATCAACATCCACAATCACAACGCTGTTCGGAGAAGGCTCCTGCGCCCGATCAACAACTAATAAATCTCCTGGATTAATCCCAGCATCCTCCATCGAGTCGCCAGCAGCGCGAACGGCAAAGGTTTGGTTCGGGTGTTTGATCAGGTACTTGTTAAAATCAATGCGTCCTTCTAATGGCTCATCTATTGATTCTGGCTTGCCGGCCGGAATGGTTGCCTGAAAGAGTGGGACAATCCAGTCCGTGAGGTCATTAGGTGTGTAAACCATTTCAACACGTGTGCTCATATTAAGCTACCCCCTTTTTGGCACTTTTATCCTTGCTTTTCCGATGTACTGCTTGCCTTTGCAATATAGGGATTCCATCAAAATCAGGGTCGAGTTTCCCCTCTTTTTTATAAGCCCTTAATCCTCTTAACAAAAGAAGGCGACCCGCAAGGCTCATATTGTCCTTATCTCTACCTACGAAAGTAGCTGCAATCACTTCGACTTCTTTATGAAGATCCGGAGGAAGTTTGACCCCTACCAGCTTCATAAGTTCACTCTCAGGCTTTGGCTTTGGTCCGGGCTTCATAGGTTGGATATAGCACGTTAACTCAGTTATGTCCATTAATAACCCCTTCATAATCAAACGATTACGGTTATCTGAATTAACCAAGAAAAGAAAAAACTTGACAGAATTAACTCAGTTAACTAAGATCAGCCTTGATATGGGTAAAAGGAGATCAGACGAGAAATACTTAGTTTTGGTCGCCGGTAGGGTCAAACCGGAGATTAAAGACCTCCTTCTGAAAATTATTGAGCACAAGAAATGGACCGAATCCCAATACGTCCGCGAAGCTGTTAATGAAAAAGTACAGCGCGACCATGCTGAACTTACCGAAGCGGGTCAACAAATTCTAGTGTAAGCCCAACTTTTTTTACACCATGGAAGAGACCCCATTACAAGAGCCTCACCTACTAACCAAGGCCGCCACTCAGCTCGACGCTAAAGCCACTTCGGCGAGGCTGGGCAAAACCCTGAGCTACGTTTATGTCATGGGGGACAACCCGGAAGAGGATCGCTACACCCGCTTTCTACAACTCTACTACGCCGTCCCTGACGACGGCGCCGAGCTTTATTTCCAGGATTTTCTATCAAGACACGAAGCGAGGATGGCGCCCGCCAAGGCTGTCCGATTCGGGGCCGCCGAGGCAGTGGATGACTTCCTGCGAGCCGCAGGCCGTTTCATATCCGCTCTATATCGCAGGGAAGGGGAACAGGTCGTCAAGGAAGGCAACAAGGTGCTTCAGATATTGGGCTCACTGATCGCGTTTGGCCGAGCCCTCCAAAGTGACCAGGAAGATGAAGGCGAGGGGTCGCGCCGCAAACGTAGCGACGCGATGAGGGGGCGCGGGAAGTAAGAGCGGGCAGCTCTTATCCGCGCCCCCTCGGTCGGGAATGGTTAACACAGCCAGGAAACGAAATTGCCGAGTCCTATCAAAAGCAGGTCAGAGACGGTCACGGATTCGGCGGGAGCAGGTGCCGTGAAGGGCATGGTGTCGGTTCCACCGGCCTTGGCCGGAGGGGAGACTGAAATAGACACACAAATAGCCAGCAGGAGGGCTAGAACGACTCGTTTATTCATCGATTTCTCCTTGAGGTAGGGCGGGCAGCCGGGGCGCATTCTAGCACACCTTCATAGTTATAAGTACAGATGGAAGCTATTAAATCTAATTTAAGCTTTGACGTGATCATTGATGCAGTCTCACGCTGCGCGGAGGCGCACGCTCTCGAGCGGCGCGGGGAGTATGAGCAGGCGCGCCTTTGCCTCTCCAGTCTCTTCCCTGCACGTATGGGCGACGAGCCGACGGCGGAAGGGCTTCCGCTCGACACTCGTGCAGAGGTTTACTTGCGCTGCGGCGCGATCACCACTTGCCTGGCATCTGCCAGGGCCATTGCCGAGGGCCAGGCGATTGCGCGAAGGTTATTGGAATATGCGTTGGGGCTCTTCGAAGCGCTCGGGAACAGGAATAAAGAGTCTGAAGCTTTGACTGCTATCGGCGCCACTTACTGGCGGGAAGGTAACACAGCTGAGGCGGATCAATTCTTCGAGAGGGCATCCATTAGGGCCGATGAGGATGAATTCAAAGCCGCCGCACTGATCGCCCGGGCAATACTTGACAGACCTGTGGATCCAGACAGGTCGCTTCGATATTTGAGCATCGCGGCCTCATTCGTACACGAGAATAACCATTACATAGCCGGGACCTACTACAACACACTAGCCTTCACATATCACATTTTAGGGGAGGCCACTGACAGCCCTGAGAACTATCAGATCGCCATCATCCACGCGACCGGTGCCTGTTTTCACTTTGAGAAACTGGGCCACCGTCGTTATCTCGCGCGGGCACGAAATGTCCTCGGCAACCTCTATCGCCTGACAGGCCAGCACGCGGAAGCCAGCGAGCATTTGAGGCAGGCGCTGCGCATTGCCGAATCTCTAAAGGATCGCACACTCGCCGGGCAGATCTACGACACTATCGCCCAGAACCTGAGAGACCAGGGAAGGATCCCCGAAGCTGAGAAGGCGTCCCGAAATGCCATTCGATTGCTGGAAGATTCCGGAGAGCGTAAGCCTCTGGCCGAAGCTTATAGAACATTAGCGAGCATTCTTGATCTTTGAGTTCGCGACCCGCCTTGGGGAAGCCGGTCGCGAGTGTGCGCGCTTCGCGTGGGGTGAGGACACGAGGAGCTGCGCCGGCTGCGGGGTCATAAGTCGCACGGGGTGAGGACATCTTCGTCAGGCAGCTCGGCGCCGTGGACGGCGTGCAGGCCATCGCGATCAGCGTCGATCCTCCGATTGTTCCGAACGAAACGGAAGCGGGGCGTGACCCAGTGCTCGAGGCCGATGAGATCAGCTTCGGCGGTGGCAGTTGATTACCGGTTCTTTGAAGTTTATGGGGCACTAAAGGGTGGATCCGAAGTCGGGCGCCTCTCACATTAGGGCGTAACGGCTGGAGTCGTATCTGAGGATGGGGGTGACGAGCAACATCACCCTTTGCGAGCAGTGTGCTTATGGCCAGGGGAGCACACTCCGATGAAAGCCGATTCCAAACGGATGGTCGTGGCTTCGATAAGCCGCATAGAGTGGCCGAGTTTCAGCACTCTATATTTTCTCGACTAACAAATGGCCCACCGCCGCCAGATAGTGCCCTTCCAGTTATGGGGCCGTTCAATCGTGCGTGGGATCGGGAGTCCGCGCATGGTGGCCACCTGCGAGGGTGGCGAGGCCCTATCAATCTTGACGCGACAAAGCGTCAATCATGCTGCCACAGGGCAACGGGCCGAGGGGCTGGCAGTGCGTACACACTGTGACTGTGGTGAAGGGGGTCGTGACCGCTGTGGTTAGACACAGGCTTCAAATCGCCCTCCTCCGACGGGGATTACCCTGTGGAGGATGAAGGGGGTGCGAAGGAAGCGGCGAGCATCCGCATCACGGCCCTATAAAACCAGGAGTCGCGAGTGTCAACAGAAGTTCAGACATGCTCGGAGCACGGCGTCTACGCAATCGATCGGTGCCCGGGCTGTAGCCTCAGGGAGAAATCACCCTCAGTGGCGAAGTTATACGAGGGCTATCTGGCCGAGCTGCGCAGACGCGAGTTGCGCGAGACGCTCTTCGATCAGACGCCCGAGCTATGGCAGATCTCTTCACGCCTGGTGTGGAAGAAGGAGACCAATTGAAAGTCCTCAAGATCACTTATAGCGGCGGCTCCGGCTACCTCGTCGTTCACGGCCAGGATGCTAGAGTGCCAAGCGAAAACTTCGACGTGCGCTTGAGCACCGGCCAGAGATTCGAGAGCTGCTCGCGGAATCGCGACATGATCTTTGAGGTTTGGCAGACAGCGTGAAGATGAGCGGCGACGGCTTTGCTGCTCTAGGAACTTAGGCCGGGCTGTTTGCCAATAATGAGCCCTATCAAGGGCTCGCCGACACCTGGCAAGTGGTGAAACCTTTACGGGGAGGGTGAGGTATCCGGCGTAGTTCGGCTCTGGCGTCAGAAGGCGCTAACAACCCCGCTTCAATTCCAGTAAGGAGACGATCTATGGATACGAGAACAGGAAGAGTCGTTTATGTACCGCCCGGCCAAGCTGCGCCGCACGGTAGCGTTCCTTTAACAAGAAGGGAAACAGAGGAATATCGGCACACCACGAACCGCGCCCGCCTGCGCCGGTGGAAGAAGGCGCACGCCGAGGATGATTGCAGGTCGTGCGGGAAGAAGCTGCGCGATCACACGCTGAGACAGTTCCAGACCTGCTACAGCGAATGAGCCGATGGCCATTAACCACACCTGCCACGCCCACAAGTGCCGGGTCCCGACGGATCCGAGATTCTTCATGTGCGCCCGGCACTGGAAGCTTATCCCGCGGGAGCTACAGGAGGCTATCTGGGCAGCGTATAGAGCAGGGCAGGAGCGAGATAAGAGGCCGTCTGCCGTGTGGATGAAAGCTGCGCACGCGGCACAACTGTTTCTCGCCGAGCAGGAGTATCCGGAGGATGTTCCGGGGCTGCGCAAGCTTTACGGCGACGTGGATGCTTTCTGCGAACGACGTGAGGCGGCGGCTTATGAAAACACTTTAACCTAAAACGGTTTTAGGTTAAGCGGCCATAACTACCAACAGAAAGGAAGCAGCAAAGGCATGTCAAGACTGACAGGCAGAGTGAAGTGGTTCAACAACTCCAAGGGTTATGGATTCATCGAGGGCGATGACGGAGGGCCGGATATTTTCGTGCACTACAGCGCCGTAGACGAGAAGGGCTTCAAGTCTCTCGAAGAGGGCCAGGCGGTGGAGTACGAGGTGACACGTGGGCCGAAGGGGCCGCAGGCGGAGAATGTGAAAAAGCTGTAAGAGGGGGGTGAGCGTGCATACCCCTGCAATCTTTGCGCAGGGGTGAGTCTGATAACGAAGGGGATATCCGCTATGGCCGTTGAACCAGTATCACCGCGTCATCGCAATCTTCATATCGCATGTAGCGAGGAGGATGAGCGATGGCTCAAGGACTTCCGTGAGCAGGTCCTGATGCTAGCCGGTCTCGTCGCGGAGTGCGTTGATGCCAATCCCGTGACCCTGCTCTCTCCTCTGCACCGTAAGATTCTGGTTGAGCAGGCGCAGAAGGTGCAGGACATGGAGATGCGGATCGCTGGCCTTGACCTATTCGTCGATAACCTCGGCGAGCCATTGGAAAGCAGATAACGAAAGGGTAAATACGCCATGCTCCAACCAGAGGAAGTGCGGCGCGATAAATACGGCTACTGGCTTCATTCCGTGCTCACCCGCGAAGAGTACGTGGATAAATCTTTCACTGAGATTCCGGAACTGGGTGACATGCAGATTCACCTGGTGGATTTCGAGACGGACGTGCCTGAGGAGATGGCGCGCAGGTATTTCGAGGCGGGCGAGCCCGACGTTACCGAGTGGCAACCGACATCGCCGCTTGGAGACGGCTGGTTTCTGATCTCGATCTCCGACTCAGAGGACGGACCTTTCGCCTGCTTTGCGCGCCCAAAAATGGGGGGGGGCGACGCAGCGGAAGAGCGCCAGATGATCGACGAGTGGACCAGTATCCTGGAAGGGATCAAGGCTCAAACTCCCCACATCGTCCTGAACATCGGCGTGCAGGAGGCCGTCGCCATCATCGGCAACTTGCAGCTCGCGCTCAGGCACCCGGCCAACACCGGCGCGTCTGCGCTGGCGGCGAAACGATTCGCTCAGACTCTCATTGAAGGACTGGCTTCGAGAGACGAGCGGATCAAACCGTTTTTGGAGAAGGGATTTGATCCGAACTTCGATAGATGACTGACCAACTCCACATTGCACCCTACGGTGTCAGGCCGGTGGCGACCGCAGACCTGAAATCTTGCGTCTACCAGGTCCACAACATCGACACCGACAAGAATCTCGGCGAGCCGTTCATCGAGAGAGATGATGCCTTCAAGCTCGCCCGCGATCTCAACGAGGAGTGGAAGGCGCGCCTTGAGGCAGTCCGTGAGCATCATGACCAGAAGGCTGATGACCGCTGCATCGAGGACGACACACGGCTCTATGAAGCTTTCGGTCTGCCGCCTGCCGATCACCGCGTCGGAGACAAGCTCGCCATGCTTCAGAACTGCGCGCGCTTCATCATGCGGCGCTGCGAGGGTGGAGGATGGCCATCATACGCCGAACTGAAGGCGCAGATCGTTGAACTTCAGACCGAATTGGCTCCCGTGCGCGCCGGGCTCTATGGGGAAGATTCATGAAACAACGCTGGCTGATCTACTGGCACGTCAAGCATGAGGTTGCACAACCCGTCCATATGCGCAGCGGACGCTACCTGACCGCCGAACGCTATGACAACTCGACGGGTGCGCTGTATGAGTTCTGGAGCCTGGGCATTGCAGAGATCACAAGCCGGGTCGTGACCATGTACCTGCGCACTGTGGAGGTCGAGCACGTCACGCCCTGCCCGCATCACCTGGAAGAGTCTTACGAGCGCCATGACGACTAAGCCTATTCAATCATCATCCCTTCTCATCAATGAGGATCCCCTTCAGGTCCTTCCTACACTCGCCGGCCTTATCGGCCTCAACGAAGCCATCGTCCTCCAGCAGGTTCACTTCTGGCTGCGCAAATCCAAGAACGTCGTCGACGATCGCAAGTGGACCTATGACACCTACGAGGAGTGGCAGCAGAAGAATTTCCCCTTCTGGAGCGTCAAGACCGTCCAGCGCGTCTTCCTCTCCCTCGAAGCACAGAAGCTTCTGATCTCCATGCAGCCCGAAAAACGCGACCGCCGCAAGTGGTACACCATCGACTATGACCTGCTCGAAGAGAAGGCCAAAGGCACACACACACCGCCCCGTTCCGCCCCGAGTTCTCAGGATCTCCCAACAGGACAATCTGACCTCCTGCATGATGACAACCTGCCCTTATCAGACGCGACAACTTGTCCTCTTGCATCAGGACAATCTGACCTCTTGGGAGAGGACAATCTGTCCTCCCCATCAGGTCAACCTGACCCTTTGTATATTAAGGATTCTGAGAACTCTTCTGAGAACTCCGGAGATCTCACACACACTGAGGCCGCGGCTCCGGCGCGCGCCAACGGCAACGGCAGACAGGCGTGTGTGTGCGCCACGCCTCACCGGTCAAACCTCTGCGACGATGAACGCATCCGGATCGCCAGCACCATGGAAGGCGTCCACAACCCTGAACGCTATGCGATGACCATCGACGCTCGAAGAGGCACGTACGACGCGGTCTTCCTCAAGTGCCAGAAGGAACTCCAGAAGCCCGGAACACCCAGCACTCCTGAGCGCGACACCTCCGCATGCCCAGACTGCCAAGGATCGGGGTTCAAGCCGAGCACATTGGGTAATGGCGTGGCCAAGTGCAGTCACCCGCGTCTCGAAGAAGCGCTTGAGAGATTCTACGACCAGGCCCAGAAGGAGCTGCGCAGTAGTGGCCAAGGCCAGTAAACGCATCCGCGCCGAATCCACCTTGATCGCCGACCGAAGCGGTAATGGTCGCGCACGCGTGCCAACAAAAGTCCGTGACCACCTCGGCGGGCACGTTGGCGACCACTTCATCTTCGAGGAGGGCTGCATGAAGGCCGCAGAGGACGCCGCGCTGCTGGGCGCTTACTTCATCGTCAGGCTCGAGCGTGCAGAGCAGAAACCTGAGCAGGAGATGTCGGCGAAGCAAGATGTCGCCACCGAGCTTGAGCCCCTGGCCGAAGTGGTCAGGCGAAAACAGAGTGCCACCTAAAATGTTTTAGGTGGAGTTGATCATACATGAACATCAAGTCGCTCAGACTCTGGCTGACAAAGCCTAAGAACGCCGCACGCGTACATCTGTGCCTGACCTTTTTCTGGCTCGCGAGCCTCCTGCCGACAGTTCTTTGGTGGAAGGATTCTATCCTCTGGGTCGGCATCATGAGTTGCTGGGCGAATGTCGCAGCACACTGGGCTTCCTATCAGGGCTCGTGCGCTGAAATGGCTGCTTCAAAGTCAGAAAAATAATGAACTGTCCTGATTGTGGTGAAAAAACGATTGTCACCGACGGACGGCTGACACCGCGCAGCTTCCGCAGGTGGCGGAAGTGCCCTAAATGCAAACGGCGGTTCGTCACTTATGAGATTCCCGAAGAAGAGTTGTCTGTAAAAATGGTCAACAAACTCAGGACTATGCCCCTGCCTCGCCCGCAGGCCAAGTAGCTACATACTACTAATAGTATAAATTCCCAATATCTAGTATCCCGCCTTACTTTGCCCACAACCCATGATGTGCCGTTCCTATAATGGCTCCTTGGGAGGGCATTCATGTGGCTCTTAAAGCAGTTCGTCTTCGTGCTCGTCCGATACCTGATGGGCGTGCTCGTCGGTTTACTCGTTAGCCGCCAGTTGATCGAACAAGCGGCTGCCTCAAGGTTCGTTGAGAGCTATTCGGGGAAATTCGCCCTGTTCCTTTTGACCACGGTTCCACTGTGCTGGTCCATGGGCAACAAGTGGTATCAGGACGTTAAGGCAGAGGTCCACCGCCAAGCAAAGCCCAACACGCCACGGCGGGAATTGCGGCGCACGGTCCGTGCCGAGGTCTGGGAGAGGCTCAAGGACAAGATCCCCTTCTTCGGCGGCTAACACAGGCATTATCCGACACTCCATCGAGACAAAGGAGATTTATGATCACTTTCAGACGCATGGGTCCCGCGCTTCTTATGGCCGTGGCCATACTACTTTCGACGATCACGCTTTCAGGTTGCGAGAAGAGCCAGGTTAAGCGCGCAGCGCAGGCTTCGGGGCGTGCGGCCAGGGCTGCAAGTATCGCCGTAGATATCGAGCAGACGCTTACCATAGGAGGAGTAATCAGCCAGGAGGAGAGCCAAAGGCTCGCCCCTGCGCTGGTGTGCTTGAAACGCACGACCTCAAGCCTGAGCGACACGATCCGTTCTTACGCCGATCACAATGAGATCACCCCTTCGGCCAGGAGCGAAGTGTTCGACAAGCTCTCCGCCGTGAGCGCCATACTCTCCGTGCTCTCAGTGGAGGCACTCCCGCTCGTCAAAAGTACAGAGGCTCGCCGAAAACTGGCGAGCCTGCTGGCAGCCGTCAACGTCTCTGTGGCTGTCATCAGCGAGGCCCTTGACTCGTTCTGACACAAGAGGGCTTCGTAAGCCATATCCGAAGGGGACGAACACGCTGTGACCACCGGGCAGTTTCTCGCAATCCTCATTCCCGCCATGCTCGGCAGCGGCGTGCTCTCTGTTTTGGTATCAAAGCTCTTTGACAGACGTACGACTGCCGCGCTCGCCCATAAGACTAATGCGGAGACGTCGCAGATTCACGTCAAAACGCGCCTGGAGTTTGATGAAGCGCAGATTAAAAAACTCGACGGCACCACTGAGACGGTGCTTGAACTGTTGGATCGCGCACAGAAGCAGTCGGAGGAGATTGAGCGCCAGCAGACCAACATTGCGCGCCTCCTGAGAGAACTGGAGGCCGAACGCGCCGAGAAAGCCCAACTCCAGGCCGTCATCAAATACCAGCGTGAGGAGAACATGAATCTGCGCGAAACCATTCTCAGGATGGCCGAGCAGAGCAACGACCGCCAGCGACAGATTGATCACTTGTCGCGCGAAGTTGAGGGCCTGCGTCAACAGCTCGCAGAACTGGAGAGGCGCGAGACGCCACAAGTATAAGGAGCCCACGTGAGCACTGCCAAGAAGAGAATCCTGGTCGTGGAGGACAACCCCGACCTCTCGCACATGATGGAGATGGCTTTCAGAGTGGCATCTTTTGAGGCCGAGTTCGCCGCCGACGGGCGAGAAGCGGTGCAGAAAGTTGAGCGGGCTTTCTCCGCGGGCAAGGGCTACGACTTCTACCTGGTGGATATTCAACTCCCCTTCATGAACGGCTACGTGGTCGCCTCCAAGATCTATGAGCTGGACGAAGACGCTTACGTGGTTTTGAACACGGCGTATGACGAGCAGGACGCGATTCCGCGCACACGCTCGATGCGCGTGGCGGAAATCTGGCTCAAGCCCTTTTCGCTGGATCGGTTGCGTAAGCGGATCGGGTGCCTGCTGCTCGACTAGCGGCTGCTGTGAGAAGAGATGAAACTTCTCAAAAGACCACAGCCTCCGCCGGAGTTCTCCGACCCCGATTTCGTCGAAGCCTTCGTGCCTGCCCCTGAAGTCGTCGAGTGGCTGAGGGCCATCTTCCTCGACCCGGAATCCCCCCTCTATGACGAGGCACACACACACTTAAACGACGCCCACATCGGCTGCCTCTGGACTAACGCGGTGAACGTCACCAAGCAGGTTGAGGTCGTCGGGATGGCCGAGATCCCGAAGCCGCATCCGGCGCTGGGCAAGTGGGCCAAGGCGCGCTTCGAGCAGCAGATGAGAGAGTGGTTCGGATGGACGCCGCTCGACTTCCTGATCACACTCTCCGCGCCCTACTTGGCAAAGGCAGAAGACATGCTCTTTTGCGCCGTCGGTAAGCATGAGCTTTGTCACTGCGGTCAGGCGCTCGACGAGTACGAGCAGCCGAAGTTTCGCAAAAAGGACGGGCGCCCGGTCTTCGCCATCCGCGACCACGACTTCGCCGGCTTCCTGAGCGTGGTGCGCGACTTCGGCCCGGGCGCAGAGCGCAACGTCCCGGTGCTTGCTGAAATCTTGAAGGTGGGGCCGCGCATCAGCGAGGTGGACATCCGCCGCATGTGCGGGACATGCCTGCTTCGCGCGGTGTGACCTAAAAAGGATTTAGGTTGCGATTTAGTTTGACAGGGCTTTGACGGATTAAAGTTTATGGCGAGACTGACTAACGAGCACAAACTCTTTATCGTGCAGGAGCTTGCGTGCTTTCGCACACCTACGGAAGTAGTACAGGCCGTCAAAGCCGAGTACGAGATCGAAGTGGATCGCCGCCAGGTGCAGTTCTACGATCCCACAAAGCGCCCTGAGAACAAGAAACTTCCCGAAAAGTGGAAGGAAATCTTCTGGGCCACGCGTGGGAAATATCTGGAAGACGCGGCCGGAGTAGCCGTCGCCCATCAGCGTTACCGCCTCGAGGTGCTCAATGAAGTCCTCCAGCGCCAGAGGTCTAAGCCCAACGTAAATGACGTGCTGGTTTTGTCCACTCTGGAACAGGCCGCTAAGGAGCGCGGCGGCGCCTTTACCAACAGGCGCGAGCTGACCGGCAAGGGCGGCGGCCCCATCGAAACCAATGCCGTCACCCTCGAACAGTGGAAGGAGCTGGCCGCCAAACAATTGGCCCAGGTCGAAGAGACCATGGCCGCCTTCGATGGTGGGAATGAGTGACGCCGCGATTACAAAGCTTAGAAGAGCGCGTCGCACGCCACCGGCTTAAGACTCTCAGGGCGCTCTTCCTCGTTCAGAACCTCGACCTCGAGGGCGCGACCGGCGTGGAGGGCGCGCGCTGGGAACACTTCCAGATAGAACACCTCAATTACGACGGCACCTTTTCAATCGAAGACAAGAGCCGCCAGATCGCGTGGTCGTGGACGGTCGCCGCCGAAGCGGTCGCCAACGCCATCCTTGAAGGCACCGGCACGCAATTCGTCTCAATCAACCTCGAAGAGGCCAAGGAAAAGATCCTCTACGCGCGAGCCGTCTACGAGAACCTGCGCGTCGCAGGCCTCCCCCGCCAGATCGGCGACAACCAGCTCGTCATGAAGCTGGATAACGGTGCCCGCCTCATCAGCCACCCTTCAGTCCCCCCGCGCGGCAAGGCCAAGATGAACATGGTGGGCGACGAGTTCGCCCACATCAAGCGAGACCGTGAGATTTACCGGGCCATGCTGCCAGTCGTCTCCAAAGGCGGCCGCGTGCGCCTCGGGTCATCCCCGATGGGAGCGAGCGGCATCTTCTGGGAAATCTTCAGCGAGAAATTAAGAAGGTATCCCGGCTACCGCCGCAAGAAAACGCCCTGGTGGGAGGTTCAATATTTTTGCCTGAATGTGCCCGAGGCCTTAAAACTCGCCCCTCACATGGACACGGCCACGCGCGTCGAAATCTTCGCCACCGACCGCCTCAAAGAGATTTACGAAAACATGCTGCTGGAGGACTTCCAGCAGGAGTACGAGGCCGAGTTCGTTGACGAGACGACCGCCTGGATCGGTTGGGATGAGATCGCCGCCAACCAGTCACCCGACATACTTTGCGCAATGGCGCGCATGCACGGGACCGAGGCGAGTAACGTCTATGACGCGATCAACCAGGTCGCCGCATGGCTACGCACCCATCAAATCGAAAGGGTCATGGCCGCAGGTGTGGACATCGGGCGCACGCGTAACAGCACCGAAATCTTCCTCATAGGCTTTAGCACGACCCGCACGTTTCCGCTGCGCCTCACCCTCACACTCGACAACGTGGAGTTTGATGGCCAGCAGGAGATTCTTATACGCGTCCTCAAGATGCTGCCTGTCGTGAAGATGCTCATTGATCGTAACGGCATCGGCCGCAACCTCGCCGAGAACATGGTGAAGAAGTATCCGGGAAAAGTCGAAGGGGTGGATTTCACCAACGCGACGAAGCAGCTCTGGGCCACCGACATCAAGATGCTGTTTCAGCAGAAGAGAGTGCCGATCCCGATGGACCGTGACCTCGCCTACCAGATACACAGCATCAAGAAGAAGGTGACTCCGAGTAAAAATCTGGTCTTCGACACCGAGCGCAACGAGAAGCACCACGCCGATAAATTCTGGGCGCTGGCTCTGGCCTTGGCCGGCATCAAAGGTCCCATCTCACCCGCTCCGGCGACCGCAGGACGACGTCAAACCAATCAGTTGAGGCAGGTCTAAGGTGCGAGAGCCCCATACTACTAATAGTATAAAATCCCAATATCTAGTATCCCGCCCCTTTTTGCCCACAATAGCATGAATTTTATTCCTATACTGCCGACCCGGATGTAGGCCGGGGAGCGGCATTCAGAAGCAGGTTTCACCAAACCTGGGTAAGTCGGCTGAAAGATGCCGACCCGAAGTACAGCCTGAGGGGCCGCCATGTTGAGACGAGGCAAGCTCAACACAATCTCTACCTTGAGGACAGATAACCTTTGGCACTGCCGCAGGAAAAACTGAATCGCCAGCGTCAGGCAGCGAAGCCGCAGCCGGTTGACCAGACCAAAGAGTACGTGTCTGGCGCCGGCTTCTGGTCCACAAAGGTGGGAAGCATCCTCTCCGCTTTCTGGGACGACGTCGACCGGGTCTTAGGCTTAGACACTTACGAGCGGATGGCGAATGATCCGGTGATCTCCAAGGACATTCGCTATCAGAAGATCTCGACGCTCGCCGACGGCGTGCAGGTCTACCCAGCCGTGAACGACAAAGACCCTGAGTTCGAGACCGCAAAGGAGATCGCTGATTTCTGCCACCGCTGCTTCGAGGGGTTGCAGCGACCACTTGCGGAGACTCTCGACGACCTGATGACGGCGGCCTTCAAGCGCGCGCACGGAGTCGCCGAGATCACCTACAACGAGCCCGCGGCTATGGGCGTGGATGCTTACAAACTCACGCTCAAGTCCATCAAGGTCAAGCCCCGAAACGCCACCGCCTTCGTCGTTGATCCCTTCCTGAATGTGATCGGCTTTACCGCCTGGAGCTACGGGGGCGATAGTGTGGCACCCGCCGCCAAGCTTGACGGGCAGATGATCATACCGCGTGAAAAGTTCGCCGTGCTCACATACGAGACGCAGGACGAGGACCCGCGCGGTGTAAACCAGCTCCGCCCCGCGGCGAACTACTGGCAGGGTAAAAACCTTGTCCCGGCTCTTCACCTGAAGTGGCTGGAGAAGAGCGGCATCCCTTCCACCATCGGGATCACCGCCCCCAACGAGCCGGCCTACCAGCAGCCCTTCGATAACGACCTGCCCGCGACGGATGCGCAGGGTAACGCCGTGGTCCAGACCGCGTCGGAGATCATGGCCTCTCGGCTCGCGGACCTCGAAAGCGCCTCCTCGGCAGCTTTCGCCCACGGCGCCGACGTGAAGGTGCTCCAGGTCGCAGGCGACGGCTCACAGTTCTCCCGCGGCTACGAGGAGTTCGACCGGCAGATGGACTACGCGCTCCTTCTTCAGTCCGGCGCGACCAAGGATGCTAAGTACGGCAACCGCTCGGCCAAGCAGATCTTGAAGGACATCGTCGATCTGTTGATCTGGGCGCGGAAGACCAAGGTCGCCTCGATGCTGCGGCACGACGTGCTGCGCGGGGTGGTCGAAGTCAACTTCGGCGCGGACAAGCTGCACCTGACCCCCTTCATCTCCCTCGGAGATACCGAGCGCAAGGACTGGGCGACCGACGCGAAGGCGGCGACTGAGATAGGACCTTACGTGCCAGATTCGATCTGGGCGTCAATGGTTCGCCAGCTTGGGCTTGAGGATAAGGAAGAGAACGAAGTGTGGCCCGCCCGCACCAGGAAGAAAGAGGCATCGCAGGGCCCGAACGCTGGCGAAGGCGACGATGCCGTTGGTGCGATGGACAGTGACACCGGGGAGGAGGACGAGGAATGAGATTCTTTAATTACCTCGCCGCCCAGCCCTGGGCCATCACTGAAGAGTGCCTGCGCCGCATGCACGAGATCTACTGCATCGCCCTGGAGCGCAAAGCGAATGGCGAGCAGCTCGACAGGTCGGCGCTGGAAAAGGAGCTGGGCCGTCCCCTCGACAATACGCGCGCCGTCACCGTGCGCGGCGGCGTCGCGACGATCCCCGTAGAGGGTCCGATCTTTCGCCGCGCCGATATGTTCACCGACGTCTCCGGCGCGACGACGATCGAGACGCTGGCGAAGGACTTCAACGAGGCCCTCACCAATCCTGCCGTCAAGGCCATCATCTTCTACATCGATAGCCCCGGGGGCGAAGTCAACGGCATCAACGAGTTTTCCGACATGGTCTTCGCCGCGCGCGGGGGCGACAAGCCCGTCGTCTCGTACGTGGCGCACGACGGCGCGTCCGCCGCCTGCTGGATCGCGACCTCCTCGGAGGAGGTCATCCTCGATGCCACGGCGTCGCTCGGATCAATCGGTATAGTCGCGGCGGTTCCCGACCCCAACAAGCAGTACAAGCGCGACATCGAGTTCGTCTCATCCCAGTCGCCGAAGAAGCGGCCCGACCCGACCACCGAGAAGGGGAAGGCCGTCATTCAGGATCTGGTTGACTCTCTGGCCGCAGTGTTCGTCGAGTGCATGGCGCGAAACCGGGGCGTTACCCCTGGGACGGTCATAAATGATTTCGGTGGCGGCGCGCTCCTGGTCGGGGAGCAGGCCGTTGACGCAGGGCTCGCTGACCGCGTCGGCTCATACGAGCAGGTCTTGAGTGAACTTCAGGCGGAGGTGGCTTCCGGCGCGCGCGCGCCCCGCCCACAGAAAAGAATGCACGCGTCACTTTCAGGCAACGGAGAAAAAACGATGGCTGAGTCAAAAGACAAAAACTGGCTGCGGAGACTCTTGAGCAGTCTCAGCGAAGACGAGCGCCAGGAAGCTACGGCGGCTCTGAGCGAGTCAGCCGAGGAGTCGGAGGATGTCCGCCAGCTCCGCGAAAGGGCGGCGCGCTACGAGGTGAGGGCCAAAGAGGAGCGCATAGAGGCGGCTAAAAAGTTCGCCGGCGAACAGGTGGTAGCCAAGGCCATCTTCCCGCGCACGATGGAGAAGCTTGAGGCTCTTTGCGTGGCACTGGCCGAGGCAGACGACAAGCTGTCTCTCACAGGCTCCGCCTCGCTTATGGCGCAGGTGAAGGCGATCTTTGCCGATCTGCCGAAGCACAACCTGACGAAGGAGATGGCGGCCTCCGATCTGCCCAAGGGTTCCGTGGCACTCAATCCGGATGCCGGTGCCGAGAACGAGCTTCTGTCTCCGGAGACGGCCAGCGCTTCGGCGCGAGCCTATGCCGAGCGCGCGAACAACAGAGCACCTCTGAAAGAGGTCAAGTAGTAGTACGCGCGCGCCTAAATCAACTCTGAAGGAGGTCGAGAAGAAGCATGAGCACTTACGGGAGAAGGATTCTAGCGACGACGGGGCGGGTTTTAAGGGTCGCGGCCAGCATGCTCGCGCATTGGAAGACCGGCGGCGTAACCATCGCCTGGGCCACGGTCGCCGCTGCGGGGGCAGACACCACTCTCCCCGACGACACGCCGATTAAGGCGGGGCAGAGGTTCCTGCGATACGGGCAGATTCTGTGCCGGATCGTGACGACCGAGGTTCAGACACTTGACCTCTCCGGGGATGATGACCCCACCGGCGGCACGTGGGACATCACCGACCTGTTGGGCGAGGAGATTCTCGGGATAGCGTGGAATGTTTCTGCCGCTGCGCTCCAAGCGGCTATCCGCGCCGTGGATATAGATGGCATCGAGGGCACGACGGTCGAAAAGGTTGGTTTCGTCTACACGATTACCTTCCCGAAGGAGCTGGGCGACGTGCCGGCCATCACAGTGGACGCCAGTGGCCTGACCGGCGGTGTCGGGGACACCTTCGCGATCACGGTCACGACCGCGCAGCCCGGCGGCAATTTCGGCAAGTACGGCCCATATGACCCGGCGGCGACGGATGGGCGGCAACTGCTCACGCGCGGGGAGTGCTTCATCCTCAACGAGACCGTGGTTGAGAACGGTGTAGCCGGAGGCCTGGACCCGGGCGTCACGGATCACCCGGCGGTTTTTGACGGCGGGCCTGCATGGAAGGCTCGCATTCTAATGACGACAGGGGCGCATTCACTCGCCGCCGGGCCTACGGTGACGGAGTTCGAGGCGGCGTTCCCGCGCATCGAGTACGTTCAGGACAAGTAAGCTCAAACGGCGGGGAATTAACCGCTTGGATTCGGAGTGCGAGGAATCAACCGCTTCGATAAGGACACGTCGATAAGGAGACGATGACATGGATCCCATACAGATTCTTCAAGCCGCGCGCATAACTGGAAAGGTTCAGGCGCTTCAGGACGTCCGCACCCTGTCGCCCATCCTGACCATGCTCTCGCGCACGCCCATTGTCCCGGCGGAGGAGGGGGAGCTGATGGTCTCGTTCATCGGCAATCCCGTTATCGCCGATCTGGTCGCGGACGATCAGAAGGCGGCCGTTTATTCGGTCGGCAAGTTCCGCACCGAGACCCACGGCGCGCCCAATCTGAAGCTCGGGCAGATGCTCACGCAGGCTCAGATCAAGCTGCTGCGCTCGCTCAATGTGAATCCGGCCAGGTTCAGCGCCTACGACAACACGGAGAACACCATCCTCGACCAGCTCTTAAACGGCGTCCGCATGAGGATGGAGGCCATCTGCTGGGCGCGCGCGATGGACGGATTCAGCTACAGGCGCCTCGGCATCATCATGGACAACGTGACGTGGGGCATGCCACAGGAGCTGAAGGTCACGCTTGAAGTACCGATCACCGACCACGCGAACTGCCTGATCGTCACTTATATCAACAATCTGAGGCGGATCGCGCAGGTGCGCTACGGCATCGTCTATGACCGCATCTCGATGTCGCTTGCGGCCTTCAACGAGATGATCGCCTGCGCCGAGTTCCAGGCAAAGGCGCGCACGTATCTCGCGCCGAACGTCTCCTGGGTGAATCTCAACACGCAGAACACGGAAGACATGTCGGCGCTCGCGCGCCGCGTGCTCAGCGTGGCCGAGATCGAGCTTCAGGATTGGCGCTACTGGACGCAGGGCGAAGACGGAGTCCTCAAGTCGGAGCCGTTCATGCCGATCAACAAGTTCGTCTTTTCGGCGAGGATGAACGACAACAACGCGATGGTCGCCGACTTCGCCAACGGCGTGCCGACAGAGGTGGACGTCTCCAACCTGGTGAGGGAGTCAAACGGGATCATCGGCTCTCTGCCCGCGGACACATACGGACCCGTAGGGTATGCGGAAGGCAGTCTCAACCCGCCGCAGATCACCTACTGGGGTGTCGCGCGCGGCTGGTCCCGCAAGCACCTCAAGCAGGAGACGGCCGTTATGACAGTCGCGCCGGCGTCGGGTGACGATGCCATCGAGGAGGTCGTTAGCATCGCCGAGCCTGAGTTCTAACCTAAATCCTTTTTAGGTTGGTGTCCGAAGGGGTCGGGGCTTCAGAAGCCCCCGTCAAACGTCAGGTAGCTTTTGAGCTAAGGAGGCTCTCTATGTCAGCAAAGGAACGGCGCGAACACCTTGAGCGCGCCATCATTGAGGGCGGTGTCATTATGACGGCGAAGGGGGGACTGACCCGTCAGGTGCCCACGACGTCAGCACTCGCTCGCACGAGCGACGAGCGACAGGCCGCGCGCGAAGACCTGGAGCGGCGGTTTAGCAACCTTCAAGAGGAGGCCCGCCTGCTCGAAGGGGGAGGGGCAGCGTGAGCAGCAGCGTGAGCAGCAGCGGTCCGTAGAAACGGGCAGGCGCACGCAGGAGGGCGGCAAATCGGGCGGCGCGGAAGACGAGATCCCCGCAGATTATCCGGGCAGGGCCGTGCTCATCGGTCTCGGTTACACGAAGCTTTCCCAAGTGAACGCTCTTTCTGAGAAGGAGTTGATCGACCTTAAAGACATCGGCCCGGCGATGGCCTCGAAGATCATCGCGCAGCGGACTAAGAAGTAATTCGTCATGCTGACTAAAGAGGAGATTGAGGGGGCACAGGATAGCCTCATTGCTAACCACCTCTCGGACGTGGCGCAGCGGCAGTGGCTGACGCTGATCCGAGGGTTCGATGGTTACCGGTCGAATCCTGGGCTGTACGCCAATCTCGCACAGAAGCTGGCCGGGGCGACGGGCATCACGGCACAGATTCTTCAGGCGGCTTTGACGAAGATCGAAGCTATTGGCTCAGGCCAGGAGTCTTTGGGAAGCGAGGCAAGCGCTGGCGTCTCCTGGTCGCGTGCGGATAACAGAAATGAGCTGATCCTGGACGGCTTAAACGCCCTTTATGACGTGCCCGCCGTGCGCCCGACGTCAGCGGTGGTGAAGACGGATTGGGGCGCGTTCCGGTGCTCTTTGCATGGGTGCCTGAGGTCAGTTTGTGGGTGCGGCTACGGGCTAAGATTTCCGCTTCTGTAATGCGTGATGATTCCACTGACCGAGATCAGGGCCGTTGAGTTCAATGTCCGTCGCGAGCTTTTTCTCGGCAGGTCGGCGAAGCTGGTTCTGCTCAGAGAGGACCAATCCGCGGACCGTTATAAAACGCTCAGGGTGATCAGTGCGGATTGGGATATCCCAAAGCCCAATGAGTTTTTCGGTACGCAAAGTTTTTATGTTGCCGACATATCGCAGCCCTTTGCGGATCTGGTTCATGTGACCACACACGTTGTGGTTGTTGGGTCGGACCTTTCACCTTTGAACGGCCAGCTCTTTGAATTGACCCCGGAGACATCGGCTCCAACCGGAGAGCATGCGTACTGGAATCTTCGGTGTAAATCAATTAGCAAGCGATTTACTCCTGATCTGGAGCCGTAGGTCGTAGACATGCACCTCGAGGCAGGACCCATCGAAATCCCGGAAGCGCTACTCAGCCTGGCTGAGCGCTTCACGCCGTCACACGACATCGAGACGGTCAGCAGTCTGGTGCCGTACTCCGACGTCATTGAGCGTGGGTGGAAAACACGGGGCCGGGGTCAGGACAGTTATCCCGGGCGCTACCCGGGCAAGCGCGCTCTGGATCTCGGGGGCGAGAGGGCCGTCAACGTCGCCTTCGATACGGAGTTCGGCTACGGGCTTGAAAGCTTTGATATTGATCGTGCGTTTCACGGCGCGGCCGAGGGGATTGCGATAGCTTACATCCACCAGGTTGAAATTGTGGACGCCGTCCAGTCAGGCCGCTTCCGCGACACGATCGACGCGAGGGTAGGAGGCTTTTGACAAAGGACCAGTTCAAAGAGCTCCTCCTTTCGATCAGGGACGGAGTCTACGGCATCGTCAGGGATGAGCTCATCCCGGCAGGCCCTCCCGAGGAGGGCGAAAAGGTTCCCCTGGTCTTTGATCACTTGGTGGTTGACAACCTGGATAAGTGGGCCGGCCGGCTTCAGTCGGATCGACACTTTGTTGACGGCGAGAGCATCGCACACGCCTTCATGGTGGACATCGCAGGGCTTATGCCTTACCAGGAACTGACCGTCAATTCCATGTCCTGGAGAGTGCGCGTCGTCGTCGATTCCTACATTCAGAACTTCGCTGACGTGGGAGACGACAACCCGACCACCATCCTGGGCGGTGAGATCGCACAGGTAGCCTTTGCTCTTCGCGCTTCGGACTTTTTGAATGTGCCGCCGGTCGAGCTCGAGAGCGGACCGAAGCAGTTCATAGACTCCTTTACCGAGCTGAGGGAGTTCCGGCGACCGACGCGCATGGGCCAGGCGCTGGTCATCCAATCTTTGGGCGAGATGTTTGTGACACTGAAACCAATCACGCTGCCGCGGTTACTATAGGAGCAACAGAAGAGCCATGACCATAGAGCGCTATCTACTGCCCGAGATGATCGGCTACATCAGCAAGGTCGCGTGTGCCGTCAACACCATCCCGACCACACTGGCCAGCTACACCAAGTTTCTGTGTGATATGTTTCAGCCGCCCATCCCGGACGTGCCGCTCATCCCGGACGGCCAGATCGGCGGCGGCTCCGAGCGCCCGCGCAATTACCGACCCGGCTGGGTTGATCCGCTCGCCTTCAACATCTCGGGCCGAGTCAACACACACATTACTGCTCGACTCGGCAGCCGTTGCCTGGGAGGCGAGGTCTCCTCGAATGCGGTCACCGCGGCGGCAAGCTACGATATTACGACGCTTACGCAGCGCGGCTCCGAGGGGCGCCTCCCCAAGTTCTCCGCCATCGGCTTTCTGGTAGGCGGCTATGATTACATACTGAATCTGGCCGTCGACAGCATGGAGCTCAGCTTCGAGGGCGATCGCAACGTGGACTACACGGCGGCGGTCCGCGGCACGGGCTATCACAAGCGCGCCGTCGCCGACATTGCGGCCGTCATTCCGGCCAACGTCAGCGGGTCCGAGCTCGACGCCTATCACCTGATGCACCCGGCCGGTGTGGTCGTGACATTCACCGACGGGACGCCGGCCACGATTGACTTCGGCGCCGATGGCGATCTTCTGGCGGGCCGGTGCTCGCTTGGCCAGGGCATCTCCATCAATCCGCTCCCCAACGATTCATTTATGGACGCGGCTGACTGGTATACGGGCGCATACGCGCGCGACATCCACCGGACCAGTCGCGTCCCCGTGGCCTCGCTCGACGTGGCGGTGCGAAGTGATCTGGCAGACTTCATCCTGACGCAGAGGAAGAAGGACGTGACCAACCTGATCTTCAAGTTCAGGTCGGCCGACAAGATCGGGGTCACGACTGAACGCTATGAGTTTGAGTGGAAGTACCCGGTGGCCCGCCTGGGTCGGGTGGCCAGTAACCCCAAGGGGGATGTGGCTGCCGTCTCGATGACTTTCGAGGGTAAGCCCGACGCGACGGACGGCTTTGTCATACAGCGCGTGCGTACCGACCTGCCAACCATCTCGTAAGGGCGGTGGGTGAAGCGCTCCGGACCGGCCACGTTTCAGCTACAGCAGAGGAGGATAGGGTGATGGCAGACACAAACCAGGGCGGCGCGATGATAATCAGCGGCGGCGGCCTCATTACGTTCATCTCGGGCATTCTGGCGTGGACTCAAGCTCTGGTCGTGCAGGGGCTTCCCACGGCGGTCGAACAGGACGGCTCACACACCTTCCGGCCCGGCAGCCAGAACGTCCCCGACGACCACCTGCTGCTGGCCCGCGGGAGGACCGATCAGCAGGGCCTGCGCTTGGCCACCACGTCGGCGGCCGACTACACGGCACCTGAGTTGGGCGGCGTCAAATTTGACATTCCGATCGGCAGGCACGTCGAAGGAGGCTTCCTCCTGTTCAACGGGCAATTCATACCGAGCGGGAATGTAGAAGGCGTGACCCTGACGCCGGGCCCGGTGCGCACGACCAGCGATCCGGGCGACGGGGGCGGTAACGAAGTAGCCACCGGCGAGGTGGTCGCTTCTCACGAAGTCGATGTGCAAGAAGACAGCTTCGTTGACCCTGAATCTCCGGTCTATGGAAAGCGCATGACGGTCGACGAGCTCAATCTCTTCGAGCGCCGGATGAATCTCGAAGGGGTGAAGGATCCTGAGAACTTCCTGATGCCCGACGGGAAGACCACGCTGGCCGACGTGCAGCGCTCAATCAACGAGCGAGGCGCTGAGAGGCGTAAGGTTGAGGTGGAGCAAGTCAATCTGATCCGCCGAGAGCAGATGGAGCAGTCCACCGGCAATGAAGTGATCGTCACCATGAATCGCTCCGGGGTCCTGCTGGCCAGCACGCCGGCCGATGACCCGCGCGACATGGGGACCGGAACGGACGTGCTCATTCGCAGTACCACCGGCGAAAAGGCGGACGCTGCAGTAGCCAGCTCGAATCCCGAACAGGGTAAGGCCTGAGCCGAGGGGCGGGATCGCTCCCGCCCCTCCTCTAATTTAATTACGGCTCTGTCACCAGATAGCCCGTGCTCAATCCATGTTGAGGCGGGCTTTTCGCTTTGACAGAGCCCACCACTAACCAGAAAGAGAGGCAAATTAAATGTCAGTTGATGAAAAACAGATCGAGTCAAGGGCCGATAACTCCGGCGCGGATTATCAACCATACCAGTCGACGCTGGCGCAGGGTAAATACCCTGTCGACGCCGAGGAGTACCAGACCGAAGTGCTCGAGAAGGACGGCGATCGCAGGCTGATCTTCGTCTATTCCTTCGCCACCATCGAGCGCGAGCACCTGCTCGAATACGGCAAGCTCGTCGTGAATAAGGTGGAGGTCAAAAAGGGTGTCGAAACCCCGAACTACAACGAGGAGGACGCAAACGCCCGACTCTTCGACCTGATCACGCGCGGCGGATTCTGCTACCCGGAGGGGATGAGCGAGGAGCAGGCCACAGAGAAGAAGAAGCTGGTTAAATTTACGAGAGAGCAAGCACTCCGCTTTCAGGCCGAGAAGAAGTCACGCGCCATCGTTCAGCACACACGATGCGAAGTGAAGGTGCGACCCATGTCGGACACGGGCATCGAGTTCATGTTCGAAGGAGAGGGCGAGATGATAGTCGACCTCTTCATCCCTGACGCCACCAAACCGCTGCATGTCATCCCAGTGACCCTGCTGACGCCGAAGAAGGCCAAGCGCACCGCGTTCAAGGATGGGTTCGTCAAGGAAACGCGCGAGCGAAAGATGACGAAGGTGATCAGGACTATCGTCACTGACTACGCCACGGCACTCGACTTCTTCGGAGACCACTTTCTGCGTGCCGAGAATGTTCTCATCGACGGCGGCGAATATGAACCGGAGAAGCAGGAGGCATTTCTGGAGCATTTCAGCGCCCACTTTCAGGCCGAGATCGCCGGCGAGGTCGTGCTCAGCTTCGCACGCGGCGCCGAGGACTGACACAGGCGCTCGCCGTCTTGGCGAAACGCTTCGAGATGGGTCAGGTCCCAACCCCTGAGGAGGCTCCTGACCCATCCTACGTGCGAGCGCTGGCGCTGGCCTACGAAATCGATGAGGAGATCAAGCATGGAGCCCACGTGGACATCACGACCCTCCCGATGGGCCAGATTTGCGGCCTGAGGGCCATCTGGAAGACCCGCGACGAGATCCGGGTAAAACAGCCTCCGCCGAAAGATATCGGTGAGGTGCTCATGTTGATCCTGCTGGGACTGCAGAACCAGCGCAGGTAAACAATCGTGGCAGCAGCCTACGAATACGTTGTTCGAATTCCTATCCACCTCGACACGGCCTCAATGCAGGGCGAGGCCGATAAGGCTGTCGCCGTCGCCCGCAGCATGGGCCAGCGTGTGGCCGAAGAGTTGCGTAAGGCTGGGGCGGCCGGAGCCGGTGCAGCGGGCGGGCGTGGCATCGGCGGCAAAAGCGCGGCCGAGGCGGCGGCTGAAAAGGCTGAGCGCGCTGCCGAGCGCGAGGCCAAAGCTGCAGAGCGACTGGCCAGGACGAAAGTCAGAGAGGAGCAGCAGGCCTCACGCGAAATCCAGCGCATCAACGCTCAGACCGCACGTCAGGCCGAGCAGCAGGAGAAGCTCAGAGAGCGTTCCGCCAAGACCCTTGCGGACGTCCAGATCAGGGAGTCGAGAAGAGCGGCTACCGAGATGCTGCGCTCGATGAGGGATGTTGAGCGCGGCAATCACCAGATCGCGGTGCAATCCGGAATATCCTGGTCGACATTGTTCGGCGTGACCTTCTTCGCCAACTTGGGCGCGCGCGCCGTCAGCGCCCTCATCGGCGAGTTGAAGGAGTTGCCCGGCAAGGCGGCAGGGCTCGCGGCCGACACTCAGAACGCATTGAAGGGGCTCGGCACGGAAGCAGTCTTCCGCGGCTTCAGCGAAAGCGAGGCCCAGAAGGCCGTGCAGAACCTTCGCCTGGTGAGAGGCGGCGTTGTCTCAATCACTGACGCGTCCACCGCGCTCAAGAACCTTCTGGCGACAGGGTTCGGCCTTAAAGAGGCCACTGTCCTTTTGGAGCGCTTTTCCGACGCGTCCGCATTCGGCAAGCAGAGCGCTTTGAGTCACGGCGAGGCCATCAGAAGCGCCTCTGAAGGCATTAAAAACCAGAACTCAATCCTGGTCGATAACGTCGGGATCACCAAGAATCTTTCCGTCATCCTTCGAGAACGCGGGTTCATCATCCAGGATCTGTCGGACAAGGTGAAGGGGGCGTCGGCTCGCGAAGCTCTTTACCAGGGCCTGCTCGCTGAGTCAGCAGGACAAGTCGGCAACGCTGACAAGCTGATGTCAGGCTACACCGGCACGATCGCCGCGCAGGACATGGCCTACCAGAACCTCTACCGGGCCATCGGCAATATCATCATCACGAACCCTGCCCTGATCGAGTCAACGAAGATCGTAACGGAGCAGATCAACGAGCAGACCGCTAGTATTACCGATGCTGAGTCGGAGACCTCTCGCTTTGCTACCAGCGCAATCAACCAGTTCGCGAGGATTAAGGCCGAACTGATACCTTTCGTGGCTCTGGTCTATAACGCTGCCAAGGCTGTCGGCCACGGCATGATGGCCGTCGCTTCCGCCTTCATCGCCACGTTGACGAGGATGATTGAAGTGGCCGTCAATAGCCTGCAGGCTATGGCTACTGCGGTCGCCAATCTGTTCATCGGAGCCGTAAATACCATTACGGGCGCGCTCGCGAAACTGCCGGCCCTGCCTGACTTTGTGCCGGGCGCCGAAGCGTTCAACGCGGTGCGCGGCATCCCGGAAATACCCAAAGTCAGCTTCCAGGCGACCGCCTTCCTTGGCAGCGACACACACCTCAAGCTCTTCGATCAATCTATTCAGGGCGTGACCTCTTCGCTCCAGAAGATGCAGAAGATTTCGGAGGAAAGCGCCGAGTCGGACCGCAGGATCCTTAAGGCCACAGAGTTTGCTCCTACCGCCCGAAAATACGACAAGGCTATCCGGGACGCCGAGGCCAAGGAGGCGGTAGCCAGAGCTACCGCGTTGGCTGAGGCTGCGGGCGAAGCGGCCGATGGTGCCGGAGGGAAAAAGAAGGGCAAAAAGGACAAGCCTGAATTCGATAGCGACCAGATGCGCATCGCCAAAAGAATCGTGGAAGAGGGCGTGCGCATGGGTGCTCAAGAGAAGCAGATCCTTTCCGCTCTCGCAGCGGCGCTTGTCGAAAGCAATGTTAAGAACCTGCCCTACGGGGACCGCGACAGTCTGGGCGTGTTTCAGCAGCGACCCTCACAGGGGTGGGGAACCCGCGAGCAGATAATGAGCGTCGACTACGCCGTCCGTAAATACTTTGAAGAGGCGATGCGCGTCGACCAGTCTGGTACGCCCGGGCAACTGGCCCAACGCGTTCAGCGCTCCGCCTTCCCCCGTAAATATGATCAGAGGATGGGCCAGGCGCAACGGCTCTTCGGATTAGTCCTTGGCGATAGCGGGATTGATGAGCGCGACCTTGAGGCCGGACGGGAAGCCCAGCGCAAGCGCCTTCTTGAGCAGGCTAGGGCCCGGGACGCAGCGCAGCCCGCTATGACCGTAGCCACTACTTCCGACCAGCTTCAACCGATCATCAGACTCACTGATGCGCAGAAAGCCCGCCAGAAGATAGATGAGGACTATCTGGGGCCGGGCGGCAAGTTCGAGCAGCTAATCGTCCGTCGCGAGAATCTGGTCAAAGAGGTTGAGGATGTCTGGCGCGATGCCATCCTTGAGCGCGGCCATCGTGAGATGGATCTGATCGTCGACACCGAGCGAGCAGAGGCCCGTCTTGCTAACCTCCGTGCCGAGAATGCTGACGATCAGCTTGTGGCCCAGCGGCGGCTCCTCAAGGCTAAACAGGAGCAGGGCGATCTCGAGCAGCACATCTCCGACCTGCAGGATGAACTGGCCAACGGGCCGATGAATCAGGCGCTGCGTGTGCAGGCCGCTCTGCTGGAGGACATCGTCAGCCTGCGCCGGCGCGAGGAAGAGGCGATTATCGAGACCAACCGGGCGCAGCTTGAGCTGGCCGACGCGACGGTCTACCACGCAGATCAGGCCAATGCCAGCGTGGCCCGCTTCCTGGCCGGCCAGAAGAACATCACCGAAATCGTCGCCGATGCCAAGATAGGTATTGTCCAGACCACGTTTGGTCTTATTGACAGCGCGCTCGACCGTTTCACGAAAAAGCTCGGCATCGTCGGCGATCTGATCAAGGACATTATCGGTAGCCTCCTGAAGCTGGCCCTGTCGAAAGTGTTTCAGAGCCTGTTCGGACTCGGCGGAGGTGGAGGCATCTTTGGGGGCGGAGGAGGTGGCGGTGTGCTGGGCGGTGCTGGGGGTGGCGGCATCTTCGGCGGGCCAGGCATCGGCTTCCCCGGAGGCATCCCAGGCTTAGGTGGGATTCTGGCAGCAGCAACCGGAGGGGGAAGCAGTCCGCTTGGGATTCCGGCCGCGCTCAGCTCTCAGCAGATACAGGCTGGGCTGGCCAGCGCCCATGCCTACGGACCAATGGGGCCCGGTGGCGTCGGAGGCAGCCTCGCCGGGGGCGGCCTAAGGGCTTCAATTGCAGGAGCCCTACCTCTGCTTGGTCTCGGTCTTGGGGCCGGTCTGGTTGGTGGCGGCCAGGGTCTCTCTGCCGTCGTTGGCGGCGCCGGGGGTCTCTTGGCCGGTGGCATTGGTGCGGCATTTCTGGCCCCCAGCATCTTCGGTACGAGCGCCTTTGCCACGTCCACCCTGCTCCCGTTCTTGACCAATCCGTTCACCATCGCGGCGGCCGGAGCTCTGCTGGTCGGGGCATTCTTCCTCAATCGAGACAAGAAGCGCAAGGCTGCCGAGAAACAGCGCAACAAGCTTGGCACAGATGCACTGGCCCAGCTGCAAACCATACTCACCAGAGTCAACTCCTATGGCTCCGACCACATGGATGGCGAGACTGCTATTGCGGCAGCCATGCAGGTCAGGGAGCAGTACATACAGGGCGTGCAGGCCCTTCAGGACGGCAAGGCCAGGCGCCATGGCATGCAGGATGTTGCTCGCCTCGATACGGTCATTGCTCAGATCAGGGCGGCCGCCGGTAGACGCGATAAAGAGGACGCCGAGGCGGCTCGCGTTCGGGAGAAGCTGACCCCGGCATTCGCCAGAGGCGGTCCGACTAATAGGACTGATTTCCTCTACAACCCTCGGGGCTATGTCCGGGGGCCGGGGACGTCGCAGAGCGATTCGATCTTGACTTATTTCCCACACACCAATCAGTGGGCCAGGCTGAGTGATACGGAGTTTGTGATCGATGCCGAGACCACGCGCAACGTCACCGTCGAGCGCCTCCAGCGCATGGTTGAAACCAAGGGCAGGGAGCTGGCAAGCGGCGGCCCACTCGTTCCGCAACCTTCTCTCGACAGTCGGCTACAGGGACTCCAGTTCGGCGTGACTGTTAATAATTACGGTGACTACACGGAGGCCGTGCTGGAGGTGCTGGACTCGGAGACGGGGCAGAAAAAGATCGTCGATGCCGTGAGCAGCCCAGAGGGCAAGAAGAAGTTCGCCAGCGTTTACCGGGAGCGCAAACAGAACCGGGAGATAGTGTAGCTATATATGGGCAGAGCAGCTAACGCCGGGCGCGATGCGCTGATTGCAGGCCGCAAGAACATTGCCGAGACGGTGGTGCTCGACCTCGTCTTGATCAACAGTCTCCCGAAGACCTACACGGCATCGGCGGCCACCGACAAGCTAACCTCAACCGCCCATGGCCGCATCGACGGTGACCGCGTACTTTTACGCAACGACAAGGGCTTCCTGCCGAAGCCGCTAGAGCCTCTCTTAGCGTACTACGTCAGGGACGCGACGGCCAATGATCTGAGGCTGTCGCTGACGCCCGGAGGCTCTGCGATAGATATCACATGGGGCGGTTCCGGCACGAATACTCTCGTGGGCGTGAACGTCATCTATCTCGGAGCCAAGGGCGTTACGGTGGAAGGGCGTCAGTATCTACCCAAGCTGCGCCCTACCGATGTGCTCAAGTTCACGGCAAGTGAAATAGTTGACCGGCTGCCCGTGGAGGTGTCGAACGTAGATAAGGTCATGGGCATTACGGTAGCCAGCCAGGTGTCGGTGCTAGATGGCGCTCTCGGCATCGTGGGCGTCGTCCACGGGAACACTCGAACGGGGGAGAATTTCTACACAGTAAAAATGCCGGGCGAGATCATGAATGCCGTGGTCAACGAGGCCGATTCTACTGTGACCTTCGTCGTGGTCTCGGATACCGAGGCGTGTATCTTCGTGGGCGAGCTGGGCTCGGACCACTTCAAGATCAGGGATGTTCCGGCGCAGGTCGCGCAGGTCTACAACGACTTGGGCGACCCCGATAACATCTGGGGCACGCGCACCAAACCATGGCTCTACGACAACTTTCTAGGTAGCTGACGATGGCTATACCAATACTCAATCCAGCCGGGCCTCTGGCAGAAGACGGTCTCAACGTGGTTGCCAACGGGCGCGTTATCGAGGCGAAGGTGCTCGTTGTGGCCTCGACCAACGTCGACGTGGTCTGGTCGGTTGACGGTGGCGTGCTCTCCAACGTGGCGGCCCGATCCGTGACGTGGACACTCCCCAACATCACAGATATCTTTGTCCTGACGGCCAAGAATGCCGCCAACTTGGCCGAGGTAAAGACGCTCACCGTCACGGTGCAGGCCATCGTGCCCCCTATGTACGGGTTTCCGGCTGAGGTCGATCGCGGCAAGGAGGCTCGCCGGTTCAAACCAGCTGTCGGCCCGGCTGAGGTGCGAGAGGACACGGGGGTGCTTGAGAAATGGGATCTGAGCCGTGAAGACCAAGACCCGACCGAGTTCTATACCTTTGTTGAGGCGTGGCACGACGGGAACTTTCCCGGCAGAACGTGTTTACTGGTGGACTATCAGAAGGCGGTCACAATACAGGTGGAGATAGTGTCGAAGTTGCGAAAGAAACGCACGTCCACGGGTATGTCGTGGAGCTGTACGGTGGAGCAGGTGTCGTAGGACCATGGCCGAGCAGAAGGCACACATCGAGACCGATAGGGCCACACGGCTAGCTATCTCCCATGGCATGCAGCCCGTGGGAACCGGCAACAAGCTTGTTCGCTGGGAGGATTTTCCGTCTGGCGATACTGTGCAGAAATCGTTCGAATCGTTCCTGGGAATGGGGCCGTGGGAGGAGCAGGTAGCCGGATATTACGACGGCTATATCCTCGACCCGGCCGATCTGGCGTTTCATCCCGGCAACGAGATAGACCTACCGGATCAATTCACCGGGCAGACAGCCTCGGCGGGGTTACGACATCCGCGAGTGGCCTACCAGCGCGGGCGTCTCAAGCCTGGGCAGGCCGCCGACAATCGACCAGACGCCTACGTCGGCATCTACAAGACGCTCAAGACGGCTGACTATAACGGGGCCGGGGAGCAAATCGACCAAAACGGGGTGCTCGTCCCGGCCAGTGGCAACCCGCTCGATTACTTCTTCTACAAACCGAACGCGGCCAACGTCGTAGCTGATTATGTTCTCCGGTGGTTCAAGCGCGGGCGTGCCCGTATTAACTGGCCAGTATGGGTGGACTGGCGCGACTGGAACGATGAACCGCTCTTTTGGGATAACGGCTCGAACACCCCGACCAACATTACCATCGGCATTATAGCTGACGAGGGTGAGCTTCCAGCCGGAGACTACAACGCCATCCGGATCGCCGCCTATAAGGGAGCCGATGTTACGTCTGCGTCAGACCCGGCTTCCGTCACCATCGAGGGATTCGGCACGGGGAGTCTGGAGATTAGCTGGGGTGAGGTGGAGGGTGTTGACGGCTACCGCGTATGGATTAACTCGAACAAATACTTCACGGTGGTCGGGCAGGGTAACACCACCATCACGATCACGACGCTGACCGGGGCGCTAACCGGAGCTCCCCCGACCCACGCCACCGGGGCACTACGCACGCAGGTGCGCCGTTTCGAGTCGCACCTGTTCATGCTTCCACCGTTTCGGCTAGGCGATGTCCTCCTGCGTATTGCGCAGGTCTCCTGTATGAAGTTTCAGGACGTTGATGGGAGGCTTAGCTTCTTTGCTCCCGTCAACCGAGCGCCAATCTTCACCTACGACATGACCGAGATCGAGCGCCGGTCGTTCAGGACGTGGCAGATCGATCGCCGCGAGCGACCGAGGGAGATAACGGTCGTTTACCGGAACCTTGACGACCCGCTGCTACCCGTTGCAGACCCCCCGGTCTCGATCAAGCGGGACAACCTACACGGCCAGCCCTTTATTATCGACGCCGGAACGTGTAATCGAGGACAGGCCGAGCGCATCGGCAACTATTGGGCGCGAAGACTGTGCGACTCCGACACCGTGGCCGAGGCCAATATCGGGCCGCGCTCTTTCATTGCCGTGCCCTGTGATGTAATAAGCTTTACCCATACAGAGACCCAGTGGGAGAATGTTCGCTTTGAAATCCTTCAGAAGGAAGAGCACGGCGACCGCAGTCTAACCGATCACGTGAAGCTGCAGACCTCTCCTCTTAATCTCTACTCGGACACTTCATCGGCTGCCAGCCCGCGCCCGTTCCCGGCCACGCGTAATAATCCATACCTGCCACCGCCGGCTGTGGTCTCTGCTGACCGGACGGAGGTCGGCGTCACCGGCCCGGACGGCACACTCGATACGGCCATACGGGTCGATGTGCTGTTCCGGCGCTACGGTGGACTCGGCGGCCAGCGTGGCCGCATCTTCTACAAGAAATCAACCGAGGCCGACGCTCTATACAAGCTGGCCGGGTTGATCACTCCCGACCCCGTATCCCTAACTGGCAGCCTAAACATTCGGGGCGTGGACCTCCTGACCTACAACATCAAGGTGGTGACGGAGAGCCCGTACGCCTCGGACCCGGCCACTGCCACAACGATTCTGCCGCCCATCACGATCACGGGCAGCGCTGCCCCGCCCTCCACGCCGGTCGAACTTCGCCTCGATTACGACCGAACGACCAGCATTGCCAACTCGTGGGTGGTGCTTGATTGGGACCCCGTGCCAGACCGTGAGCCCGGCCTCGTCTACGTCCTCTACAAGGTGGTAGCCGGGGTTGAGATATGGATGTGGCAGGGCAAGCTGACCAGCTGGCAGTTCCATCCGCTAGCCGGTGATACCACGATTGATTTGCGACTCTATACCAAGCTGGGAAACATTCGCAGCGCCGGTTACGCCTCGGCCACGGTTACGGTGGTCCCATTGGCTGCCCCTGTCACGTACACCGTGACCTTCACAGGCAGGGCACGTGTCCATAAGGCGGCCAAGGTCACGAACATGGTCGGCTACCGGATCACAAAAGACAATGGGGCCAACGCTCCCGGTGCTCTGGTGGCCGTGGTCATGACCACCGAGGCCCTGCTTTGGACGGATGAGCACCAAGAGGACGACGCCCGCGTGCAGAAATATTGGGTGCAGGTCATTGATCGCTGGGGCAACTACGGAGCAGGACGCTCCTACACCAGCAGCGTCCCAGTGCCGGGCAAGCCAACGGTCGTCCCCGGCACTCCCGTACGCGGCTTAACCCCCGTGGCTATCACGCCTCACGCGACAACCATCGTGGCCGCAATTACCATGACGGCCATCAAGTGGGGATCAGATCTTGCGGTCACCAAGAACGTGAAGGAAGTACAGCTCGGCGGTGACGTGCGGAAATATAACGTGCCACCCATCGCCGGGTTTAGCAAAGTCTACGTCAAGGCGGCCCATAGAGACCCATTCGGATGGGGCATCTATGGCTAGCCAGACAGGAGGGTAACATCCCATGCCGGAAAATGTGGAACCACCCGATGACGGATCTGATGGTGCGGAGACCGCAACTCTACATCTCACGTTGGCCGAGATTGCGGACGATCCCTACAACTATGCCTCGGACCCCAACTTCGAGAGGAATGACGGATCGTGGCCCGTAGCCAATGCTCCCGGCGCAGAGGGTGACCAGCTCGATAGCGTCTGGACGATAGAGGCCAACCATGCCTACGTGGGCAACAAAAGTCTGCGCTGCGCCAACCGTGCCGGTGGTTGGTCAAGGCTGCCCAATAGCAATGTGTTCGAGTGTTCCGAGGGCGACCGTTACCATGTGCGCGTCTTTGTAGAAACCGTGCACGACACGGCATTTAATCTAGGCCAAGCAGGCGTGATCCTAGAGTTCTACGACGCCGACGATGAACTGATAAACGACCCCATCGCCACCTCCTTGGCGGGCCCGCAAGTGGCGTACGCGGAGACTCCCACCGATGTGGTCCACTCCGCCCCTTCGGGAACCGCTAAGATACGCATCACCATGTATACGTACGACCAGACGGAGGGCTACTGGCACTTCGATCAGGTTCGCGTTACGCGGGCATGGAGTCGGGAGCAGATGGCGAGCGACATCCTGAGGGCGATCGCAGCCGTGAGTGATTTGGTGGAGGAGGACTCCATGGTTTACTTCACGGCTGCTGTGGAGGCCGCCATTACCGCCCTCAGCCCCTTCGCCCGGACACTGCTGGATGATCCGGACGAGGCGGCCATGCGGGCAACGCTGGGGCTGGGAAACTCGGCCACGAAGAATGTCGGCACTACCGCAGGAACCGTGGCTGCCGGGGACGACTCCCGCTTCGGGGGTGGTACTCCTGCGAACGACTCCGTCACCAACGCCATCCTTGCCAATATGGCGGCTAAGACCTATAAGGGGCGCACCACCAATAGTGTGGGCGACCCCGAAGATGTGCCTGCGGCCACACTGAAGGCAGATCTGGGCTTAGTCAAAGGAGACGTGGGACTGGGCAATGTTGATAACACATCTGACCTCAACAAACCCATCTCAACGGCACAGCAGACGGCCCTGAACGCCAAGCAGCCGTTAGACCAAGATCTAACGGACATTGCCGCGCTCGCACCTGTCAACGACGATGTTATCCAGCGCAAAAGCGGCGCGTGGACAAACCGGACAGTGGCGCAACTCAAAGCCGATCTAGCTTTAGGCGCGGCAGACAACGTAACACACGGCAGCCTTGCTCTTAGCGGCTCGGTCTCACCCATCCTCGACGTGGTGACCTCTGGCGCTGGCGTCCCGTTCCAGATGCAGAACACGTCGAACACGTCCTTCAGTGGCTTCAACTTCAAGGACGATGCTGGAACATTAGTCGCGTCGTTCGTCGCTTCTAACTCAGGAGCATCCGTCCACCCCGGCAATGTTTGGTGCGGCACTCGTAATGCTTCGGACTTCATTTTTGTCACGAACGGTACGACCGAGCGAATGCGTATCACCTCCACAGGCGACGTGAGCATCGGTGCTCCTGCGGCTGTGGCCGCCAAGCTTCACGTGAGGCAGGCGACACTCGGCAGCGAGGTGCAGAGGCTGGAAAGCACGGCAACTAATGACGACCCGGTCGAGATGGTCTACCAGAACCGTGCGGCGACCACTACGGCCACGGTCACGACCCTGCACACGTTCACGGTCCCGGCTTCGACCACCTACGCCATAGAGGCAATAATAGTGGCCCGCAGGACGGGCGGCTCGGCGGGAACGGCTGAGGACGGAGCTTTCTATAAGATTGCGGCTGTCTTCAAGAATGTCTCGGGCGCAGCTACCATCATCGGGGCCGTGCAGCAGTTGGTCGCACAGGAGAGTCAGGCGGGATGGGACGCTACTTTCGATGTTACCGGAGCGACTGTCAGATGCCGCGTCACAGGAGCATTGAACAACAACATCACGTGGCACATGACGGCGCGTGTCTGGCAGGTGTCCACTTAGGAGGGGGAAGCAAGATGCGGTTTTACTGTGATAGAGCTGAGAACACATCGACCGGTCCCGGTACTCCAGAGTGGACCATCAAGCTCATTGAGGTATCCGATGAAAATGAGCACGCCCCGGCATCTCCGGCCATCCTGCAATTTAAGCGCTTCGGAAAGAATGAGGATCCTGTCTACGAGCGAGGTGAGTTCTACCTATTAACACGAGAGAACCAAACCTGCATGCCTCTTCCCGAAGCTGAAAGGCTGTGATAGTCTCCCGCGCATGGCACTCATGACCTGCCCTGACTGCGGAAACCAATGTTCAACCGATGCGGTTTCCTGCCCGCGCTGTGGGCGTCAATTTCGCGCTGTGGAGACTCGCCGAGGCCTTGGCGGGTGCGCGCTCTTTTCAATCATTGTGATAGCCCTCCTCGTTGTAGCCCTGATTATCTTCATCGTTGTGCAACTTGATAGCGAGGCTGAGCGGAGATACGGGGACGCCATACACAACCGACCGACATCAACTAAATAGAATGATTCCGGCAGCGCCACTTAAAATGTGTTAAGTGGCAAAGATGACAACTTCCGCCAGCTTTGTTGGCGCCTTCAACTGTGTTAGCATCTGGCTCCTGTAGCCCTCTTGCATTAAGCCTCAACTGAGAACAATACTGATGAAACCCTTACTCGCCACGCTTATCATCCTCGTCGGTTCAGGGTTAGTTATAGCGCAGCATCAATCGCCGCAGAACACCAGTTGCTACAGTACCCACACTTTCGGCGCCGGAGCCAATAAGTTTACATTCTGCATCTCGAACACGGGAACTCTGATTAACTTGGAATCGCCAGCGTCGTTCAAGCAACTCGGCGTTTTGGAGGGATATATTCTTTGCGGCGGGCAGACTGTATATGCCTATGACGCGGGCAACGATTTTCTCACCTGGTCGTCTCTTGACTACCAACAGCCAAATGGCCCGAACACCTTGCCCCTTACCATCATCGGCAGGACTGTTCGCGGCGAGTTTCAAGTCACACAAACATTCGAAGCGACTCCGGAGGAGAAGTCCGTCAGAATAACTGTGGCAGTTAAGAACATCTCGGGGGTGGGTATCTCCAATCTAAAGTTTGCTCGATACTTCGACGCCGATTTAAGTAATGACAGTGGGGACGACATATTCGATACTGACGCGGATTCCGTCTGGGGGCGTGACAGTGGGTCTGGTGCCGGCCACCACGGATTGTTGCTGACAGCTCTGAGCCTTTTACAGTCCCACACGGTGGCTGTTGAGAAACGATCTGACTGGTATCCATTAACAACGCCAGGAACGGCTGCTACCTGCTCTCCCCTTCCCCAAGCTTCGCCAACAGCCCCGGGTAATTATGTCGGCAGGCTCACATATAATCTTGGGACGATCAATACGGGCGTAACTAAGATCGTGAAGCTTGTTTATCGGAGGATATGACATCTAATCATTACTAATTGACCGCTTCGCTATCGCTTAACGCCTGAAGAAAATTCACCTTCAAAGGAACCTCTCCCAACAACCGGCCGTGATAATAAACCTTAATCCAAAACGTCCCTGGTGTGTCCATTTCGATATCAAGTGGGCCTGCAAACGTAGAAACGAAGCGCCCGTCAACATTTCCCAGCCTGATGGTCCCGACCCCACCCTCGTGACCTGAAGGAGCCTTTACGGCCAAATCAATTTGATAGGTCTCGTTTTCGTCCTCGGTATAAATAGAGACGAGGATATCTAGGCTAAGTTCAAAGAACTGCGGCTCACCGGGTTGTGAAGCGATTGTCACTTCCGAAAGGACACCGTATGCATCAGGAAGGCCGGCTTCACCTTCGATCACTTCGTGGCAAACTAGCACAAATCGTAAGAGAGGAAAATGCATAATCAATATTAAGGCTCCGGCGAATTATAGTTCATAAAAGCAAACAGGCGCGGCAGCCTTTGGGGCCTCGCGCCTGTTTTAATGAAAGGTCACTGTCCTCACCCCAGCAACCAATCTGACGGAAGGATTCACCAGCCGTCCAAGTGGCGCGCAGTATAGACCAATCCTTTGGAGAAGCACAACCTAAATCCTTTTTATGTTGAAACGCCAGAGAGCCTGATTCCCTTCCCCATCCCCTCAGTTGAAATATCTTGACGCATCCTGAAATATCCTTTACATTCCACGCCCATGGCCAGCGATTTATCATTGATCACCCTCTCTGAGGCGGCGCGATTATTAGAGGTGAGCCGCGCCAAGATGTCAGTCCTCGTCTCTTCCGGCGCCCTTCGAACAACGGAGGATCCGCTCGACAGGCGTGTGAAGCTCGTCAGGCGCGAAGAGGTGCTTGCTCTGAGAGTGAGGGACAAGGCCGCATGATCATCACAGTGGCGAGCTTCAAGGGCGGCGTCGGGAAGACCACGACCGCCGTGCACCTGGCGGCATACTTCCAGGAGAAGGCGCCGGCGCTACTGATCGACGGCGACCCGAACCGGTCGGCTACGGGGTGGACGAGGCGTGGCGAGCTCCCCTTCAAGGTGGCCGACGAGCGGCAGGCCGCGCGCTTCGCCCGCGAGTACGAGCACATCATCATCGACACCGAAGCGAGGCCCGAAGAAAGTGATCTGAAGGAGCTGGCCGACGGCTGCGACCTCCTGATTATCCCGACAACGCCCGACGCGCTGGCGATTGATGCCTTGATCCAGACGGTCGCGGCGCTCGAGAAGGTCGGCACAGACCGTTTCCGCATTCTCCTGACGATCGTCCCGCCGAGGCCCTCGCACGATGGCGAGGACGCGCGCGAACTGATGCGTGAGCGCGGGCTCCCCCTCTTCGAGGGAGAGATTCCCCGTCTCGTCGCCTTTCAGAAGGCGGCGCTGATGGGCAAAGTTGTCGAAAGGGTGGCGGACGCGCGCGCCGAGTCTGCCTGGGCGGCCTACAAGCGGGTCGGAAAGGAGATCGCGGCTTGAGCGGAAGAGTCAGCAAATTTCGCGCTGTCTTCGACGTCCGCAAGCAGATCGAAGAGGAGAAAGCGTCCCCCGAACCGCCCGCCCCCAACCACGCAGCAGCGCCCCTGCAAGATGCTGCTGCTATCCCAACGAGCATCCCAACGGCTATACCAGAAGGTATCCCAACAGAGGCAAATGAGCGCCCTGCCCAGCCTCCGAAGCGAATTAGAGATGTCGCAGAGACGAATCTAGGAGAGGCAGAAGCCCTTCCCTTCACGCCGCTCGACGCCACACACACCAGCTCGGAAAAGAGCATTTATTCAGTGATATACCGGGAGACGATCAGCAAAGGGATCAAGGAGCGGCACTTCGGCCCCGCCGAGCTACAGAAGAAGAGCGGCATCCGCAGCCGCAACACGGTCCACCGCGCCCTCTACGGCCTGATCGAAAAACTGTCCGTCGAAGTGGTCTCGAAGGCGACCGGCAATCCCCTGGGCCCGCGCTACAGGGTCTACAAGCCGCTTGAGATCGAGCGCCGCAGGCGCGCCGTCGGCATGCAGATTGATCCGCAGACGAAGAGGATCGTCGGAAAGACTGAACCAGGGCCGAGTATCCCAACGAGTATCCCAACGGGTATCCCAGAGACCACACCCGGCGGGTATCCCCAAAATAGGGAGGGTGGTATCCCCGAAACTGAGGGGGCTACTATCCCAAATTCTGGGACACTTATTAAGAATAAAGATAATTTGGGCGATGAGAGTGGTGCCACAGCATCGTCGTCGTCAAAATCAGTAGCGCCGGACGATGACCGCGACCACGAAGCTGCCGCAATTTACATTGAGCAGATCAAACAAGCTTACGAGCGGGTAACAGGAAACAGTTGGTCAACGACGGACGAGATGACCGCACTGGCCGCAAAACACATACCAGCCGCCATCTGGACGATTGCGATCTGTCATTGTGTGGACCGTGCCCCTGGACACACCTTCAACCAGCTCGCCTACGTGGTTGAGGAAGCCGGGCGCTACTTCGAGACTTTAAAGACCTGGCCCCAGTCGGACATTGAATTTATGGCTAAGCGAGGCCTGCGCCGCATGGAGAAA